>NZ_JBIBWL010000003.1:0-231207 GCF_043081325.1 Streptomyces sp. NPDC014882
ACTGCCGGGGACGGGGTATCAACATATCTGGCGTTGATTTTTGGCACGCTGTTGAGTTCTCAAGGAACGGACGCTTCCTTCGTACTCACCCGAGATACTCTCTCAGGCTTTCCTCCGGGCGCTTCCCTTCGGTCCTGCGTTTCCGACTCTATCAGACCGCTTCCCGGCCCGATCTCCTCGGCGCTTTCCAGAATCCCGCGTTTTTCTTCGCGGTTTCCTTTCCGGCGGTTCCGACTCTATCAGATCCTTTCGGTTCCGATTCCCCGTCAGAAGGGGGTTTGCCTTCCCGGCTGTTGGGCCGTTCCGACGAGTGAGACTTTAGCGGATTCCCCGGCCCCGAAGCCAATCGGGGCGGCGTCCTTTCGAACGTGGATTCCTCATTTCGCGAATACGCACGGCAATGACACGACGGCAGACGAATCGACTGCTCGCCGAGGAGTGCTGGGTACTTGCGGAATGGTTGTCCGGAGTCGACGCTCACGTCGGACAACTCGGAGAACACTACGTATCCCTCCGGGGCGTGTCAACCCAGGCCCCAGGAGCACCTCGGAGGCGTACGCTGGCCCGCATGACTACGCATACGTGCAGCACCCAGCTGTGGTGGGCCGCCTGACGGCGGCCGGACTGACGTGTGCACTCAACGGCCGCCGCCTCGGCGGCCGTTTCTGTTTCTCCCTCCCGAGGGTCGGCCGGCCGGGCGCGGTGGCCTCGACCAGGAGGTGGAGAGATGAAGCGGGTCTTCAGCGGGGTCAAGCCGACCGGGCATCTGACGCTGGGGAACTATCTGGGGGCCATGCGGCAGTGGGCCGACGTCGATCAGCACCGGGCGGACGCGCTGTTCTGCGTGGTCGACCTGCACGCCCTCACCGTGGACCACGACCCCGCGCGGGTGCGTCGGCTGAGTCGGCAGGCCGCGACGCTGCTGCTCGCGGCCGGGCTGGATCCGGAGCTGTGCACCCTCTTCGTGCAGAGCCACGTGGACGAGCACGCGCGGCTGTCGTACGTACTGGAGTGCGTGGCCACCGACGGCGAGATGCGGCGGATGATCCAGTACAGGGAGAAGGCCGCGCGGGAGCGTGAGCGGGGCGGGAGCGTGCGGCTGTCGCTGCTCACCTATCCGGTGCTGATGGCGGCGGACATCCTGGCGTACGGGACGGACGAGGTGCCGGTCGGGGACGACCAGGCCCAGCACGTGGAGCTGACCCGGGACCTGGCGCTGCGGTTCAACCAGCGCTACGGACAGGCGTTCGTGGTGCCCAGGGCCACGCATCCGCCGGTGGGGGCGCGGGTCATGAACCTCCAGGAACCGACGTCGAAGATGGGCAAGAGCGACGACTCGGGTCCCGGCATCGTCTACCTGCTGGACGAGCCGGACGTCGTACGGAAGAAGGTCATGCGGGCCGTGACCGACAGCGGGCGGGAGGTCGTGTACGACCGGGAGGAGCGGCCCGGCGTCGCGAACCTGCTGGAGATCCTCGCGGCGTGCACGGGCGGGAACCCGCGGGCCCTGGCGGACGTGTACGAGTCGTACGGCGCTTTGAAGAGGGACACCGCCGACGCGGTGGTGGAGGTGCTGCGGCCCGTGCGGGCCAGACACCAGGAGTTGTGCGCCGACCCGGTGTTCGTGGAGGGGGTGCTGAGGGACGGTGCGGAGAGGGCGCGGGCGATGGCCCGGCCGGTCGTGGACGCCGCCTACCGGGCGATCGGGCTGCTGCCCGCGATGGCGGAGCCGGCGCTGAACGCGGCGCGGTAGGCGCGGGGGCTGGTGGCGAGGCGCGATGCGAAGTGCTGGCGCATCGTGACCTCGCTGCCGAAGCCCGCGCGGCGGGCGACCTCGGGCATGGGGAGGTCGGTGCGTTCGAGGAGCTTCTGCGCGGCGGCGAGGCGCTGGTCGAGGAGCCAGCGGAGGGGGGTGGTGCCGGTGGCCGCCGTGAAGTGGCGGGCGAAGGTGCGCGGGGACATGCCGGCGCGAGCCGCCAGGCCGGCGACCGTGAGCGGTTCGTGGAGGTGGCGGAGCGCGTGTTCGCGGACGGCGGCGAGGGCGTCGGCGTCGCGGTCGGTGTGGGGTGTGGCGTGTTCGATGAACTGGGCCTGGGTGCCGGTGCGGAAGGGGGCGGTGACCATCGAGCGGGCGATGGTGGCGGCCGCTTCCGCGCCGTGGGACCGGCGGACCAGGTGCAGACAGAGGTCGATGCCGGCCGCGGTGCCGGCGGCGGTCCAGATGTTGTCGTCCTCGATGAAGAGGGCGTCGGGGACGACGGTGACCTCGGGGTGACGGGCGCGCAGCAGGTCGACCAGGTTCCAGTGGGTGATCGCGCGGCGGCCGTCGAGGAGGCCGGCCTGGGCGAGGGTGAAGGCGCCCCCGCAGAGGGCGGCGATGGTGGTGCCGCGGGCGTGGGCGCGGCGGAGGGCCTGGAGGACGGGTGGTGGTGCGGGGGTGACGTGGTCGTCGAGGCCGGGGACCAGGATCAGGTCGGCGCGCGGCAGCCAGGAGAGGGTGCGGTCGGGCAGGAGGCTGAGTCCGCCGCGCATGGGGACGGGCGTGGCGGTGTCGGGGGCGACGCGGCGCAGGTCGAAGGCGGGCGCGTCGCGGTCGGTGCGGTCGGTGCCCCAGACCTCGGTGATGACGGAGACGTCGAAGGCCCGGATGCCGGGGAAGGCGACGAGGGCCACCCGGTACGCGTCCTGTCGTCCCCCGCCCGCGCCGCCCTGGTCCATGCGTGGCAGTAAACCATCGATCGCCGACTTTTCACCTGCTGGGACGGGAGGCGTCGTGGCGGCAGGATCGGGGGCATGGACATCGCTGAGAACGCAGCACTGGTGGTCGTGGACGTGCAGGAGGGCTTCGAGGAGACCGGGTTCTGGGGGCCCCGGAACAACCCCGGCGCCGACGGCCGCATCGCCACGCTCATCGACGTGTGGCAGGCCACGGGGCGGCCGGTCGTGTTCGTGCGGCACGACTCGGTCAAGCCGGACTCACCGTTGCGGCCGGGGTACGGGGGGAACGGCTTCAAGACGTACGTGGAGGAGAGGAGGGGCAAGGGCTCCGGTGCCGAGCTGCTCGTCACGAAGACGGTGAACTCGGCTTTCTACGGGACGCCGGACCTGGACGCGTGGCTGAAGGGGCGGGGGATCGCGCAGGTGGTGCTGGCCGGGATCCAGACCAACATGTGCGTGGAGACGACCGCCCGGATGGGCGGGAACCTGGGGTACGACGTCGTGGTCGCGTACGACGCCACCCACACGTTCGACCTGGAGGGGCCGTTCGGCTGGCGGCTGAGCGCGGACGAGGTGGCGCGGGCGTCGGCGGTGTCGCTGCACGGGGGCGGCTTCGCGCGGGTCGTCACCACCGGGGAGGTGGTGGACGCGGCGAAGTGACCGCCCCCAGTGGGGCGGTGAGGTGGTGGGGCGGTGCGCCCGTGCCGTCAGTCCTTGGTGCCGGCGGCCAGCTCGCGGCTGCGGTCGCGGGCGGCCTCCAGGGCGGCGATGAGGGCGGCGCGTACGCCGTGGTTCTCGAGTTCGCGGATGGCGCTGATGGTGGTGCCGGCCGGGGAGGTGACGTTCTCGCGGAGCTTGACCGGGTGTTCGCCGCTGTCGCGGAGCATCGTCGCGGCGCCGATCGCGGACTGGACGATGAGGTCGTGGGCCTTGTCGCGGGGCAGGCCGAGCAGGATGCCCGCGTCCGTCATCGCTTCGACGAGGTAGAAGAAGTACGCCGGGCCGGAGCCGGAGAGGGCCGTGCAGGCGTCCTGCTGCGACTCGGGGACGCGGAGCGTCTTGCCCACGGATCCGAAGATCTCCTCGGCGTGGGCGAGGTGGTCGGCGCTGGCGTGGCTGCCGGCGGAGATGACGGACATGGCCTCGTCGACGAGGGCGGGCGTGTTCGTCATGACGCGGACGACGGGGACACCGGCGGTGAGGCGCTCCTCGACGAAGGCGGTCGTGATGCCGGCGGCTCCGCTGATGACGAGGCGGTCGGCGGGGACGTGCGGGGCCAGCTCGTCGAGGAGGGCGCCCATGTCCTGCGGCTTGACCGTGAGGATGAGGGTGTCGGCGGTCTTGGCGGCTTCGGCGTTGGTGACCGGGGTGACGCCGTAGCGGGCGCGGAGTTCCTCGGCGCGGTCCGCGCGGCGGGCGGTGACGAGGAGGTCGGCGGGGGGCCAGCCGCCTCGGAGCATGCCGCTGAGAAGGGCTTCGCCGATCTTGCCGGTGCCTAGGACTGCGACTTTCTGGGACATGGCGGGGTCCTCCGGGAGTGTGCGTCGTCCGGGGTCATCCTCGCACCGGGGCCGGTGCGGGGGTGGGAGCTGTCCGGTGGGTGGGCGGCGCGGACCCGTCCCCGCCGCCGTTCCGCGCCGGCCCCCGCTCCGTCCTTCGGGTCCGTCCTTCGGGTCCGTCCTCGGGATCCGGCCCTCGGATCCGGCCGTCGGATCCGGCCGTCGGGGCTCGCTGCCTTGTCTGCGTTGTCTGCGTTCCTCGTGCTCGGCCGTGAGCTCCTCCCGGCGGATGCGGGTCCGTCACGTCGTCCGGCGGCGCAGTGTCGCTGCTCCCAGGCCGAGGACCAGCAGGGCGCAGCCCGCCACGACGAGCACGTCCCGGACGAAGGTCGCCGTCATGTCGGCGTGGGCGAGGACCTCGTTCATGCCGTCGACCGCGTAGGACATGGGCAGGACGTTCGAGATGCCCTCCAGGACGGGGTGCATGGTGTCGCGGGGGGCGAAGAGGCCGCAGAGGAGGAGCTGGGGGAAGATCACCGCCGGCATGAACTGGACCGCCTGGAACTCGGAGGCGGCGAAGGCCGAGACGAAGAGGCCGAGGGCGGTGCCGAGGAGGGCGTCGAGCAGGGCCACCAGGAGGAGGAGCCAGGTGCTGCCCCGCACGTCCAGGTCGAGGAACCAGAGCGCCAGGCCGGTGGCGAGGGCGGACTGGACGATCGCGAGGGCGCCGAAGGCCAGGGCGTATCCGGCGATCAGGTCGCCCTTGCCGAGGGGGAGGGCGAGGAGGCGTTCGAGGGTGCCCGAGGTGCGTTCGCGCAGGGTGGCGATGGACGTGACCAGGAACATCGTGATCAGGGGGAAGATCCCGAGGAGGGACGCGCCGATGTTGTCGAAGGTGCGGGGGCTGCCGTCGAAGACGTAGCGGAGCAGGACCAGCATCAGGCACGGGACCAGGATCATCAGGGCGATCGAGCGGGGGTCGTGGCGCAGCTGTCGCAGGACACGGGCGGCGGTGGCGGTGGTGCGGGAGAGGTTGAGGGGGGCCGTGGGGGCGACGGGGGTGGGTGCGGCGGGCGCGGTGTCCGTGGTCATCGGGTCCTCTCCTTCTTGCGGGTCGCTTCGGCCGCCTCGTCGACCAGGTGCAGGAAGGCCGCCTCGACCGTGTCCGAGCCGGTGCGGGCGCGCAGCTCGTCGGGGGTGCCGTCGGCGAGGATCTCGCCCTCGCGCATGAGGAGGAGGCGGTGGCAGCGCTCGGCCTCGTCCATGACGTGGGAGGAGACGAGGAGGGTGGTGCCGCGGGAGGCGGCGATGTCGTGGAAGAGGTTCCACAGGTCGCGGCGCAGGACCGGGTCGAGGCCGACCGTCGGTTCGTCCAGGACGAGGAGTTCCGGGGCGCCGAGGAGGGCCACGGCCAGGGAGACGCGGCTGCGCTCGCCTCCGGAGAGGTTGGCGGCCAGGGCGTCGGTGCGGCCGGTCAGGTCGACGTCGGCGATCGCGCGGGTGACGTTGTCGTGGCGGCGGGCGGCCGCCGCGCGGCCGGGGTCGAGGACGGCCGCGAAGTAGTCGAGGTTCTGGCGGACCGACAGGTCGTCGTAGACGGAAGGCGCCTGGGTGACGTAGCCGATGCGGGTGCGCAGGGCGGGGTGGCCGGCCGGCCGGCCGAGTACGTCCAGGGTGCCGGTGACCTTGGCCTGGGTGCCGACGATCGCCCGCATCAGCGTCGACTTGCCGCATCCCGAAGGGCCGAGGAGGCCGGTGATCCGGCCGCGCGGGACCGCGAAGTCGAGGGTGCGCAGGACCGTGCGGGGGCCTCGGACGACGCTGAGGTCGCGGGCGCGCACGGCGGCGGGGGCGGTCGGGACCGGGTCGTCGGGTCCCGGGTCGTCGGGGGGTTCGGAGGCCCGGTCCTCATAATTCATCATGCGATGAATAATCTCTCCGCGGTACGGGAGCCGTCAAGCGGCCGGGAGCGTGTTGCGCGGCACGGGCGCGCGGTGGCGCTCGGGAGGCGGGGCGGTTGCGCTCGTGCGCTTCCCCGTTCGTGTGGCCGTCGGTGCTTTCCGGTGCGCAGCCGGCGGATCTCATGAAAATGGGATTCATTCGGCCGCGCCTTCCCCCGGCACGGCCCCCACGCATCTCCCGTTCCCGACCGGAGGTGCCGTCGTCATGCGTCATGGTGTCCGCGAGGCCGACCTGTGGGCTTCCTCGACCGTTCTGCTCGTCGCGCTGCCCGTGTGCACGGGCGTCGCCCTGCTCTGCCCGCTCCCCGCCGGGTCGGCGCTGCTCACCGGCCTGGGCGGCGCGCTGGCCGCCTCACTGGCGCGGCTGGGGAGGTGGTTCCGGGCCGCGCCGGTGGCGGTCGTACGGGGGACGCTCGCCGGGATCGGACTCGTCCTGGTCGCCGGGCAGGTGTACGCCCTCGGGGACGCGGCGGTGCCGGTGGGCGGGTTCGGGACGGCCGCCGGACCGGCGGTCCCGCCCGGGCGGACGGATCCGGTGGCGTTGTCGGTGGGGGCTGCCACCCTGGTCCTGTCGTTGCTGTGGCGGCGATGGCGGTGGGGTGCGCGGCTGGTTCCGGCGCCGCTGGCCGCCGTGGTGTCGGCGGCGGCCGCGACCTGGGCGTTCGACCTGGAGGTGCGGCGCGTCGAAGCACGGGGGCCGGGAGGTGCCGTGGGGCTGCCGGACGTCGCGGAGTCCGTGCGGCTCGCGGAGGTGGGCGCGACGGGGGCCGTCGTGGCGCTCGTGCTGGTCGCGTCGGCACGGTGGTCGTTCCCGCGGGTGCCGCGGCGCGGGGGACCGCCGGCGGTCGCGGTCGTCGTGGCCGGGGTGCTCGCGGCGCTCGGGGTGGCGGGAGTGGTGCCGGCCGCGGCGGTGGCCGCCCTGCTCCTGTACGTCGGCTGCGGCCTCGTTCCCGTCCGGGAGGTGCGGGCGTGGTGGCGTGGGCATCGCGGCGAGGTGGCGGTGCTGGGCGTGACGGCGGTCGTGGTGGTCGTGGGGAATCTGTTCGTGGGGGTGCTGGCCGGGCTGGCGCTGGCCGTGGCGAAGACGGCCTGGGAGGTCAGCCAGGTGCGCGTGGAGATCGAGGACCGGGGTGACGCCGGGATCGTCGTACGGCTGCTGGGGCATGCGACGTTCCTGCGGCTGCCGCATCTGCTGGACGCCCTGCACGCGCTGGACGTCCAGCACCGGGACCGGGAGGTACGGCTGGAGCCGGCCGGGCTGCGGCATGTGGATCACGCGTGCGCTGCGGCCCTGGAGGGGTGGGCCGCCGCCCGCGAGAGGCGGATGCCGCGGGGTCAGGGGCGGATCGCGAGCAGCAGGCCGACGTCGTAGGTCTCCTCGACCACGCCGTCGGGGAAGACGGCCGAAAGACGCCGGCGCTCCCCGTCGAGGAAGGCGTCGGTGCTCTCCCGGCCGTGCACCAGGAACAGCGAGTGGCTGCCGATGTTCGCCAGGTGCGTGTCGACGGGGACGCGACGGCTCCAGCGGATGCGGCGGTGCGCGAAGTCGAGGCGGCCGTCGGCGGCGGCGAGGGCGGCGTGGGTGCCGTCGCCGTTGCCGCCCACGGCCCGTTCGAGACCGAAGTGCCGCTCGACGCGGGCCGTCTGCGCGTCGATCCACGGCACGTCGAGCGCGGCGGCGTTCCACCAGAGGGCGAGGGCGCCGCCGGGGCGCAGGACGCGCAGGGCCTCCGGGATCGAGCGGTCCGGGTCGGTCCAGTGCCAGGACTGGGCGTAGGTGAGGAGGTCGAGGGAGGCGGTGGCGAGGGGCAGGTGGTTGCCGTCGCCGCGCACGATCGGCACGTCGGGGAGGTCCCGGCGGAACTGCTCCGCCATACCGGCACCCGGTTCGACGGCCACGACCCGGGCGCCGCGGGCGTGCAGGAGGGCGGTCCCGATCCCGGTGCCGGCGCCGACGTCGGCGACCCGCGCACCGGCCAGCGGACGGCCCGCCGTCTCCTCGATCGCTTCGAGGAGTGCCGCCGGGTAGGAGGGGCGGTTGGCGGCGTACTGGGCCGCGGCGGGGTCGAAGGAGAGGGCCCTGGGGGTGCTGGAGGCGGGGGTCATGCGGACCATGGTGGCGGGAGGGGGCAGGGGGGACCAGAGGGCCGGGGTGTGCCGGGGTGCCGGTGCCGCCGCGGGGGCGGTCGGCCGGTGCCGCCGTGGAGTTGCGGTGACACCGGCCGCCGTGCGGTCCGCGCGGTTCGCGGGGTCCGTGGGGTCGCCAGACGGTTCGCGGGGTCGCCCTCGTGGTCCGTGAGGTCGCCGCAGATCCGCGAGATCGCCCGGGTGCGGGCGTCCTCAGGAGCGGCGGCGCTTCTTCGACGGGTTGCGGGTGCGGCGGGCGGTGCGGCGTTCGTGCTCGGCGCGGGCCGTCTCGTACTCCTCGCGGTGCAGCTTCTCGCCCGGGGCCTCCGTGAGCGAGCGGAGGAAGTAGGCGAGGAGGGAGCCGACGAAGCCGATGGCCGGCAACCCGCGCGGGGAGGCCTGGCGGCCGGGGTCGGGGCGCTCGGTGAAGCCCTCCCAGGTGTTCCGGAAGGCCAGGGCGCTGGAGATCGCGAATATGACGGTGACCAGCACGGTCACGAAGCCGCCGGTGCCGGCGAGCGCGAGGCCCTCGTAGGCGAGGCGCAGGACGAGACAGGAGGCGACCGCGGCGGCCAGCGAGCCGACGGCCACGCCGATGCGGCGGAGCGGGTAGCCGCGGTCGTGGTCCACCCAGGTGGTGCCGAAGAAGCGGAGGGGCTCCGGGCGGGGCCCGGAGGGGACGCCCGCGGCCGGGGCACCGGCCGGGTGGGCGGGCCGGCCGGAGGGGCCCGCCCCGGTCTCCGGGGAACCCGCCTCGGTGTCCGGCGTGCCGTTCTCGTCACTCACGGGACGATTATGGCTCCGGGTCGGGCGGGCTCCCCGGCAGGGTGCGCGGTGGAGCGCCGAGCGACGCGTGCGGGACGCGTGCGGTGGAGCGCCGAGCGACGCGTGCGCGACGCGTGCGGTGGAGCGCCGCGCGACGCGTGCGGTCGGGTCAGGCGCAGCGGGGGGCTATGTAGCCGTCGCTGCCCGTCCTCACGTACGCGTCCGAGACGAACTGGCCGTCGGCGATGTTGTCCCAGATGTTCGTCGTGCCGTACGGGCCGGTGACCGAGGTGCCGGGCGTCTGGCAGAAGATCGGCACCTTCGTGCCCTCGGGCAGCACCTTGACGATCGGGTAGCTGGTGGCCGGTCCGCTGCGTACGTTGAGGCGGACGCCGGGCGCCACCGGGTAGTACGTCAGCGCCGCCGTCACGGCCCGCGCCTCGACGCCGCCCCCGGCCGCCCCGGTCTCCCTGACCCCCGTCACTTCTTCCACGCGGTCTGCGGACATGAAAAAACCTCCCCCGTCGGACCCCATGACTGCCATGGGGTCCCGTTGATTCCCCGCAATCACGACATGAAACACATGTACACGATTGGCACAGGGAGGCTAGCAAGCCGCCTCGGTCGCGTGAGCGTCATCGACTAGGCTCCGTGCGTCGCGCGCGCGGACGAACAGCACGGGGGTGGTCCATGGCGCCGCAGCACAACACCGGAGCGGACGCGGAAGCGGAACTTCCGGAGTACGCCGGTCACTACCACCTGGAGTCCTGCCTGGGCTCGGGCGGCATGGGCGTGGTCCACCTGGCCCGCAGCACCTCGGGCATGAAGGTCGCGGTGAAGGTCGTGCACGCCGAGTTCGCGCGGGACCCCGAGTTCCGGGGCCGGTTCCGGCAGGAGGTGGCGGCCGCGAGGCGGGTGAGCGGCGCCTTCACCGCGCCCGTCGTCGACGCCGACCCGGAGGCCGAACGGCCCTGGATGGCCACGTTGTTCATTCCCGGCCCGACCCTGTCGCAGCACGTGAAGCGGAACGGGCCCATGGGCGCGGGCGAGTTGCGGCGGCTGATGGCCGGGCTCGCGGAGGCACTGCGGGACATCCATCGGGTCGGGGTGGTGCACCGGGATCTGAAGCCCAGCAACGTCCTGCTCGCCGAGGACGGTCCGAAGGTCATCGACTTCGGCATCTCACGGCCGAAGGACAGCGAACTGCGCACCGAGACCGGCAAGTTGATCGGGACACCGCCGTTCATGGCGCCGGAGCAGTTCCGGCGGCCGCGGGAGGTCGGGCCCGCCGCGGACGTGTTCGCGCTGGGATCGGTGCTGGTGCACGCGGCGACCGGGCGGGGGCCGTTCGACTCGGACAGCCCCTACGTCGTCGCCTACCAGGTCGTGCACGACGAGCCGGATCTGACCGGTGTGCCGGAGAGCCTGGCCCCGATGGTGCTGCGCTGCCTCGCGAAGGAGCCCGAGGACCGCCCCACGCCCGACGAACTGATGCGGGAACTGCGGTCGGTGGCGGCCTCGTACGACACGCAGGCGTTCATACCGGCGCAGCGTTCGCCCGGCGACGGCGTGCCGGGGTCCGCGTGGCCGGAGCCGGCCGGGTCACCGGGATCCTCGGGGGCGGGGAGCCCGCCGGGGTCCTCCGCGGACCCGGCCGGCGCGGCCCGGCCCTCGCCGGCCCGGCCGGGCGTGCGGCGGTGGACCGTGTGGCGGCGGGGCGGGCGGCGGCGGGCCGCGCTCGCCCTCGGCTCGCTGGTGCTCGTCGCGGGCGGCGGGTTCGCCTCCGCCCAGCTGTTCGGCGAGGACACGGCCGGGGCCGCGTCCCGGGGCGCGGAAGGCTCGCGGTCCGCCGCGGGCGTCCGCGCGCCGTGGGCGACGCGTCCCGCGGGGGACGACGGGATGCCGCGGTGCGCGTACGGCGCCCGGCGGCTGCTCTGTGCCCAGGCGGGGCAGGTGTCCGCCCTCGACGCCTCCGACGGACGCGTGCTGTGGCGGCACGCCCTGTCCGCCGGGGACGGACCCCGTGAGGCGCCGGTCGTCGCGGGCGGACTGGCGCATGTGCTCACGCACGCGGGCGAGCGCGTCGAGGCCCTCGACCCGGCGTCGGGGCGGGTGCGCTGGGAGCGGGACGTGTCGGCGTACCGGGGGGTCCGGTACGCGGGCGGGACCCTGCTGCTGACGGCGGCCGACGGCACGGTGACCGGGGTGGACGCGGCGTCCGGGCGTACCGGATGGAGCCGGCGGATCCCGGGGGCGGGCGATCCGTACTTCGTGTCGTTCCCCGGGGACGCGCTGGTCTACGCGACCAGTACCTCCGGTGAGGGCCGGACCCGGGTCACCGCGGTGGACCCCGGCACCGGAGAGGTGCGCTGGGACGAGCGGTTCGACGAGGCGGTGACGCCGGTGGGCGCCGCGGACGGCAGTATCGTTTTTCTGGCCGGGGACGGCGACGGCGGTTACGGCACGGTGGACGCGGTGATCCGTTTCTCCCCCGCGACCGGGGCGTCGCGGCGGGTGGCGCTGTCCGTCGCGCTCCAGCAGCCGACCGCGGCCGTCGACGGCGACCGCGTCTACCTCATGACGTACGACGGAGCCCTCGTGGCCGTCGACACCCGGCGGGAGAAGCGGCTGTGGTCCCTCCAGACGGCCGTGAGCAGGGGGTCGGTGCCGGTCGCCGACGGCGCGCACGTGTTCTTCAGCGCTCCCGACGGCCGTCTCCTCGCCGTCGACGCGGAGGCGGGGAGACTCGTCGGCCAGACGGAGCTGCGGCTCGGCGCGCGGTCGGACGAGGTGGTCAGTACGCTGCCGGCGCCCGAGGCGGCCGACGGACGGGTGTACGCCGGGGCTCCCGACGGGACGGTGTTCGCGGTGGACGGACGTGATCCGGCGGGCTGGTGAGGCTCGCGGGGTTCGTGAGGCCCATGGGGTTCGTGAGGCCCGGGGGGCGGGTGTGCGGGCTTCACGGGCCTCGTGGCTCCCGCCCCCGCGCGGAAGGGCCGCCCCCGGTCGACGGAGGCGGCCCTTCGGTGTTCGGTGTTGGGCGCTGGACGTCGGGCGGACGTCAGCCCAGCTTCGACACGTCTCGCACCGCGCCCTTGTCGGCGCTCGTCGCCATCGCGGCGTAGGCGCGCAGGGCGGCGGAGACCTTGCGCTCGCGGTTCGCGGGGGCGTACGCCCCGTTCAACGCCTGCTCGCGGCGGCCGAGTTCCGTCTCGTCGACGAGCAGCTCGATCGTGCGGTTCGGGATGTCGATGCGGATGCGGTCGCCGTCCTCGACGAGGGCGATGGTGCCGCCGGAGGCCGCCTCCGGGGAGGCGTGGCCGATGGACAGCCCCGAGGTGCCGCCGGAGAAGCGGCCGTCCGTGATCAGGGCGCAGGTCTTGCCGAGGCCGCGGCCCTTGAGGAAGGACGTCGGGTAGAGCATCTCCTGCATGCCGGGGCCGCCCTTGGGGCCCTCGTAGCGGATGACGACGACGTCGCCGTGGGTGATCCGCTTGTTGAGGATCTTCTCGACGGCCTCCTCCTGCGACTCGCAGACGACCGCGGGACCCTCGAAGGTCCAGATCGACTCGTCGACGCCGGCCGTCTTCACCACGCAGCCGTCGACGGCGAGGTTGCCCTTGAGGACCGCCAGGCCGCCGTCCTTGGAGTAGGCGTGCTCGGCGGAGCGGATGCAGCCGTTCTCGGCGTCGTCGTCGAGGGTCTCCCAGCGCTCGGACTGGGAGAAGGCCTCGGCGGAGCGGACGCAGCCGGGGGCCGCGTGCCACAGTTCCACCGCCTCGGCGCTCGGCGAGCCGCCGCGGACGTCCCAGGTCTTCATCCAGTCCGCCAGGGACGGGCTGTGGACGGAGTGCACGTCCTCGTTCAGCAGGCCGGCGCGGTGCAGCTCGCCGAGGAGGGCGGGGATGCCGCCGGCGCGGTGCACGTCCTCCATGTAGTACGTGCGGTCCTTGGCGACGTTCGGCGCCACCTTGGCCAGGCAGGGGACCCGGCGGGAGACCTCGTCGATCTCGTTCAGGCCGAACGGGACGCCCGCCTCCTGGGCCGCCGCCAGCAGGTGCAGGATCGTGTTGGTCGAGCCGCCCATCGCGATGTCCAGCGCCATCGCGTTCTCGAACGCGGCGACGGTGGCGATGTTGCGCGGCAGGACCGTCTCGTCGTCCTGCTCGTAGTGGCGGCGGGTGATGTCCATGACCGTGCGCGCGGCGTCCACGTAGAGCCGCTTGCGCGCGGTGTGGGTGGCCAGGACCGAGCCGTTGCCGGGCAGGGAGAGGCCGATGGCCTCGGTCAGGCAGTTCATCGAGTTGGCGGTGAACATGCCGGAACAGCTGCCGCAGGTCGGACAGGCGTTCTCCTCGATACGGAGGATGTCCTCGTCGGAGATCTTGTCGTTCACGGCGTCGGAGATCGCGTCGACCAGGTCGAGCGTGCGGACCGTGCCGTCGACGAGGGTGGCCCGGCCGGACTCCATCGGGCCGCCGGAGACGAAGACCGTCGGGATGTTCAGGCGCAGGGCCGCCATGAGCATGCCCGGCGTGATCTTGTCGCAGTTGGAGATGCAGACCAGGGCGTCGGCGCAGTGCGCCTCGACCATGTACTCCACGCTGTCCGCGATCAGGTCGCGGGAGGGCAGGCTGTACAGCATGCCGCCGTGGCCCATCGCGATGCCGTCGTCGACGGCGATCGTGTTGAACTCGCGCGGGATGCCGCCGGCCTCCGTGATCGCCTCGCTGACGATCCGGCCGACCGGCTGGAGGTGCGTGTGGCCGGGCACGAACTCGGTGAAGCTGTTGGCCACCGCGATGATCGGCTTCCGGCCGATGTCCGCACCGGGTACACCGGAGGCCCGCATCAGGGCGCGGGCGCCCGCCATGTTGCGGCCGTGGGTGACTGTGCGGGACCTCAGCTCGGGCATCGTCGCTCGCTCCTTCAGACAGGTAGGGCTGTCCTCGAGCGTACGCCGGTCATCCAGGGTGCGGGACGAGGTGTCCGGAATGCGGGATGCGCATCTCGCGTCGCACCTGGTGCCGGGGGCGCCGGTCCGCGTGCCGGTCCGGGCCCCTCGCCGAGCCGGGCCCTGCGCCGCGTCGTGCTCAGGGCCGAGCCGCGCTCAGGGCCCGGTGAGGTGGCCCTGCACCACGGGCGCCAGGCGCGCGACGACCTGCTCGATGTCCGCCGACGCCAGCGGTTCCACCTTGATCACGTACCGCAGCATGGCCGTACCGACCAGTTGCGCGGCCGCCAGCTGGGCGCGCAGTTCGGCGTCCGGCACGTCGAGCTGGGCGGCGATGCGGCCCAGCAGCTGCGCGGCGACGAGACGGCGGAAGACGGCCGCGGCGGTCTCGTTGTCAACGGCCGAGCGGACGACCGCCAGCAGCGGCACGCGCGTCGCGGGGTTCTCCCAGACGCCGAACATGAAGCGGGTCAGCCGTTCCCCGACCTGGTCCAGCGGCGCCTCGGCCACCGCGTCCGGCCCGTCGAGCACGGGCGCGACGGACACCTCGACGGCCGCCGCGAAGACCTGCTCCTTGGTGCCGAAGTAGTGGTGCACCAGCGCCGCGTCGACCCCGGCCGCCTTGGCGATGCCCCGTACCGTCGACTTCTGGTAGCCCCGCTCCGAGAACTCCTCGCGGGCCGCGGCGAGGATGCGGTCGCGGGTGTCGGTGGACTCCGCGCGCGGGGGGCGGCCGCGGCGGCGCGCGGTGGTGCCGGTCACCGGCGGGGCACCTTCGCCGCCGAGGCCAGGTGCAGGCGCGTGAAGGCGAGGGCCTCCGCGAGGTCGGCCTCGCGTTCGGCGCTGGACATCGCGCGCCGGGTGTTGACCTCGATGACGACGTGCCCGTCGAAGCCGCTCAGCGCGAGCCGTTCCAGCAGCTCGGCGCAGGGCTGCGCGCCCCGGCCGGGCACGAGGTGCTCGTCCTTGGCGGAACCGTTGCCGTCGGCCAGGTGCACGTGCCCCAGCCGGTCGCCCATGCGGTCGAGCATGTCCATCGCGTCCGCGCGGGCGGTCGAGGCGTGGCTGAGATCGATGGTGAAGTGCCGGTAGTCGTCGTTCGTCACGTCCCAGTCGGGCGCGTACGCGAGCATCTCGCGGTCGCGGTAGCGCCAGGGGTACATGTTCTCGACGGCGAACCGTACGTCCGTCTCGTCCGCCATCCGCCAGATGCCCTGGACGAAGTCGCGCGCGTACTGGCGCTGCCAGCGGAAGGGCGGGTGGACGACGACGGTGCCCGCGCCCAGCTTCTCGGCCGCGGCGCGCGCCCGCTGGAGCTTGACCCACGGGTCGGTCGACCACACGCGCTGCGTGATGAGCAGGCACGGGGCGTGCACGGCGAGGATCGGGACGCGGTGGTAGTCGCTGAGTCTGCGGAGCGCGTCGATGTCCTGGCTGACCGGGTCGTTCCACACCATGACCTCGACCCCGTCGTAGCCGAGGCGTGCCGCGATCTCGAAGGCCGTCGCCGTCGACTCCGGGTAGACCGAGGCAGTCGACAGGGCGACCTTCGCATCCGGAACGCGCGCGACTGGCTCTGCCATGGGGGACAGGTTACGGGGTGCGGTGACCGGACTGACGGGTGTCCGTGCGCCGTTGTGGCGCATGCCACGGGGGGTGGCCGGGATCCGTCGGTCCGTCTGCCGCGGCAGCCGTGCGCCCGCCGGGCCGATCGCCTCGTGCCCTCACGCGCGCGTGCCCACCGGGTCGGGTGGCCTCACCCTCCAGGCGCGCGAGGTCCGGGGCACGGGGGCCGGAGCACCGGACACGGGGCACGAGGTCCGGGGCGCGAGGTCCGGGGCACAGGGTCCGAATCGCCTCGTGCCCTCACGCGCGCGTGCCATCCCGGTGCCCGCCCCGCCCGCCTCGCCTGCCTCGTCCCGCCCCGCCTCGTCCCGGCGGTGCGCTACTGCGAAGCCATGTGGTCGAGCTTGCGGAGGATCACGCCCTCCCGGAGCGCCCACGGGCAGATCTCCAGGGACTCCACCCCGAACAGGTCCATCGCCCCCTCGGCGACCAGCGCGCCCGCCAGCAGCTGGCTCGCGCGGCCCTCGGAAACGCCCGGCAGCTCGGCGCGCTGGGCGGTGGTCATGCCGGCCAGGCGCGGCACCCAGGCCTCCAGGGACTCCCGCTTCAGCTCGCGCTGGACGTAGGGGCCGTCGGCGAAGGGGGCGGCGCCGGCGAGGCGGGCGAGCTGCTTGAAGGTCTTGGAGGTGGCGACGACGTGGTCGGGGGAGCCGATGCGGCTGAACTCCCCGACGGTCCGGGCGATCTCGGCCCGCACGTGCCGCCGCAGCGCCCGTATCCGCTCGGGGTCCGGCGGGTCGCCGGGCAGCCAGCCCGCGGTGAGCCGGCCCGCGCCGAGGGGGAGGGAGACGGCCGCGTCGGGCTCCTCGTCGATGCCGTAGGCGATCTCCAGGGAGCCGCCGCCGATGTCCAGGACCAGCAGCTTGCCGGCCGACCAGCCGAACCAGCGGCGGGCCGCGAGGAAGGTGAGCCGGGCCTCCTCCTCGCCGGTGAGGACCTGCAGCCGGACACCGGTCTCGGCCTGTACGCGCGCGAGGACGTCGTCGGCGTTGCCGGCCTCGCGCACGGCGGAGGTCGCGAACGGCAGCACGTCCTCGACGCCCTTGTCCTCGGCGGCCTGGAGCGCCTCCCGGACGACGGTGATGAGCGTGTCGACGCCTTCACGGCCGATCGCGCCGGACTCGTCGAGGAGTTCGGCGAGGCGCAGTTCGGCCTTGTGCGAGTGGGCGGGCAGCGGGCACGCGCCCGGATGCGCGTCCACCACCAGCAGGTGCACCGTGTTCGATCCCACGTCGAGGACACCGAGTCTCATGGAGGGCACGCTACTGCCAGCCGTCCTCACCTCGACCCCCGGTGCGCATCCTGAGACAGTCTCGTTGCCGCGCGCGGGCGACTTACCCTGGTCGGGTGCCAAAGACGAAAAAGGCGAAGGACGAAAAAGCCGACAAGGCCGACAAGGCCGTCGAATCCGCCACCGGCTCCCCGGGTTCTTCGCGGGTGAGGTCACCGAAGAAGTCGCGCAAGGCCCGCGATGCCGACGAGAAGGGTCTCGACTTCGCGCGCGCGTGGGTCGAGTTCCCCGATCCGGCGGACGACGACCAGGTCTTCCGCTGCGATCTGACATGGCTGACCTCGCGCTGGAACTGCATCTTCGGCAGCGGCTGCCAGGGCATCCAGGCGGGCCGCGCGGACGACGGCTGCTGCACGCTGGGCGCGCACTTCTCGGACGAGGACGACGAGAAGCGCGTGGCGGAGCACGTGGCGCGGCTCACCCCCGACGTCTGGCAGCACCACGACGAGGGCGTGCGCGACGGCTGGATCTCGGAGGACGACGAGGGTTCCCGGCAGACCCGCCCGTTCAACGGCTCGTGCATCTTCCAGAACCGCCCGGGCTTCGCGGGCGGCGCCGGCTGCTCGCTGCACATCCTCGCCCTCAAGGAGGGCCGCGAGCCGCTGGAGACCAAGCCGGACGTCTGCTGGCAGCTGCCGGTGCGGCGGACGTACGACTGGATCGACCGGCCCGACGACACCCGCGTGCTCCAGGTGTCGATCGGCGAGTACGACCGGCGCGGCTGGGGTCCGGGCGGGCACGACCTGCACTGGTGGTGCACGTCGGCCACCTCGGCGCACGGCGCGGGCGACCCGGTGTACGTCTCGTACCGGCCGGAACTGATCGAGCTGATGGGCAAGGCCGGATACGACCGGCTGGTCGAGCTGTGCGAGGAGCGGCTCGCCTCGCGGCTGCCCTTGCTGGCCCCGCACCCGGCGGACCCGGTGCCGGCGGATCCGGTGCCGGCGCCGCATGCGCCGGTGGAAAGGCCGACCGCCGTGGATTCCGTCGATCCGGCGGGTCCGGCGGGTCCGGCGGGTCCGATCGTCTGAGGCCATCGGCCCGGCTCTCCGCAGCCGGGCCGGCCCGCTTCGCCGCCCGTACGGCCGCACCCGCGCCGCACCCGCTCCACGGCTCCTCCCGGTCCACGGCCCCTCCCGCTCCACGGCCCCTCCCGGTCCACGGCCCTTCCCGGTCTACGGCCCTTCCCGGTCTACGGCGTCGACGGGCCCGGGTCGCCGCTGCCGTCGGACGGCGGGGTCGAGCCGCCCGGGTCGGACGGGGACGGGCCGGTGGGCGTGGGCTCGGGGTCGGCGGAGGTCGGCGGGTCGTCCGGTGCGGGATCGGTGGCCGGCGGGGTCGTCGGGGGCGTCGGCTCCGGGTCGGGCGAGGCGGGTGGCCCGCTCGGCGTGGGGCCGGGGTCCGCGGGGGCGGGTGCGACGCCGTGGCCCTCGATGGAGACGACGGCACCGGCCGGCGAGACCGCCACGCGCGCGTGCCAGGGCCCGGTGGGCTCGCGCAGGTGGTCGACGTACACCTTGACCGTGATCGACTCGCCGGGCCGGAGGGTGCCCGTGGTGCGGCTCAGGTGGAGCCAGGAGGCGCCGGTGGTCGCCGACCAGTGGACCGGCCCGTCCGCGTCCTGCGCCGCGGTCAGGGTGATCAGGGTGGTGGCGCCGTCGTTCCCGGCCGTGACGGACAGGCGTCCCGCGCCCCTGTCGCCGAGTCCGGGGACGCTGACGACCTCCACGGAGACGTCGGGCTTGCCGCGCTCGGGGAGGCGGGAGCCGGGCCGGGTACTGGCGTTGCCGGCGTTCTGGTAGTCGTCCGACCCGTCTCCGGCGAGGCCGTCGGGGCCCTTGGCCTCACTGGCGGTGGGCGAGCGGCCGTCGGAGTCGGCGGTCGGTGTGCCCCGGTAGGCCGCCCACAGGGCGAGCACGGGCGCGGCGACGACCGTGGCGACGACCGTCGTGGTGACGGCACGCGCGCGCATGCGGTCCCGCCGGGCGGCGCGGTCCTTGGGGTCCATCGGGAAGCCGCGCCGGTCGAAGCGCGGCGCGGCGGCACCCCGCGCGCGTGGCGGGTGCGCCAGGAAGGTGTGCAGGGCCGCGCGGGGCGCCCGCAGGACCGGCAGTTCGGCGGGGGTGACGCCGGCGCCGGGCCAGCGGCCGGGAACCGCGCACTCCGCCGCGCGGCGGCAGCGCGGGCAGTCGTCGACGTGCCGGACGAGCTCGCGGCGCAGCGCGGCACTGAGCACGAGTTGGTGGTCGCCGGTGAGACGGGCCACACCGGGGCAGCCGCCGGTCTCGACGACGGCCAGGGCCGCCCGGGTGCGTTCGACCTCGCAGGCGGCGGAGGCCAGCAGTTCGCGGGCCGCGGCGACCTCCATGCCGAGTACGGCCGCCACCTCGTGGGGGGCGAGGTGGTGCCGTACGGCGAGCTCGAGCGCCTCGCGTTGTTCCGGGCTGGTGCCTGCGGCCTCCGGCCAGGCGAGCAGGGCGAGTTCGCGCCGCCGTCGCTCCTGGAGGTCGTCGGGCACGGGCTCGGCGGCGGGCCCGGCGCCGCTCTGCCGGTGGGCGCCGTGCCGGCCCGGCGCATGCGCGCCCCGGCCTTTCCGCCCGGCCTCGGCGAGTTCGCGCAGGCAGGTCCAGCGGGCCAGTGCGTAGAGCCAGGCCCTGCGGTCGCCCGCGGCGCCCGGGACGCGCTGTCCGCGCCGCTCGGCGAACGTCAGGACGTCGCCGAGGGCGGCCGTGGCGGTGTCGTGGTCGCACAGGACGGACAGACAGTAGGTGAACAGACCGTCGAGGTGGGGCTCGTAGCGCGCGGGTGGGCGCTGCGCCGCCGCGCGCGCCGCAGCGCGGTCGCGCGCCTCCCTGTGCGCCCGGTGTGCGCCGGTCGTGCGGGTCGAGGTTTCCGGACTGCTGCTCATCACCCGTGCGACCGTAGGCCTCACGGAACGACCTCTTGTGTCCCCTTGAGTCCTTTTAATCCGTACGGGTGAAACGATCCCTCATAAGGGGACAGGAACAGGGGCTCGAGTGGCTCGTTCGCGACGGACCGGCCGGTTCACAGGGGTGAGGCGGCCCGGCCGGGGGGAATGGCCGGGCCGCCTCACCCGGTGTCCGCCGCCCCGGGGGGGTGGAGCGGTGGACACCGTCTCGGGTCGCGTCTGCCCCGGCCGGCCCGCTTCATGCACGGGCTTCTCGCGTTGTCGGTGCCGGCGGTTACGGTTTCCCCATGGCTGCCCGCACGAAGACCACCAAGGACCGTCCGTCGTACCGCTGCACGGAGTGCGGGTGGCAGACGGCGAAGTGGCTCGGCCGCTGCCCCGAATGCCAGGCCTGGGGCACGGTCGAGGAGTACGGCGCGCCCGCGGTCCGCACGACGGCGCCCGGCCGGGTCACCACCTCCGCCCTGCCGATCGGACAGGTCGACGGCCGTCAGGCCACCGCCCGCCCCACCGGCGTCCCGGAGCTGGACCGCGTGCTGGGCGGCGGGCTGGTCCCCGGCGCCGTCGTCCTGCTGGCCGGTGAGCCGGGCGTCGGCAAGTCCACGCTCCTGCTCGACGTGGCCGCCAAGTCCGCGAGCGACGAACACCGCACGCTGTACGTCACGGGCGAGGAGTCGGCGAGCCAGGTCCGGCTGCGGGCCGACCGCATCGGCGCCATAGACGACCATCTGTATCTCGCCGCGGAGACCGACCTGGCCGCCGTCCTCGGCCACCTGGACGCCGTGAAACCGTCCCTGCTGATCGTCGACTCGGTGCAGACGGTGGCCTCCCCGGAGATCGACGGCGCCCCCGGCGGCATGGCCCAGGTCCGCGAGGTCGCCGGCGCGCTGATCCGCGCCTCGAAGGAGCGTGGCATGTCCACGCTGCTGGTGGGCCACGTCACCAAGGACGGCGCGATCGCCGGCCCGCGCCTCCTCGAGCACCTCGTGGACGTCGTCCTGTCCTTCGAGGGCGACCGGCACGCGCGCCTGCGCCTGGTGCGAGGCGTCAAGAACCGCTACGGCGCCACCGACGAGGTCGGCTGCTTCGAACTGCACGACGAGGGCATCACGGGCCTCGCCGACCCCAGCGGACTTTTCCTGACACGACGTGACGAACCGGTCCCCGGCACCTGCCTGACGGTCACCCTGGAGGGCCGCCGCCCCCTGGTCGCGGAGGTGCAGGCGCTCACCGTCGATTCGCAGATCCCCTCGCCCCGCCGCACTACCTCCGGTCTGGAGACCTCCCGCGTCTCGATGATGCTCGCGGTCCTGGAGCAGCGCGGCAGGATCAGCGCGCTCGGCAAGCGGGACATCTACTCCGCGACGGTCGGCGGCGTGAAGCTCTCCGAGCCCGCGGCGGACCTGGCGATCGCCCTCGCGCTGGCCTCCGCGGCGAGCGACACCCCCCTGCCCAAGAACCTGGTCGCGATCGGCGAAGTGGGCCTGGCGGGCGAGGTCAGACGGGTCACGGGCGTGCAGCGCAGGCTCGCCGAGGCGCATCGCCTGGGCTTCACGCACGCGCTCGTACCGGGCGATCCCGGCAAGGTCCCCGCGGGGATGAAGGTCCTGGAAGTCGCGAACATGGGGGACGCCCTGCGGGTGCTGCCGCGCTCCCCTCGGCGAGAGGCCCCGCGGGAGGCGGAGGACCGCCGGTAGACTTTGCCCAGGTCTCGCCCGTCCGTACGAACAGAGTGCGCGAAACGGGAGCACCCCAGAACCTGTGACCGGAGGAGTGCAGTGGCAGCCAACGACCGGGCGGCAGCTCCCGGAAAGTCCGGTGGGAGCTCCGGTGCCGAGGGCCTGATGCGTGCCGCGCTGAGCGCGGTGGCTCCCGGCACGGCCCTGCGCGACGGCCTGGAGAGAGTGCTCCGCGGCAACACCGGCGGACTCATCGTGCTCGGCTCCGACAAGACGGTCGAGACGATGTGCACGGGCGGGTTCCTCCTGGATGTCGAGTTCACGGCCACGCGTCTGCGCGAGCTGTGCAAGCTCGACGGCGGCATCGTCGTCTCCTCCGACCTGTCCAAGATCCTGCGGGCCGGCGTGCAGCTCGTGCCGGATCCCACCATCCCCACGGAGGAGACCGGCACCCGGCACCGCACGGCGGACCGCGTCAGCAAGCAGGTCGGCTTCCCCATCGTCTCGGTCTCCCAGTCCATGCGCCTGATCGCGCTCTACGTCGACGGCCAGCGCCGCGTCCTGGAGGACTCCGCGGCGATCCTGTCCCGCGCGAACCAGGCGCTCGCGACCCTGGAGCGCTACAAGCTCCGCCTCGACGAGGTCGCGGGCACGCTGTCGGCGCTGGAGATCGAGGACCTGGTGACGGTCCGGGACGTCTCGGCGGTGGCGCAGCGCCTGGAGATGGTGCGCCGCATCGCCACCGAAATCGCCGAGTACGTGGTCGAACTGGGCACCGACGGCCGTCTCCTCTCCCTCCAGCTGGACGAGTTGATCGCGGGCGTGGAGCCGGAGCGTGAACTGGTGGTCCGGGACTACGTTCCGGAGCCCACCGCCAAGCGTTCCCGCACGGTCGACGAGGCGCTGCACGAGCTGGACGCGCTCAGCCACGCGGAGCTCCTCGAGATGTCCACGGTGGCGCGCGCGCTGGGCTACACCGGTTCCCCCGAGGCCCTCGACTCGGCGGTCTCCCCGCGCGGGTTCCGCATGCTCGCCAAGGTGCCCCGCCTCCCCGGCGCGATCATCGACCGCCTGGTGGAGCACTTCGGCGGACTCCAGAAGCTCCTCGCGGCGAGCGTCGACGACCTCCAGACGGTCGACGGCGTGGGAGAGGCCCGGGCCCGCAGCGTGCGCGAAGGCCTGTCACGCCTGGCGGAGTCGTCGATCCTGGAGAGGTACGTCTGAGACCCCCGGCATCCGAGGCCCGCGGTCTCCGAGACCCGCGGCACCCCTGAGGCCCGCGACGGCTCCGGGACCGGCGGTGGCTCCGGGACCGGCGGTGGTTCCGGGACCGGCGGTGACTCCGGGACTCGCGGCACCCGTGCCGCGCACGCGGGCGCGACCGCGCTCCGGGCGAGGAGCGGCGGCCGGGCGGCCCCGCCTCAGTCCTGCTCCAGCACGAAGGAGGTCTGCGCCTTCGCGAACCCGGGGGCCTTCGCCTCCACCAGGTACGTACCGGCCCCGGCCACCCCGGCCGGAGGCGTCGCGCACTCCGGCGCACTCGGCTTCCGGTCCCAGGTCACGGTGTACGTGAAGCTGTCCCCGGCCGGCACCCGGTACAGAAGGCTGACGGCCCCCTTCGGGCAGTCGGCGGACGACCAGTAGTCGTCGGCGCCGCCGGCCCGGGTGATCGTCAACACCGCCTTCTTCGGCCCGAGATCGACCTTGCAGTCGCTTCCGGAGGAGTTCTTCGCCGTCAGTCGGAACGTGGGCCTCTGGTCCGGCGAGTAGGTGTTGCGGACGCTGCGCAGGCTCAACGTGACCACACTGGCGGTGCAGTTGGGCAGCGTCGTACCGGCCGGCAGGACCGTGCCCGACCCGCTGCCGTTGGCGCCGTCGTCCGAACCACCGGATCCCGCCGAGCCGGCGCCCCCCGTGTCCGCGCCGCCGGACCCGGTGCCGTCGCCCGAGCCCGAACCGGCATCCGAACCGGAGCCCGATCCCGAACCGGAGCCGGATCCGCCGGAGTCCTCGTCGCCCGACTCGTCGCGCCCGCCGGGGTTTTGACTGATCGCGGGTCCGGAACCGGAGGGGCCCGGCGTGATGGAGGACGCGGGATTCTTGCCGTTGGAACCGTCCGCCCCGTTCTTGCCGCCACCCCCGCCCGAGCCGACCACCCAGGTGACCAGCAACGCCAACAGGGCGACCACGGACAGCAGTACGCCCCTCCGTCGCCAGTAGATGGAGGAGGGAAGCGGCCCGACCGGATTGCGCAGAGATCCCACGGCGCAAACTGTACGAGAGATCCTTGCCATGTCCGGCGTCACCCGCCGCCCGGGCCACAACTTTTCCGGATCATCATCCCGGACAGGGGTGCTCCGCCGCCGACTTGAGTACCGTGCCCCCGTTCCGGTGACGGCACGTGACCGTGATGCCGTACGGGACACACGGAGCGTGACGGCGCGCGCCCTCGCCCTCGCGCCCCTCACAGCCGCGGCCGCGCCCGGGGCGCACGCGCGCGGACACCTCCCGCGCCCCCGCCCCACCGGTAGCGGCACGCGCGCGTGCCCCCGCGCGCATGGCAGGATCGGAAGGCCATGACTGCGCCCACGAAGCCCCCGCACCACAGCCCCGACGACACCGTCTCCGGGCCGCCCCCCGCAGGGCGGCCGCGCCCGGACGCTCCCGGCCCGACGACGGCCGCACCGGCCTCCGGCGCGCGCCTGCACTCCCCCGTCATCGACTGGTTCGACGAGCACGCCCGCGACCTGCCCTGGCGGCGCCCCGAGGCCGGCGCCTGGGGAGTCATGGTCAGCGAGTTCATGCTCCAGCAGACGCCGGTCAGCCGCGTCCTGCCGGTCTACGAGCAGTGGCTCGCCCGCTGGCCGCGCCCCGCCGACCTGGCCGCCGAGTCCCCCGGCGAGGCCGTCCGCGCCTGGGGGCGGCTCGGCTACCCACGCCGCGCCCTGCGGTTGCACGGCGCCGCGGTGGCCATAACGGAACGGCACGACGGTGACGTACCGGCGGACCACGCGCAGCTGCTGGCGCTGCCCGGCATCGGCGAGTACACGGCCGCCGCCGTCGCCTCCTTCGCGTACGGACAGCGGCACGCCGTCCTGGACACCAACGTCCGCCGGGTGTTCGCGCGCGCGGTCACGGGGGTGCAGTACCCGCCGAACGCCACCACGGCCGCCGAACGCAGACTGGCGCGCGCCCTGCTGCCCGAGGACGAGAGGACCGCCGCGCGCTGGGCGGCCGCGTCCATGGAACTGGGCGCCCTCGTGTGCACGGCGCGGAACGAGAGCTGCCCGCGCTGCCCGATCGCCGACCGGTGCGCCTGGCGGCTCGCGGGCAAACCGGAGCACGACGGCCCGGCGCGTCGCGGCCAGACGTACGCCGGTACGGACCGACAGGTGCGGGGCAAGCTGCTCGCCGTGCTGAGGGAGGCTCACACGCCCGTGCCGCAGGCGGAACTCGACCGGGTGTGGCACGAGCCGGTGCAACGCGCGCGGGCGCTGGACGGCCTCGTCGCGGACGGCCTGGTGGAACCGATGCCGGGCGGCCTGTACCGGCTCCCGCTCACCTGACGCACCGTCAGTTCACGGTCGCCCGGAGGCCGTCCGACGGGTGGTCGACGGGCGGTCAGCGGGTGATCGGCGGATGAATCCCCTCAAACCGGCCGCATTCGGCTTTCCTCCCTACCCCTGAACCGCCTTCGTTACACAACCGACGGACAGCCGACTGCTAGCCGCAGGCTGCCTCGGACAGTGCCGTGACAACGGCTCCGTAACTTCCTTCGTGTGCCCGGCAGCGGGACGAGGGCCACAGACCACGAGCGGGAAACCGGCGGACCACAGCCAGCCGGTACGGGGATACGGAGGCGGTTGATCATGGCGCAGGGAGAGGTGCTCGAGTTCGAGGAGTACGTCCGCACCCGGCAGGACGCGCTGCTGCGCAGTGCCCGCCGGCTGGTCCCGGACCCGGTGGACGCCCAGGACCTGCTCCAGACCGCGCTGGCCCGCACGTACGGCCGCTGGGACGGCATCGCGGACAAGCGGCTGGCGGACGCCTACCTGCGCCGGGTCATGATCAACACCCGGACCGAGTGGTGGCGCGCCCGCAAGCTGGAGGAAGTGCCCACCGAGCAGCTGCCGGACGCCCGCGTGGAGGACTCCACCCAGCAGCACGCGGACCGTGCCCTGCTGATGGACGCCATGAAGGTGCTCGCTCCCAAGCAGCGCAGTGTCGTCGTCCTGCGACACTGGGAGCAGATGTCCACGGAGGAGACGGCCGTAGCCCTCGGCATGTCGGCCGGTACGGTCAAGAGCACGCTGCACCGGGCGCTCGCCCGGCTCCGCGAGGAGCTGGAATCCCGCGATCTGGACGCACGCGCGCTGGAGCGTGAGGAGCGGGAGCGTTGCACGGCGGCCTGACCGAGGCCGGGCCCTCACCGGCCCGGGGCACCGTCCAGGCGGTGATCACGGCGCTGGCCGTGCTCGCCGCCGTCGGCCTTTTCCTGTCCTCGTGCGCCACCGGCGGCACCGGTGCCCGTGACGAGGGCCCGGCGCACGCCGGAGCGGTCGTCGGCGCCACCGCCTCCCCGTCGAGCTCCCCCGCCGACGCCCCCGACCGCACCGACGCCGTCCGGCTCGTCAAGGACGACCCCGAGGTGTCGGAGGAGGTCAAGCGCGAGCTGAAACCGTGCGTCGGCGACGAGTACCCGGTCGACGTCTCCTTCGGCGACCTCACCGGCGGCGCCGAGAGCGACGTCGTCGTCAACGTGCTGACGTGCGGTGACGCGGTGGGCGTCGGGGCGTACGTGTACCGCCGCACGGGCGGCCGGTACGAGAACGTGTTCAAGACCGAGGAACCCCCGGTCTACGCCGAGATGGACCGCGGCGACCTGGTGGTGACCAAGCAGGTGTACGAGAAGGGCGACCCCGTCTCCAGCCCCTCCGGCGAGAACGTCATCACGTACCGCTGGACGGCCTCGGGCCGCTTCGTCAAGGAGTACAGCTGGCACAACGACTACAGCAGCGTGGTCGGCGGGGCCGACGTGACGCCGGTGCCGGAGAGCGGCTGACGGGCTCCGCACACCGTCGCCGGACGCCCCTTCGTCGTGCCTCCGCGGAAAAAAATCCTCCGCCACGTGAACCGTTCGGGCCTCCCGGACCGATGAACCAGTGAACGCACCAGGCGCTCCGGGCGTCCCCTCCTAGGGACGGCCGGCCCGACAGCGAAGCGACAGACACGGCGAACCGACAGAAACGACAGCCCGACAGCCCGACAGCCCGACAGCCACAGCGGACCCGCGACCGCCCGCACCGCGCACCACCCACACCGTCCAGACCGCACACCGTCCAGACCGCACACCGCACACCGCACACCGCACACCGCACACCCACGACACCACCGAGGACTGAGAGCACCGGGATGGCAGACCAGACCCACGTCCTGTTCGTCGAGGACGACGACGTCATCCGCGAGGCCACCCAGCTGGCCCTGGAGCGGGACGGCTTCATGGTCACCGCGATGCCCGACGGCCTGTCCGGTCTGGAGGCGTTCCGGGCGGACCGCCCCGACATCGCCCTGCTGGACGTGATGGTGCCCGGGCTGGACGGCGTGAGCCTGTGCCGGCGCATCCGGGACGAGTCCACCGTGCCGGTGATCATGCTCTCCGCGCGCGCCGACTCCATCGACGTCGTGCTCGGCCTCGAGGCAGGCGCCGACGACTACGTGACCAAGCCGTTCGACGGTGCCGTCCTGGTCGCCCGCATCCGTGCGGTGCTGCGCCGGTTCGGGCACGCGGGCGGGCCCGACCGGGGCGAGGCGGATCCCTCCGCCGCCGGGGGCGTGCTGGCCTTCGGCGACCTGGAGATCGACACCGAGGGCATGGAGGTGCGCCGGGCCGGGCGGCCGGTCGCGCTCACCCCGACCGAGATGCGCCTCCTGCTGGAGTTCTCCTCCGCCCCGGGCACGGTCCTGTCGCGGGACAGACTGCTGGAGCGGGTGTGGGACTACGGCTGGGGCGGAGACACCCGCGTCGTCGACGTCCACGTGCAGCGGCTGCGGACGAAGATCGGCCAGGACCGGATCGAGACGGTCCGCGGCTTCGGCTACAAGCTGAAGGCCTGAGCGGACAGGGGTATGCGGGGGATGTTGCGGCACCTGGTTCCCGTCCGCGCCGAGCGCACGGGTCTCCACACCGGCCTGCGGTGGAAGCTGAGCGCGGCCATCGCACTGGTCGGGGCGCTGGTGGCGATCGTGCTCAGCCTCGTCGTCCACAACGCCGCCCGGGTCTCCATGCTGGACAACGCGCGCGACCTCGCCGACGAGCGCGTCCAGATCGCCCAGCGCAACTACGAGCTGTCGGGGCGCCCCAACTTCCCCAACATCAAGATCGACGACCGGGACCTGCCGTCGGAGCTGAGGTTCAAGGTCGGGGAGGGGCGCCGGGCGACGTTCGTCTCCGACCACGACGGCGGGCCGCCCGACATCTGGGCGGCGGTGCCCCTGAAGGACGGCCGCGTGCTCTCCCTGCACACCGGCTTCACCGACCGCAGCACGGACATCCTGTACGACCTCGACCAGGCTCTGGTGATCGGTTCCATCGCGGTCGTCCTCGGCGGCAGCGCGCTCGGGGTGCTGATCGGCGGCCAGCTCTCGCGTCGGCTGCGCAAGGCGGCGGCCGCGGCGAACCGGGTCGCCAAGGGTGAGACGGAGGTGCGGGTGCGGGACGCCATCGGCGGGGTCGTGCGCGACGAGACCGACGACCTGGCGTCCGCCGTGGACGCCATGGCGGACGCCCTCCAGCAGCGGCTGGAGGCCGAGCGCCGGGTCACCGCCGACATCGCGCACGAGCTGCGCACACCGGTGACCGGGCTGCTGACCGCCGCCGAGCTGCTGCCTCCGGGCCGGCCCACCGAGCTGGTCATGGACCGGGCGAAGGCCATGCGCACGCTCGTCGAGGACGTCCTGGAGGTGGCCCGCCTCGACGGCGCCTCCGAGCGCGCCGAGTTGCAGGACATCCTGCTGGGCGAGTTCGTCACCCGGCGGGTGGCGGCCAAGGACCCGGAGGCCGAGGTGCGGGTGGTGCACGAGTCCATGGTCACCACCGACCCCCGGCGCCTGGAACGCGTGCTGTTCAACCTGCTCGCCAACGCCGGCCGGCACGGCAGACCGCCGATCCAGGTCACCGTCGAGGGCCGGGTCATCCGGGTCCGCGACCACGGCCCCGGGTTCCCCCAGGATCTGCTCGCGGAGGGCCCGAGCCGCTTCCGCACCGGGAGCAGCGACCGGGCAGGACGCGGCCACGGTCTGGGCCTCACCATCGCGGCAGGACAGGCCCGTGTCCTGGGCGCCCGGCTGACCTTCCGCAACGTACGGCCGGCGGGGGCGCCGGCGCACATACCCTCCGAGGGCGCGGTGGCCGTCCTGTGGCTGCCGGAGCACGCCCCGACGAACACGGGAAGCTATCCGATGCTGCCGTGAGGACGGGCACCGGCCGGCCGGGGCGGGTGCCCTCGTGGGGCGGCGTGCCGATCCGGTGCATCGCTCACCGTGCGCGGGGCGGCGTGCCGATCGCGGACGCGTCCCTCACCGTGCGTGGGGCGGCGGGCCGATCCGGTGCGCCACTCGCCGTGCAGGGGGCGGCCGTACCGATCCGGTGCATCGTTCGCCCCATGCCGGAGGCCCCCGGGGTGGTCGCCGGCCGGGGGCCTCTCGGAGGGCTTGCGCGGTGCGGACCGCCGCCGCCCACTGCGGGCGGCGGCGGTCCGTCCGGGCGGTTCAGACGGGCTCGACGACCGGCGCCTTGAGGGCGGTGGACTCCTCCGCGGCGCCCTCCTCCTTCGGTCCGGCTCCGCGGAGGGGGACCTCCTTGACGAAGACGGCCGCCACCAGCGCGACCACGGCCACGACGGCTCC
This sequence comes from Streptomyces sp. NPDC014882, assembly GCF_043081325.1. NCBI lineage: Bacteria > Bacillati > Actinomycetota > Actinomycetes > Kitasatosporales > Streptomycetaceae > Streptomyces > Streptomyces sp. NPDC014882. Next base: position 29,455 of record NZ_JBIBWL010000003.1, read on the forward strand.
GAGGACGAACGCCGCGTGGGTGCCGTCGGAGACCGCGTACTGGTAGGCCTCCCGCGCCGGGGCCGGGAGTTTGGCGAGGCTGGCGGCGTCCAGCTGCGCGGACTGCTCGGTGATCCTGGAGCCCAGTGCGCCGGCCCGCTCGGACATGGCGTCCTGGACCCGGCTGTTGAACAGCGCGCCCATGATCGCGACGCCGAAGGAGGAGCCGAGCGTGCGGAAGAGGGTGGCCGAGGAGGACGCGACGCCCATGTCCTTCATCTCGACGCTGTTCTGTGCGACCAGCATGGTGATCTGCATCAGGCAGCCCATGCCGAGGCCGACGACCGCCATGAACACACCGGAGGTGAACCGGGAGGTGCCGGTGTCCATCGTGGAGAGCAGGTACAGGCCGACGATCATCAGGGCGCCGCCGACGACCGGGAAGACCTTGTAGCGGCCGCTGCTGGTGGTGATCCGGCCGGCGATCATCGAGGTCACGAGCATCGCGCCGAGCATCGGCAGGAGCAGCAGGCCGGAGTTGGTCGCCGAAGCACCCTGCACCGCCTGCTGGTAGAGCGGCAGGAACAGGGTGGCGCCGAACATCACGAAGCCGGTGATGAAGCCGATCACCGACATCAGCGTGAAGTTGCGGCTGCGGAAGATGTGCAGCGGCAGGATCGGCTCCGCGGCCCTGGTCTGCCAGAACACGAACCCGACGAGCGCCGCGACACCGATGCCGATCAGCTCCATGATCCGCGCGGAGGACCAGGCGTACTCGGTGCCGCCCCAGGTGGTGACGAGCACGATGGAGGTGATGCCGACGGTGAGCAGTCCGGCGCCCAGATAGTCGATGCGGGCCTGGGACCGCTTCTTCGGCAGGTGCAGGACGGCGGTGATCAGGCCGAGGGACACCACACCGAGCGGCAGGTTGATGTAGAAGGCCCAGCGCCAGCCCCAGTGGTCGGTGATGGTGCCACCGACCAGCGGTCCGCCGATCATCGCTATCGCCATCACGGCGGCCATCATGCCCTGGTACTTGCCGCGCTCCCGCGGCGGGACGAGGTCGCCGATGATGGCCATGACGCCGACCATCAGACCGCCGGCGCCCAGCCCCTGCACGGCGCGGAAGCCGATCAGCTGGCCCATGTCCTGGGCCATGCCGCTCAGCGCCGACCCGGCCAGGAAGAGGACGATGGAGCTGAGGAAGGCGCCCTTGCGCCCGTACAGGTCGCCGAGCTTGCCCCAGATCGGGGTGGAGGCGGCGGTGGCGAGGGTGTAGGAGGTCACCACCCACGACAGGTGTTCGAGGCCGCCGAGGTCGCCGACGATCGTGGGCATCGCGGTGCCGACGATCATGTTGTCGAGCATCGCGAGCATCATGGTGATCATCAGTGCGAGCATCACGACCCGCACGCTCCGCTGTTTCTCGTCCTGTGCGCCGGCGTCCGGCTCAACGGTTCGGGTGTCCGCCATCGTCATCCCACTCCCCCAGGGCAGCCACTTACTTGCCGCCCGGCTAGTTCAGTACACTGGGAAAGTAGATCCACAACTAGCCGGTCGTCAAGTAAGTTTCAACTGACCGGAAGGCAAGTTCCTCTTACCTTCCGGCTGCCGGTTTCGCGGCGACGCGAGGAGTACGAGGATGGACGTCACCATGGACGGCACCAAGCAGCGACGCCGCGGCAACACGCGCCAGCGCATCCAGGACGTGGCGCTGGAGCTCTTCGCCGAGCAGGGTTACGAGAAGACCTCGCTCCGCGAGATCGCGGAGCACCTCCAAGTGACCAAGGCGGCCCTGTACTACCACTTCAAGACCAAGGAAGAGATCATCGTCGGCATCTTCACGGATCTGACGAAGCCGATCGAGGACCTGGTCGAGTGGGGCCGCAGCCGGCCGCACACCCTGGAGACCAAGCGGGAACTCCTGCGGCGCTACAGCCAGGCGCTCAGCGAGGCGGCCCCGCTCTTCCGCTTCATGCAGGAGAACCAGGCGACGGTCCGCGAACTCCGGATCGGCGAGTCCTTCAAGGACCGGATGCGCGGGCTGCGCGACATCGTCATCGACCCGGACGCGCCGCTCGCCGACCAGGTCCGCTGCGTCAGCGCCATCTTCACGCTGCACGCCGGGATGTTCTTCCTCCAGGACCTCGAAGGCGACCCCGAGGAGAAGCGCGAAGCCGTCCTCGAGGTCGCCGTCGATCTGATCACCCAGGCCCATCAGGGCTCGCAGCCGTCCTGAAGGCGGCCGTCGGTCACCGTCGTCAGAGGGACACGCCCTTGCCGCGCAGGAACTTCACCGGGTCGACCGCCGAACCGTAGTTGGCGGTGGTCCGGATCTCGAAGTGCAGGTGCGGGCCGCTGGAGTTGCCGGTGTTGCCGGACAGGGCTATGCGCTGGCCGGTCTTGACGACCTGGCCGACCTTCACGTTGACGTGCGACAGGTGGGCGTACTGGGAGTACACACCGTTGGCGTGCTTGATGACGATGGCGTTGCCGTAGGCGGGGCCGTCACCGGCGCCGTTGCCGCCGGCCTTGACGACCTTGCCGCCGTGCGCGGCGAAGACCTTGGTGCCGGTCGCCACGGCGAAGTCCTGGCCGCTGTGCTTGGAGGCCCACATGCCACCGGCCTGGGCGAAGCTGGCGGACAGCTTGTACTTCTTCACCGGGTCGACCCAGGTGGCCGAGGCCTTCTTGGCCACCACCGCGGTCGCGGCCGTGGGCGCCGCCGTCTGGGCCTGGGGCGTGACCGCGGACGCCACTCCGCTCCCCAGCACGACCGTGGCGCCGAGAGCGGCGGCGCCGACGGCCACGCGGGTGCGGAGCTGGGGCGTACGGGACGAACGGAACGTGACGCGCTGGAACATCGAAACCTCATGGTGCCGGGGACGGAGAGAACCACCCGACGTACGGACGTCGCCGGATGGCCGTTCCTTGGTAACCCGCGGCCCGGCAATGCCTCAAATGTGTGATCTACGACGGAAACTAGTACTTCACGTCAAAGCGGAACTCACACCCACAGTTCGCCCCACATCAGACATAGGGCCTATTTCCACGCGACAGGCCTGCCGGACAGACCCACTCCGAGCGATATGTCGCTTTTGCCTGAATGCTGATCGGAACTATTCCGCGTAGTACGTGACGTAGCTCCTGTGCGGCACGTCACCGGCCGCCCGCCGCGCGGTCCTTCGGAATGTGACGGCGGCTACTCCCCCACCCCCGGCGGGACTTGTGACCCGCGCCACGAAGCGTGCGCGAGGGTGTGACGGGCCGCACAGCACCCTCTACCGTCCAGTAACCCGCTGGTTCCCCTCAGGCCATCCCCACCGATGAGCATGCCCACGACACCTGCAGCGCTTGGACGCGAGAGGACCCCCACACCATGACCAGAGGCACCTGGACGCGCCGCATCGGCATGACCGCCGTGGCGACGGCCGCCCTCACCGCGATGGCCGTCCCGGCCGGCGCCCAGGCCGCGACGGCCACCGGCACCTCCTCCACCGCCACCGCCGCCGCGCAGGCCCAGGTCGGCTACGACACCTGGCAGACGGACTGCCGGGCGGTGATGAACCAGGCCCTGCCCTACCTGAAGCAGCGCATCGCCACCGTCGAACCGGGCGAGAAGCCGGCCGTCGTCCTCGACATCGACAACACCACCCTGGAAACCGACTTCGGCTTCAGCTACCCGCAGCCGGCCAACAAGCCGGTCCTCGACGTCGCCAAGTACGCCCAGGAGCACGGCGTCTCCCTGTTCTTCGTCACCGCCCGCCCCGGCATCATCTCGGGCGTCACGGACTACAACCTGAAGCACGTCGGCTACAAGGTCTCCGGCCTCTACGTCCGCGGCCTGTTCGACCTCTTCAAGGACGTCGGCGCCTACAAGACCGCCCAGCGCGTCGACATCGAGTCCAAGGGCTACACGATCATCGCGAACATCGGCAACAGCGCCACCGACCTGTCGGGCGGCCACGCCGAGAAGACCTTCAAGCTGCCGGACTACGACGGGCAGCTGTCCTGAGGAACACAGCGAGAGGGGCCGCCCCGGGACATCGGTCCCGGGGCGGCCCCTCTCGTCGCGCTCGACCCCTCGGGGTCAGGCGTCCTTGCTCAGGTTCGGACCCGTGCCGCCGGCCGCCTGCTCGATCGGCGGGACGTCCGGCAGGGCCGCCTTCTCCTCACCCCGGAAGGTGAAGGTCTTGGCGTCGCCCTCGCCCTCGGTGTCCACGACCACGATGTGACCGGGGCGCAGCTCGCCGAAGAGGATCTTCTCCGAGAGCGTGTCCTCGATCTCGCGCTGGATGGTGCGGCGCAGCGGCCGCGCACCCAGCACCGGGTCGTACCCCTTCTTGGACAGCAGTTCCTTGGCGGACTGGGAGAGCTCGATGCCCATGTCCCGGTCCTTCAGGCGCTCGTCGACCTTGCCGACCATCAGGTCGACGATCTGGAGGATGTCCTCCTGGGTCAGCTGCGGGAAGACGACCACGTCGTCGACGCGGTTGAGGAACTCGGGCCGGAAGTGCTGCTTCAGCTCGTCCGAGACCTTGTTCTTCATGCGCTCGTAGTTGGACTTCGTGTCGCCCGCGGCGGCGAAGCCGAGGTTGAAGCCCTTGGAGATGTCCCGCGTGCCGAGGTTGGTCGTCATGATGATGACCGTGTTCTTGAAGTCCACGACCCGGCCCTGGGAGTCGGTCAGGCGACCGTCCTCCAGGATCTGGAGCAGCGAGTTGAAGATGTCCGGGTGGGCCTTCTCCACCTCGTCGAAGAGGACGACGGAGAACGGCTTGCGGCGGACCTTCTCGGTCAGCTGGCCGCCCTCTTCGTACCCCACGTATCCGGGCGGGGAACCGAAGAGACGCGACACCGTGTGCTTCTCGCTGAACTCCGACATGTCGAGGGAGATCAGCGCGTCCTCGTCACCGAAGAGGAACTCGGCGAGCGCCTTGGACAGCTCGGTCTTACCGACACCGGACGGGCCGGCGAAGATGAACGAACCACCCGGACGCTTCGGGTCCTTGAGGCCGGCACGCGTACGGCGGATCGCCTTCGAGAGCGCCTTGACGGCGTCCTTCTGGCCGATGACCCGCTTGTGGAGCTCGTCCTCCATGCGCAGCAGGCGCGAGGACTCCTCCTCGGTCAGCTTGAAGACCGGGATGCCGGTGGCGGTCGCGAGGACCTCGGCGATCAGCTCGCCGTCGACCTCGGCGACGACGTCCATGTCGCCGGCCTTCCACTCCTTCTCGCGCTTGGCCTTGGCGGCCAGGAGCTGCTTCTCCTTGTCGCGGAGGGAGGCGGCCTTCTCGAAGTCCTGCGAGTCGATCGCGGACTCCTTGTCGCGGCGGACGCCGGCGATCTTCTCGTCGAACTCGCGCAGGTCCGGCGGCGCGGTCATCCGGCGGATGCGCATCCGGGAACCGGCCTCGTCGATCAGGTCGATCGCCTTGTCCGGCAGGAAGCGGTCCGAGATGTACCGGTCGGCCAGGGTGGCGGCCTGGACCAGCGCCTCGTCGGTGATCGAGACGCGGTGGTGCGCCTCGTACCGGTCGCGCAGACCCTTGAGGATCTCGATGGTGTGCGGCAGCGACGGCTCCGCGACCTGGATGGGCTGGAAGCGGCGCTCGAGAGCCGCGTCCTTCTCCAGGTGCTTGCGGTACTCGTCCAGCGTGGTCGCACCGATGGTCTGGAGCTCACCGCGGGCCAGCATCGGCTTCAGGATCGAAGCGGCGTCGATGGCGCCTTCGGCGGCACCCGCACCGACCAGCGTGTGCAGCTCGTCGATGAACAGGATGATGTCGCCGCGGGTGCGGATCTCCTTGAGGACCTTCTTCAGGCGCTCCTCGAAGTCACCGCGGTAGCGGGAGCCGGCGACCAGCGCGCCGAGGTCCAGGGTGTAGAGGTGCTTGTCCTTGAGGGTCTCGGGCACCTCGCCCTTGACGATGGCCTGGGCGAGGCCCTCGACGACGGCGGTCTTGCCGACGCCGGGCTCACCGATCAGGACCGGGTTGTTCTTGGTGCGGCGGGACAGCACCTGCATGACCCGCTCGATCTCCTTCTCGCGCCCGATGACCGGGTCGAGCTTGGACTCACGAGCGGCCTGGGTGAGGTTCCGGCCGAACTGGTCGAGGACCAGGGACGTCGAGGGCGTGCCCTCGGCAGGGCCGCCGGCGGTGGCGGTCTCCTTGCCCTGGTAACCGGAGAGCAGCTGGATCACCTGCTGCCGCACCCGGTTGAGGTCTGCACCCAGCTTGACCAGGACCTGGGCGGCGACGCCCTCGCCCTCACGGATCAGGCCGAGCAGGATGTGCTCCGTGCCGATGTAGTTGTGGCCCAGCTGAAGGGCCTCGCGGAGCGACAGCTCCAGGACCTTCTTGGCACGGGGGGTGAAGGGGATGTGCCCGGACGGGGCCTGCTGGCCCTGGCCGATGATCTCCTCCACCTGCTGGCGGACCGCCTCGAGCGAAATCCCGAGGCTCTCAAGGGCCTTGGCGGCGACACCCTCACCCTCGTGGATCAGGCCCAGGAGGATGTGCTCGGTGCCGATGTAGTTGTGGTTGAGCATCCGGGCTTCTTCCTGAGCCAGGACGACAACCCGCCGCGCGCGGTCGGTGAACCTCTCGAACATCGTTAATCGCTCCTCAGAGCGGTCAGGCAGTGGGGGGAACTTCCCCTCCCTGTCCTTCCGCAGCTTAGTCCCGCAAGCGGGGACCGCTCATTCCAACTGCCGACACCGTCGATGGCCTCCTGACCCCGAACGCCGACATCTGCTCCAACCCGATGGTGCGAGACGATGTTCCCGCAGGCCAGACAGTTACCCCAGTCGCCAGTACGCCGATGGCGAACGTGAGACTCCCGTTTCCTGCGTGTCGCCCCCTCCCACTAGGGATGTCTTACCCGCTGGGACCGACACTCCATGCCGCGGGCGCCCGTTCCCTCCGCTACGGGCGAACAACCTTGTGCCTCCCGGCACCCCCGCGCGCCCTCCGCACCACCACTCTGCGCTCGCTTCGCGGTACGCAGCGTAACCACGGAGGCTTCGGAACCGTTGCACTCGGCATGGTCGGCCCCGTCCCCCCGTCCGCGTCCCGGACCACCCCCTCCGTCGCCGCGGGCGCCGCCGCGGCCCTCTCCCCGACGGCCGTGCCCCCGGTCCTCGCCGCCACGTCCAAGGTTCCCCCTCCCCGCAGGGCGCTCGGTCCGGACCGCCCGGACGGGAGCGTCCGCGGCTGGTACGAGAACGAACTGGGGTGGGAGACGGTGCCCGGAGAGCCGGTGCGGCTTCGGGTGGGCCTGCGCTTCGACGTCCTGGAGGTGCCGGCCGAGGCGGGTCACCCGGCGCTGCGGCATCTGGCGCCGGGCTCTCCGGTGGCCGTGCGGGGCGACCGGATGCGGCTGCTGGTGGCGGCGGGGAGCGCGGAGGAGCTGCCGGGAGTCCTGCGGTGGCTGGAGTGGGACGCGCTGGCGCTGGACCTGACGGCGACCGGCGCGGGCGGGGTCTTCGAGGCGCCCCCGCCGCCGGGCCGGACCCGCCCCGGAACAGCACTGCAGGGGGCCGCCGTGTGGCTGCGGCCCCCCGTCGGAGGGTGCGGGGTCGAGGCCTCGCTGCCGACGATGTCGGCCCTGGGGGACGCCGGGGGCGCCCCCGACCTGGTGCGCTTGGTGGACACGCTGGCGACGCACTGTCACCGTGTCCGGCTGCGGCGCGCCTGCGTTCAGCCGTTGGCCTTCTCGTAGGCCTCGCGGATGGTCGCGGGAACACGGCCGCGGTCGTTGACCTCGTAGCCGTTCTCCTTCGCCCACGCGCGGATCTGAGCGGTGTCCTGGCTGCCACCTGCGGCGGCGCGCGTCTTTCCGCGTCCGCCCGAAGCGCGGCCTCCGGTACGCCGACCGCCCTTCACGTACGGGTCGAGAAGGCTGCGCAGCTTGTCCGCATTGGCAGTCGTGAGATCGATCTCGTACGTCTTGCCGTCCAGCGCGAACGTCACGGTCTCGTCGGCCTCGCCGCCGTCGAGGTCGTCGACAAGAAGGACCTGAACCTTCTGTGCCACCGGATTTCCTTTCATCGATAACGTGAGGGCCGGGGGTCTGCGGCGTTCCGCCGTTTCGCCGCCCACTGATATATGCAGTACTGCAGTACATCGGAAAGCAAACCGCTTTTGCCGAGAAAACACAAACCCTCGGGAGAGACCGGCAGCCCGCTCCCCGTACGGAAACGTGCGCGTTTCGGACATAGGGCACCCGGGCAAGGCGACTCCGCCGGAATGGGGCGCGGCGATCACAGATGCAGAAGCATCCGGCTGTTGCCCAAGGTGTTCGGTTTCACTCGTTCGAGACCGAGGAACTCCGCGACCCCCTCGTCATAGGAACGCAGCAGCTCCGCGTAGACATCGGTGTCGACGGGCGTCTCGCCGATCTCCACGAAGCCGTGCTTGACGAAGAAGTCCACTTCGAAGGTGAGGCAGAAAACCCGGCGAACACCGAGCCAACGCGCGGTCTGCAGCAACTTCCCCAACAACTGGTGACCGACGCCGGCGCCCTTCAGGCCGGGCTTCACCGCGAGGGTGCGGACTTCCGCGAGGTCTTCCCACATCACGTGCAGCGCGCCGCAGCCGACGACCTCGGCGTTGTCGTCGCGTTCGGCGACCCAGAACTCCTGGATGTCCTCGTAAAGGGTCACCGTCGCTTTGTCGAGCAGGATGCCGCCGCGGACGTACGCGTCAAGGAGACGACGCACCGCGGGGACATCGCTGGTCCGGGCCCGGCGGACGGTGATGGCTTTAGCGTTGACTTCAGGGCTCTGAGCTGACATGAGCGGACGCTATCGCCCGTCGGTCCCCGTCGTGGACCCGGGGTTCTCCCGCGCGCTCCCGGCTTCCGGGCGTTCGGAAGTTTCGGGTCCCTGGACGATGCGTACCGCATCGGTCAGGGCATGACGCTGTTCGTCGCTCATCATCCCGAAGAAGGCGACGAGAGCCGCGGCGGGGTTGTCGCTCTGCGACCAGGCCTCGTTCATCAGGGCGGCGGCGTAGGCGGCACGCGTGGAGACCGCCTCATATCGATAGGCCCGGCCTTCCGCCTCGCGGCGCACCCAGCCCTTCTGATGGAGATTGTCCAAAACGGTCATCACCGTGGTGTAGGCGATGGACCGTTCCTTCTGAAGGTCTTCCAGGACTTCTCGAACGGTGACCGGGCGGTTCCACTTCCACACCCGCGTCATGACCGCGTCTTCGAGTTCTCCCAAGGGGCGAGGCACAACTCAGAACAATAGCGGGAGAGCGCGTCAATCACGTGCCGAACGTGCACCTTCTTCGACAAAGGCGAACAAAAAGGGCGTACGGCCCCTGGTGGTGGGGCCGTACGCCCGGGCGCGGGGGGGGGTACGAGGGGCCGGGGCGGTCAGGCCTCGGTGTTCGCGGAGGGCCGGCGGGCGCTCTCCGCGCGCGCGAGGGCGGCGTCGACGGCCGCGTCCTCCTTGGTCTTGTTGGTGCCGCCCTGGGTCTTCACGATCACCCTGATCACGCCGATGAAGAAGACGGCCATGACGACGGGGGGAAGGAGCGCGGAGACGTAGTCCATGGATCCAGGGTAGCCAGGGAGGAACGGGACACCGGGGCGGGGTGGCACTCCCGCGGGTCGTGTCGGCGGCACCCGGTCAGCCGGCGGCGAGTCGCTCCCGGAGGCCGGTGGACAGTGCCGCGGTGGACGGTGCGGCGGAGGCCGGCGGGACGGGCTTGCGCCGCGGGAAGACCTCGCCCGGGGTGGGAACGGGCCGGCGGGAGGGTTCCGGCTCCCGCGGCTTCGCGGGGACGGGCCCGGGCGCGGCCGGCTCCTCGTCGGGTTTCCGCGCGGGCCGTGGCGCCGGCTCCCCGGCGGCGACCGCCGGGCGGTCGGGGCCGGCCTCCTCCGCGGCCGCGCGGCGGCCCCCGGGGAGGGCCAGGAGGCGCGTACGGGACGCCGGCACCACGGGAGCGGCCGTGACCGCCCGGCGGGCCGTACGGCCGGCGAGGCGGGCGCGCACGTCCTGCTCCGCGAGGTCCCGGCAGCGCTCCAGGAGGGCGGCCGCCTTCGGGTTCCCCCGCAGGGCGCGCAGGGCGGCGAGGTCGTCGGCCTCGGGCCGGTGGCCGGTGCCGAGCACCTCCTCCAGGAGCGTGAGGTACCCGGCGGCGGTACCGGGGAGGGCGGCGCGGTACCGGGCGAGGTCGGACACCAGGAAGGCCCGCAGCCGGGCGGCCTCGCGCAGTGCCTCGTCGAGGGATGCGGCGAGGCGGTGGCAGTCCTGGACGTCCTCGGCCGAGGCGGGACCGGGGTGGAGGGCGAGGGCGAGGGCGCGGCGGAGCACACGCAGCTCCTCCGCACCGAACACCATGCCGCCGCGGGATCCGTAGGGCGTGGGCATGCGGCGACGATACGCGCTAATCGGACAAATTCGGCACAAGAAGTCGATGCGGCGCGCCTTGTTCCACCGGGTCGGACGCACGATCGCGGCGGCCGGCACGGGACCGGGCGGCCGGTACGGGACCGGGCGGCCGGCCGGGCCGAGCCGCCCCGTGCGCCCGCCCGACCGCTCACATCCGCGAGACGTTCCGTTCGTACACCAGGCGCAGCCCGATCAGCGTCAGCCACGGCTCGTGCTCGTCGATCACCGAGGACTCGCCCAGCACCATGGGCGCCAGTCCGCCCGTGGCGATCACCGTCACGTCGTCGGGGTCGTCCGACAGTTCCCTGGCCATCCGGCCCACGACGCCGTCGACCTGGCCGGCGAAGCCGTAGACGATGCCGGACTGCATCGCCTCGACCGTGTTCTTGCCGATCACGCTGCGGGGCCGGGCGACCTCGATCTTGCGCAGTTGCGCGGCCTTGACGCCCAGGGCCTCGACGGAGATCTCGATGCCGGGCGCGATGACGCCGCCGACGTACTCCCCGCGCGCGCTGATCGCGTCGAACGTGGTCGCCGTGCCGAAGTCCACGACGATCGCCGGGCCGCCGAACAGCTCGTTGGCGGCGACCGCGTTGATGATGCGGTCGGCGCCGACCTCCTTGGGGTTGTCGAAGAGGATCGGCACACCCGTCTTCACCCCGGGCTCGACGAGCACCGCGGGGACGTCGCCGTAGTGGCGGCGGGTCACCTCGCGCAGCTCGTGCAGGACGGACGGGACGGTCGCGCAGATGGCGATGCCGTCGATGCCGTCGCCCAGCTCCACCCCGAGGAGGGGGTGCATGCCCATCAGGCCCTGGAGGAGGACCGCCAGCTCGTCGGCCGTGCGGCGGGGATCCGTCGAGATCCGCCAGTGCTCGACGATGTCCTCCCCGTCGAACAGGCCGAGCACGGTGTGCGTGTTGCCTACGTCGATCGTCAGCAGCATGGCCGGATCCCGCTCCTACTCCGCCGCTCGCAGGTCCAGGCCGATGTCCAGGATCGGCGAGGAATGGGTGAGGGCGCCCACGGCCAGGAAGTCGACACCGGTGTCTGCGTACGCCTTGGCGTTGTCCAGGGTGAGCCGGCCGGACGCCTCCAGCAGCGCGCGCCCGCCGACGACACCGACGGCCTCCGCGCACTCCTCCGACGTGAAGTTGTCCAGCAGGATCAGGCCGGCGCCGGCCTCGACGACCTCGCGCAGCTGGTGCAGGGTATCGACCTCGACCTCGATCGGCACGTCCGGGAAGGCCTCCCGCACGGCCTGGAAGGCCTGAGCGACGCCGCCCGCGGCGACCACGTGGTTGTCCTTGACCAGCGCCGCGTCGGACAGCGACATGCGGTGGTTGACGCCGCCGCCGCAGCGCACGGCGAACTTCTCCAGCGACCGCAGGCCCGGTGTGGTCTTCCGGGTGTCGCGCACGCGCGCGCCGGTGCCCTCCAGGGCGTCCGCCCACGCGCGCGTGGCGGTCGCGATGCCGGAGAGGCGGCACATCAGGTTCAGCGCGCTGCGCTCGGCGGTGAGGAGGTCACGCGTGCGCGTGGTGACCGACAGCAGCTTCTGCCCGGCCTCCACGCGGTCGCCGTCCTCGACGTGCCGCTCGACCTCGAACTCGTCCGTGCAGACGACCGAGAGGACGGCCTCGGCGATCCTGAGGCCCGCCACCACGCCCGCCTCGCGCGCGCTGAAGTCGGCGGTGGCCACCGCGTCCTCGGGGATGGTCGCGACCGTCGTCACGTCCACGCCGTGGGCCAGGTCCTCCTGGATGGCGACGTTGGCGATGTCCTCGACCTCGACCGGGTCGAGCCCGGCGTCGGCGAGGAGCTGGGCGAGTGCGGGATCGAGCCCGCACTCCAGGTACTCCTCGTCGGTGAGGTCGGCGTCCGTGCCACAGGCACAGCCGTCGCCGCAGCCGCCGCTCTGGACGAGGGGAAGGTCCTCGGGGGTGCTCACTTCTGTCACTGCTCCTGCTGGTGCCGGGTCGGGGGGAAGTCTGCGGTATCGGTGGTGTGCACGGCGAGCGTCCGGTCCGGATTCAGCCGTACGACGATGTGGCGGCGCCAGTCGGCGTCGTCGCGCTCGGCGCGGTCCTCGCGCCAGTGGCAGCCGCGGGTCTCCTCGCGCAGCCGGGCGGCGGTGACCAGGACGCGCGCCACGCACAGGAGGTTGGTGGCCTCCCAGGTGTCGACGCCGGGCTCGGCGGTCTTGCCGTTCTCGTCGAGGGCGTCGCGGGCCTCCGTGTGCAGCCGCTGGAGCTGCTCGGCGGCCTTCTCCAGGGAGCCGGCGGAGCGCAGGACGCCCGCACCCCCGGTCATGATCCGCTGGATCGCGAACCGGGCCTCGGGGGCGAGAAGGGGGTGCGCGGGCCGGTCGGGGTGCTCGACGGGCGCGGGCACGCGCGCGGAGAGGCCGTCCGCAGAGCGGCCCGCCGCGATGTCGACGGAGATGCGCTCGGCGTAGACGAGGCCCTCCAGGAGGGAGTTGGAGGCGAGCCGGTTCGCGCCGTGCACGCCCGTGCAGGCGACCTCCCCGCAGGCGTAGAGGCCCGGCACGGTGGTCCGGCCGTGCGAGTCGGTGCGCACGCCGCCGGAGGCGTAGTGGGCGGCCGGGGCGACCGGGACGGGCTCGGTGACCGGGTCGATGCCGTGCGCCCGGCAGGCGGCCAGGATGGTCGGGAAACGGTGCTCCCACATCTCGGCGCCGAAGTGGCGGGCGTCGAGGTACATGTGCTCGGCGTCCCGCTCCTGCATGCGGCGCGTGATGCCCTTGGCGACGATGTCCCGGGGCGCCAGCTCGGCCAGTTCGTGCTGCCCCAGCATGAAGCGCACGCCGTCGCCGTCGACCAGGTGGGCGCCCTCGCCGCGCACCGCCTCGGAGACGAGCGGCTGCTGGCCCTCCGCGTCCGGGCCGAGGAACAGCACGGTCGGGTGGAACTGCACGAACTCCAGGTCGGAGACCTCCGCACCCGCGCGCAGCGCGAGCGCGACGCCGTCGCCCGTCGACACGGACGGGTTGGTGGTCGCGGAGAAGACCTGGCCCATGCCGCCGGTGGCGAGGACCACCGCGGGCGCGTGCACGGCGCCCACGCCGTCGTGCTGACCCTCGCCCATGACGTGCAGGGAGACGCCCGCGGTGCGGCCGTCGGCATCCGTGAGGAGGTCCAGGACGAGCGCGTTCTCGATCGTGCGCAGCCCGCGCGCGCGGACCGCCTCGACGAGCGCGCGGGAGATCTCCGCGCCGGTCGCGTCACCGCCCGCGTGCGCGATGCGGCGGCGGTGGTGACCCCCCTCGCGGGTCAGCTCCAGGCCGCCCCCCTCGGACTCGTCGAAGTGGGCGCCGGTCTCGATGAGCCGCCGTACGGCGTCGGGACCTTCGGTGACGAGGAGGCGTACCGCGCCCTCGTCGCACAGGCCCGCGCCCGCCACCAGCGTGTCCTCGAGGTGCTGTTCGGGCGTGTCGCCCTCGCCGAGCGCGGCGGCTATGCCGCCCTGCGCCCAGCGCGTGGAGCCGTCGTCCAGGCGTGCCTTGGTGACCACGACCGTCGTCAGACCGGCGGCCTCGCAGCGCAGGGCGGCGGTGAGGCCGGCCACCCCGGAACCGACGACCACGACGTCCGCGGAGATGGACCACCCGGGCGCGGGCGCGTGCAGTCGTATGCCTGTGCTGGTCACGAGGCGGCTCCGAAGGTGAGGGGGAGGTTGTCGATCAGCCGGGTCGCGCCGACCCGGGCGGCGACGGCGAGGACCGCCTCGCCGGTGAAGTCGTCCTCGATGTCCCCGAAGTCGGACGGGTCGACGAGGGCCAGGTAGTCCAGTCGCAGCGGCGGGACCATGCGCGCGGCCTCGTCCAGGACCGTGCGGGCGGCGGCCCGGACGGCGGCCACCGAACCGGGGGCGGCCTTGGCCACCGCGTGCGTGTCGGCGGCCGCGCGGGACTCGCCCAGGGCGCTGAGCGCCTCCGCGCGGGCGCGGCTGACGGGCACCGCACGCGCGCGTGCCCGCAGCGCCTCCTGCGCGGCATGCCGGTCGCGGCCCGCGAACAGGGCCCGGGACAGGGCGAGCGCGGTGCGCCGCTCGGCCGGCGACAGGTAGCGGTTGCGGCTGGACAGGGCCAGTCCGTCGTCCTCGCGGACGGTCGGCACGGCGACGATGTCGACGCCGAAGTTCAGGTCGCGCACCATGCGCCGGATCAGGGCGAGCTGCTGGGCGTCCTTCTGCCCGTACAGGGCCACGTCGGGGCGCGTCAGGTGCAGCAGCTTGGCGACGACGGTGAGCATGCCGTCGAAGTGCCCGGGGCGTGCGGCGCCCTCCAGGCGCTCCCCCATCGGGCCGGCGCTGACGCGGACCTGGGGCTCGCCGCCGGGATAGACCTCGTCGACGGACGGGGCGAACACGACGTCGGCACCGGCCCGTTCGGCGACCCCGAGGTCGGCGTCCAGGGTGCGCGGGTAGCGGTCGAGGTCCTCGCCCGCGCCGAACTGGAGCGGGTTGACGAAGACCGTGACGACGACCTCGCCCCCCGGCCCGGCGATCTCGCGCGCGGTGCGCACGAGGGTGGCGTGGCCCTCGTGCAGGGCGCCCATCGTCATCACCACGGCCCGGCGGCCCGTACGCGTGCGTGCCTGCAGTTCACCCGCGGTGTGCAGCAGGGTCGTGGTCATCGGGCATCTCCCTCGGCGCCGTCGGTCCCCTTGGCGAGTACCCCGAGGAGGTCCTCGGCGAGTTCCGGCTTGAGCAGGCCGCTGGCGAGGGCCCGGTCGGCCGTCGCACGGGCCATCGCCAGGTAGCCGTCGACGCTCTGCGGGGCGTGCCTGCGCAGCTCCGAGACGTGGGCGGCGACCGTGCCCGCGTCGCCGCGCGCGACGGGGCCGGTGAGCGCCGCGTCGCCGGAGCGCAGCGCGTTGTCGAGGGCTGCGCCCAGCAGCGGGCCGAGCATCCGGTCGGGGGCTCCGACGCCAGCCGCGCGCAGCAGTTCCAGCGACTGGGCGACCAGGGTGACGAGGTGGTTGGCGCCGAGGGCGAGGGCCGCGTGGTAGAGCGGCCGGCTCTCCTCGGCGACCCACTCCGGTTCGCCGCCCATCTCGATGACGAGGGCCTCGGCGGCCAGCCGCAGTTCGTCGGGCGCGGTGACGCCGAAGGAGCAGCCGGCCAGGCGCTGGACGTCCACGGCGGTACCGGTGAAGGTCATCGCCGGGTGCAGGGCCAGCGGCAGCGCGCCCGCGCGCAGGGCGGGGTCCAGGACGCGCGCGCCGTACCGGCCGGAGGTGTGCACGAGCAGTTGCCCCGGGCGGACGGCGCCGGTCTCGGCGAGGCCCTCGACGAGACCGGGGAGGGCGTCGTCGGGGACGGTCAGCAGCACCAGGTCGGCGCGCCGCAGGACCTCGGCGGGGGTGACGAGGGGGACGTCCGGCAGCATCGTCGCGGCGCGCCGGCGGGAGGCGTCGGAGACGCCGGAGACGGCGACCGGGCGGTGCCCGGCGAGCCGGAGGGACGCGGCGAGGGCGGGGCCCACCCGGCCGGCGCCGACGACGCCGACGGTGAGCCGCGCGGGGCGGTCCCTGGGGTCTGGCTGTTGGACTGTACTCACGCGACGGCGGCCTTCCCGTTCCAGTCCGCTCTGGGTACCGGACGATTTCTCGTCATGTTAACGCGATCGGTTGCCGGGGGCCCCGGTCGTCCACAGGCTGTGGGTAACCGCACTTCCCCCCGGTGCGGAAACCGGGTGCCCGCGCGGCCGTGCGCGCGCGATGATCCACGGCATGAGCGATACGGCGGATCAGCACCCGCGGGCGTACGGGCAGGAGTCGTCCGGCCCGGTGCCGGGACCGGACTCGGAACCGGTGCCGGGGCCGGGGCCGGAGCCGGAGCCGGTGTCGGAGGACGAGCGGCGCAGGCGGCGTCGGGAGCGGCGGAGGCGCGCGGCCCGCGGCGCGCGGCGGGTGCTCGCGCGCTCGAGTCCCCAGAGCACGATCCGCCAGCGGCTCGCCCTCCTGGACGCGGCCGGCGAGGTGTACGACCTGGACGAATCCGTGGACGCGTACGGCGACGGCGTCGTCGCCGCCCTGGAGGCCGAGGTCGCCCGGCTGCTCGGCAAGGAGGCCGCCGCCTTCTTCCCGACGGGCACCATGGCGCAGCAGGTCGCCCTGCGGTGCTGGGCCGGACGCACCGGGAACCCCACCGTGGCCCTGCACGGCAAGGCCCACCCGGAGGTGCACGAACGCGCCGCGTTCAGCCAGGTCAGCGGATTGCGCCCGGTCCGGCTGACCGACGAGCCCCGCCAGCCCACCGCCGAGGAGGTCCGCGACTGCGAGGAGCCCTTCGGAGCGCTGATGCTCGAACTGCCGCTCAGGGACGCCGGACACCTCCTGCCGTCCTGGCAGGAGCTGACCGAACTCGTCGAGGCGGCACGCGAGCGGGACGCGGTCGTGCACTTCGACGGCGCGCGCCTGTGGGAGTCGGCCGTCCACCTCGGCCGGCCGCTCGACGAGATCGCCGGGCTGGCGGACAGCGTCTACGTGTCGTTCTACAAGTCCCTCGACGGCTTCGGCGGCGCCGCGCTGGCCGGCCCGGGCACCCTGGTGGAGGAGGCGAGGACCTGGCGCCACCGCTACGGCGGCCTGGTCTTCCAGCAGTTCCCCACCGCCCTGGCGGCGCTGCTCGGCCTGGAGCGCGAACTGCCCCGCCTGCCCTCGTACGTGCGTCACGCGCGCGTGGTGGCCGCCGCACTGGCCGAGGGCTTCGTGGCGGCCGGGCTGCCGTGGTCGCGCGTGCACCCCGAGGTGCCGCACACCAACGAGTTCCAGGTGTGGCTGCCGTACGACGCCGACGTCGTCGCCGAGGCCGCGATCCGTACGGCCGAGGAGACCGGGACCCTGCTCTTCGCCCACGCCTGGGACGCGCCCGTACCGGGCCTGGCCGTCACGGAGGTCGACGTGCGCGCCGCCGGCCTGGAGTGGAGCGCCGGGGACGTGCGGACGGCGGTGGCCGATTTCGTGGCCCGGCTGGGGCGGGAGGACGGCGCGGCGCGGGAGCGGGCGGACGGATAGGCGCCGGCCGGTGCCGTCGGGAACCGGTTCGGCAGGTGCCGGCCCCCGTGTCGCGCCGATCGGCGACGGCGGCATCGTGGCGGCGGCGTTGCCGGTGGTGGCGGCGTTGTCGGTGGCGGCGTGCACCATGAGGGCATGAGCGTGAGCATCGACATCGCGGGGCTGCGGCCGGAGAGGGTCGCGATCGTGCCGTCCCCCCTCGCCGAACTCGGCATGGCGCTGCACGCGCTGGCCGAGCCGGGGCACCATCCGGGCCTCCAGGGCTGGGTCACGGGTGTCACCGCGCGCCTGGACCCGCATCTCGCCGACCGGATGTGCGAGGCCGACTTCCTGTGGCGGTCGACGTTCTCGGACCTCTTCCTGCCGTACGCCGGCATCCGGGGCCGCAGCACGCTGCCGCGCGGGACGCTCGCCGAGGAACTGGACCTCCTCGACAGGCTGACGGACGAGCAGTTCGTGGACGCCGCCCTGGAGTTCACCTGCGTGATCACCGGCGACTCCCACGGGCCGCTGGTGCTCGGGGACGAGCGCGTGCGGCGGCGGGCCCTGGAGGTGGCCGCCTCGCGCGGTCCCCGGCAGGTGCGGTTCACCCGGCGGCTGCTGGACGACCCGCCCAGTGTGCGCGCGTGGCTGCGGCGCTTCCTGGAGGACTGTGACGAGGCGTTCTTCGCGGAGGTCTGGTCGCGGCTGGGCCACCAGCTGACGGCGGACGCCCGGCACAAGACGGAACTGCTGCGGCACCGCGGACTGGCGGAGGCCCTGGCGGCGGTGTCCCCCGTCCTGAGCCTGGACGAGGCGGCCGGCCGGATCGAGGTCGACAAGCTCGTCGAGGGCCGTACGGTCACCGCGGGCGGCGGGCTGCTCCTGGTGCCGACCAGCCTCGGCTGGCCCCACCTCAGCGTGCTGCACCGCAGCGGCTGGCAGCCCGTGCTGCACTACCCCGTCGGCTCCCCCGAGCCGGCCTCGCCGCCGTCGGTCGAGCAGCTCACCCTGCGGATGACGGCCCTGTCCCACCCCGTCCGGATGCGGATCTGCCGCCATCTGGCCCGCAGCGCGTACACCACGAGCGAGCTGGCCCAGGTGCACGGCGTGACGGCGCCCGAGATATCCCGGCACCTGGCCGTCCTGAAGAAGGCGGGCCTGATCACCACCCGCCGGCGCGGCCGGTACGTGCTGCACCAGCTCGACGTGACGAGGGTGGCCCGGCTGGGCAGCGACTTCCTGGAGGGGGTCCTCAGGTAGGGCGGCGGGTGTCAGCCCACAGGGCCACCGGTGCCGGCCGCCGGCCTCGCCGCGCGGCCCCTCGCCCGGCGGCGTCGCCATCCGTCGCCGAGTTCTCCGCCGAGGATCGCGAGGACGGCGGTCGCGGCGCACCCCGGGAGGCTCGGCTCCTGGCCGACGACGCGGCCCAGGAACCAGAAGGCCAGCGTCGTGCCGACCCACCACGCGGCCCAGAGGGCGAGCGCTTTCCGTCCCGGAAGCCGTTTCACGCCGCCACCGTAGCCCGTCGGCCCCGGCTCCGGCTCCGGCCCCGGCTCCGGCCCCGGCCCCGGCCCCGGGAGGGGAGACCGGGCGGCTCGGTCGGAGCCGGTCCTCAGTCGAACCGGATGTGCCCCAGCCCCACCCGCACCTGGCGCAGTCGCGTGCGCAGCGCCCCGTCCGTGTTCGGCCGCAGGGTCAGCCCGGCCAGGACGGCGATGCGGTCGGCCGTCTTCGGCACGCTCGTGTGGTCCGTCCACAGGTGTTCGGCGAACTCCGGCTCGCGCAGCCGCTCCAGGCAGTGATCGAGCCGGCGGACGGCCCAGCCGTCCCCGCGCACAGCCGCGTTCCCCGCGACGAAGAACCGCAGGAGGCGCACCGGCCCGCGCTCGCGCAGCCGCCTCAGCACGGTCTCCCGCTCGGCGAGGAGCGTGAAGTGGTGCACGTCGTGGCCCAGTTCGCGCAGTCGGCCGACGGTCTCGGCGAAGTGGAGCGGATCGGTGACCGTCATGGGGGCGATCACCACGCCGTCGTGCTCGCGGAGCGCCAGGTCGAGGACCTCGACGACACCCTGCCGCCAGGACGTCAGGTCCTGGAAGTCACCCCGCAGATCCGGCGGCAGCATGCGGCGCAGCCCGAAGCCGACGAGTTCGGGGTCGCAGACGACGCTGCCCGGCAGCCGGCGCCGGATCTCGTACGCGGTCTGTGTCTTGCCGCCCCCGAAGGGACCGTTGATCCACAGGAGCATGCGCCGACCCTAGAGCCTGCCGGGCGCGCGCGGGGGGCGTTCGGCGGTGATCCGTACGCCGCCGGGGAGGCACTGCCGGACATGTCCCGATCAGCCGTGGCCGCCCGCCCGCACCAGCCCCGTCTCGTACGCCAGGACCACCACCTGCACCCGGTCCCGCAGCCCCAGTTTCGTCAGGATGCGCCCCACGTGGGTCTTGACGGTCGCCTCGGACAGCACCAGCCGCGCCGCGATCTCCCCGTTGGACAGCCCCTGGGCGACGAGGATCATGACCTCGCGCTCCCGGCCGGTGAGCCGCTCCAGCTCCTTGTGCTGGGGGTCCTTGCCCGCGCTGGGCAGCATCGGCGCGAACCGGTCGAGGAGGCGGCGGGTGGTGGAGGGCGCGACCACCGCGTCACCGCTGTGCACGGAACGGATCGCGGCGAGCAGTTCGCCCGGCGGCACGTCCTTCAGCATGAAACCGGAGGCACCCGCCTTCAGCCCGGAGAAGGCGTACTCGTCGAGGTCGAAGGTGGTCAGGATCAGCACCTTCGGCGGGTCCGGCTGCGCACAGATGCGCCGGGTGGCCTCGACACCGTCCAGCTTGGGCATGCGCACGTCCATCAGCACCACGTCGACCGGGGTGGAGCGCACCACCTGGAGGGCCTCGACGCCGTCGCCCGCCTCCGCCACGACGTCCATGTCCGGCTGGGCGGCGAGCACCATCCGGAACCCGGTGCGCAGCAGCATCTGGTCGTCGACGAGCATCACGCGGATCGTCATCGGATCCTCTCCATGGGTGGTGACGGGTGCCGGCACAGGGCGCGCGCCGGCGTCGGTACGCCGGCGTCAGTGCGCCGGTTTGAGCGGGAGCAGCGCGCTGATGCGGAATCCTCCGCCGGGGCGCGGACCGGCGTCCAGGGTGCCGCCGACCATGCCGACCCGTTCCCGCATCCCGATCAGGCCGTGGCCCCGGCCGTCGGCGCCGCCCTCCTCGTACAGCTCGTGCGGGGCGCCCTTGCCGTCGTCCTCGACCAGCAGGCCGAGACCGTCGTCGAAGTAGACCAGGCGCACACTGGCGCCCGCGTCCGGCCCCCCGTGCTTGCGCGTGTTGGTGAGCGCCTCCTGCACGATCCGGTACGCCGTCAGCTCGACGCCGCTGGGCAGGGGCCGCGGGGTGCCCTCGACCTTGAAGTCCACGACCAGGCCGGAGCCGCGGCACTGCTGGACGAGGTCGTCGATCTGCTCGACGTCCGGCTGCGGGACGTACTCGCCGCCCTCCTCGTGCTCGCCGGTGCGCAGGACGCCCAGCAGGCGGCGCATCTCGGCGAGGGCCTGCCTGCCGGTGGAGGAGATCGTCTCCAGGGCCTGCTTGGCCTGGTCGGGCGCCGCGTCGAGGACGTAGGCGGCGCCGTCGGCCTGCACCACCATCACCGACACGTTGTGCGCGACGACGTCGTGCAGTTCGCGCGCGATCCGGGCGCGCTCGGCGGCGACGGCGACCTTCGCCTGCGCCTCGCGCTCCTTCTCCAGCCGCGCCGCGCGCTCCTCGAGCTGGGCGAAGTACGCGCGGCGGGTGCGCATGGAGTCGCCGAGCACCCAGGCCAGCGCGAACGGGACCGTCTGGAAGACGACTATGGCGATGTTGCCCGCCATGCTCGTCTGCTGGTTGGGCCAGCGCAGCTGTGCCAGGGTCGCGGCGACCAGGCCCATGCCCAGCGCGAGCCGCGACGCCCAGCGGGCACCCGTCGCGGCGACCGTGTAGACGATCACCAGCAGGGCGAAGTCGGCGGCCGTCGTGGCGACGTCCAGCACGAGCTGGGCGAGGCCGAGCGCGCCGCCCAGCAGCAGCATCCGCTCCGGCACGCGACGGCGGAGCGCCACCACCACACCCAGCAGGAGCGCGACCGGCACGAGCAGCGCCAGGGAGTCCGTCCCCTGGTGGTTCTGGCCGGAGACGACCGCGGACACCACGGAGATCCCGAACAGGACGAGGGCCCAGAAGCCGTCGACCAGGGTCGGATGTCCGCGGAGGAAGTCGTAGAGACGCTGCACGTGACCCAGCGTAGGGAAGCGAGATGCGTGCAGGGGTCAACCGGAGGGCCGATCCGGGCCCGGCGCGCGTACTCCGCAAGGTGGAGACCGTGATCACCTGTACGCCTAGTCTGTTCCGGTGGCGGGAAACGATCCGGGGGCCGGGACGGCGACGGGCGCCGGCGGCTGGCGCGGCTGGCGGGCGGCGGCCGAGGACGCCCTGTACGGGCCGCACGGCTTCTACCTGCGCCCCGAGGGCCCGGCCGGGCACTTCCGCACGTCCGTGCACGCCTCCCCGCTCTTCGCCCTGGCCGCGGCCCGGCTGCTGTGCCGGGTCGACGAGGCCCTCGGCCGGCCCGCGACGCTCGACTTCGTCGACATGGCCGCCGGCCGCGGCGAACTGGTCACGGGCGTGCTCGACGCCCTGCCCGCCGACGTGGCCGCCCGCACGCGCGCGTACGGCGTCGAGGTCGCCGCCCGTCCGGTGGGCCTGGACCCCCGGATCACCTGGCTGCCCGAGCCCCCGCCGCGGGTCACCGGCCTGCTGTTCGCCAACGAGTGGCTGGACAACGTGCCGGTGGAGGTCGCCGAGGTCGACTCCGCGGGCGTACCCCGGCTGGTCCTGGTCCGCGACGACGGGACCGAGCGGCTCGGCGAGCCGGTGTCCGGGGCGGACGCGGAGTGGCTCGCGCGGTGGTGGCCGCTGCCGGCCGAGGAGGGGCTGCGGGCGGAGATCGGGCTGCCCCGGGACCGGGCCTGGGCCGCCGTCGTCTCCCGCGTCGCACGGGGGCTCGCGGTGGCCGTGGACTACGCGCACACGGCGCGGACGCGCCCGGCGTTCGGCACCCTCACCGGCTTCCGGGAGGGCCGCGAGACGGCTCCCGTCCCGGACGGCACGTGCGACATCACGGCACATGTGGCACTGGACGCGTGTGCGCAGGCGTGCACCCCGGCGCACGCGCCCGAACGCCCGCTCCTCCTCAGCCAGCGCGCCGCCCTGCGCGCCCTCGGAGTGACGGGCGACCGTCCGGCGCTCACGCTCGCCTCCACGGATCCCGCCGCGTACGTGCGGGCCCTCGCCGGCGCCGGGGAGGCTGCCGAGCTCACCGCGCGGGGCGGGCTCGGGGACTTCGGATGGCTTCTCCGGCCGGTGGGCGTCCCCCCTCCGCTCGGCCCGCGCGTCCCGGACCCCGGGTGAGCCGCGCGCCTGCTCGTCGAGACGCCTGCCCGCCGATGCGCCTACTCGTCGAGGCGCCTACTTGTCGATGTCCCCGACGACGAAGAACAGCGACCCCAGGATCGCCACCATGTCCGCGACCAGCGTGCCCGGCAGCAGCTCGGCGAGCGCCTGGATGTTGTTGTAGGAGGCCGACCGCAGCTTCAGCCGGTACGGCGTCTTCTCGCCCTTGCTGACGAGGTAGTAGCCGTTGATGCCGAGGGGGTTCTCGGTCCACGCGTACGTGTGCCCCTCGGGCGCCTTGAGGACCTTCGGGAGCCGTTGGTTGACCGGGCCGGGCGGCAGGTCCCCGAGGCGGTCCAGGCAGGCGTCCGCCAGGTCGAGCGCGTTGTGCGTCTGCTCCAGGAGGCACTCGAAGCGGGCGAGGCAGTCGCCCTCGGTGCGGCCCACCACCTTCAGGGTGTCCTGGAGGTCGCCGTACGCGAGGTAGGGCTCGTCGCGGCGCAGGTCGAAGTCGACGCCGGACGCGCGCGCGATCGGTCCGCTCACGCCGTACGCGTGCACGGCCTGCGGCGTCAGCACGCCCACCCCGCGCGTACGGCCCCGGAAGATCTCGTTGCCGAGCACGAGGTCGTCGTACACGTCCATGCGCGAGCGCACGGCGGCGACGGCGGCGCGCGCGCGGGACGCCCAGCCGGCCGGAAGGTCCTCCTTGAGGCCGCCGACGCGGTTGAACATGTAGTGCATGCGTCCGCCGGACACCTCCTCCATGACGTTCTGGAGCACCTCGCGCTCGCGGAAGGCGTGGAAGACCGGCGTGATCCCGCCCAGCTCCAGCGGGTACGACCCCAGGAACATCAGGTGGTTGAGCACCCGGTTCAGCTCCGCGAGCAGGGTCCGCGTCCACACCGCGCGCGGGGGCACCTCCATGCCGAGCATCCGCTCCACGGCGAGCACCACGCCCAGCTCGTTCGAGAACGCCGACAGCCAGTCGTGGCGGTTGGCCAGCATGATGATCTGGCGGTAGTCGCGGGCCTCGAACAGCTTCTCCGCGCCGCGGTGCATGTAGCCGATCACCGGCTCGGCCCGCTGGATGCGCTCGCCGTCCAGCACCAGCCTGAGCCTGAGCACGCCGTGCGTGGAGGGGTGCTGGGGGCCGATGTTGAGCACCATGTCGGTGCTCTCCGCGGCACCGCCGATCCCGACCGTGGTCTCCGTCGTAGGAGTCATGGACCCAGTCTCCCCTACGTACGCTGGCCGCATGGAGACGGGGAGCACGGCGGACGCCGGGACGACGACGGAGGCCGAGCCGCGGTGGACCGGGCTGCCGCCGGGCCTGCTGCGCATGCGGAGGCTGCTGCTGGTGCTGTGGCTGGGGCCGGCCACCGTGGCCGTCGGAGTGCTGCTCGGCCTGTTCGCCGGTCCGGCGTGGGCCGCGTTCGCGCTGCTGCCCCTGGCGGGGGCCGTCTGGGGCTGGGCCGGGCTCAGCCGCAACTGGCGCTCCTGGCGGTACGCCGAGCGGGCGGACGACCTGCTGATCAGCCGGGGCGTGCTCTGGCGCGAGGAGACGGTCGTGCCGTACGGGCGGATGCAGCTCGTCGAGGTGACCTCCGGTCCCGTCGAGCGGTACTTCGGGCTGGCCGGCGTGCAGTTGCACACGGCCGCCGCGGCGACCGACGCGACGATCCCGGGGCTGGACCCGGCCGAGGCCGAACGGCTGCGGGACCGGCTGACCGCGCTCGGCGAGGCCAGATCGGCGGGGCTGTGACGGCGCCGGGCGTCGAGGGGGTCGTACGGCCGCGGCGGGCCGTCGTCGAGCGGCGGCTGCACCCCGTGACGCCGTTCCGGCGGGCGTGGGCGCCCGTCGCCGTGGTCGTCGGGTGGGCGGCGCACGATCCGAACCAGACGCAGGAGCAGCTGACCCGGCTGACCACCACGACCCTGCTCGTCGCGCTCGCGGTGGTCGTGCCGACGGCCTCGCTCTACGGGTTCCTGTCCTGGTGGTTCACGCACTACTCGGTGACGGACAGCGAACTGCGCATCCGCACCGGCCTGTTGTTCCGGCGCACCGCGCACATCCGGCTCGAACGCCTCCAGGCGGTCGACGTCACCCGGCCGCTGCTCGCGCGGATCGCGGGCGTCGCGAAGCTCCGGCTCGACGTCGTGGGCGCCGACAAGAAGGACGAACTGGCCTTCCTCGGCGAGTCGGAGGCGCGCGCCCTGCGCGCGGAGCTGCTCGCGCGCGCGGCGGGCTTCGCGCCCGAGACGGCGCACGAGGTGGGCGAGGCGCCCGCGCGCGAACTGCTGCGCGTGCCACCGCGCGAACTGGCGGTCGCGCTGACGCTGACGGGCGCCACCTGGGGTGCGCTCGTCGCCGCGCTCGTCGTGCCCCCGGTCCTGTGGCTGACCACCCACAGCGTGTGGACGGTCCTCGCCACCGGTGTGCCGCTGCTGGGCGCGGCGGGCGCGAGGAGCGCCGGGCGGTTCGTCGGCGAGTACGACTGGACGGTCGGCGAGTCGCCGGACGGGCTGCGGATCGACCACGGCCTCCTCGACCGCGCGCACGAGACGGTGCCGCCCGGCCGCGTGCAGACGGTACGCATCGTCGAACCGCTGCTGTGGCGGCGGCGCGACTGGGTGCGGGTGGAGCTGGACGTGGCCGGTTCGGCCAACTCCGTGCTGGTGCCGGTCGCCCCGCGCGCGGTGGCCGAGGCCGTCGTCGCGCGCGTGCTGCCCGGCGTGCGGGTGCCCGCGACGGGCGCCCTGTCCCGGCCGCCGCGCCGGGCCGGCCGGTGCGTCCCGCTGTGGTGGCGGGGCTACGGCGTCACGGTCACGGACACGGTGTTCGTCGCCCGGCACGGGCTGCTGCGCCGCAGCGTGGCGCTCGTGCCGCACGCCAAGGTGCAGAGCGTGCGGCTGTCCCAGGGGCCCTGGAAGCGGCTGTGGCGGCTCGCCGACGTCCACGTGGACACGGGGGCGGACAAGACGGTGACGGCGCGGCTGCGGGACGCGCGGGAGGCGGCGGAGCTGCTGCGCGGTCAGGCGGACCGGTCCCGGACCGGGCGCCGCGACGCGCGGTCCGACCGGTGGACGGCGTGACCACCGGACACGCCGCGGCCCGCCGCGCCCGAACGGGCGTGGCGGGCCGGTGGACGTGACGGGCCGGGGCGGGCCGTGACCGGTCGGGGCGGGCCGGGCGTTCAGGAGGCGGCGCTGCGCAGTCCCTGGAGGTCGATCTGCTCGGTCTCGTCGTGCTCGGTGAGGTCGATGACCTGACCGACGGCGCGCGCGTGCTGGTCGGCCGGCTTGAACTCCGCCTCCGCCTCGGCCTTGTGCAGCGCGAGCGCCTCCTGGCCGACGACGTCGGCGAGGTCCTCGTTCTGCACGGCCTCCAGCGCGGCGGACACCGGCTCCCTCTGCGCACCGAAGAAGTCGAAACCGCCCTCGGCCGCGGGACGCCGCACCGGCTGCGCGGCCGGTACGACGGCGACGGCGGTCGGGACCGTGAAGTGGCCGGAGGGGCGCGGCGCGGAGGCGGCGGCGCGCGGAACGAGCGCGCCGGTGCCGGCGGAGGCGGCCCTCACGGGCGCTTGCGGGGCCCCGGCGGCCCCGGTCGGCCCGGTCCCCTCGTTCGTCGCGGTCGCCTCGTTCGTCGCGGTCGCCTCGTTCGTCCCGGTCGCCTCGGTGGGCGTGGCGTCCCCGGTCCTCGTCCGTGCGGCGGGCTCCTGCGGGGCGGCTTCCCGCGAGGCGGCCTCCGTTCCCTCCGGGGTGCCGTTCGCCTCGGCGGTCGAGTGGGCGGCGGTCGCGCGCGCGTGCTCGTCGACCGCCTCGGGCTTCCCCTCGGCCTCGTCCTCCCGCGCGGCCTCCGCGTCGCCGCCGGACTCGGCGGGAGCGGCGGCCGGGGCGGGTCCGGCCCCGGCGGGCCCGTCGTCGGTGGCCGCGCTCCTCACCGGCTCCGGCCCCTCGGCGCCGAAGCGGTCCAGCGCCGCCTGTGCCCGCAGGAACAGCCGGGACCCGGACGGGGAGAAGACCGCGGGGGCCTGCGGCTCGTCCTCGACGGAGCCGGCGTCCGCGCGCGCGGTCCCGGACGCCTCGGACGCCTCGGTCTCCGCGGCCTTCGCGGCCTTCGCGGCGTCGTCCTCGGCGGCCCCGGGCGTCTCGACGGCGGCCTCGCGCGCCTTTGCCGTGTCGTCCTGCGCGGCCCGCGCGGGCGGCAGCGCCAGCGACGGGACGGATCCCTCTATCTCGAGCAGGCGGCGGCCCTCCAGGGCGCTCGCCCGCTCGGTCTCCGCGGTGGCGTAACGGCGCAGCAAGGACGCGTGCTCGTTGCGCAGGCCCGCCAGTTCGGCGCGCTTGGCCCGCAGCCGCTGCTCCAGTTTGACGCGCAGCTCGCGCGACTCCTCGAGGTCGCTCTCCAGTTCGGCGACCCGCTCCTCGTGGCGCCACTCGTCGCCGGCACGCGCGCGCGTGAGGTCGGCCACCTGCTTGCCGGCCTGGATGTCCCAGCGGCGCATGACGAACGCGCTCGCGACCGCCGTCGCCGCCGCGGCAGCGGCCAGACCTCGGAGCACCAGCGGCTCCGTGAACACCCAGGGGCCGAGCGCGCAGACGAGGGACACCCCTGCGATCGCCGAGGGAGGCAGCAGCCGGTGCAAAGGTGGGGAATGGCGGTGACGTCCACGTGGCATGGCCAGAAACTTACCGCGCGTAGGGGATTGTTGGCGCCCCGCCCCGTAAAAACACGGCCATAGCGAAGTCTTCACGGGACATCAGGAAACCGGCCGCTCGTCGAATTCCCCGGGAATCAAGATCATTTTTGGTCGACCGGGTGGTCCGCCGACGTCACCGGCCGCTCGGCGCCGCCCAGCCTCCCACTGATCCACTCGAGGGTCGGCGGGATCTCGCGCCGCCAGGTGTTGAAGTTGTGCCCGCCGCTTTCGAGGATGATCGACGAGATCCTCGTCCTGTGCGTGGCCTTCGCCAGTTCGATGAACTCCAGCGTGGCCTTGTAGTTGGATTCCCCCACCTTGCTGCTGGTGACGAGCAGCGAGGTCGCGGGAGCGGGCCGGTTTTTCAGGAACCACCGCAGATCGGCCTCGTCGCGCCGCGTCGCGTCGCCGTGGAAGAGGTCACCGGTCGTCGGGTCGCTCGGCGCCTTGTAGTACGCCGACAGGCCCGCGCCCGCCCCGTAGACCTCGGGGTGGTGCATCGCCAGTTTCAGCGCGCAGTAGCCGCCCGTGGAATCCCCTATGACGCCCCAGCCGCCCGGCCCCCTGTTCACCCGGTAGTGGGACGCCACGGCGGCGGGCAGGTCCTCGGCGAAGAAGGACTCGGTCTGCGGCCCCCCGGGGACGTCCACGCACTCCGTGTCCCGCGGCGGCGCCACCGTCGGCCGCATCATCACCAGGATCATCGGCTGCATACGGCCGTCCTCGGCGAGCCCGCGCGCGGTGCGCGGATAGTCCAGCTTGTCCACGAGCGCCTCCGCCGTGCCCGGGTAGCCCGTGAGGACGACGGCCGCCGGGAACGTGCGCCCGCGGTGAGCCGGGTCGAAGTACTCCGGCGGCAGGTACACGAAGGCGGGCGAGGCGAGGCGCGTCGTACGGCCGTCGACGACGACCTTCTGGATCCGGCCGCCGAACTCCGGCCGCCCGCCGCCGCCCTCCACGCGCCGGGTGTCGACCACCCGCAGCGGCCCACCGCCCGCGTGGTCGACGACGACGCCCTGCTCGGTCTCCTGGCCGAACAGGTCCGCCCAGCTGGCGTAGAACCCGAAGGCCCGGTTCGCGGCCAGCCCCACGGACGCGAAGAGGGCCAGCTGGGTGGCCAGCAGCAGGGCGACGCGCGCGCCGACGGCCCGCCGGCCCGGTCCGGCCAGACGCGGCCACTTCCACACGGTGCCGACGAACAGCAGTACGGCGGACAGGACCGCCAGCAGCAGCACGGTCGTACTCGTGAGACCCATCGGTGTTCCTGCCTGCGCTCTCCGTCCGGGTTCCCGTGGCCCCCGCTCCCCGCGAGGGCTTGTCCCGGACTTTCCCTGGCCTTTCCGGCGGCTTTGAAGAGATGAGTGAACCTCTCCCCCCGAGACATCGTCCTAGAGGGCGCAATGTCGCCGGATGCCCGATCGGCACCGGATTTCAAGGTCTCTCGCGGAACTACGGGATGCGATGTCTGTCAGGGAAGATGGGGAAATGTCGATCGGGGTTCCGAATCGATCAAGCCGGGTGCGGCAGCTGGTCAGGGGGCCTCGCCCCGAGGCCGTGCCCGTCCTCATCGGACGGGCCTGCGCCCTGGTGGGCCTGCTGGACGTGGCCGCCGGGGTCTTCCCGCGGTTCCGCCACAGCCGCATGCACACCATGGCCGAGGTGCTGCCCGGCGCGTTCGGTCCGTTCGCCGCGGCGCTGTCGCTGAGCGCCGGCGTCCTGCTGCTGCTCCTCGCGCACGGCCTCAAGCGCAGCAAGCGGCGGGCGTGGCGCGCGGCGGTCGCCCTCCTCCCCGCGGGCGCCGTCGCCCAGTTCACCTACCGGCACTCGCTCGTCGGCGTGCTGATCTCCGTCGCCCTCCTGGTGCCGCTGCTGCGCCACCGGAACCAGTTCGCGGCCCTGCCCGACCCGCGCAGCCGCTGGCGCGCACTGGCCAACTTCGTCCTCATGGGCGCCGGTTCCCTCGGCCTGGGCCTCGTCATCGTCAGCGCCCACCCGCGGCGCATGGTCGGCGACCCGAGCCTCGCCGACCGCATCACCCACGTCCTGTACGGCCTCTTCGGCTTCGAGGGCCCGGTCGACTACCAGGGCAACACCTCCTGGACGGTCGCCTTCTCCCTCGGGGCCCTCGGCCTGCTCACCGCCATCACCACCGTCTACCTCGCCTTCCGCCCGGAGCATCCGGCCGCGCGCCTCACCGAGGAGGACGAGGTCCGGCTGCGCGCCCTGCTGGCCAGGCACGGCCGCCGGGACTCGCTCGGCCACTTCGCGCTGCGCCGCGACAAGGCCGTCGTCTTCTCGCCCAGCGGCAAGGCGGCCGTGACCTACCGCGTCGTCTCCGGCGTGATGCTCGCCAGCGGCGACCCCATCGGCGACGTCGAGGCCTGGCCCGGCGCCATCGAGCGCTTCATGGACGAGGCCAGGGCCCACTCCTGGACGCCCGCCGTCATGGGCTGCTCGGAGACCGGCGGCGAGGTGTGGACCCGCGAGACCGGACTGGACGCCCTGGAACTGGGCGACGAGGCGGTGGTGGACGTCGCGGATTTCTCGCTGGCCGGCCGCGCGATGCGCAACGTGCGCCAGATGGTCAAGCGCATCGAACGCGCCGGTTACGAGACCCGGGTCCGACGTGTCCGTGACCTCGGCGAAGGCGAACTGGAGCGGATCCGGCGCGCCGCCGAGGACTGGCGCGGCACCGACACCGAACGCGGCTTCTCCATGGCACTCGGCCGCATCGGCGATCCCACCGACGGGGACTGCCTGATCGCCACCGCCCACAAGGCCGACGTCGAACCGGGTCCCTACGGCGACCTCAAGGCGATCCTGCACTTCGTCCCCTGGGGCCCGGACGGCGCCTCCCTGGACCTGATGCGGCGCGACCGCTCGGCCGACCCGGGCATGAACGAACTCCTGATCGTCGCCGCCCTCCAGGCCGCCCCCAAGTTCGACATCGCGCGCGTGTCGCTCAACTTCGCGATGTTCCGCTCGGCGCTGGCCCGCGGCGAGAAGATCGGCGCCGGCCCGGTGCTGCGCGCCTGGCGCGGACTGCTGGTCTTCCTCTCCCGCTGGTTCCAGATCGAGTCCCTG
The DNA here is from genome assembly GCF_043081325.1 of Streptomyces sp. NPDC014882. Classification (NCBI taxonomy): domain Bacteria; kingdom Bacillati; phylum Actinomycetota; class Actinomycetes; order Kitasatosporales; family Streptomycetaceae; genus Streptomyces; species Streptomyces sp. NPDC014882. The sequence continues at coordinate 60,095 of NZ_JBIBWL010000003.1, forward strand.
TACAAGTTCAACGCCAAGTTCCAGCCCCGCTGGGAACCCCGGTTCGTCGTCTACCGCGCCTCCGCCGACCTGCCCCGCATCGGCTTCGCCGCCATGCAGGCGGAGGGCTTCGTCACCCTCGCCCTGCCCCTGCCGCGCTTCCTGCGCGGCCGTACGTCCGCGGCACGCGCGTGTGCCCACAGGGTGGCCGAGCGCGCGGTGGCCGACAGGGACGTACGGGCCGCGTAGCCGGGCCTCCGGCGACGGGAACGGACCGGAGCGGAGAGGACCGGAGCGGAGAGGACCGGAGCGGAGGGGGCCGGAGCCCCGCGGAGACCGGCCCGGGCGGCGGCCCCGCCCCCCTCGGCCGAGGGGCCGCCCGGGCCACCCGGGCCACCCGGGCCACCCGGGCCACCCGGCAGGCCGGTCCCCCCACTGGGCCTACGCTGAACGTATGAGCAAGCAGAGCGGACGAGGGCGCGTCGCCGGCCTTCCGGACTGGGACCGCTGCGCGGTCATGGGGGTCGTCAACGTGACCCCCGACTCCTTCTCGGACGGCGGCCGCTGGTTCGACACGACGGCCGCCGTCAAACACGGGCTCGCGCTGGTCGCCGAGGGGGCCGACCTGGTCGATGTGGGCGGCGAGTCCACTCGTCCGGGCGCCACCCGCGTCGACGAGGCCGAGGAACTCCGGCGTGTCGTCCCCGTCGTCCGCGGCCTCGCCTCCGAGGGCGTCGTCGTCTCCGTCGACACCATGCGCGCCTCCGTCGCCGCCCGGGCCCTCGCCGCGGGCGCCGCCCTCGTCAACGACGTCAGCGGCGGCCTCGCCGACCCCGAGATGATCCCGGTCGTCGCCGACGCCGGCGCCCCCTTCGTCGTCATGCACTGGCGCGGCTTCCTCGAGGGCGGCAACGTCAAGGGCGTCTACGACGACGTCGTGCGCGAAGTCGTCGAGGAACTGCGCGAGCGCGTGGACGCCGTCCTGGCGGGCGGCATCGCCCCCGACCGGGTGGTCGTCGACCCGGGACTCGGCTTCTCCAAGGAGGCCGGCCACGACCTCTCCCTGCTCGCCCGCCTCGACCTGCTGCACGGCCTGGGCCACCCCCTGCTCGTCGCCGCCTCCCGCAAGCGGTTCCTCGGCCGGGTGCTGGCGGGGCCGGAGGGCGCGCCCCCACCCGCGCGGGAGCGGGACGCCGCCACGGCCGCCGTCTCCGCGCTCGCGGCGCAGGCCGGCGCATGGGCGGTGCGCGTGCACGAGGTGCGCGCGACGGCGGACGCGGTGCGCGTCGCGCGCGCCGTGGAAGGAGCACGCGAGGACCGTCACGCGCCGGACGCGGCCGCACCGGACGCGGTCGCACCGGCCCGGACGTCTTCCGCCACGGCCGCACCGGCCGCGCACGCACCCGCCACGCACCCGCCCGTGACGCCGGCACCCGGCGCGGGCGGGACAGCAGGGGCACGCGAAACGCCCGATGCGCCCGTCCATCAGGACACGCGCCCCCCACGCACCTCGCACACCCCGTATCCCCCGCACGGCGCAGAAGGAGCCCGGTGAGCGCCCCCCACACGGACGTCGAGCAGGTCGAGGCCGCCAACACCGCCTTCTACGAAGCGCTCGAACGGGGCGACTTCGACGAGGTGTCCTCGCTCTGGCTCACGCCCGCCGACCTGGGCGTCGACGAGGAGTTCCACGACCCGGCGGACGCGGGCGTGATCTCCTGCGTGCATCCGGGATGGCCGGTGCTCACCGGGCGCGGCGAGGTACTGCGGTCGTACGCGCTGATCATGGCGAACACCGACTACATCCAGTTCTTCCTCACCGACGTGCACGTGTCCGTGACCGGCGACACGGCCCTGGTGACCTGCACCGAGAACATCCTCAGCGGCGGTCCCGCCCCGGAGGCCGGCGAGGAACTGGGGCCTCTCGTGGGCCAGCTGGTGGTCGCCACGAACGTGTTCCGCCGCACCCCCGACGGCTGGAAGCTCTGGTCGCACCACGCGTCCCCGGTCATGGCCGAGAACTCCACGGACGACGAGAACGGCGAGAACGGTGAGAACGGCGAGAACGGCGAGGACCGGGACGAGGAGAACCCCTCCTGAGCGGGTAGGAGGCAGGGGCACCGGGCGGGCCGCCTGACCCGGGGCGTGGCGGGGATCACGGACGCGGGGGCGAGAACGGCCGCCGGCCCGTGAGCCACCGGGTTCCCCAGGGGGAAACACCCGGTGAATCCTCCCGTCCCCGGCCCGGCCGGCGCCCCCGCGACCCGGCCGGGCCGGTGCTCGCGGGTAGATTCGTCCGAGGCCGGTGTGCCGTCCGCACACGGTAGGGACCGGCCGTTCCCGACGACTGCAGGAGTGATTCGCGTGGATCGTGTCGCGCTGCGCGGCCTCAAGGCCCGCGGGTACCACGGTGTGTTCCCCCGGGAGCGCGAGGAGGGCCAGACCTTCCTCGTGGACCTCGTCCTGGGGCTGGACACCCGACCGGCCGCGGCCGACGACGACTTGACGAAGACCGTGCACTACGGCGTCGTGGCGGAGGAGGTCGTGGCCGTCGTCCAGGGCGATCCGGTCGATCTCGTCGAGACGCTCGCCGAGCGCATCGCCGAGACCTGTCTGAAGCACGAAGTGGTCCAGGAGGTCGAGGTCTGCGTCCACAAGCCCGACGCGCCGATCACCGTCCCCTTCGACGACGTGACCGTCACCATCACCCGGAGCCGAGTATGACCGCGTTCTTCACCGGGGGTCAGAGCGACCCGACCGTACAGCCGGTGCCCGCCTCCGTCGTCGAGCAGGTCGACGCCGCCGACACCACGCTCCACAACCCCGAGCGGGCCGTGATCTCCCTCGGCTCCAACCTGGGCAACCGTCTGGAGACCCTCCAGGGCGCCATCGACGCGCTGGAGGACACCCCCGGCGTGCGCGTCAAGGCGGTCTCCCCGGTGTACGAGACGCAACCGTGGGGCGTGGAGCCGGGCAGCCAGCCCTCGTACTTCAACGCGATCGTCGTCCTGAAGACCACCCTGCCCCCGTCGTCCCTCCTGGAGCGGGCGCACGCGGTCGAGGAGGCCTTCCACCGCGTCCGGGACGAGCGCTGGGGCGCGCGCACCCTGGACGTCGACATCGTCGCGTACGGCGACGTCGTCTCCGACGACCCGTCGCTGACCCTGCCCCACCCGCGCGCCCACGAACGCGCCTTCGTGCTCGCCCCGTGGCACGACGTGGAGCCGGGCGCCCAGGTGCCCGGGCGGGGTGCGGTCGCCGAACTGCTCGACACCGTCACCCGCGAGGGGGTCGCCGCCCGCGGGGACCTGGAACTCCGGCTGCCCGAGTAGTCGTTAAGGTCGAGAGGACGTGGTCGTCGAGATCAGGACGACGACCGTCCCACGGTCACCGGCCGTGGGACCCGGGGGAATCGAAGGGACACCGTGAGAGAGCTGCGCATCAGGACGCTGGCCGGCGTCTTCGTCGTCGCGGGCGTTCTGTCGTGGGCCGGCGCCCGCCTCTGGAACTCGGTCGGGACCCTGCCGAGCGTTCCGCTGGCCGCCCCCGTCGTCCTCGCCGTGATCGCCGTGGTGCTGCTGGCCACGGCGCTCTCGATCCGCGCCCGTCTCAAGGCACAGCGCGAGCGCCGTCCCGAGGCCAAGGGCGTCGATCCCCTGATGGCGGCCCGCGCGGTCGTCTTCGGCCAGGCCAGCGCGCTGGTCGCCGCCCTCGTCGCCGGGATGTACGGCGGCACCGGCGTCTTCCTGCTGGAATCCCTCGACATCCCCGCCCGCCGCGACCAGGCGATCTATGCCGGGTTCTCGGTCCTGGCCGGCATCGGTGTCATAGCGGCGGCCATCTTCCTGGAGCGCGTCTGCAAGCTCCCCGAGGACGACGACGACACCTCGGGAGCGGCCCCGGCGGCGTGAAGGCCGCATGAGAGCGGCGTGGGGGCGCCGCCGACCGCCTCACCCCGGTCTCGCCCCGTCCCGCCGCAGCCGCCGTGGTGACGGTCTCAGCGCGCCATGATCAGGCTCATCGCCTCGTTGCGCGTCGCCGCGTCCCGCAGCTGTCCGCGCACCGCCGACGTGAGGGTCTTGGCACCGGGCTTGCGGATCCCGCGCATGGACATGCACATGTGCTCGCACTCCACGACGACGATGACTCCGCGCGGCTCCAGGATGTCCATCAGGGAGTCCGCGATCTGCGTGGTGAGACGTTCCTGCACCTGGGGGCGCCGGGCGTAGACGTCCACCAGGCGGGCCAGCTTCGACAGGCCGGTGATCTTCCCGCTGGTGGCCGGGATGTACCCGACGTGGGCGACGCCGCGGAACGGCACCAGATGGTGCTCACAGGTGCTGTAGACCTCAATGTCCTTCACGAGCACCATCTCGTCGTGCCCCAGGTCGAACGTCGTCGTCAGCACGTCCTCGGGCTGCTGCCACAGACCCGCGAAGATCTCCCGGTAGGCGCGGGCCACCCGCGCGGGCGTCTCCCGCAGACCCTCCCGGTCAGGGTTCTCGCCGACCGCGATCAGCAGCTCGCGTACGGCGTTCTCGGCCCGCTTCTCGTCGAACTCGCCGACGGGGCCCTCGCCGTCCAGCGTCACGGGGTCGGTCATCCTGGTGCCTCGTTCCTGTACGGGTCGCGTGCGTTTGACGCGTGACGGGTGCGGCCGCAACCGAAATGCCGCGCCCCCCAGGCTAGAACCTGGGGGGCGCGGCATGCATTCCGGGCCTGGTGGGAGCACCGGGACCCGGAGCGTCAGCTCTCCGGACGCTCCTCGGGGGCCGGCTCGGCCATCGGGGAGGGGTCCACCGCCGAGGACTTGGCGGTGCTGATCGCGGGCGTCGCGCCGTTGGCCCCGTTGGTCAGCGCCAGCTCCCGGGGGGAGAGCACCGGCGGACGGGTGGACGGCGTGCGCCGCGAGGAGCCGGTCCACGCGGGCCGTGCCGGGCGCTTGACGATGGCGGAGAAGATCTCGGCGATCTCCTCCTTGTTCAGCGTCTCCTTCTCCAGCAGCCGCAGCACCAGGTTGTCGAGGACGTCGCGGTTCTCGACCAGGATCTCCCAGGCCTCGTTGTGCGCGTTCTCGATGAGCTTCTTGACCTCTTCGTCGACCAGCGCGGCGACCTCTTCCGAGTAGTCGCGCTGGTGGGCCATCTCACGGCCGAGGAACGGCTCGGTGTTGTCGCCGCCGAACTTGATGGCGCCGAGACGCTCGGTCATGCCGTACTGGGTGACCATCGCGCGGGCCGTGGCGGTGGCCTTCTCGATGTCGTTCGCGGCACCGGTGGTCGGGTCGTGGAAGACCAGTTCCTCGGCGGCGCGACCGCCCAGCATGTAGGCGAGCTGGTCGAGCATCTCGTTGCGGGTGGTCGAGTACTTGTCCTCGTCCGGGAGCACCATCGTGTAGCCGAGCGCGCGGCCGCGGGACAGGATGGTGATCTTGTGCACCGGGTCGGAGTTGGGAGAGGCCGCCGCGACCAGGGCGTGGCCGCCCTCGTGGTACGCGGTGATCTTCTTCTCCTTGTCCGACATGATCCGGGTCCGCTTCTGCGGGCCCGCGACCACACGGTCGATCGCCTCGTCCAGCATCTGGTTGTCGATCAGCTTCTTGTCCGAACGGGCCGTGAGCAGCGCGGCCTCGTTCAGCACGTTGGAGAGATCGGCACCCGTGAAGCCGGGGGTGCGGCGGGCGACGGCGGACAGGTCGACGTCGGACGCGACCGGCTTGCCCTTCTGGTGGACCTTGAGGATCTCCAGACGGCCCTGCATATCCGGGCGGTCGACCGCGATCTGACGGTCGAAGCGGCCGGGACGCAGCAGCGCCGGGTCGAGGATGTCGGGCCGGTTCGTGGCGGCGATGAGGATCACGCCGCCCTTCACGTCGAAGCCGTCCATCTCGACGAGCAGCTGGTTCAGCGTCTGCTCGCGCTCGTCGTGACCGCCGCCGAGGCCGGCGCCGCGGTGGCGGCCGACCGCGTCGATCTCGTCGACGAAGACGATCGCCGGGGCGTTCGCCTTGGCCTGCTCGAACAGGTCACGCACGCGGGAGGCACCGACACCGACGAACATCTCGACGAAGTCGGACCCGGAGATCGAGTAGAAGGGGACGCCCGCCTCGCCGGCGACAGCGCGCGCGAGCAGGGTCTTGCCGGTGCCGGGAGGCCCGTACAGGAGCACGCCCTTGGGAATCTTGGCGCCGACGGCCTGGAACTTCGCCGGTTCCTGGAGGAACTCCTTGATCTCGTGGAGCTCCTCGACGGCCTCGTCCGAGCCGGCGACGTCCGCGAACGTCGTCTTCGGCGTGTCCTTGGTGATGAGCTTCGCCTTGGACTTGCCGAAGTTCATGACCCGGGAGCCGCCGCCCTGCATCTGATTCATCAGGAACAGGAAGACGACGACGATGAGGACGAAGGGGAGCAGGGACAGCAGGATCCCGACGAAGGCGTTCTGCTTCGTCGGAGAGACCGTGTAGCCGTCCGGAATCTGCTTGTCCTGGTACTTGGTCTGCAGCGTATTGGCGATGGTCACGCCCTGATCGCCGATGTAGCTCGCCTGGATCTTCGAGCTGCCCTCGACCTTTGTACCGTCCTTGAGCGTGACCTTGATGGTCTGCTCGTCACCGGTGGTGAGTTTGGCCGACTCGACCTTGTTGTCGTTGATCGCTGCAATGACCTGGCCGGTGTCCACCGTCTTGTGACCGCCGGACGAGCCGACGACCTGCATCAACACGACCACGGCAAGGACGGCCAGCACGATCCACATGACCGGCCCACGGAAGTATCGCTTCACGTCCATCCATACGGAGCGGTGCCGCCCCGTCCCTCCTGCCATAGTGAGTTTGATAAGACAGTTCTTCTGACGGTACCCCAGCATTGTCGTGCGAAGCCGCACGGGAAGTCTGACGAACCCGTCTGCATGCTCCAACGGCGCGGAACCCGCTGGGGTTCCCGATCGTCCTACACAGGACGCTCTTGTGGCTCAGCCGCCGTAGACGTGGGGCGCGAGCGTGCCGACGAACGGCAGGTTGCGGTACTTCTCGGCGTAGTCGAGCCCGTACCCCACGACGAACTCGTTGGGGATGTCGAATCCGACCCACTCCACGTCGATCGCGACCTTCGCCGCCTCCGGCTTGCGCAGCAGCGTGCACACCTTGAGGGAGGCGGGCTCGCGCGAGCCGAGGTTGGAGAGCAGCCAGGACAGGGTCAGTCCGGAGTCGATGATGTCCTCGACGATCAGGACGTGCTTGCCCTTGATGTCGGTGTCGAGGTCCTTGAGGATCCGCACCACACCGGAGGACTGGGTGCCCGCACCGTAGGAGGACACGGCCATCCAGTCCATGGTGACGGGAGTGGACAGCGCCCGCGCGAGGTCGGCCATGACCATCACCGCGCCCTTGAGGACGCCGACGATGAGCAGGTCCTTGCCCGCGTACTCCGTGTCGATCTTCGCCGCCAGCTCCGCCAGCTTGGCGTCGATCTCTTCCTTGGTGATGAGCACCGTCTTGAGGTCGGCACCCATGTCTTTCGCGTCCACCCGCATCACTTTCGGTCGTCCCACCGGCCGCCGTCCCTCCGGATGGAGGGTCGGGATTCAGCCTTGCCGAATCACCAGTCTGCCACCCTGCCGCTGGGCGACGACTTTGCCGGGGAGGTTGATGACCCCCTGGCCGCGCCAGCCGGTGATCAGCCGGTCGATCTCCTCGATGTGCCGGGCGAAGAGCGAGCCGGCCGGGGCGCCCGCCTCGATGGCGGCACGGCGCAGGATGCGGCGGCGGACTGCGGGCGGCAGGGCGTAGAGCTTGGCGCACTCCAGCAGACCGGCGTTGTCCCGGACGGCGGCCTCGGCCTGGCCGGCCCAGGCGTCGAGGGCGTCGGCGTCGTCGCGGGAGAGCTGGGCCGTCCGGGCGAGGGCCTCGACGACGCCCTTGCCGAGGGCCTTCTCCAGGGCGGGCAGGCCCTCGTGGCGGAGCCGGGAGCGGGTGTAGGCCGGGTCGGTGTTGTGCGGGTCGTCCCAGACGGGGAGGGACTGGGCCATGCAGGCCTTGCGGGCGGTCTGCCGGTCGAGCTGGAGGAAGGGCCGGCGGTAACGGCCGCCGGCCCCCGAGACCGCGGCCATTCCAGAGAGGGAGCGGATGCCCGAGCCGCGGGCGAGGCCGAGGAGGACGGTCTCGGCCTGGTCGTCGCGGGTGTGGCCGAGGAGGACCGCGGCGGCGCCGTGGCGGTCCGCGGCCTCGTCGAGGGCGGCGTAACGGGCGTCGCGGGCGGCGGCCTCGGGGCCGCCCTCACGGCCGACGGTGACGGCGGTGGCCTCCACCGGGTCGAGGCCGAGTCCGCGCAGGCGCAGCACGACCTCGGCGGCGCGCAGGTCGGAGCCGGCCTGGAGGCCGTGGTCGACGGTGACGCCGCCGGCGCGGACACCGAGCTTGGGAGCCTCGAAGGCGAGGGCCGAGGCGAGCGCCATGGAGTCGGCGCCGCCGGAGCAGGCCACGAGCACGAGCGGCGAGGGCGGACGCTCCTGCGCCGGGGCGTCAGGGGTGCTGTGGTGGTCGGTGAGGATGTCGTGGAGGACGCGGCGGACCGCCAGGCGTATCGCCGCGACCGCAGGATGGGGACCCATGTCCGGCTCCCTTCATGAAATTTTCGGGGATTGACCCCGAGGCCTGTCACGCAGAGTGTGTAGATGGTGACAGAACCGGGGCGTTCCCCGAGCATTGCACGCCTGAGAGGGACTCACGGTCCCTCGGACGGGTGATTGCGGAGGCGTTCTCCTGCCGTCGGCCGATTTCGGTCCCGCTCACCGCCCGCCCGCCGTCGCGCCCGTCAGCGGTTCAGCGGTTCAGCGGTTCAGCGGTTCAGGACTCCGCCTTGCGGTGCACGCGGGCGACCCAGTCCGCCGGTTTCGCGATCTCGGCCTTGGTGGGGAGGGTGTTCGGCGAGGTCCACACACGGTTGAAGCCGTCCATGCCGACCTGGTCGACGACGGCCCGCACGAAACGCTCACCGTCCTTGTACTGCCTGAGCTTGGCGTCCAGGCCGAGCAGTTTGCGCAGGGCCATGTCCAGCCGCGAGGCGCCCTTGGCGCGACGCTGCTGGAACTTCTCGCGGATCTCGGCGACGGTCGGCACGACCTCCGGGCCCACCCCGTCCATCACGAAGTCGGCGTGGCCCTCCAGGAGGGACATCACGGCGGTGAGCCGGGCGAGGATCTCCCGCTGGGCGGGGCTCTGGACCAGTTCGACCAGGGAACGGCCGCCGTCGTCCTCCTCCCCCTCGGGGCGTCCGCCGACGAGGGACTGGGCCGCTTCCCTGATCCGCTCCAGGAACGTCATGGGGTCGACGTCCGTCTCCGCCAGGAACGACTGGATCTCACCCTCCAGGTGGTCGCGGAGCCAGGGCACCGCGGAGAACTGTGTGCGGTGCGTCTCCTCGTGCAGGCACACCCAGAGGCGGAAGTCGTGGGGGCTCACGTCGAGTTCGCGTTCGACGTGGACGATGTTGGGCGCGACGAGGAGCAGCCGCCCGCCGCCGTCGGCACCGGCGGGCAGTTCGCGGGTGGCGGGGGCGAAGGTCTCGTACTGGCCGAGGACGCGGGAGGACAGGAACGACAGCAGCATGCCGAGTTCGACGCCCGTGACCTTGCCGCCGACCGCGCCGAGGACCGCGTTGCCGCTGCGGCGTCCCTCCATCTTGTCGAGGAGGGGCTTGAGGAGTTCCCGGAAGCCGGCCACGTTCGCCCGGATCCAGCCGGGACGGTCGACGACCAGGACGGGGGTGTCGTGCATCTCCTCGGTGTCCAGGCGGGTGAAGCCCCGGACGTGTCCTTCCGAGGTCTTGGCGTGCCGGCGCAGTTCCGCGACGACGGCGCGGGCCTCGTCGCGGCTCACCTCCGGGCCCGGCCGTACGAGGCGGGTCGCGGTCGCGACCGCGAGGTTCCAGTCGACCATCCCGGAAGAGGCACCACCGATGCTCGTCATGCGTCAACCGTACGTGAGGGGTGCCGTCGCGGGCAGGGCGTGGGGCGGGAGTGGGGGATGCCTCAGGGTCGGAGCGGGGGCGGCGTCCGGGTCGGCCCGGCCCTCGGCCGGGGGCGGGGCGGGCGCGCGACCGGACGCCGGACGGGCCGCCGGCCTCAGTCGCAGCCGCAGGCCGCCAGGGCCGTGACGGCTCGGTCCAGGGCCGTCTGGGCCGCGGTCGGATCGGTGGTGTCCGCGGCGAGGACCGCGAAGGCCAGGAGGTGGCCGTCGCGGTCGACGACCGTGCCGGCGAGGGTGTTGACGCCGGTCAGGGTGCCGGTCTTGGCGCGGACGACACCCGCCGCGCCGGCCGCGCCGTCCGTGTAGCGGGCGCTGAGGGTGCCGGTGAAGCCGGCGACGGGCAGGCCGGTGAGGACGGGACGGAGGCCGGGGCGGGCGGGGTCGCCGGCCTTGACGAGGAGCGCGGTCAGGAGGTTCGCCGTCAGGCGGTCGTTCCGGTCGAGGCCGCTGCCGTCCCTGAAGTCGGCGCCGTCCAGCGGCAGTCCGAGCCGTCCCAGCTGGGTGCGGATCGCCTTGCCGGCGCCGGCGAAGTCGGCGCGCACGCCGGTCGCGAGGGCGGTCTGGCGGGCGAGCGCCTCGGCGATGTCGTTGTCGCTGTTGGTGAGCATCCGCTCGACGAGCGCGGCGAGCGGGGGCGAGGCGACCGTGGCGAGCGTCTCCGCGCGCGCGGAGGCCTTCGACGGTCCGGGCGCGGACGTCTTGATCCCGTGCGCCTCCAGGAAGTCCGCGAACTTCCTCGTCGCGTCCGCCGCCGGGTCGGGCACGCGGGGCGCCGGTCCGCTCGTCGAACCGTCCGCGCGGCCCTCGTCGGCGGTCAGGGCGGTGACCCTGGCCAGGTTCGGGTTGACTCCGATCGGGTGAACTTCGGTGCCTGCGTACAGCGTGGTGTCGTACGACAGCGTCGCCCGGGTGATGCCGCGCTTCTTCAGGGCCGTGGCCGTGGAGGCCGCGAGGGTGCGCAGGCCGGCCCAACCCCCGGGGTTCTCGCGGGCGGTGAGGGTGGGGTCGCCGCCGCCGACGAGGACGACCTCCCCGGTGCCGGGTTCCAGGGCGGTGCGGGTGGTGAGGCGGTGGTCGGCGCCCAGCGCGGCGAGCGCGGCGACCGCGGTGGCGATCTTCGTGGTGGAGGCCGGGGTGAGCGCGTCGTCGGCCGCGCTGCCGTAGAGCCGCTTGCCGGTGGTCACGTCGACGACGGCGGCCGTGCGGCGGGTGCCGAGGGCCGGGTCGGCGAGGAGGGGACCGAGGACGCGCGTGAGGGCGGCGGAGCCCGGCGCCGACTTCACGGTGGTCGTGGTGGTGCCGAGGCCGGTCAGGACGGACGCGGCGCTGGGCGCGGGCCGCGGCGCCCCGGCCGCCGTACCGGACGTACCGGACGCTTCGGTCCCTCGGCCGTGATCTGCGCCACCCGTCCGCCCCAGTGCGGCGGCCCGGTCCCGCTCGGCCGTACGCTGACCGGAGGAGTCCCAGGGGCCGGCGGCGGTCGCCACGCCGACGGCCAGGGCCAGTCCGGCGGTCGCCGCACCCGCGGTGTACTGCCAGGCCCGGCCGGGTCTCGGCCTCGTGATCCGCGCGAGCTGCGGTTTCGCCGCCCGCCCGAGCCGTGCGACCCGCGGCCCGGCGGCCGCCGCCGCGCGCGCGAGACGTGGCCGTACGACCCCTGCGACCCGCGCCAGACGCGGTCTCACGGCGTCCGCGGCCCGCACCACGTGCGGTCTCGCGGCCCGCCAAGGCCTCAGCTCGGGCACGATCACCAGCCCCTTTCGCGATCACACACCTGCGTGAGGGACACTTAACCACCAGAACTATGTGCTGATCATGGAGGAGCCACCGGTGGAGTTCGACGTCACGATCGAGATTCCGAAGGGTTCGCGGAACAAGTACGAGGTGGACCACGAGACCGGTCGGATCCGCCTGGACCGTCGACTCTTCACCTCGACCGCCTACCCGACCGACTACGGCTTCGTCGAGAACACTCTCGGCGAGGACGGTGACCCGCTGGACGCGCTGGTCATCCTGGACGAGCCGACCTTCCCGGGTTGCCTCATCCGCTGCCGTGCGATCGGCATGTTCCGCATGACCGACGAGGCCGGCGGCGACGACAAGCTGCTGTGCGTCCCGTCGACCGACCCGCGCGTGGAGCACCTGCGGGACATCCACCACGTGTCGGAGTTCGACCGGCTGGAGATCCAGCACTTCTTCGAGGTCTACAAGGACCTGGAGCCCGGCAAGTCCGTCGAGGGCGCCGACTGGGTGGGCCGCACCGACGCCGAGGCCGAGATCGAGCGGTCGTACAAGCGCTTCAAGGACCAGGGCGGTCACTGAGCCGTTCGGCCCCCGGGGGCCGTGGAGGGCCGCACGCACGCGTGCGGCCCTTCGGCGTGCCGGACGCGGATGTCGGCAAGTCCGTGTCCCTGGGCATACGTCAGTACGCGCACCTCGGTACGCATACCTCGGGCACGTACGTCGAGGCGCGTACTCCGGTGCGCATACTGAGGTCTACGGAATGTGTCGTTCAGGGAGCGTTGCCCAGTGACGGAGGCGGAGGACCGCAAGCCGCAGTCGGACGAGGCGAAGGGCACGTTCGATCCGGAGATCACCTCCGAGTTCGCGATCCCGCGGGGGCTGGCCGTCCCCAGGGGCGGGGGCGAGTCGGAGACCACGTCGGAGTTCGCCGTCCCGGTCGGCCTGGACGTCGCGCAGTCCGCCGGCGGCGAGTCCGGGGGGTCGGCGTTCAGTCCGCCGAGGACGTACAGCTCGCGGCAGGCCCCGCCCGCCTTCACGCCCGCCGAGGGCTTTCCCGTGGTCAGTCTGACCAAGGACGTGCCCTGGCAGGACCGGATGCGGACGATGCTGCGCATGCCGGTGGCCGAGCGGCCCGCGCCGGAGCCGCCGCCCAAGGCGGAGGAGGGCGGCCCGGCCGTCCCGCGCGTGCTCGACCTGACGCTGCGCATCGGCGAGCTGCTGCTGGCGGGCGGTGAGGGCGCCGAGGACGTGGAGGCCGCGATGTTCGCGGTCTGCCGCTCCTACGGGCTCGACCGCTGCGAGCCGAACGTCACCTTCACCCTGCTGTCGATCTCGTACCAGCCCTCCCTGGTCGAGGACCCGGTGACGGCCTCGCGGACCGTGCGGCGCCGGGGCACCGACTACACCCGGCTGGCGGCGGTCTTCCACCTCGTCGACGACCTCAGCGACCCCGAGACGCACATCTCCCTGGAGGAGGCGTACCGGCGGCTCGCCGAGATGCGGCGCAACCGGCACCCCTATCCGACCTGGGTGCTGACCTCGGCGAGCGGACTGCTGGCCGGCGCGGCCTCGGTGCTCGTCGGCGGCGACCTGGTCGTGTTCATGGCGGCGGCGATCGGCGCGATGCTCGGCGACCGGCTGGCGTGGCTGTGCGCCGGGCGCGGGCTTCCGGAGTTCTACCAGTTCCTGGTGGCCGCGATGCCGCCCGCCGCGATAGGCATCGCGCTGACGCTCGGACACGTCGACGTGAAGGCGTCCGCCGTCATCACCGGCGGGCTGTTCGCGCTGCTGCCCGGACGGGCCCTCGTGGCGGGCGTCCAGGACGGTCTGACGGGCTTCTACATCACCGCCGCCGCGCGTCTGCTGGAGGTCATGTACTTCTTCGTCGGCATCGTCGTCGGCGTGCTGGTCATGCTCTACCTCGGTGTGCAGCTGGGCGCCCATCTCAATCCCGACGCCTCCCTGGGCATCACCAAGCGGCCGCTGTGGCAGATCGGCGCGTCGATGCTGCTGTCGCTGACCTTCGCGGTGCTGCTCCAGCAGGAGCGGTCCACCGTGCTGGCCGTGACGCTGAACGGGGGCGTCGCCTGGTCGGTGTACGGCGCGATGCGCTATGCCGGTGACATCTCACCGGTGGCCTCCACCGCCGTCGCGGCGGGGGTGGTCGGGCTGTTCGGGCAGCTGCTGTCGCGGTACCGGTTCGCGTCCGCGCTGCCCTACACGACCGCGGCGATCGGCCCCCTGCTGCCCGGTTCGGCCACGTACTTCGGGCTGCTGGCCATCGCGCAGAACGAGGTGGACGCGGGACTGGTCTCCCTGACCAAGGCGGCCGCGCTGGCGATGGCCATCGCCATCGGCGTGAACCTGGGGTCGGAGATCTCGCGGTTGTTCCTGCGGATCGGGTCCGCGGAGAAACGGCGGGCCGCCAAGCGGACACGGGGATTCTGACGCCGGGATCGGCCTCGCCGGATCTCCCGTGCCCGCGGTCGCGTCTCAGTAGCCCTGGTTGTGCGGGTACTGGCCGTTCTGCTGTTGCGGCTGCTGGGGCTGCTGGGGCTGGGACTGCCAGTCCTGCTGGGGGTACTGCTGCTGCGGGTACTGCTGTTGCTGGGGGTACTGCTGCTGGGGGTACTGCTGGCCGTAGTAGTCGGGCTGGTACTCGCCCTGGTACTGGTTCTGCCCCTGGTTGCCGCCCTGGTACTGGTGGCTGTCCTGGTACTGGTCGCTGCCCTGGTACTGGTCGCTGCCCTGGTACTGGTCGCTGCCCTGGTACTGGTCGCTGCCCTGGCCGCCGGCCTGGTCGCCGTACGCGTCGTGGCCCTCGACGCGGCGGAGCCGGGTGGTGGCGTCGTCCATGGCGGGGGCCGGGACCGGGGTCTGCCGGGCGGAGGGCTCGGCCTGCGGGGGGTTCTTCCTGGACTGGGAGCGGGCGCGCAGGAACTCGATGATGATCGGGACCACCGAGAGAAGGACGATCAGAAGCAGGATCGGCTCGATGTTCTTCTTGACGAAGTCGATGTTGCCCAGCCAGGAGCCGAGCAGGGTCACGCCCGCGCCCCACAGGACGCCGCCGATGACGTTGAAGACCAGGAAGGAGCGGTACCGCATGCCGCTGACGCCGGCGATGATCGGCGTGAACGTGCGCACGATGGGCACGAAGCGGGCCAGGACCAGGGACTTGGGACCGTACTTCTCGAAGAACTCGTGCGCCTTGGTGACGTTCTCCTGCTTGAAGAGGCGGGAGTTCGGGCGGGTGAAGAGGGACGGTCCCACCTTCTTGCCGAACATGTAGCCCGCCTGGTCGCCCAGGATCGCCGCCACGCAGATCAGGGCGATGGCCGCCCACAGCGGGAAGTCCAGCTGGCCCGACGTGATCAGCAGACCCGCGGTGAACAGCAGCGAGTCACCCGGCAGGAAGAAGCCGATGAGCAGGCCCGACTCCGCGAAGACGATGAGCAGCAGGCCCCAGATGCCGAAGCTGTCCAGCAGGTAATCGGGATCCAGCCAGCTCGGTCCGAGGGCAAGGGTCGTCACGGTTCCGGGCTCCTGACGGGGGTGAGGGAATTCAGCGTCCTTCTACGGCCGCACAAAGCTATCAACGTCATGTGTGCGCCCCAGGTTCCATGGGGGTCCCCAGGATGCACTGTGAGCCCGCCCGGGCAAACCTGTGAGCATGGGCATCGAAGATTACGGCGGCGGCCAGGGGCCCCGGCCGGACGTACTGGTCGTCACCACCAACGACGTACCCGGACACCGGGTCGAGCAGGTCATCGGCGAGGTCTTCGGGCTGACGGTGCGCTCGCGGCACCTCGGCAGCCAGATCGGCGCCGGGCTGAAGTCGATGATCGGCGGCGAGCTGAAGGGCCTCACCAAGACGCTCGTGGAGACCCGCAACCAGGCCATGGACCGGCTCGTGGAGCAGGCACGCGCGCGTGGCGCCAACGCCGTGCTCGCCTTCCGCTTCGACGTCGCGGAGGCGGCCGACGTGGGCACCGAGGTGTGCGCGTACGGGACGGCGGTGGTCGTGGCCCGGGAGTGACCGCGGCCGGGACCCCGTGCGGGCGTGTGCCGGGCCGCGTCGGCGGTGGCCGCCTCCCCGAGGCGCTCGGCGAGAGCCGGGCGGCCGGCAGGCCGAGCCGGCGGCGCGGGCGTACGCGCGGGTCCGTCCTCCACCCTGGGCCCTCACGCGACGAGAGGTGCGGGTCCGCCCCCTCCCCTCCCATGGCACCGTCACCGAGCGATGCCCTTTTTGTCCACTTATCGTGAGCTCGTGGCTCAGGACACCGCGTGGCAGGCGCCCCCCTCTCCGGCGAGACCCGCGCGCGCGTTGCTGCCCTCGGTCCTGCCCGCCCTGATCGTCGGCGTGCTGGCGGGCCTGCTCCTGCTGCTGGTGAGCGAGCTGGCCGGACGGTTGCAGGACGTGCTGTGGGAGAACCTGCCGGACGCCCTCGGGGTGGGCCGGTACTCGGTGCCGTGGATGCTGGTCGTGCTCACCGCCACCGGCGTCGCGGTCGGCCTGGTGGTGTGGAAGGTGCCTGGGCACGCGGGCCCCGATCCGGCGACCACCGGCCTGGACGCCCCCGTGCTGCCGCCCGTGGTGCTGCCGGGGCTGCTGCTGGCGACCATGCTGATGCTGGCGGGCGGGCCGAGCCTGGGCCCGGAGAACCCGGTGATCGCGGTGAACGTGGGGCTGGCGTACTGGCTGGGCCGTCGGCTGCTGCCGCGGGCGCCGGGCCGGGTGTGGCCGGTGCTGGCGGAGGCCGCGACGATCGGGGCGCTGTTCGGCACGCCGGTCGCGGCGGCACTGCTGATCTCCGAGGCGCTGGCCGGGCGGCAGGCCGAGGGGCCCCTGTGGGACAACGTCTTCGCGCCGCTCGTCGCGGCCGCGGCCGGCGCGATGACGACGACCCTGCTGGACCGTCCGAGCTTCGACCTCGACCTGCCGGCGTTCGGGCAGCCCGACTGGGACGATCTGCTGTCGGCGATGGTGATCGCCTCCGTGGGCGCGCTGCTCGGCATGGCCGCCGTGCGCGGCCTCCCGTACGTCCACGGCGCGTTCGCACGACTGCGGCACCCCATGCTGGCGCTGCCGGCCGGCGGGATCGTGCTGGGGCTGCTGGCGGCCCTGGGCGGTTCCGTGACGCTCTTCAAGGGGCTGGACGAGATCAGTGAACTGGCCCACGATCCCGAGGGCTGGACGGCCGGGGAGTTCGCCACGATGACGGTGGTGAAGCTGGCCGCGCTGCTCGTCGCCACGTCCTGCGGCTTCCGCGGCGGACGGATCTTCCCGGCGGTGTTCGTGGGCGTCGCCCTCGGGCTGACCGCTCACGCCCTCGTGCCCGCCGTGCATCCCGCGGTGGGGGTCGCGACGGGCGTGCTCGGGGTGCTCCTCGCCCTCACCCGGCAGGGCTGGGTGAGCCTGTTCGTCGCCGCCGTCCTGGTCTCCTCCCCCTCGATCATCGCGCTGCTGTGCATCGCCTCGCTGCCGGCCTGGCTGCTGGTGACCGGCCGACCGCAGATGCAGCTGCGGGAGGACGGGACGGCGATCCGGTGAACCGATCGGGCCCTTCGATCCGATGAACGAGCGGGGAGGACGCCGGCGCCGGTCCCGCACCCCGACCACCGACCACCGACCACCAACCACCGACCGCTGACCCCCGAGCCCCGAGCCCCGAGCCCCGAGCCCCGAGCCCCGAGCCCCGAGCCCCGAGCCCCGAGCCCCGACAGGAGAATCCCATGGCCCTGCACGAAGGCCCTGCCAAGGCCGACGAGCGCTCCCTGTCCGTGAACCCCTTCTACGGCGATGCGGACCCGGTCAGCGGTATGACCGAGGCGCCGCCCAAGCACCGGCTGCCGGACGGCCCGACCCCGCCCTCCACGGCGTACCAGCTGGTGCACGACGAACTGATGCTGGACGGCAACTCCCGGCTGAACCTGGCCACCTTCGTCACCACGTGGATGGAGCCGCAGGCCGGGCTGCTGATGGCGGAGTGCCGCGACAAGAACATGATCGACAAGGACGAGTACCCGCGCACCGCGGAACTGGAGCGCCGCTGCGTGGCCATGCTCGCCGACCTGTGGAACGCGCCCGATCCGTCGGCGGCCGTGGGCTGCTCGACGACCGGTTCGAGCGAGGCGTGCATGCTCGCCGGGATGGCCCTCAAACGGCGGTGGAGCAGGCGCACCACCGACCCGGCCGCCCGGCCGAACCTGGTCATGGGGGTCAACGTCCAGGTCTGCTGGGAGAAGTTCTGCACCTTCTGGGAGGTGGAGGCCCGCCTGGTGCCCATGGAGGGCGAGCGCTTCCACCTGGACCCGCAGGCCGCGGCCGACCTGTGCGACGAGAACACCATCGGGGTCGTCGGCATCCTCGGCTCCACCTTCGACGGGTCCTACGAGCCGATCGCCGAACTGTGCGCGGCCCTGGACGCCCTCCAGGAGCGGACCGGCATCGACGTGCCGGTGCACGTCGACGGGGCGTCCGGCGCGATGATCGCGCCCTTCCTGGACGAGGACCTCGTGTGGGACTTCCGCCTCGCGCGCGTGGCGTCGATCAACACCTCCGGGCACAAGTACGGCCTGGTCTACCCCGGGGTCGGCTGGGCCCTGTGGCGCGACAAGGACGCCCTGCCCGAGGAGCTGGTCTTCCGCGTCAACTACCTGGGCGGCGACATGCCGACCTTCGCGCTGAACTTCTCGCGGCCCGGCGCCCAGGTCGTCGCGCAGTACTACACGTTCCTGCGGCTGGGCCGCTCGGGTTACCGGGCCGTGCAGCAGTCCACGCGGGACGTCACCCGGGAACTGGCCGACCGGGTGGAGGCGCTCGGCGACTTCCGGCTGCTGACCCGGGGCGACCAGTTGCCCGTCTTCGCCCTCACCACCGCCCCGGGTGTCGAGTCGTACGACGTCTTCGACGTCTCCCGGCGGCTGCGCGAGCACGGCTGGCTGGTGCCGGCGTACACCTTCCCGCCGAACCGCGAGGACCTGTCCGTCCTGCGGATCGTGTGCCGCAACGGCTTCTCGGCGGACCTGGCCGACCTGTTCGTCGACGACCTGACGCGGCTGCTTCCGGAGCTGCGCCGGCAGCCGCACCCGCAGGTCCGGGACAAGGAGGCGGCCACCGGCTTCCATCACTGAGTCAGCGGCTCATGCGCCCGAACCTGTGTACCGCCCACGGGAAGAAGACGGCGAGCAGGACCAGCGGCCAGACGACGGCCGGCCAGAGGTCGTCGGTCGCCCCGGCCGGCCCGAACAGGTCGCGTACGGCGGTCGCCGTCCTGGACATCGGGTTCCACTCGACGACCGTGCCGAGCCAGCCGGGCATGGACGCGGGGGTGGCGAGGGCGTTGGAGAGGAAGCCGACCGGCCAGATGAGGATCTGCACGGCCTGGACCATCTCCGGCTTCCCGGCCACCAGCGCCAGCAGGATGCCGATCCACAGCATCGCGAAGCGGAACAGCAGGAGGAGACCCACGGCGCCCAGGAAGGCGCCGGCACCACCCTGGGCGCGCCAGCCGAGGGCGTACCCGACGCCGATCAGCACCGCGAGGCCCAGTGCCGACTGCAGCATGTCGGCGGCCGAGCGGCCGACCAGGACCGCGCCGTCGGCCATCGGCATCGAGCGGAAGCGGTCGACGACGCCCTTGCCGAGGTCCTGGGTGACGGCGAGCATCGTGCCCTCCAGGCCGAAGGCCATGGTGAGCGCGAGCATGCCGGGGATCAGGTAGTCCAGGTAGTCGCCGTCCACCTCACGGCCGCCGCCGACGAGATAGGCGAACATCAGCAGCAGCATCACCGGGAAGACGAGCCCGACGACCAGCCGGCCCGGCTGCCGCGCCCAGTGGGCGAGTTCACGCCGGGTCATGGTCCAGGAATCGGTCAGCGCGTACGTGCTCACACGGCCTCCTTCGTACGGTTCCTCCGGCCGGTCAGGTGCAGGAACGCCTCGTCCAGCGTGGGGCGGCGCAGGGCCACGTCCTCGGCCTGGAGGCCGGCCTCCTCCAGGGCGTGGACGACGGCGGAGAGGGCGGCCATGCGGTCGGTGACCGGGGCGCTGAGCAGCCTGCGGTCGGGATCGACGGTGATCTCCTCCCGGGCCATGGGCAGCAGGGCGAGCGCGGCGCCCAGCAGGCCCGCGTCCCGCAGGACGACGTCGATGCGGTCGCCGCCGGTGAGCGCCTTCAGCTCGTCCGCGGTGCCGTCGGCGACGACCCGGCCCCCGTCCACGACCGAGATGCGGTCGGCGAGCTGGTCGGCCTCCTCCAGGTACTGGGTGGTGAGCACGACCGTCGTGCCGCCGCCGGCCAGGGAACGGACCGCGGACCACACCTCGGCGCGGCCGCGCGGATCGAGCCCGGTGGTCGGTTCGTCCAGGAACAGCACCTCCGGTTCCGTGATCAGGGACGCGGCGAGATCCAGGCGGCGCCGCATGCCGCCGCTGTAGGCGCGCACCGGCTTGCGGCCGGTGTCGCCGAGGTCGAAGCGCTCCAGCAGTTCGTCCGCGCGCGTGCGCGCGCGGCGGGCGCCCAGATGGTGGAGACGGCCGAACAGCTCCAGGTTCTGGCGGCCGCCCAGCCCTTCGTCCAGTGCCGCGTGCTGGCCGAGCAGGCCGATGCGCAGGCGGACCTCGCGGGCCCGGCGCACCACGTCGTACCCGGCCACCTCGACCCGGCCCGAGTCGGGCCGCAGCAGTGTGGACAGGATCCTGACCAGCGTCGTCTTGCCGGCGCCGTTGGGACCGAGCACCCCGTGCACCGTGCCGCGGGCCACGGTGAGGTCGAGCCCGTCCAGTGCCGGCCGGTCGCCGTACCTCTTGCGTACGTCCTCGACGGTGATCGCCGCGTCGGTCATGTGACGAGCCCCCACATTCTCTCGTTAGTCAAATTTGACTACCTGTCCAACGTAACGCGCCCGATCACACTCGTCAAACTTGATCAGTGACCGTCCCCGGGGTGCCGCTCCCCCGTCGCGTACGGGTTCTCCGCGTCGTCCGCGAGGACACCGACGAACGGTTCGCCCTCACCGGAGAAGGTGTACGCCCCGCGTTCGATCCGCGTGATCAGGCCCAGGGTCCACTCCGCCTCGGCGTTCGCCGTGTGGATCCAGAGGTTCATGATCTCGCCGATGTGGCCGAGCTGTTCCGGGCCCTGTTCGGGCACGTAGTGCTCGGTGACGGCCGATCGCCACTCCTCGATGCGCCGGATCCGCTCCTTCAGCAGCGACACCGCCTCGGTGCGCGGCAGGTCCACGATGAAGCCGATGGCCGCCGACTTGACGTCCATCTTCTGGTCGTAGGCGGTCAGCGACTCGCGCACCAGCCGGAAGTACTCCTCGGTGCCCCGCTCGGTCATCTCGTACTCGGTGCGGGGCGGGCCGCCGGCGGTGGACGGGGCGGTCTCGTGCGCGTGCAGCAGTCCCTGCTTCGCCATCTGCTTCAGGGCGTGGTAGATCGAGCCCGGTTTGGCGGTGGACCACTCATGGGCGCCCCAGTACTCCAGGTCGTTGCGCACCTGGTAGCCGTGGGCCCGCCCGTGCTGGCGCACCGAGCCCAGCACGAGGAGACGGATCGCTGACATGGCGTCCAGACTAGGCCGCCCGGAAACCGCCGGGAGAACCGGCCGGAAGCGGCGGTACGGCCCGGCGGGCAGGACCGGCGGGCGAAACCGGCGGGCAGGACCGGCGGAACCGGCCGGGCCCCGAGGAGGGAACCGGCCGGGCCCCGCGGGCCGGGAGGGGAGGGGAGGGCCTAGAAGGGGAACCCGCTGCGCCCGTGCTGCACCGAGATCCACTTCGTCGTCGTGAAGGCCTCCAGGGTCGTCTCCCCGTTGAGGCGGCCGACGCCGGAGTTCTTCTCGCCGCCGAACGGCACGATCGGCTCGTCGTGCACCGTGGCGTCGTTGACGTGGAACATCCCGGTGACGATCTGCCGGGCGAAGGCGACGCCCCGCTCGATGTCGCCGGTGTGGACGGCGCCGCTGAGCCCGTAGGGGGTGTCGTTGACGAGGCGTACGGCCTCCTCCTCGCCGTCGAAGGTGTCGAGGAAGACGACCGGGCCGAAGACCTCCTGCCGGAGCAGGGCGGAGTCTGCGGGCAGGCCGCTCAGCACGGAGGGCTCGACGAGGTTGCCGGTCGTCGCGCCGTGCAGGAGGGCGGTCGCGCCCTCTCCGACGGCCTGCTCGACGACTCCGGAGAGGGCCTCCGCCTGGGAGGAGTTGATGACGGGGCCGATGAGGGTCTGCGGGTCGCGCGGGTCGCCGGCCTTGAGCGTCCTCACCTTGGCGACGAACTTCTCGGTGAACTCGTCGGCGAGCGAGCGGTCGACCAGGATGCGGTTGGCGGCCATGCAGACCTGGCCCTGGTGGACGAAGCGGCTGAAGACGGCGGCGTCGACCGCGTAGTCCACGTCGGCGTCGTCGAGGACGACGAACGCGCTGTTGCCGCCGAGTTCGATGATGGACCGCTTGAAGTGCGAGGCAGCGACGGTGGCGACGTGCCGGCCGACCTTGTCGGAACCGGTGAAGGAGATGACCCGCGGGACGGGGTGCTCGAGGAAGGCGTCGCCGATCTCGGCGATGTCGGTGACGACGACGTTCAGCAGGCCCGGGGGCAGACCCGCGTCCTCGAAGAGCTTGGCGATGACGGTGCCGCCGGCGATCGGGGTGTTCTGGTGCGGCTTGAGCACCACGCCGTTGCCGAGGGCCAGCGCGGGGGCGACCGACTTCAGCGACAGCAGGAAGGGCACGTTGAAGGGGCTGATCACGCCCACGACGCCGACCGGCTCGCGGTAGACGCGGTTCTCCTTGCCGTCGATCGGCGAGGGGATGATCCGGCCCTCGGGGCGCAGCGACAGGTGGACGGCCTCGCGCAGGAACTCCTTGGCCAGGTGGAGTTCGAAGGCGGCCTTGCCGAACGTGCCGCCGGCCTCGTCGACGAGGATCTCGCTGATCTCCGCCTCGCGCTCCTCGACCAGCCGCAGCACCTTCTCGAAGACCGAGCGGCGGGTGTAGGCGTTGGTCGCGGCCCACTCCTTCTGGGCGCGGGCGGCGGCGTGGTAGGCCTCGTCGACCTCGTCGACGGTGGCTATCGTGATCGAGGCGAGCTTCTCGCCGTCGTAGGGGTTGAAGTCGATGATGTCCCAGGACCCGGTCCCCGGACGCCACTTACCGTCGATGTACTGCTGGGCCAGGTCCGTGAAGTACGACGACATGTGATCCCTCAATCCCCTGCTGCCACCGGCTGCGATCGGTACAACGATCTGATCACACGTCATCGTATGTGTGTTTCAAGGGAGTTGGGGCGAAAGTCGGCGCACTCACGGGGTCACCCGAGGGGAAACCCCGTGTGCGGAGGGGACGCTAGGAGAGCTGGAGCAGCCCGCGCAGCAGGTCCCGGCTCTCGTCGGGTCCGGGGCTGTCCTGCTGGAGTTCCTTCAGCGCCTGCTCGTACTGGGCGACGTCCTCGCGCTTGTCCAGGTAGAGGGCGCTGGTGAGCTGCTCCAGGTAGACGACGTCGGACAGGTCGGACTCCGGGAAGCTCAGGATGGTGAAGGCGCCGGACTCGCCGGAGTGCCCGCCGAAGCTGAACGGCATGATCTGCAGCCGCACGTTGGGCCGCTCGGAGATCTCGATCAGGTGCTGGAGCTGCTCGCGCATGACCTCGCGGTCGCCGTACGGGCGCCGCAGGGCCGCCTCGTCGAGGACGATGTGGAAGTCGGGGGCGTTCTCGGCGACGAGGTACTTCTGCCGCTCCAGGCGCAGGGCGACGCGCCGGTCGACGTCGGCCGCGCTCGCCCCCTTCATCCCGCGCCGCACGACCGCGTGCGCGTACGCCTCGGTCTGGAGGAGGCCGTGCACGAACTGCACCTCGTACGCCCGGATGAGGGCGGCGGCGCCCTCCAGGCCGACGTAGGTGGGGAACCAGTTGGGCAGGACGTCGGAGTAGCTGTGCCACCAGCCGGCCACGTTGGCCTCGCGGGCGAGTCCGACGAGCGCCTGGCGCTCGGCGTCGTCCGCGATGCCGTACAGCGTCAGCAGGTCTTCCACGTCACGTGTCTTGAAGCTCACCCGGCCCAGCTCCATCCGGCTGATCTTCGACTCCGACGCCCGGATCGAATATCCCGCCGCCTCGCGCGTGATGCCACGAGCCTCACGCAGTCGCCGTAGTTGCGAGCCGAGCAGCATCCGCCGCACCACCGATCCGGGCTCTCCCGCGCTCACGTTCGCCAGCCTCCCCAGCCGTCCTCAGGGCCCGCAGTCTGCCACTAAAACACTTCGAGCAGTACTCGCCCGATTACAGAGACGGAAAAGAGCCAAAGGGTACCCCCGCCGCGACACCGGGGAAAGGGGAGGGGAAAGCAAGGGGAGTGCCCGCCAACTGCAAGAAGATGGCGGAAAAAATGGCCAAGAAGCGGTACGGGCGGGTCTATTTCGGTCACGTGCACGTGCATCTGCCCTTGCATCTGCCCTTCGCATCGGAAACCATGGTGCCGCGCCACCGCTGCATCGCAACGACCGCGAATCCCGGGAGTGCCTCGCATGGGGACGAATGGATCGACCATGCTCGAGCCGTTACGGCAGGGCCTTCCGCCACTCGATCTCGCGGACGTGTCCGACGCGGCCTCCTGCGCCCTGCCGGCCCGCCTCGAAGCGGTGCGCGAGGCACGGCGGTTCACCAGGAGAACCCTCGTCCAGTGGAAAACGGACGAGCGGTCCGACGACATATGCCTGGTCGTCTCGGAGTTGGTGACCAACGCCCTGCGGCACGGGATGTCCCCCGACGACGCGCCGGGACCGGCCGGGCAGCATCCGCCCGTGCGGCTGCACCTGCTGCGGTGGACCGGGCGGCTGGTGTGCGCGGTGCGCGACCCCAGCCGGGACAGCCCCCTGCCGCGCGAGGTGGACGACTTCGCGGCGGAGTCGGGGCGCGGCCTGTTCCTCGTCGACTCCTTCACCGAGGGCTGGGGCTGGCAACCGCTCTCCCCGACCCTGGGCGGCAAGGTCGTCTGGGCGCTGTTCCGGCTGCACGCGCCGGCCGGGTGACGGACCGCGGCGCCTTCCGGTGCCGCGGTTCTACGCGCGTCGCAGCCCCTGGCGCGCGGAATTTCCCGGCGCGTCACACTCCGGATCCGGCCTCCGTCAGCCGACGATCAGGTGGTCGAACTCGCCGTCCTTGATGCCGAGGAGCATCGCCTCGATCTCGGCCCGCGTGTAGACGAGCGCGGGACCGTCCGGGAAGCGCGAGTTGCGCACGGCCACGTCCCCACCCGGCAGTCGCGCGAACTCGACGCAGGATCCCTGGCTGTTGCTGTGCCGGCTCTTCTGCCAGGCAACCCCGGACAACTGTGTGGCCGCCATGCCGTTGTACACGTCGTGCCCCCCGTCAACGTCGTGGTCCACAGGTCGCTCCCTGATGGTGCACTGGCTGGTGTGGCCATGGATGCCATGGTCAACTGTTCCGGATCATAGCTCCGTTCACGTGCGCCTGCATGAGCAGATGCACGTGCACGGGCGGTGCCCACGCGGTTACAGCTGTGACGCCTGCTTTACCGAGCCCGGACAGTCCAGGGGCCTGTTCCCGCGTCTGCCCCGAAGCCCGTTCCCCATGCGCCACCTGCCCTTTCCGACGGTCCGCGGCGGTGCGGGCGTATGAGGTGGTACGGATCGAACCACTCGTGCACAGGAAGAGACGCGTCGGGTGCCCCCGATGTTCCGCCGTCCCGACCACTGTTCGGCGGACCGGATCCGGAGCGGGTCGCGGCGCACGGCCGGATCGTCCCCGCCCGGGCGGACGCCGACCGTCCGCTCGGTACGCCGGCCGGCCCGCGGGCCGCGTCCGACGGCCCCGGCACGGGGGCCGTCGGAGCCGCCGCGCCGTCGTCACCCCGGCCACGAGCAGGCCGTGGGGCCCCGGCCTCCGGGCTCCCCGCGCGAAACGGACCCGCCCCCGTGGCGACGCGGGCGTCGTCCACGGGGGCGAGGTCCTCCACCTCTCCGGCAGGCCCGCGAAGGCGGTCGGCCGGCGGACATCCGGGCGGTACGCCCCGCCGTCCCGACCGGACGAGCGGCGCACCTTTCGTCGTCCGAACGGCGACCGGCTCCTACGGCGCCCGGGGGAGGCGTCGTACGGCAGGGACCAGGTCCGCCGGGGAGTCACGGGAAGCGCCGTACGGCAGGGGCCGGGTCCGCCGGGAAGTCAGCGGGTGGCGTAGGGCAGGAGCGCCATCTCGCGGGCGTTCCTCACGGCCCGCGCCAGACGGCGCTGCTGCCGGGCCGAGACGCCGGTGACCCGGCGGCTGCGGATCCTGCCGCGGTCGGAGAGGAACCTCCGCAGCAGGTCGGTGTCCTTGTAGTCGATGTAGGTGATTCCGGCCCGCTCCAGCGGATCGGGCCGGTCCTCGGCGGGCCGGCGTCGGCTCGTGCGGGGCACGGGGTCAGACCTCCAGGAGGGTGTCGAAGGCGGGCGGCAGCCGCTTCCAGGCGTCGCGCCCGGCGGCGTACTCGGCGTCGGTGAGCAGGCACGACTCCAGCAGTTCGTGGAGTCCGTCGCGGTCGAGGCCGGGCGAGGTGAACACCAGGTGCTGGCGGCGGTCGCCGTGCTCGGGGTGCCAGTCCAGGGCGGCCGCGGCGCGGCGCACCGGCGGGAGCATCTCCCAGGCCGCATCCGGCAGGGAGGCCAGCCAGGGACCGGCGGACTCCACGCACAGGGCTCCGCCGGCGGCGTCCCAGTGGAGCAGCACGTCCGGCTTGTCGGCGAGCCAGAACCTGCCCCGGCTGCGGACGGCGGCGCAGGTCAGGTCCTCCAGCGCCGCGTACAGCCGCTCCGGGTGGAAGGGACGGCGGCGGCGCCAGACGAAGGTGGTGACGCCGTGCGCGTCGGCCTCGGCGGGCAGCAGGGCGCAGGCCGGGTGCTGGGCCGCGGCGGCGGCCTCGGCGTCGAAGCCGGCGAGAGCGGCGGCGACGAGCGGGGAACCCGCCCCCGAGACCGGCTCCGGCTCCGGCTCCGGCACGGGTTGCCGCACCGGCTCCGCCACCGGCTCCGGTGCGTCCGCACGTGCGGAGGCGCCCGCCGGGTCCCCGAGGTGGCCGCCCCGGACGGGGACCCGGCGGGCCGTCGGGTGGAGCTGGGCGAGCAGCTCGCGGTCCTCGTCGTCGGCCTCCGGGGAGTCGGCCACGGCCAGGACGGGGGCGTACTCCAGCTGCCGCGCGAAGGTGTCCGCGACCGTGCGCCGGTCGGTGGCGGCGGCGGCCAGGCCGCGCTCGGCGAGGTCGTCGCCGTTGCCGAGGTACGGCAGCAGGAGCGCGGGGTCGACCGCGGTGATCACGCCGGTGACCGTGAGGCCGCCGGCGACGATCACCTCGGCCATCGCCCTGGGCTCGACGGAGTCCCACAGCTCGACGACCGCGAGCCGGGTGGCGGGGTCGTCGGCGAGACGGAGCAACTCGGGCACGAGGTCCTCGCGCAGGGCGCAGCAGGCGCAGTCGTCGACCAGCGGGGCCTCGCCCGCGGAGAGGACGCCCTCGGCGTCCCTGATCGTGCGGACGACCGTGCCGGCCGCGGCCGTCGCCAGGTCGTGGTGGAGCGCCACGCTGCCGGGGACGTCGGCGAGCAGCCGCGCGACCGTCGTCCGGCGGGCCTCGGCGTGCAGCCCGCAGACGATCACCACCGGCAGACTCACGCGCCGCCCCGCTTCCCGAACCGGCGCTCGAAGCGCTCCACGCGGCCGGCCGTGTCCAGGACGCGGGCGGTGCCGGTGTAGAAGGGGTGGCTGACGTACGAGATCTCGACGTCCACGACGGGGTAGGTGTTGCCGTCCTCCCACTCGACGGTCTTGTCGCTGCTCATCGTGGAGCGGGTGAGGAAGGCGTGGCCCGCGGCGCGGTCACGGAAGACCACGGGGCCGTACGACGGGTGGATTCCCTTGCGCATGGCTGGTCAGCGCTCCTCTCGGAAGTCGACGTGGCGGCCGGCGACGGGGTCGTACTTGCGCAGGGTCATACGGTCCGGGTCGTTGCGGCGGTTCTTGCGGGTGACGTACGTGTAGCCGGTCCCCGCGGTGGAGCGGAGCTTGATGACCGGGCGCAGTTCGTTGCGTGCCATGCTGCTACCTTACTGAAAATGAATTCCATTAACATCAAGCTTCGAGGAGAGGTACGTCACTCATGTCCGCGCACTGCATGCTGACCGGCGCCCGGCCGGGCTTCGGCAACCGCATCTCCCACTCCCACCGGCGCACCTCGCGCCGCTTCGACCCCAACATCCAGACCAAGCGGTACTGGCTGCCGGGCGAGGGCCGTCAGGTGCGGCTGCGCCTCAGCACGAAGGGGATCCGGACGGTCGACGCCATCGGCGTCGAGGCGGCCGTCGCCCGGATCCGGGCGCGGGGGGTGCGGGTCTGATGGCGAAGAAGAGCAAGATCGCGAAGAACGAGAAGCGGCAGGAGGTCGTCGCCCGGTACGCCGAACGGCGGGCCGAGCTGAAGGAGATCGTCCGCCGGCCGTCGTCCACGGACGCGGAACGCCTGGCCGCTCAGCGGGAACTGCGCCGGCAGCCGCGGGACGCGAGCGCCACGCGCGTGCGCAACCGGGATCAGGTGGACGGGCGGCCGCGCGGGTACTACCGGGCGTTCGGGCTCTCCCGGGTGGGTCTGCGGGGGCAGGCTCACGCGGGGTACCTGCCGGGAGTGCGCAAGGCTTCCTGGTGAGGTGAAGGCGGACGGGGCCGGGGCCGCCGGTGCGCGCCGGACTCCACGGCGAACGCCCGGCCCTCCGGCGGGCTCCGGGGCCGCCGGTGCGCGCCGGGCCTTCCCGTGAACGCCGGGAGGGGCCCTCGGTTCCCGCGGGGGTCCCTTCCCGGGGCGGGTCCTCCTTGTTTCCCGGCTGGTAGCTTGCTGCCGGTCCTTCCGGTTCTCACCGGTCCTTCCGGGCGACCCGGCCGTCCGGCTACAGCTTGGGAGCCCGCAGTGACTTCGGCGAACCTCTCGCGTCCCTCGCCCCTCCCGCGCCCCGCGCGCGGGGCGTCCCGCCGGAGGGTGCGGGCCGCCGCCGCGGCCGGCGCGCTGGCGGGGGCGCTCGCACTGGCCGGGTGCGGCGACGGCGGCGGGTCCGGCGCCCCCGCGAGCTCGTCCCCGGCCACCCCGGGTGCCACGTCCGGCACGGGCAGCGGCGGCGGCACGGGCGGTTCGGTGACGGCCTCCGGTGAGCTGGAGGGCAGCTGGCTCACCACCGCGGACGGCCGGGCCGTCGCCCTGATCGTCACCGGTGAGCAGGCCGCCCTCTTCGCGACCGGCGGGACCGTGTGCAGCGGGACCGCCGGCAAGGAGTCGGAGATGACGATGATCCGGCTCACCTGCCCGAGCGGGAAGAAGGACCGGACGACCGGCACGGTCGACTCCGTCGACGGCGAGAGCCTCGAGATCACCTGGGACGGGGCGGCCGGCGGGGAGACGTACACCAAGGCGGAGGGCGGGCAGTGGCCGTCCGGGCTGCCGACGGCCGGTCCGGGGTAGCGAAGCGGTCACCGGGGCGGGGGCGGCGCACCGGGAGGGGTCGTGCATGCGTGATGATCCTCCCGAGCACCGTCACGCCACCGTAGGGACCCTTCATGCGCGCCGTTCCGATCACCGTCACCGCCCTCGCCGCCGCCTTCCTCCTCACCGCCTGCGGCGGCGGGGACGACAGCGCCTCCGGCGACGGGAAGAGCACCGCCTCCGCCGCCGCCGGCACCGCCTGCGCCGCCGGTGACCTGACCATGGCGGCCGGCGCCGTGAACGCCGCCCCCGCCGCCGGTGACACCGGCAACCTGACCGTGACGGTCACCAACGGCGGCAAGGAATGCACTCTGGAGGGCTTCCCGAAGGTCGGGCTGGAGGCCGACGGGACCACCGTCCCCGTCCCCCACGACGAGGCCGCCGAGGCGCAGTCGCTGCCCCTCGCCGAACAGGCCACCGCCTCCTTCACGATCACCTACGTCCGCGGCGAGGACGGCGAGGGCAGCCTCGCCGCCAAGACCCTCACGTGCGGCCTCGCGGACGCCCCGGCCACCGAGAGCCTGGACTGGTCGTACGGCGCGGTCGCCCTCAAGGACGGCGACGAGCCGGACGCCTCGGTGAGCGCGTTCCAGGTGGCGGGGGACTGATCCCGTCCGGGGCCCCACGGCAGGGCGGCGCCGGGCGGTCGCGGGGCTCGGGAGCGGACGGGGCGCGGGCACGCGCCCCGGGTCACGGGAGATGTGGCCGTGAGCGGACCTGCGCCCGGTCCGCCGCGTCCGCGCCCTCGGTCCAGCCCGCTTCGTCGGTGACGCCCCGCAGGCGGGTGGTGGTCGTGCGGGGGAAGAGGCGGTCCGTGGCCGCGGTGACCGCCACCTCCCGGGAGGCCAGGACCGGGAGGAGGTCGGCACCGACCGGGGTCTCGGCCGCGGCGGCCAGGCGGCTGCCCACCCGGTGGGCGTAGGCGGCCAGGAAGGACTGCCGGAAGGTCTTCGTACGGCGGCGGCCGCCCGCCCGCTGTGCCGCCTCCGCCTTCGTCATGGCGGTCCCGGCCTGCACGAGGAGCGAGGTGTAGAGCAGTTCCACCGCCTCGAGGTCGGCCTCGAAGCCGACGACCGTGGAGAAGCAGAAGGGTTCGTTCCACACGGCCCGGCAGTGGTTCGCGCCGGCGACCGCGTCCAGCAGCACCGCCTTGGCCTGCTCGTACGGCGGCTCGACGCCGACGCGGCGGGCGCCCGGCGCGTCCGGCGCCGGAGCCGCCGCGTCGAGCAGTGCCTCGTCGACGCTGTGCCGCGCCATCAGCTCCTGCGCCTTCGCGGTCAGCGCCTCCGCCTCCTCGGGGAACCCGGTCGCCTCCGCCTTGGCGAGCAGCGCGCGGATGCGGGTGAGCATGCGGGAGTCGGAGCGCGGCTGTCCGCTCGCCTCCCGGAGGGGTTCGAGGGTGGGCAGCCGCAGCAGCAGCCGGTACAGCTCCAGGACCGCCGTCGCGCGGGAGAAGCGGTCGGCGCCGCGGGGCGCGGGGCCCGTGGGCAGTTCCTCCAGCTGGGCCGACCAGCGCCGGCCGCGCGCCCGGTCGTGCGGCGCCTGCGCGCGGACCAGCGCCGCGAGCAGGCGTACGTGCGTGTCCTCCAGGTCGCGGCGCACGAGCCGTACGAGGTCCGCGGGCTGCCAGCCGCGGTGCCAGGCGGCGGCCAGGAACTCCTGGCCGCGCCGGTCGAGTTCGGCGTCCGCGGCGGGATCGGCGGCCAGCAGGGACGCGCCCGTGTCGAGGGCGGTGTCGGTGTCGTCGTAGAGGGCTGCCCGGAAGGCGCGTTCGACGGTACGGGGCGTGCTGCTCACCCATGGATCGTGCCATGCGCGCACAGCGGCACGAGATCGTCAACCAAAGGTTGACAGTCGCCAGCTGTCAACTTACGGTTGACGCATGACCTCGCGACAGGATCCCTCCGCCGCCATCCGTCTCGACGACCTCATCGACGCCATCAAGAAGGTCCGCCCGGAGCCCCTCGAACAGCTCCAGGACGCCGTCATCGCGGCCGAACACCTCGGTGACGTGGCCGACCACCTGATCGGCCACTTCGTCGACCAGGCCCGGCGCTCGGGGGCGTCCTGGACCGACATCGGCCGGAGCATGGGCGTGACGCGGCAGGCCGCGCAGAAGCGGTTCGTGCCGAAGGAGTCGGCAGACCTCGACCCCAGCCAGGGCTTCAGCCGGTACACCCCGCGCGCGCGGAACGCCGTCATGGCCGCCCACAGCGCCTCCAGGACGGCCGGCAACCCGGAGGGCCTGCCGGCCCACCTGGTCCTCGGCCTGCTCGCCGAGCCGGAGGGTCTCGCGGTGAAGGCGCTGGCCGCGCAGGGCGTCACCCCGGAGGCCGTGCACGAGGCGGCGACCGCCGCGCTGCCGCCCGCCGCCGACGAAGTGCCCGAACTCGTCCCCTACGGCTCGGACGCCAAGAAGGTCCTCGAGCTCACCTTCCGCGAGGCCCTGCGTCTCGGTCACCACCACATCGGCACCGAGCACATCCTGCTGGCCCTGCTGGAGTTCGAGAACGGCGAGGGCGTCCTCGGCGGGCTCGGCGTCGGCAAGGCGGGCGTCGAGCGGTACGTCGAGGAGACACTGGCCCGGCTCCGGGACCCGCGGGAGCGGGGGGACGCGCAGGGGCCGGAAGACGCGCGGGAGGCCTGAGGACACGCCGGAGCCCGAAGCCGGGCGCACCGGCCGGTGCGCCCGGTCCCGGTGCGCCCGCTCCCGGTGCGTCCCGGCCGGTGTGCCCGGCTTCGCGCCCGGGCCGTTGTCAGACCTGCCTGCGACACTCGCGGCATGGCCGAACGCTGGGCACTCGCCCCGGCCGAGGGTGGCGGCGCGGAGCTGACCGCCCTCGGTCCGGACGGGCTGCCCGCGGGCCCCGTCGTCCGGGAACCGGACCTGGCGGCGGCGGTCCGGGCCCGGCCGGACGTGAGCCGGTGGGTGTGGCGCTCCACGGCGGAGGTGTATCCGCGTCTGCTCGCCGCGGGGGTGCGGGTCGAGCGGTGCTACGACGTCGAGGACGCCGAGACCCTCCTCCTCGGCCACGAGGGGCGGCACGGCGAGCCCCGCTCGGCCGCCGCCGCCCTGGCCCGGCTGCGCGGCGGCCCCGTCCCGCCGGACCCCCCGCAGCGCGCCGCCGAACCCGGCGCGCAGTCACCGCTCTTCGAACCGCAGGCCACCACCCTCCCCCTCGCCGACCTCCTCGCGGTCTACGCCGAGCAGCAGCGGCGGCACGACCGGGCGGAGCACCCGGAGCGGATGCGGCTGCTGACGGCGGCCGAGTCGGCCGGGATGCTGGTGGCCGCGGAGATGAACCGCGCCGGCCTGCCCTGGAGCGCCGACGTCCACCGCGAGGTGCTGCACGGCCTGCTCGGCGAGCGGTACCCGGGCGGGGGTGAGCCCCGGCGCCTCGCGGAACTCGCGGACGAGGTGTCGGCGGCCTTCGGGCGCCGGGTGCGGCCGGACCTGCCGGCCGACGTGGTCAAGGCGTTCGGGCAGGCCGGCATCAGGGTCAGGTCCACCCGCCGCTGGGAGATCGAGTCCCTCGACCACCCGGCCGTGAAGCCGCTGGTCGAGTACAAGAAGCTGTACCGCATCTGGGTCGCGCACGGCTGGTCCTGGCTCCACGACTGGGTGCGCGACGGCCGCTTCCGGCCCGAGTTCCTGGCCGGGGGCACCGTCACCGGCCGCTGGGTGACCAACGGCGGGGGCGGTCTGCAGATCCCCAAGGTGATCCGGCGGGCCGTGGTCGCCGACCCCGGCTGGCGGCTCGTCGTCGCCGACGCCGACCAGATGGAGCCCCGCGTCCTGGCGGCGGTCTCCCGCGATCCGGGGCTGATGGAGGTGGCCGGCCGGGAGAGCGACCTCTACCAGGCCGTCTCCGAGCGCGCGTTCTCCGGCGACCGCGCCCAGGCCAAGCTCGCGGTGCTCGGCGCGGTCTACGGCCAGACCTCCGGCGACGGACTCAAGAACCTCGCCGCGCTGCGCCGCCGCTTCCCGCGCGCGGTGGCGTACGTCGACGACGCGGCGCGGGCCGGCGAGGAGGGCCGGCTGGTGCGGACCTGGCTGGGGCGGACCTGTCCGCCCGCGGCCGGCGCCGGGGAGGACGCGGCGGAGGAGGCGGGCATCCCGACCGGGGACGAGAACCCGTCCGAGACCCGGCAGTGGGTGCCCGGGTACGCCTCCGGCGACGCCCGCGCGCGGGGCCGCTTCGCCCGCAACTTCGTCGTCCAGGGCAGTGCGGCCGACTGGGCCCTGCTGCTGCTCGCCGCGCTGCGGCAGGCCTGCGCGTCCATGGCGGCCGAGCTGGTCTTCTTCCAGCACGACGAGGTCATCGTGCACTGTCCCGAGGAGGAGGCCGAGGCGGTCGTCGCAGCGATCCGGGAGGCGTCGGAGCTGGCCGGGCGGCTGACGTTCGGGCCGACACCGGTGCGGTTCCCCTTCACCACGGCGGTCGTGGAGTGCTACGCCGACGCCAAGTGATCACTCCGCCCCGGCGAACAGTTGCCGCAGCTCCCCCACGACGTAGCCCTGGGGGCGGTGCTTCTCCGGGCGGTGGCGCTGTCCTCGCCGGCCCCGGGGGCACCGGCGCCGTCGTGGCCGACCCCGCCGGTGCCGGAGCTGTCGTCGTCCTCGCTCTCCGCCAGCTCGCGCGCGAAGTCCCGTACGAGATCGTGGGGGGCGTAGCGGCCGTACGCCGTCTCCTCCAGGAGGGCCACGTCGACGAGGCGGTCCAGGGCGGCCTCGGCGCGACGCTCGTCGGTGCCGGTGAGACGGGCCAGCAACGGCACGCCGTACGCGGGCAGGTCGAGGGCGCCGACCCGGCGGAGCGCGAGGGCGGCGTCGCGGTCGGCCTCGCGGTCGGAGGCGGCGAGCGCGTCGTGCGCGACCGCGAGGGACCGGCGCACGCTGAGGTCGTCGTACTCCAGGTGGTGCAGGCGGCCCCCGGTGGAGGCCAGTTGGCCCGCCAAGGCGTCCGGGGTGAGGGCCCGGCGGGCGGCGAGGCGGGCGGCGACGACGCGCAGGGCGAGCGGCAGGCGGCCGGTGAGGCCGACGAGGGGATGGCCGGGTCCGAGTCCGTCGCGCCCCGACGCGGCACGCAGCAGGGCCGCGCTGTCCTCGTCCGACAGGGGCGCGAGGGGGAAGCGGTGGGCGCCGTCGAGGGCCGTCAGCAGCGAACGGCTGGTGACGATCACCGCACAGCCCGGGCCGGCCGGCAGCAGCGGGCGCACCTGCGCGGCGTGCGCGGCGTCGTCCAGCACCAGGAGCGTGCGGGTCGGAGCGAGCAGGGTACGGAGCGACGCGGCGGCCGCGTCCGGGTGTTCGGGAATGTGCCGCGGGTCGGTGCCGAGGTCGCGGAGGAGCGCGGCGAGGGCCTGGCCCGCGGTGAGGGGGGTCATGCCCGGGGTGGCGCCGTGCAGGTTGATGTAGAGCTGACCATCGGTGAAACGTTCTTTCAGGGTGTGGGCCACATGCAGGGCGAGGGCGCTCTTGCCCACGCCGGCCATGCCGCTGAGGACGGCGAGGGGTCCCGCACCGGCCGGCGGCTCCGTGGTGAGGGTGCGGTACAGCGAGCCGAGGGTGGCGGTACGGCCGGTGAAGTGTGGTGGCGGTGGAGGGAGTTGGGCGGGCCGGTGGGCGGGGGCAGGGGCGGGTGCTGGGGCGGGTGCTGGGGTGAGAGGTGGGGTGAGAGGTGGGGACAGGGGTGGGGGTGAGGCTGGAGCGGGGGTCGGGTCCGGGACCGAGGCGGGGGTCGGGGCCGGGGCTCGGGTCGGGGTCCGGGGGGCCGCTCCCCGGCCGCGCAGGATCTCCATGTGGGCGTCGCGTACCGCCTGTCCCGGTTCGACGCCGAGTTCCTCCAGGAGGCGGGTACGCAGGTCACGGTGGACGGCGAGGGCCTCCGCCCGGCGGCCGCTCCGGTGCAGGGCGAGCATCAGCTGACGGTGGTAGGCCTCGCGCAGCGGGTGCTCCGCGGCCAGTGCGGTCAACTCCGGGACGAGGCGGTCGGGTCCGGCCTCAGGGTGGGGTCTGACCCCAGGGCCGGGTAGGGGGCCGGGTCCGGACGCGGGTGCGGGCGCGGTTGCGGCACCGGACGCGGGGCCGGACACGGATGCGGGTACGGCACCGGACGCGGGTGCGGTTCGCGTTTCGCCGAGTCCGAGTTCGGCGTCGTAGCGCCATTCCAGGAGCAGCAGACGCGCCTCCTTCAGGCGCCGGGTGAAGGCGTAGCCGCCCGGTTCGGCGGGGAGTCCGCCGAGGGGGGTGCCCCGCCACAGGGCGAGCGCCGCCGCGCACGCGTCGATCACGCGCTCCCAGTCGTGGACGGCATGCGCGCCGCGGGCGGTGGCGAGATGGCTTTCGAAGACGTGGACGTCGAGTTCGCCGTGCCCGATCCGCAGTTGGTAGCCGGGCGGCACCGTCCGCAGCCGCGCCGGGTCGTCGAGCATGCGCCGCAGCCGCGTGACGTGGTTGTGCAGCGAGGCCTGCGCGGAGGCGGGCTGCGCGCCGCCCCACAGCACCTCCTTGAGCGACTCGGCCGGGACGGTCCGGCCGGCGTCGAGGAGCAGTGCGGCCAGCAGCGCGCGCGTCTTGGGGCTGCGGATGCCACGGACCCCGTGAACGCCGTGAACGCCGAGGGGGACGGGAGCGGCGGTGGCGTGCAGGCCCGGGACGGTGCGGCCCGGGTCCGCGGAGGGGTCGTACCGCCCCGGGCCGCTGTCGTACAGGACCGGTGGGCCGAGCAGTCCGAACCGCAGCCCGTACTGCCGCATCACGCCGACCCTCGCCCTTCCGCGCGCCCGCCCCGGACGCGTTCCTCGGCGGGACCCCGCCGTCCTTGCCGATCACCGCCCCGGCAGGGTGACGTTTCCGCCACCCTGTCCCTGCCGGTTCCCGCGGGAGCCCACTGTCGTTCCGGCCGCCCTCCGCGCTCGCCCGGCGGACCTCACGCCGCCGACCTGCGACGACGGCCCCGCCGCCACGGAGAACCGTGGGCCACATGTTAGCGATTCGTTGGTGGAGTCTGATGTGATCATCACATCGAATCCGGCCCGACGGCGCGCGCGTGCTACGCGTTTCTCGGGGGAGTGTCGCCGCCGTGGCCGGTTCCGGACGCGTGTGGGGATCCCGGTCGGCGGAGGTGAGCGACCGGGATCCGCACCGCGCTCTCCCTCCCTCCTCCCCCGGCCGACGGAGATGATCACCGGCGACGCCCCGCCCGTGTCCCCGCCCGGAGGAGACCGCCATGCCCTTCCGCTGCGCCGTGCCGGACGACTTCCAGAACGCGGCGACCGCCGTCGCCGGCTGATCCCCGCTGGGCGACCGGGTGGAGGTCGTCCCGTTCCCGGAGCGTTTCGGCACCGAGGACGAACTGGCCTCCGTGATCACCGGCTTCGATCGCGTGATCACCCTGCGCGAACGCGTCGCCTTCCCGGCCTCGCTGCTGAACCGACTGCCGCGGCTGCGGCTCCCCGTCGCGTCCGGCACGCGCCACCCGGTGATCGACCACGCCGCCGCACGCGCCGACGGCGTCACCGTGTGCGGCACCGAAAGCTCCTCGACCCCGCCCGGCAACCACCCGCTGCGCACGGCACCGCGACTGCTGGCGACCCCGCACCTCGGGTACGTCTCGCGCGCCGACTATGCGCGCCACTACGGGCAGGCGGCGGAGGACGTCCAGGCCTGCCTGGCGGAAGCACCGGTGCGGGTGCCGGGCTGAGGGAGCCCGGCCCGCCCGACCTCCCGAGCCCTCTCACCGCGCCCCGCTCCCCTCACCCCGGCTCACGCCCTCCCGCTCCCCCTCACCGCCGGTCAGGCGGGGAAGGCGGGCGGGTTCGGGCGGGCGAGGCCGAGGTCGTAGGCGAGGATCGTCGCCTGCACGCGGTCGCGCAGCCCGAGTCCGCCGAGGAGCGCGTCGATGCGGGACCTCACGGTGCCGACGGTGAGCCCGAGGTGCCGGGCGATCTCCGCGTCGTCGAGCCCGGAGGCGATCAGGGTGAGGAGGTGCCGCTCGCGGCCGGCCGGCTCGCGGGGGCCGCTCCGGGACCGGGGCCCGGTGCCCGCTCCGGAGGCGTAGTGGCCGATGAGCCGGCGGGTCGCGGACGGGGCGAGCACCCCCTCACCGGCGGCCACCACCCGGATGCCGTGCAGGAGTCCGGCCGGGGACACGTCCTTGAGGAGGAAGCCGGAGGCGCCGGCGCGCAACGCGTCGAAGACGTGGACGTCGAGGTCGAAGCCGGTCAGTACCAGGACCCGGGGTGCGTTCGCCCGGCCGGTGATGAGCCGGGTGGCGGCGATGCCGTCCGGGTCCCGCATCCGCGAGTCCATGACGACCACGTCGGGCGCCAGCTCCCCGGCGAGCCGCACCGCCGTCGCGCCGTCACCGGCCTCGCCGACGACCGTCATGTCCGCCTCGGCGTCGATGACGGCGGCGAACCCCGCCCGTACGACGTCCTGGTCGTCGACGACCAGCACCCTGAGGCTCATCGCTCCCCCGCCCCCTCCTCGTCGCCCCGCTCGCGGACCGGCGCGCCCGCGAGCGGCAACCGGAGGCACCAGGGGCCCCGTCGTTCCGCGGTCAGGGTGCCGCCCAGCGCCGTGACCCGCTCCGCCAGCCGCTCCCGTACGGCGGTCAGGCCGGCGCCGGGCAGCCCGGTGGCCGTGAGGGTCAGCAGGTGGTCGTCGGCGTCGAGTTCGAGCACGGCGGGCTCCTCCCCGCCGGCCGCGAGCATCGTCTCGGCGGCGTGGTACGCGGCCAGGTCCACGGCCGTGGGCAGCCGCCGCGGCACGCGGTCGGTGAGCCGTATCTCCACCTCGCGGCCGGTGGCCCGGCACTGCCGGGCGAGCAGGTCGAGGGCCTGGAGGGTGGGCTGCGGCCGCAGTTCGGGCCCGGCCGGGTCCGGCTCCCCCTCCCGGACCGTGTCGAGCAGTGCGCGCATCGCGGCCAGCGCCTCGCGGGCACGGCCTGCGGTGGCGTCGAGCCGGCCCGCCTCCGCCTCCGCGACCATGTCGGCGGCGCGCGCCAGCACCGTGCTCTCCAGCCCCGCGGCGATCCGGCGCCGCTCGGCCCAGGCCTCCCGTACGGCCTCCTCGGTCCAGGCGGCGAGACGTTCCTCCCGCACACCGCGGTCGGCCCGGTACCGCCGCCCGCGCACGGCTCCGCCCCACCGGGCCGCACCGGCCGTCAGGGCCGCCCCGGCCGTCGCCGCCCCGGCGACCACCCAGCCGGGCAGGTCCGTGCCGCGGTGCAGGACGGCCGCGCTCGCCGCGACGGCGTGCACGGCGACGGCGGCCAGGGGGACGACGGCCAGGAGGCCGGCAGCCGAGGAGAAGGATCCGGGGCGCGGTCCGGGCCCGCCGGGGGACGGCCCGGCGGCACGGCGGGCCGCGTCGGCGGCGAGCGCCACGCAGGTGGCGACCATGCTCAGCGCGGGCGGCACGACGACGGGGCCCGTGTACCCGCCCACGGCCATCGCCACCGGCCACGGCACGGCCAGGCCGAGCAGCACGCCCAGGGCGGCGCGGGGCGCCCGCCGCAGCCACAGCAGCGCGACGGCCTGCGCCGCGGCCAGCAGCGCGAAGAGCACCCCCGCCGACACCTGAGACCCGCTCGACGTGCTCTCCGACCGGACGACCAGCACCGGCAGCAGCGGCTGCAGACACAGCCCGACCGCGGCCGTCACCTGCGCGAGACGGTATCCCCGCGGCACGGACGCCTCCATCGGCGCGGCGGTACGGCCGGGCAGGACCGCGCGCACCTCCCAGCCGCCGTCCGCCGTCGGGCCGCTGGTCAGCGTGCCGCCCGCCTCCCGCGCCCGGGACCGCAGGAAACCCTGGCCGCGCCCCGAGCCGAGGTCCGCGCCGTGCCCCGCCGCGCCGGCCGGCGGTGCCGCGCTCGCGACCACGACGTCGGTGCGGGTGTCGCCGTACCGGCAGCGCACCGTCGTGGCGGCACCGGGGGCGTGCCGGGCGACGTTGGTCAGCGCCTCGCGCACGATGCCGTACGCCGCGTCCGCGACGACGCCGTCCGGCAGCGGACCGATCTCGTACTCCACGCGCTGGTCCAGCCGGCGGAACCCGACGACGAGGTCACGCAACCGCTCCTGCGGGGACGGCAGTTCCTCCCGCGAGGGGGCCGGGGCCCGCACCGCGCCGAGCGCGCGGGTCACCTCGCGCCCGGTCTCGGCCGCGAACTCCAGTGCCTCCCGCGCCAGTTCGGGCCGTCGTTCGCGCAGCCCGAGCGCCGCGCCCGCCGTGACCACCACGGCGGTCAGGTGATGGGCGCTGACATCGTGCAACTCCCTCTCCATGCGGCGACGTTCGACCGCGGGCAGCCGGTGGCGCTCGGCCTCGGCACGCCGGAGCATCCGCTCGCCCGTCCGCCGTACGCGACGGGCGCGCCGCACCAGCAGGCCGGTGCCGCAGGCGGTGGCGTACAGCAGGGCGGTCAGGACGAGGTCGAGCCCGTCGCGTTCGCTGAGTCCGTGCAGGCTGATGTTCTGGAGCAACTGCCAGGAGGCGAGGGCGACCACGCACAGGACGGCGGTGAAGGTGTCGCGCTCGGTCGCCACCGTGTACAGGGCCAGCGCGACGCCGGCGGTCCCGAGGACCGCCATCGCGCCGGCGGGCAACGGCCCGGCGCCCAGCGCGCAGGCGGCGGAGACGAACAGGAGGGCGACGACGGGGCGCGCGCGACGGAGCGCGAGGGCGGCCGTCACCGGCCCGGCGACCAGCACGGACACGAGGAGTGCGGACGCGGGCGGTACGTCCCCGCGCACCAGCTCCGCCCCGGGCCACACCACGGCCTGGACGCAGATCAGCAGGACCGGAACCAGCCGGTCGTCGGTTCGCTTCATGACGCGGCAAGGCTATGGCCGCGGCCGCACGGCGTCCTCAAGCCGCAGGCGGATGCGGCTCTCCACCCTGGGATGCAGAAAGGGCGGCGGCGCGGAGCAGCCCTCTGCCTCCGGTTCGACCGGGCGATCATCCTGCTGCCCGAGGACCGCGCGTCGGCCCGCTCATAGGCTCGATCACATCGGGAAGGCGCTCTGCGGACGACCCGCTCGAGCACCTCTCCCGCCGTGTCCACCTCTCCTGCACGACCGATCCCAGGGGGATTTCCATGTCCAAGCGCATCATCGTGTCGTCGGTCATCGGTGTCGTCGTCCTCGGCGGAACCGCCGCCGGTCTCGCCGTGGCCTCCACGCAGACGGCCGGGAAGCCGGCCGTCGAGAACGCCTCGACCCGCTACGTCCCTCCGACCGGCACGCGGGCCGGCTCGCTCACCTTCACCGCGGACGTGAGCGACGACTCCGGCGTCCGGGGCCTGAGGGTCCTGGCCTGGCCCGCGAGTTCCGACCTGGACCCGACCGAGGCGGAGATGAGGTCCGTCGAGAGCGCGACCTGCCGGAGCACCTCGGCCGACACCTCCCGCTGCACCTACACCCTGAAGGTCACGCAGGCGGAGGCGGCCGAACTGGCGCCGGGCACCTGGCACGTCTCGACCCTGGCGACCGCGAAGGACGGGGACACGACGTTCACCCCGCGCACGTCGGCGTTCACCGTGACCCGCTGACCACACACGGCGCGCCCCGTCCCGGACTCCCGCCCCTTCCCCGCCGGCGACGGCGCGCCTGCGTGGCACCACCACCGGGCGCGCCCCTCACGGGGTTCGGCCCGGCCGGGCGAGCGGGGCCTCCTCGTCCTGCCCCGACGCCCGAAGCGTCGACCTTCGTCGAAGCCCTCGCCTTCCGCGGCCCGCCCTTCTCCCCCAGGTGAGGTCCGTTCCGCGGAGGCGAGCGGCCCTCGGGCGCTCCGGGAGGCGATCGCAGCGGAGCCGCCACATCCGGTCAAAGCGAAAGCCCCAGGTCACGGCGAGTGAGTCCTGGGGCTTTCACAGAGCCGCCTTCGGGATTCGAACCCGAGACCTACGCATTACGAGTGCGTTGCTCTGGCCATCTGAGCTAAGGCGGCGCGCTGTGCGCACCTATGGTGCGATCAGCAACGTCG
This sequence comes from Streptomyces sp. NPDC014882, assembly GCF_043081325.1. Taxonomy (NCBI): domain Bacteria; kingdom Bacillati; phylum Actinomycetota; class Actinomycetes; order Kitasatosporales; family Streptomycetaceae; genus Streptomyces; species Streptomyces sp. NPDC014882. Next base: position 101,360 of record NZ_JBIBWL010000003.1, read on the forward strand.
GTAAGTCTACACAGTTTCCGAGAGTGCTCCGAACCACCCCGGGAGGCGGCCGCCCCGGGGTGACCTCAGGACGTCCGCGGGGCTACGAGCAGCGCTTTCCGTCCGCCGGAGGGGTGCCGCGGACGAGGTAGTCGTTGATCGCGGAGTCGATGCAGGTGCTGCCGCGGCCGTAGGCGGTGTGGCCGTCGCCGCGGTAGGTGAGCAGGCGGGCCGAGGCGAGCTGGCGGGCCAGGGACCGGGCCCAGCCGTAGGGGGTCGCCGGGTCGCGGGTGGTGCCGACGACGACGATGGGGGCCGCGCCCTCCGCCGTGATGCGGTGCGGTTCCCCGGTCGGCGCGACCGGCCAGTAGGCGCAGTTCAGAGAGGCCCAGGCGAGGCCCTCGCCGAAGACGGGGGACGCCTTCTCGAAGGCGGGCAGCGCCTTGCGCACCTCGTCGGGGCCGTCGAACGCGGCCGGCAGGTCGAGGCAGTTCACGGCCGAGTTGGCGAACATCAGGTTGGCGTAGCCGCCCTCGGCGTCGCGCTCGTAGTAGCTGTCGGAGAGGACGAGCAGACCGGCGCCGTCGTTCTCGCGCATCGCCGAGGTCAGTGCCTCGCGCAGCTGCTCCCAGGCGCTCTCGTCGTACATCGCGGCGATCACGCCGGTGGTGGCGAGGGACTCGGTGAGCCTGCGGCCGTCCGCGTCGCCGGTGGGCAGCGGGCGGGCGTCGAGCCGCTCGAAGAACGCCTTGAGGTTCTTGCCGACCTTCCCGGCCTCGGTGCCGAGCGGGCAGTCCGGCCGCCCGGCGCAGTCCTTCGCGAACGACCGGAACGCCGTCTCGAACCCCGCCGTCTGGTCCAGGTTCATCCGCCGGGCGGGCAGCGACGGGTCCATCGCGCCGTCCAGCACGAGCCGCCCCACCCGTTCCGGGAACAGCCCCGCGTAGGTCGCCCCGAGGAACGTCCCGTACGACGCCCCCACGTACGTCAGTCTGCGGTCCCCGAGGGCCGCGCGCAGGATGTCCATGTCGCGGGCCGCCTCGACGGTGGAGACGTGCCGCAGCACCCTGGCCGACCGGGCGCCGCAGCCCTCCGCGAACTTCTTGTAGGAACCGACGAGTTCGTCGGTCTCCCGCTGGTCGTCCGGCGTGACGTCGGTCTGCGTGTAGGCGTCCATCTGGCGCCCGTCGAGGCATTCCACGGGCTCGCTGCGGGCCACGCCACGGGGGTCGACGGCGACCATGTCGTAGCGGGCGCGGACCTGGGCCGGGTAGCCGACGCCGGCGTACTGCTGGAGGTAGCCGACGGCCGAGCCGCCCGGTCCGCCCGGGTTCACCAGCAGCGAGCCGAGCCGCTCGCCCGGGCCGGTCGCCTTCTTGCGGGCGACGGCGAGCCGGACGTCGCCCCCGCCGGGCCGGGCGTAGTCGAGCGGCGCCCTCATCGTGGCGCACTGGAAGCCGGGCACTCCGCAGTCCCGCCAGCTCAGCTTCTGCCCGTAGTACGACGCCAGCGCGGAGGGCGTGGCCTGCGGAAGCGCGGCCAGGGCCGCACGGGCGGCCGCCGGGCTGGCGGAACTCGTCGAGCTCCCGGAGGAGCAGGCCGACACGAGCAGGGCGGCGAAGGAGAGGAGCGCGACGCCGGTGCGGAAGCGGTGGGGGGAGCGCCTGGTGTGCATCCAGCGAGCGTAACCGTGTGCGACGGCGTGAACGCCGTGCGTACGCCAACTGCCACGGACGAGTGACCCCGTCCATCCGCTCGCGCCCACCGGTCCCGGACCGGCTCTCGGGCGCCCGCCGGTCGTCCCCCCGTCCGGCGCAGGTCGTCCCGCGCCGCCCCCAGCCCGTCCTCAGGCCCTCGAGCCCGGCCGCCCCAAGCCCGGCCGTCCCCCAGGCTGCCCCAAGCCCGGCCGCCCTCGGTCCGCCCCCGTGCTCAGCCCGCTCTCAGCGCCATCGTCATCGCCTCGACCGCCAGCAGCGGCGGCACGTTCCGGTCGAGGGCCACTCCGCAGGCGGCGATCGCCTCGATGCGGCGCAGGGTGGATTCGGGGGTGCCGGCGCGGGCCAGCCGCTCGAGGGTGTCCTCGGCGTCCGCGTTGGAGAGGGCGATGCGGGAGCCGAGCTGGAGGGCGAGGACGTCACGGTAGAAGGCGGTGAGGTCGGAGAGCGCGACGTCCAGGCTGTCGCGCTGCGTCCTCGTGCGCCGCCGCTTCTGCATCTCCTCCAGGTCCTTCATCACGCCCGCCGTGCCGCGCGGCATCCGGCCGCCCTGCACGGCGCCCATCGCCGCCTTCAGCTCGTCGGTCTCCTTGCCGTCCCGCTCCTCGGCGAGCTGCTTGGCGTCCTCGGCGGCGGCGTCGACGAGTTCCTGCGCGGCCTTGAGGCAGCCGCCGACGTCCTGGACGCGCAGCGGCAGCTTCAGCACGGCGGCGCGGCGCTCACGGGCCGCCGGGTCGGTGGCGAGGCGGCGGGCCCGGTCGACGTGTCCCTGGGTGGCGCGGGCGGCGGCCGCGGCGACGGCCGGCTCGACGCCCTCGCGCCGTACGAGCATGTCGGCGACCGCGTCCACGGAGGGGGTGCGCAGGTTCAGGTGCCGGCAGCGGGAGCGGATCGTCGGCAGGACGTCCTCGAGGGACGGCGCGCACAGGAGCCAGACGGTGCGCGGGGCCGGTTCCTCGACGGCCTTGAGGACGGCGTTGGCCGACTTCTCGTTCAGCCGCTCGGCGTCCTCGACGAGGATGACCTGCCAGCGGCCGGTCGCCGGGGCGGTGTAGGACTTGCGGACGGTGTCCCGCATGTCCTTGACGAGGATCTCCGCGCCCACGGCGGCGACCGTGGAGACGTCGGCGTGCGTGCCGACGAGGACCGTGTGGCAGCCGTCGCAGAAGCCGCAGCCGGGGACCCCGCCGAGCGGCCGGTCCGGGCTCACGCACTGGAGCGCGGCGGCGAACGCCCGGGCCGTCCGGATCCGGCCGGCGCCGGGCGGCCCCGTGAACAGCCAGGCGTGGGTCATGCTCGACGTCTCGGGCGGCGCGGTGCCGGCCGAGGCCGCGGTGACGAGCGCGTCGGCGTCCCGGGCGGCGGCGGCGAGCTGCTCGCTCACCTTCTCCTGCCCGACGAGGTCGTCCCACACGGTCATGGCCCACGCCGCCCTTCCGTCACGTACACGTCCCGCGGCGCCGGCCGAGCCGTGCCGCGGGCCATCCTGCGCCCTGCCGCCTCCATTGTGCGGGCAGCCACCGACAACGCGGCCCGGCGCCCACGGACGTGAGGGCCGGGCCGCTCACGGCAGGAGGGCCGGGCCCGCCGGGCCCGCCCGCGACACGGACGTCAGCGGCGCCGGCCCCGGCCCCGCCCGCGGCCCTCGTCGGAGTCGTCGTCGTCCTGGTGCGGGCCCAGCAGCTCGTCCGCCAGCGACGGCAGGTCGTCCAGCGGCGTCTCCTCGGCCCAGTCCGAGCGCGGCCGCCGGCGGGGCGCGCCCGTCTCGTCGACCTGCGGCAGCTCCCGCGTGCTGTCCTCGGTCCCGTCCGGCCGCGCCGCGCGCTCGTCACGGAAGTACCCCGGCGGCACCCGGTCGCCGGGCTGCTCCGCGGAGACCGCGGGCAGCACGGCCGTCTCGTCCTCGGTGCGCCCGCCGCGCACCGGCGGCAGCACGGCCGTCTCGTCGGCGGCCCCGGCCGGTGCCGGCGGCTGCGGCAGCTCGGTCGTCACCTCGGCGTCCGACACCCGCGCCGCGGACTTCCCGGTGATCGACGGCGTCGTGCCGGCCGCGCTCTCGACCGGATCCTTGTCCATCCGCACCGGGGGCAGCACGGCGGTGTCCTCGACCGGTCCGCCCGAGGCGTTCGTGGGGGTGACCACCGGCGTGGGCTCGGTCGGCGCGTCCGGGGCGACCACGGCCGCCGCGGGCGGAGTGGGCCGGAGCCGGGCCTGGGCCGCGGCGGCGGCCTGCTCGGCCGCGCGTCGCGCCTCCTCGGCCCGCAGCAGCGCCTCCTCGGCCTTGCGCTGCTTCTCCAGGCGCTGTGCCTCGGCCTCGGCGCGCAGCCGGGCCTCCTCCTCGGCCTGCTTGCGGCGCCGCTCCTCCTCCGCCTTGCGGCGGGCCTCCTCCTCGGCGCGGGCCTTCTCCTCCGCGAGGAGCCGCACCCGCTCCTCCTCGGCACGCCGGCGTGCCTCCTCGGCGCGCTGCCGGGCCTCCTCGGCCTGCCGCTCGGCCTCGCGCCGCTGCGCCTCCTCCAGCTCGCGCCGCTTGCGCTCCTCCTCCTCGGCGCGCAGCTTGGCGAGCTGCTCCTGGCGCTCCCGCTCCAGGCGCTCCTCCTCGGCCTTGCGGGCGGCCTCCTCCTCGGCCTTGCGGCGGGCCTCCTCCTCGGCCTTGCGCCGCGCCTCCTCCTGCGCCTCGATCTCGGCCTCGGACAGCGGCAGCATCCGGTCGAGCCGGTGGCGTACGACGGTGGTCACGGCCTCGGGCTCCTGGCCTGCGTCGACGACCAGGTAGCGGCCCGGGTCGGCGGCGGCCAGCGTGAGGAAGCCGGAACGCACGCGCGCGTGGAACTCGGCCGGCTCCGACTCCAGGCGGTCCGGCGCCTCCGTGAAGCGCTCGCGGGCGGTCTCCGGGGAGACGTCCAGCAGGATCGTCAGATGCGGCACGAGGCCGTCCGTCGCCCAGCGCGAGATCCTCGCGATCTCGGTCGGGGACAGGTCACGGCCGGCGCCCTGGTAGGCCACGGACGAGTCGATGTACCGGTCGGTGATGACGACCGCGCCGCGCTCCAGGGCGGGCCGGACGACGGTGTCGACGTGCTCGGCGCGGTCCGCCGCGTACAGCAGGGCCTCCGCCCGGTGCGACAGGCCGGCGCTGGAGACGTCGAGGAGGATCGACCGCAGCCGCTTGCCCACGGGCGTGGCGCCCGGCTCGCGCGTGAGGACGACCTCGTGGCCCTTGGCCCTGATCCACTCGGCGAGGGCCTCGGCCTGGGTGGACTTGCCGGCGCCGTCGCCGCCCTCCAGGGCGATGAAGAAACCGTTCGCCGCGGGTGCCTGCACCGGGTCGTCGCCGCCGAGCAGCGCGTCCCGCAGGTCGTTGCGCAGGGGGACGCCGGAGCGGTCGTCGACCTTGGCGAGCACCAGCGCGGCCACCGGCAGCAGCAGCGCGCCGACCAGCATGAGCGTGAAGGCGGCTCCGCCGTGGGCGAAGACGAACTTGCCGTTCTCCAGCCGGTGCGGCCCGATCAGCGCCGCCACCAGCGGGGCGATCAGGGCGCCGAGCGCCACCAGCACCCGTACGACCGCGTGCAGGTGCTCCGTCACGCGCGCGCGGCGCTGGTCCTCGGTCTCCTGGTCGAGCAGCGCGTGCCCGGTGTTGGCGGCGACGCCCGCGCCGACGCCCGCCAGGGCCGTGAGCAGCAGCACGGTGGTCACGTCCGGGACCAGCCCGGCCGCGAGCAGGGCCGCGCCGGTGAAGGCGATCGCCAGCGCGAGCAGCCGGCGCCGCGACAGCGTCACCAGCACCTTCGGCGCCGTACGGACGCCGACGGCGACGCCGCCGGTCAGCGCGAGCACGAGCAGGCCGTACAGCACCGGGCCGCCGCCCAGGTCCGTGGCGTGCAGCACCGCCACCGCGACGGCGGCGGCGATCGCCCCGGCCACGGCCGCGCAGGCCAGGACCAGCACCAAGATGGCGCCGGTGCGGCCGGCCTCGGCACCGGTGGCCGTCCGCGGGCGGCGCAGCCCCTCGAGCGGCGACCGCGCGCGGGGGGTGCGGGTGCCGGGCAGTTCCAGGAAGACCACGACGGACAGGGAGCCGGCGAACAGTCCGCCCGCGACGTACGAGGCGAGGGCCGCCTGGTGCTGGCCGAACCAGTCGACGCCGGCGCCCAGGAGGTTGTTGAACAGCGCGGCGGCGACCAGGGTGACGGCCGCCAGCGGGATCGCGAGGAAGCCGGTCCGCAGGGACAGCCGGCGCAGGGCGTCCATGTGGTCGGGCAGCGGCCGTACCGTCGCGCCCTCCAGGGGCGGGGCGGGCAGCAGCGCGGGGGCGGCGCCCTCGCGGGCGACCGTCCAGAACCGCTCGGCGACACCGGTCACGAAGACGGTGACCAGCAGCAGCGCCAGGGCGTCGTCGGGCGTCCAGTCGATCCACAGGGGCGCGACGATCAGCAGGGCGGCCCGCACACCGTCGGCGCCGACCATGGTCCAGCGGCGGTCCAGCGGTCCGTCCGGCGAGGTGAGGGATGTCAGCGGACCGAGGAGGACGGCCCCGAACAGCACGGTGGCGAGCACCCGGACCCCGAAGACGATCGCGACCGCGAACGCCACGCCCCGGTAGCCGCCGCCGAACGCGCCCTCGGCGATGGCCGCTTGGAGGGCGAGCAGGACGAACACGAGGAGGGCGAGGGCGTCGCCGACGCCGCTCACCAACTGTGCGCTCCACAGCCGCCTGAGCTGCGGCTCACGCAACAGTGCGCGTACGGCGCGCTCTCGGGAGTCCGCCACCAGGGCGTCGTCCGGGGCCGGCGGGTGGGCCGTTGGCTGCTCGGCTCGCGTCATGCTTTCAGCCTATCGGCAGCCACCGACGGCCCGGAGAGCCCGTCCGCACCTACGTCCGCCCCGACACCAAAGTGATGCCGGGGCGTGCGTTTTGTGAACGGCTTCCGGGGAACCGCGCCGCGGCTCAGTCCTCCGTGGCCGCCGTCGAGGCCGTCCCGGACGTCGTCGTCTTCTTCGCAGCGGTCCTGGTCGCGGTCTTCTTCGCCGCCGTGACCGTCTTCGCGGCGGTCTTCTTGGCGGCCGTCTTCTTGGCCGGCGCGGCCTTCTTCGCCGTCGCCTTCTTCGCCGTCGCCTTCTTCGCGGGCGCCTTCTTCGCCGTCTTCTTGGCGGGCCCCTTCGCCCGCTTCTCGGCGAGCAGCTCGTAACCGCGCTCCGGGGTGATCTCCTCGACGCTGTCGCCGGAGCGCAGGGTCGCGTTGGTCTCCCCGTCGGTGACGTACGGCCCGAAGCGACCGTCCTTGACGACGACCGGCTTCTGGCTGACCGGGTCCTGGCCCAGCTCCTTCAGCGGCGGCTTGGCCGCGGCCCGGCCGCGCTGCTTGGGCTGGGAGTAGATCTCCAGCGCCTCTTCGAGCGTGATCGTGAAGAGCTGGTCCTCGGTCTGCAGCGACCGCGAGTCCGTGCCCTTCTTCAGGTACGGGCCGTAGCGGCCGTTCTGCGCGGTGATCTCCACGCCCTCGGCGTCCGTGCCGACGACGCGCGGCAGCGACATCAGCCTGAGGGCGTCCTCCAGCGTGACGGTGTCCAGCGACATCGTCTTGAACAGCGAGGCCGTGCGCGGCTTGACGGCGTTCTTGCCGGTCTTCGGGGTGCCCTCGGGGAGCACCTCCGTGACGTACGGGCCGTAGCGGCCCGCCCGGGCGATGATCTGACGGCCCGTCTGCGGATCGGCGCCCAGCTCGAAGTCGCCGCTCGGCTTGGCGAGCAGTTCCTCCGCGTACTCGACGCTCAGCTCGTCCGGGGCGAGGTCCTCGGGGACGTCGGCGCGCTGGTGGTTCTCGGAGTCCTTCTCGCCGCGCTCGATGTAGGGGCCGTAGCGGCCGACCCGCAGCACGATGCCGTTGCCCACGGGGAACGACGACACCTCGCGCGCGTCGATCGCGCCCAGGTCGGTCACCAGCTCCTTGAGGCCACCGAGGTGGTCCCCGTCGCCGTTGCCCGCCTCGGCCGCTCCGCCGGAGCCCGTGCCCTCACCGAAGTAGAACCGCTTCAGCCACGGCACGGCCCGCGCCTCGCCGCGGGCGATGCGGTCGAGGTCGTCCTCCATCCTGGCGGTGAAGTCGTAGTCGACGAGCCGCCCGAAGTGCTTCTCCAGGAGGTTGACCACGGCGAAGGAGAGGAACGACGGGACGAGCGCCGTGCCCTTCTTGAAGACGTAGCCGCGGTCGAGGATCGTGCCGATGATCGACGCGTACGTCGACGGGCGGCCGATCTCGCGCTCTTCCAGCTCCTTGACCAGCGAGGCCTCGGTGTAGCGGGCCGGGGGCTTGGTGGCGTGCCCGTCGACCGTGATCTCCTCGGCGGTGAGCGCGTCGCCCTCGCCGACCTGGGGGAGGCGGCGCTCGCGGTCGTCCAGCTCGGCGTTCGGGTCGTCGGCGCCCTCGACGTAGGCCTTCAGGAAGCCGTGGAAGGTGATCGTCTTGCCGGAGGCGCCGAACTCGACGTCCCGGCCGTCGGCGGCGGTGCCGCCGATCTTCACCGAGACGCTGTTGCCGGTCGCGTCCTTCATCTGGGAGGCGACGGTCCGCTTCCAGATCAGCTCGTAGAGCTTGAACTGGTCGCCGGTCAGGCCGGTCTCGGCGGGGGTGCGGAAACGGTCGCCCGAGGGGCGGATCGCCTCGTGCGCCTCCTGCGCGTTCTTGACCTTCCCGGCGTACGTGCGCGGCTGCGCCGGCAGGTAGTCGGCGCCGTACAGCTGCGTCACCTGGGCACGGGCGGCGTTGACCGCCGTGTCCGACAGGGTCGTGGAGTCCGTACGCATGTAGGTGATGAAGCCGTTCTCGTACAGCTTCTGGGCCACCTGCATGGTCGCCTTCGCGCCGAAGCCCAGCTTCCGCGAGGCCTCCTGCTGGAGCGTCGTCGTACGGAACGGGGCGTACGGGGAGCGCCGGTACGGCTTCGACTCGACGGACCGCACCGAGAACCGGGTGTTCTCCAGGGCTGCGGCCAGGGCGCGGGCGGCGGCCTCGTCGAGGTGGAGGGTGTTCGCGCTCTTGATCTGTCCCAGGGAGTCGAAGTCGCGGCCCTGCGCGACCCGCCTGCCGTCGACGGTCTGGAGGCGGGCGACCAGCGACGACGGGTCCGACGAGTCTCCCGCCCGGCCGGTCAGGAAGGTGCCCGTCAGGTCCCAGTACTCGGCGGAACGGAACGCGATGCGCTCGCGTTCCCGCTCCACGACGAGCCGGGTGGCGACCGACTGGACACGGCCCGCCGACAGTTTCGGCATGACCTTCTTCCACAGGACCGGCGAGACCTCGTAGCCGTAGAGGCGGTCGAGGATGCGGCGGGTCTCCTGGGCGTCGACCAGCTTCTGGTTCAGCTCGCGCGGGTTGGCGACGGCGGCCTGGATCGCGGCCTTGGTGATCTCGTGGAAGACCATCCGCTTGACCGGGACCTTGGGCTTCAGCACCTCCTGGAGGTGCCAGGCGATCGCCTCGCCCTCGCGGTCCTCATCGGTGGCGAGGAACAGTTCGTCGGAGTCCTTCAGCAGGTCCTTGAGCTTCTTGACCTGGGCCCTCTTGTCGGCGTTGACCACGTAGACGGGCTGGAAGTCGTGATCGACGTCCACGCCGAGGCGGCGCACCTCGCCGGTGTACTTCTCCGGCACCTCCGCGGCGCCGTTGGGGAGGTCGCGGATGTGCCCGACGCTCGCCTCGACAACGTATCCGGGGCCGAGATAGCCCTTGATCGTCTTCGCCTTGGCAGGCGACTCGACGATGACGAGTCGGCGGCCGCCCTTCGCGGTCTCGCTGGTCGGGGACAACTTCGCTCTTCTCTCCGGTCGACGCTGGGGCCTCCCCAGGCCTTGCTCCCGGGGTCGGGTCATGGTGACGCTGCGGAGTGTGACGGTACATCCCGCCCCCGTGTCAAACGGGAAAAGCCCGCAACGGCCACTCGAACGGTAACCCGACTACCGCCATTCCTGCCGCCCGGAGTGGCCACCGGCTCTTTTTCCGCGTATCGGAGCGGCGTCCGCCGATCGCCCGCCGCGGACCCCTCCCGCGGATCCCGCCGGGGCGTCGGCAAGATCCCCGGAAGCGGTTCAGAGGCGGGCGAGGCACCATGCGCCGACGGCGAGCGCGACGACCGCGGCGAGTGCCGCGACGGTCGCCGATGCGACGGGGCTCACCCCCTGGGCGACGGGCAGGCGCTGCCGCACGCGCACCGCGGTCCACCCGAGCAGACCGCCTCCGAACAGCGCGAACACCGTTCCGGTGAAGATCGCCGGTCCACTCTCCATGATCGCCCGCGCTCCTTCTCTCCCACCCGCGCGTGTCCCGTCGTCCGGAGACTGGCACGCACGCGCGGCGTCCGGGCGAACCCCGGGTGAACGCCGGGCCCACGGGCGGGGGCGACGGGCCGCCGGCGGGGCGCGGCGGCCGGGCGTGCGGCGGGCGCGGACGGCGGACGGGACCGGTGGACGCGGGCGGCACGTGCGACGGGCCTCACACCGTCCCGGGCCCGCGGCCCCCGCGGCCCCCGCGGCCCACGCGGGCGGACCGGCGAGCGGGCGGCCGGGCGTGCGACGCCGCCCTCCGTGCCGGGCGAGCGCCCATGGCACCTCGCACTCGATGCCGCGGCTCCGCGACCACGGCTCCGCGGCTCCGCGGATCCCGGTGCCCCCGTCGCCGCGGATCTCGGTGTCCCCGTCGCCGCCGTCTCCCCCGGCGTTCTCGTTCCACCGCTTTTCGGCAATCCGTGAGCACGGCTCGAACACCTGTGATCACCGAGCGCCGACGGGAGAAAGATGTCGGCCGGTTTCCCTCTCGTCGGCTCAGCCGGTTCAGGGCAGCTCAGGCCGGCTCGAGGAACCCCTGTTCGACCAGCAACCTGATCTGCGCGGGCGTACGGTCGCGCAGCAGGACGGGGTCCTCGCCGACGAGCTGCGCAATGGCGTCCAGAATCCGGCCCGCGCTCAGCGAGCCGTCGCACACGCCGGCGAACCCGGCGCCCACCGTGTCCACCTTGGTGGCGCGGCGCATGCCGCGGTGCTGGCGCAGCACCACGTGCTCCGGGTCCTCGGCACCGGGCAGCCCCACCTGCTCCTGCACGACCTCCGCGGCGAGCCGGAAGTGCCCCGACAGCAGGGCCGCGTCGTCGTGCCCGCGCAGATAGTCGACCCTCTCGAAGTGGGCCCTGACCGTGTCGCCGAGCGGCTGCTCGATGGAGTGCGGCCACTCCTCCACGGTGACGGTGGGCTCGTCGGACGCCGTCCTGCGCAGGGTGATCCAGCCGAAGCCGACGGCCTTCACCTTGCGCGCCTCGAACTCCTCGAGCCACGCGTCGTACCGCGCGCGGTACTCCGCCGGGTCGTCCTGGTGGTCACCGGCGTCCCTGAGCCACAGCTCGGCGTACTGCGTGACGTCCTGGACCTCGCGCTGCACGATCCACGCGTCGCATCCGCGCGGCACCCACGACCTGAGTCTGTCCTGCCAGTCCTCCCCTTCCACGTGCTGCCAGTTGGCGAGGAACTGCGCGAACCCGCCCACGTTCAGACGTTCCCCCGCCCCCTGAACGAGCGAGCGGCACAGATCGTCCCCGCCCATCCCGCCGTCGCGGTAGGTCAGCCGGGTCCCCGGAGAGATGACGAACGGCGGGTTGGACACGATCAGGTCGAACGTCTCGTCGTCCCGGACCGGTTCGAACAGCGAGCCCTCGCGCAGGTCGGCGGCGGGCGCGCCGGACAGGGCCAGGGTGAGCGCGGTGATGTGCAACGCGCGCGGGTTGAGGTCCGTCGCCGTCACGCGCGTGGCGTGCCGGGCGGCGTGCAGGGCCTGGATCCCGGAGCCGGTGCCCAGGTCCAGCGCGGTCGGGACCGGGGTGCGGACGGTGATCCCGGCGAGCGTCGTGGACGCCCCGCCGACGCCCAGGACGACACCCTCGGCGCGGCTGCCGATGCCGCCGGCCCCGCCGACGGCGCAGCCGAGGTCGGAGACGATGAACCAGTCCTCGCCGTCCGGCCCGCCGTAGGGGCGCACGTCCACGGTCGCGGCGACGTCGTCCGCGCCCACGCGCGTCAGCCAGCCGGTCTCCACGCACGCGTGCACGGGCAGCACGTCCTCCACGCGCGCGCACGGCACCGGCTGCTGGAGCAGGAAGAGACGGACGAGCGTCTCCAGTGGCGTGTCCCCGCGGGTCGCGCGCAGCGCGGGCACGGTCTCGCTGCGCGCGAGGGCCGCGTAGGCGGGGGCGCCGAGCAGGTCGAGGAGGCCGTCGGCGGTGAAGGAGGCCGCGAGCAGGGCCTCGCGCAGCCGGGCGGCGGCGTCGGGGTGGCCGACGGAGGGCAGGGAGGACAGGGTGGCGTTACTCACGCCCCCATTGTGTCCCGTGGGCGGGCCGCACGCCCGGCCCCGGTCCGCCGGCCGGACCCCGCCGTCAGCCGGTCGTGGCCCGGGCCGGCGACGAGGCCGCCACCTTCTTGCAGCTGTCCTGCTGGGCCATGGCGGACTTGACGTCGCCCTCCTCGAGGTTCTTCAGCGCGGTGTTGCCGCTCTTGCTGAGCTTGCCGAGTTCGGTGGCGATGCCCTGGAGTCCTTCGGCGAACTTCCCCTGGTCCTTCGTGTCGAGCGCGTCGACCTGCTTCTTCAGGTCGGCGTAGGAGGTGGACAGGCCGTTCAGGGCGGTCACGGCGTCCTGCTTCTTCTTCTCGCCGCCGTCGACACCGGGCGGCGTCCCCGCCTTCTGGATGGCCTGCGCGAGCGCCTTGTAGGCGTCGGACATGTCCTGGAAGGCCTGGGAGTCGGTCTTCTGGACGTTCACCGGGGCGTTGTTGTCGGTGGCGGCCTTCTTGATCGCGGCGTTGGCCGCGTCGACCTTCGCGTCCTGGGCGGGCAGCGCGTCGCAGACCTGCTTGGCCCAGGCGTCGAGCTCCTTGTTGCCGTCGTCGCTGCTGCTGCATCCCGACAACGCCAGTACGAGTACCGCACCGCCGGACAGTGCGGCCGCGAGCTTCTTGTTCACCGGATCGGTCCCTTCCATGGCTCTCGGCCCCGGAACATACACGCCGACCGGGCGACAACCCCAGGACGAATGTCCGCTATGCGGATTAATGAAGCCATTTATACCAAGAGAGAGAAGGCTCACGGCCCGGTCCCGCACGCAGCGGGGCGGACGGACGACGCGTCAACGCGTTCCGTCCGCCCGCCCCTTGAGCTGCGGACCGCTCCCGGCCCCTAGGAAACCACCGCCGGATCGGTGGACTTGGCCGGTTCGCCGGCGTTGTCCTCGTCGTCCTCGTCACCCATCGCGATGCCGCGCCGCTTGGAGACGTAGACCGCGCCGACGATCACCACGAGCGCGAGGACCGCGATCACGACCCGTACGCCGAGGTTCTCGTCGCCGCCGTAGCTGAACTTGATCACCGCGGGCGCGATGAGCAGCGCCACCAGGTTCATGACCTTCAGCAGCGGGTTGATCGCGGGTCCCGCGGTGTCCTTGAAGGGGTCGCCGACGGTGTCGCCGATGACGGTCGCCGCGTGGGCCTCGCTGCCCTTGCCGCCGTGGTGGCCGTCCTCGACGAGCTTCTTGGCGTTGTCCCAGGCGCCGCCGGAGTTGGCGAGGAACACCGCCATCAGCGTGCCCGCGCCGATCGCGCCCGCGAGGAACGCGCCGAGAGCGCCGACGCCGAGCGTGAACCCGACGAAGATCGGCGCCAGCACCGCGAGCAGTCCGGGCGTGGCGAGTTCCCGCAGGGCGTCCCTGGTGCAGATGTCGACGACCTTGCCGTACTCCGGCTTCTGGCTGTAGTCCATGATCCCGGGCTTCTCCCGGAACTGCCGCCGCACCTCGTAGACCACGGAGCCCGCCGAACGCGACACCGCGTTGATCGCCAGCCCCGAGAAGAGGAAGACGACCGCCGCGCCCGCGATCAGGCCGACCAGGTTGTTGGGCTGCGAGATGTCCATCATGAGGGTCATCGGCGCGCCGTCCCCGGAGAGCTTCTCGCCGACGTCCCGCGCGCCGGTGGTGATGGCGTCGCGGTACGACCCGAAGAGCGCCGACGCGGCCAGTACGGCCGTGGCGATGGCGATGCCCTTGGTGATGGCCTTGGTGGTGTTGCCGACGGCGTCGAGGTTGGTGAGCACCTGCGCTCCCGCCCCCTCCACGTCGCCGGACATCTCGGCGATGCCCTGCGCGTTGTCGGAGACCGGGCCGAAGGTGTCCATCGCGACGATCACCCCGACCGTGGTGAGCAGACCGGTGCCGGCCAGCGCCACCGCGAACAGCGCCAGCATGATCGACGTGCCGCCGAGCAGGAACGCCCCGTACACGCCCAGGCCGATCAGCAGGGCGGTGTAGACGGCCGATTCGAGGCCGACGGAGATTCCGGCGAGGACGACGGTGGCCGGACCGGTCAGCGAGCTCTTGCCGATGTCGCGCACCGGGCGGCGCGTGGTCTCGGTGAAGTAACCGGTCAGCTGCTGGATGACGGCGGCCAGGAGGATGCCGATCGCCACGGCGACGACGGCCAGGACGCGCGGGTCGCCGTCCTTGCCCAGGATCGCCGCGTCGGTGACGCCGTCCAGGTCGGCGTAGGTGCCGGGGAGGTAGACGAACACGGCCACGGCGACCAGCACGAGCGAGATCACCGCGGAGATGAAGAAGCCCCGGTTGATCGCGGACATGCCACTGCGGTCGGAGCGGCGCGGCGCGACCGCGAAGATGCCGATCATGGCCGTGACCACGCCGATCGCGGGAACGAGCAGCGGGAAGGCGAGGCCGGCGTCGCCGAAGGCCACCTTGCCGAGGATCAGCGCGGCGACCAGCGTCACGGCGTACGACTCGAACAGGTCGGCCGCCATGCCCGCGCAGTCGCCGACGTTGTCGCCCACGTTGTCGGCGATGGTCGCGGCGTTGCGCGGATCGTCCTCCGGGATGCCCTTCTCGACCTTGCCGACCAGGTCGGCGCCGACGTCTGCGGCCTTGGTGAAGATGCCGCCGCCGACCCTCATGAACATCGCGATGAGCGCCGCGCCGAGACCGAATCCCTCCAGCACCTTCGGCGCGTCGGCCGCGTACACCAGCACCACGCACGAGGCGCCGAGCAGACCGAGCCCGACCGTGAACATGCCGACCACGCCGCCGGTGCGAAATGCGATCTTCATCGCTTTGTGCGAAACGGCGGTGAGATCCTTTTCCGGTTCCCCTTCCGCCGGAGTCGCTTCCCGGGCCGCGGCGGCGACACGCACATTGCTGCGCACGGCGAGCCACATGCCGATATAACCGGTGACCGCCGAGAACGCCGCACCGATCAGGAAGAAGATCGACCGTCCGGCACGTTGGTTCCAGTCGTCCGCGGGCAGCAGCATGAGCAGGAAGAACACCACGACGGCGAATACGCCGAGCGTGCGCAACTGCCGGGTCAGGTAGGCGTTGGCGCCCTCCTGGATCGCCGCCGCGATCTCCTTCATGCTCTCGGTGCCCTCGTCCGCGGCGAGCACCTGGCGCAGCAGTACGCCCGCGACCACGAGCGCGGCCAGGGCGACGACCCCGATGACCACCACGAGGAGTCGGTTGCCGTCGGTGAGCACTGCGGACGCGAAGGTTGTGGAGTGGTCCAACCGCTGTGGGAAAGAAAGCCCCGCCATTCGTCCTCCTTGACGCTTGGGCTGAGCTCAAGATGTGGACGGATTCTAGGTACCGGAACCTGATCAAAACAGTGCGCGGTAAACGGAATTCACCTTCGCACGCAAATCCGTCACAGTAATGCCCTCAAGGCATTATCGTTCGTGAATGGATTCACGAAACTCCGGCAAGATTCACTGGTCCGCCCGGCAAGATTCTCTTTTCCAAGATTCACTTGCTGGCACCACTGTAAGCGCGCCGCCGCACCTGCGCACATGCCGAAGGGCCCCACCTCGTGGGGCCCTTCGGGGACGTTTCTGTCCGGCTGGGCCGGACGGGGGCGCCGGGGTCAGCCGAGCGCCGCAGCCGACGGTGTGGTCGGCCACGTCATACGGATCAGCCCGCCGTGTTCGCCGGCGGTGACCTCCACGTCGTCGACGAGGCCGCTGATGACCGCGAGGCCCATCTCGTCCTCCTCGGCGTCCACGTCGACGTCACCGGAACCCGGCGCCCGGTCACCGGGCGCGACCCGCGGGGCCTCGTCGCCCACCTCGATGGAGAACTGCTTCTCCTCCTCGATGAGCGACACCTTCACCGGAGCGGTGATGCCACCGCTCCGGTGGAGTCCGACGGCACGGGAGCAGGCCTCACCGACGGCGAGCCTGACCTCGTCGAGAACGGCCTCGTCCACTCCGGACCTGCGCGCCACCGCCGCCGCCACCAGTCGGGCGGTCCTGACGTGCTCGGGCAGCGCGCTGAAGCGGAGTTCAACGGTGGCCATGCGTCCCCCTCGGAACTACGGGCGTGCTGTCGGGGGGCCGGGCTGCCGAAAGCCCGGTACCCCGGTGTGTTCAACTGGGCCGTCCGGGCCACGCGGGCCCGGACGGAGTGGTCAGTCGGTGGCAGCGACCGCTTCGTCGACCGAGGTGTGAATCGGGAACACCTTGGTCAGACCGGTGATGCGGAAGATCTTCAGAATGCGCTCCTGGTTGCACACCAGGCGCAGCGAGCCCTCATGGGCACGCACCCGCTTCAAGCCACCGACCAGCACGCCGAGCCCGGTGGAGTCGAGGAAGTCCACGCCCTCCATGTCGACGACAAGGTGGAAATTGCCGTCGTTCACCAGCTCGACCAGCTGCTCGCGCAACTTGGGCGCGGTATATACGTCGATTTCGCCACCGACCTCGACGACCGTACGATCGCCGACGGTACGGGTCGACAGGGACAGGTCCACGGATCCTCCAGCACCTTGCTATCGAGCGGTCGTCCCTCGGAACACCTGAGCAGGAGCCCCCGGGACGGTACGCCAGCCGCGATGGCATTCAATCACTTACCGGCAGGCGTGCACGACGCCTTGGCTCCATTGTCCGTCACGCCAGTGACACACTCGGTGCCGATGGCCAAGAATCACCGATCCGATCGACCCTCGGCACAGCCCGCGCCCCGCCTGTCGCCGGGCCGGATCCTGGACCGGCTCGCCCCGGGACCGGACCGGGCGTCGCGCATCACTCATACGGAGCATGTGCCCCCGCGCGCGGGCCGCCATGCCGTCTGGCCTGACCGGATTCGTCCGGAGGTCATCGCGGCTCTGCGGACCTGCGGCATCGAGCACCCCTGGGCGCACCAGGCCGCCGCCGCGGAGCACGCCCTGGACGGCGAGTCGGTGGTCGTCGCGACCGGAACCGCCTCCGGCAAGTCCTTGGCCTATCTCGTACCGGTCCTGTCGGCCCTCCTGGACGGCTCGCAGGCGCCGAACGGGCGCGGCGCCACGGCGCTGTACCTGGCGCCGACCAAGGCACTGGCGGCGGACCAGCGCCGGTCCGTGAAGGAACTTTCACAACCGCTGGGCACCGCGGTGCGCCCGGCGGTGTACGACGGCGACACGCCGGTCGAGGAACGCGAGTGGATCCGCCAGTACGCCAACTACGTCCTCACCAACCCGGACATGCTGCACCGTGGCATCCTGCCGTCCCACCCCCGCTGGTCCTCCTTCCTGAAGTCGCTGAAGTACGTCGTCGTCGACGAGTGCCACACCTACCGCGGCGTGTTCGGCTCCCACGTGGCCCAGGTGCTGCGCCGCCTGCGCCGCCTGTGCGCCCGCTACGGCGCCTCCCCCGTCTTCCTGCTGGCCTCCGCGACGGCCGCCGAGCCCTCGGTGGCCGCCGGCCGCCTCACCGGCCTCCCGGTGGTCGAGGTGGCCGACGACGCCTCACCGCGTGGCGAACTGGTGTTCGCCCTCTGGGAGCCGCCGCTCACCGAGCTGCGGGGCGAGAGGGGTGCCCCCGTCCGCCGCACCGCCGTCGCCGAGACCGCCGACCTCCTCACCGACCTGACCGTCCAGGGCATCCGCACCGTGGCCTTCGTCCGTTCCCGGCGTGGCGCCGAGCTGATCTCCCTCATCGCCCAGGAACGCCTCGCCGAGGTGGACCGCTCGCTGTCCGGGCGTGTCGCGGCCTACCGCGGCGGCTACCTCCCCGAGGAGCGCCGGGCCCTGGAGCGGGCCCTGCACTCGGGTGAGCTCCTCGGCCTGGCCGCCACGACCGCCCTCGAACTCGGGATCGACGTCTCGGGTCTGGACGCCGTCCTCATCTCCGGATATCCCGGTACCCGCGCCTCCCTGTGGCAGCAGGCAGGACGGGCGGGACGATCGGGCCAGGGAGCACTGGCCGTGCTGGTCGCCCGGGACGACCCGCTGGACACCTTCCTCGTCCACCATCCGGAAGCCCTGTTCGACCGACCCGTGGAATCGACCGTCCTGGACCCAGACAACCCCTACGTCCTCGCCCCGCACCTGTGCGCGGCTGCCGCCGAACTCCCGCTCACCGACGACGACCTGGCCCTGTTCGGCCCCGAGACCGAGGCGCTGCTGCCCCAGCTGGAGGCCGCGAGGCTGCTGCGCCGCCGGACGAAGGCCTGGCACTGGACCCGCCGTGAGCGCGCCGCCGACCTCACGGACATCCGGGGCGGAGGCGGCCGGCCGGTCCAGATCGTCGAGTCCGGCACGGGCCGCCTGCTCGGCACGGTCGACGAGGGCGCCGCCCACTCGACCGTCCACGAGGGAGCGGTCCATCTGCACCAGGGCCGCACCTACCTGGTGCGCTCCCTGGACCTGGAGGACTCGGTGGCCCTGGTCGAGGAGGCGAATCCGCCGTACACGACGGTCGCCCGCGACGCGACGGCGATCTCCGTGCTGGAGACGGACGTCGAAATCCCCTGGGGAGACGGCCGGTTGTGCTACGGCTCCGTCGAAGTCACCAACCAGGTGGTCTCCTTCCTTCGCCGCCGGGTCATCACCGGCGAAGTCCTGGGCGAGTCGAAGCTCGACCTCCCTCCTCGTACGCTCCGCACGCGGGCCGTGTGGTGGACGGTCACCGAGGACCAGCTGGACGCCGCCCGCATCACCCCCGAGATCCTCGGCGGAGCCCTGCACGCCGCCGAGCACGCGTCCATCGGCATGCTGCCCCTCTTCGCGACCTGCGACCGCTGGGACATCGGCGGCGTCTCGATCCCCCTGCACCCCGACACCCTCCTCCCCACGGTCTTCGTCTACGACGGCCATCCCGGCGGTACGGGCTTCGCCGAACGCGCCTTCCACACCGCCCGCTCCTGGCTGACAGCCACCTGCCAGGCCATCGCCTCCTGCGATTGCGAGGCCGGCTGCCCGTCCTGCATCCAGTCACCCAAGTGCGGCAACGGCAACGACCCCCTGCACAAGAGAGGCGCGGTCAGACTCCTGACGGAACTGCTGCGTGGAGCGCCCGCGGAGGACGGCGGACCGACTGACGACCACAGGCCGGCAGAGCACTCCGGAACGGTGGCGGACAACAGGCCGGTGGAGAACGGCGGAGCGGCGGAGGAGAGGGAGCAGGGAGAGCGGACGGAGTAGACGGTGCGGCGCGAGGCCGTCCAGGGGCGGGACCGGGAGGCCACCGCCGCCCCCTCCGGCAGCGCCGGACCCGCAGGCCCCGCTCGGGCCCGGACCTCCACCGTGAACAGCCCCCGTCCCGCCGCAGCCGTCACGTCCGACACCTCCCCCACCACAACGCACCGCACCAACCGCGCGCCCTGTGCCCGGGCCAATCGGTCCGCGCGGGCGCAGGCCGCCTCGGTGCCGTCCGTCCAGTGGTCCGCGGCCGCGAGTGCCGCGAGGTCGGCACCCCCGGCGGCGCGGTGCCGGGCCAGGACAGCCTGTCCGAGGGCGAGCACGGCGCCGAAGACCACACACAGCACGGCGAGCACGGCGAGCGTCCATACGGTCGCGGACCCGCGGTCGGTCCGACACCGGCCTCGCGCCACGAGACCGTCCCTCCGGCCGTGCAACCCTTTCCCTCCTGAGAACGCCCCACGACCAGGAGCACCGGCAGCGCCTCCCCTCCAGCGCCGGCCCCCGGCAGAACTCCGGCCCGTCCGGAAACGCACCGCGCCTCCCCCACGCCCCTTCACGGTCCCGCCCCCGGTCCGGCCTCGGTCCCACCGCCGTTCGCCGTGATCCCCACGTCCTCCGCCACCGCCACCGCTTCCTCCCGCACCTCGAACGGCAACCCGCGCAGCACCGGCGGCTTCGCCACGACCACCACCCGGACCTGGTCGCCCTCCCGGGTGACCGTCACCCGCGCCCCGCGCGGTGCCGTAGCCCGCGTCACCTCCACGACCGCGGCGGCCGGATCCTGCCGGGCGGCGGCCCGGGCGCCGGTCCTGGCCGCGTCCACGCACTGGATCTGGGCAGCCATGACCAGCAACCCCCAGATCAGCGCCATGGCGAACGCCACCAGCACCGGCAGCACCACGGCCGCCTCCGCCGTCACGAACCCCCGGTCCCCGCCTCGCAGCCGGTTCCGCTCACGTGCCCGCACTGAGTGCCCGCTTCACGATGTCCTGCAACTCCGCCGCGACCGCCCCGCTCGTCACGACCTGGTAGAGGGCCACGGCGAACGCCACCGCCGCAACGATTCCCATCGCGTACTCGGACGTCACCATCCCCGCGTCCCTCCGCGCCGTATTCACCCGGCGCACCATGCGCACCAGGAAACGCAGCCTCGCTCGTACCGCCTTGCTCATTTCGACCCCCGTGAGTCTCGATCCCGCTTACCGATGACCGGTCCCGTGACCAGCGGACCTTCTCAACCTGCCCGACCTGCTCGACCTGCTCCAGCCGCCTCCTTCGCCGTACTCCTCCGACCGCTTGAACTCCCAGGACGGACCCGTCGGCCGCCTCGCCCGGCACGGCCGCCCGGACCGACTGCCCCGGCCGCCCCTCAGACCCCCCTCACGGCCCACCCCCTCCCAGCACCCCGCCCGCCAGGCCGATCACCACGGGAACGATGCCCACGGCGATGAAGGCGGGCAGGAAGCACAGCCCCACCGGTGCGGTGACCATGACGGCGGCTCGCCGGGCCCGGGCCGTGCCGGCGCGGGCCCAGTCGGCTCGGGCGTCGGCCGCGATCCGGGCAACCGGCATCGCCGCCGGGAGACCGGACACGTCGGCCCGCTCCAGCAGGCGGGCCAGCGCGGCCGCCCCGGGAGCCGCCGCCAACCTCCGCCAGGCACCGGCGGGTTCGCCTCCCAGACGCACCTCGGCCGCACCACGTGCCAACGCTCCTCCGACAGGTCCGTCGAGTGCTTCCCCCACGGCCTGCGCCGCGACCACCGGTCCCGCCCCCGCCGCGATGCACGCGGCCAGCAGGTCGGCCGCGAGCGGCAGTTGCCGGGCCGCGGCCCGCGCGTCGGCCTCACTCATCGGCTCCGTGGCCCGCCGCCTGCGGCGCCACCACCACAGCACCGCCGCCCCGGTCAGCCCCAGACCGAGACCGAGGGCTCCACCGCCCACCATCCACCCGGCGCCCACCACCGCCGCCTCCGGCAGCCACCGGCGTGCGACCTCCCGCACCCCGGGCCGCGGCATGTCCGGCTCCGCCGGGCGGGCCAACACCTCGGCGAGCCGCTGCCGCGCCCGTCGCCGAGACCGCAGGGCGTCCGCACACCGCACCGCCCACCCGAGCGTCATGACGATCCCCACGGCCACCCCCAGCCTGTGGACGACTTCCGCACTCATCCCGCTTCCCTCCCACTCGCTCGTCCTCCGTTCCGCCTCACCCGGCGGACCGGCGCAAACCCGCTCCTCCGTCCGTCTCACACCCCTTCCGCACCTCGCATGATCCGCAGCGCCCACCACATCCCCAGCCCTTCCAGCACCCCGCCGACGAGCAGGCACCCGAGGCCGGCCCCGGTGTGCAGCAGGACATGCAGCGGGTCCGCGCCGAGTGCCGTGCCCAGGAGGAGGCCCAGGACCGGCAGGCAGGCGAGCATCACCGCGGTGGAGCGGGCTCCCGCCAGCTGCGCCCTCAGGTCGGCGCGCTGGTCGCGTTCGGCGCGCAATGCCCCTTCGAGGCGGTCGAGTCCGGCCGCGAGCCCCGCTCCCTGGTCCACGGCCACCCGCCAGCACGCCGCGAGCCCCAGCAGACCGTCGGCCCCGGACTGCCGTGCCGCACCGGTCAGCGCGCCGGGCACGTCACCGCCGAACCGGGCGGCCGCCAGTACGGCCGCCTGGGCCTCGCCGAGCCCTCCCGAGTCGCGTGCGGCGCGCTGCAAGGCCTCACCGGGTTGCCTCCCGGAGCGCACCTCCCCGGCGAGCGCCGCGCACAGCGCGATCACCGCGTCAGCCCGGCGCTCACCCGCACGCCGCGCCGACCGGGCCCGCCTCGCACGACGCAGCAGGGGCACCCCGACCACCCCCGCGGCGACCGGCAGTACCGAGCCTCCGAGCACGGCCACGAGCAGTCCGACGACCGGTGACCACCACTCGGACCGCCAGCGTGCACGCACGTGTCGCAGACCGTGTGTCAGGTCCTGCCATGACGGTGGCCCACTGCCGCCGGTCTCATCTCCGGCCAGCAGCAACTGCGCCCGCCGAAGCGCCGAGTACGGTCCGCCCCACAGCAGGACCGCCACCCCGGCACAGGCGACGGCCGCGCTCATCGGCACCTCACCCGTCCCTCCTGTCACGCTCATGGCTCTCTTCGCTCCTCTCGCTTCGCAGCAGCTCCCTCAGCCGCTCCCAGCCGCGTTCGCGCGCGAACGCATCCGACTGCCACCGCAGCGCCGGCACGGTCCGCACCAGCCCCGAGTGGTCCCGCTCCAGCACGTGCACCTCGGCGATCCGCCGTCGCCCGGCCGGGTCGCG
The DNA here is from genome assembly GCF_043081325.1 of Streptomyces sp. NPDC014882. NCBI lineage: Bacteria > Bacillati > Actinomycetota > Actinomycetes > Kitasatosporales > Streptomycetaceae > Streptomyces > Streptomyces sp. NPDC014882. The sequence goes on from NZ_JBIBWL010000003.1 coordinate 123,842, forward strand.
CACCAGGTGCAGCACCACGGACAACGCGGCCGCCAACTGGCTGTGCAGAGCCGCCCGGTCGAGCCCGGCCGCCGTGCCCAGCGCCTCCAGCCGGGTGGGGACATCGGCGGCGGCATTCGCGTGGACCGTCCCGCACCCGCCCTCGTGGCCGGTGTTGAGCGCGGCCAGCAGGTGGACGACCTCCGCTCCGCGCACCTCGCCCACGACCAGCCGATCCGGCCGCATCCGCAGCGCCTGCCGCACCAGGTCCTCGAGCGTGACCAGTCCGGCGCCCTCCTGGTTGGCCGGCCTGGTCTCCAGCCGGACGACGTGCGGGTGGTCCGGCCGCAATTCCGCGGAGTCCTCCGCCAGCACGATCCGCTCTCCCGGCCCGACCAGTCCCAGCAACGCGCTGAGCAGGGTCGTCTTGCCGGTGCCGGTGCCCCCGCTGACCAGGAAGGACAGCCGGGCCCGCAGCAGTGCCCGCAGCACTTCGTCCCCGCCCGGCGGCACCGTGCCCGCGGCCACGAGTTCGTCCAGGGTGAACGCTCGCGGCCGTACCACGCGCAACGCCAGGCAGGTGCAGCCGACGGCCACCGGGGGCAGTACGGCGTGCAGCCTGGTGCCGTCGGGCAGCCGCGCGTCGGCCCAGGGCCGGGCGTCGTCCAGGCGCCGTCCGGCCACCGCGGCCAGACGCTGCGCGAGTCGCCGCACGGCGGCCGCGTCCGGGAAGGAGACGGTGGTCAGTTCCAGGCCTCCGCCCCGGTCGACCCAGACCCGGTCGGGGGCCGACACCAGGACGTCGGTCACCGAAGGGTCGGCGAGCAGCGGCTCCAGCGGGCCGCTGCCGACCAGTTCGGACCGCAGTTGCTCGGCCGCCCCGAGCACTTCCGCGTCCCCGAGGACACGTCCCTGTTCGCGCAGGGCCTGCGCCACGCGTGCGGGTGTCGGTTCGGCCCCGCTCTCGGCGAGCCACTGCCGCACGCCGTCGAGGAGTGTGCCCGGTCCTCGCGGCCGGTCGAGCCGGGTCACCGTGCTCATACGGTGCCCGCCTCGGCCAGCGCCCGCTCCCAGAACTCCTTGCAGAAACGGGCGAGCGGTCCGCGCGCGGCCCCGCCCGGCGGCGCCTTGCCGCCGTCCGGGCGCAGCAGGCCGGACTCGACGGGCACCTCGCCGGCCAAGGGCAGACCGAGCAGACGGGACACCTCACGGTCGTCGAGTCCGGGGGCGTACGGACCGCGTACCGCCACCCTCAGGTCGCGCAGGACCATGTTGACGGCGGACGCGACGCGTCCGGCCGCCGCGACGGCGCGCAGTTCGGCGGGGACCACGAGGAGGCCGACGTCGAGCTGGGCGAGGACCTCGGCGACCCCGTCGTCGATGCGCCGCGGCAGGTCGACGACGACCGTGCCGCCGCGGCGGCGGGCGGCGGCGAGCACCGCCCGCACGGCCTGTGGCGGGATGGAGACACAGTCGCCGCGGTCCCAGCTGAGCACGCGCAGCCGATGCAGTGCGGGCAGTGACTCCTCCAGGGCTCCGCCGCCGACGCGTCCTCGTGAGGCGGCGAAGGCCGGCCAGCGCAGGCCTTCGACGGTCTCGCCGCCGAGCAGGACGTCGAGGCCGCCGCCCAGTGGGTCCGCGTCCACCAGAAGGGTGCGCAGCCCCTCCCGCGCGGAGGTGACGGCGAGAGCGCAGGCGAGCGTGGACGCTCCGGCCCCGCCGCGCCCGCCGACGACGCCCACGGTGAGGGCGGGCCGCCCGACGCCCTCGGCGACGTCGGCGATCCGGTCGACGAGCCACTGCTCGCCGTCGGGCAGCACCAGGACGTGGTCGGCGCCGATCTCGACGGCCCTGCGCCACACCCCCGAGTCGTCCTGATCGTGCCCCACGAGGACCACTCCGCGGCGGCGGGCGGCACCGCGCACACGGCGCGCGGCGTCGTCACCGACCAGGACGAGCGGCGCGGACTCCCAGCCGCCCCGCTGTGCGGGCACCGAGTGGTGCACCTCGGGTGTCGCGCCGGCGGCGGCGCACAGCCGCAGCAGATCGTCGAGGAGCACCGCGTCCTCGGTGACGATCAGTGGCCTGCCCTGCCGCCCTCCGGCAGGGGGTGACGGGTCGTGTGTGACGGCTCCGGTCACGGTTTTCCTCCCCTTCGCCGCGTGGCGCGCAGTCCTCTGCGGCCCCGCGAATCCCGTACGTGTGAAGAACCGGTGTCCGGTCTCCCTGTGAAGGTCCGCCGGAAACCGGGTCGGGCGGCCGGCGAACAGAGGCGGCCCGGAACTCGGCGTGAGCGAACGTGTGGGAATCACGATGCGACGAAGCCGGAAATCATGTGGATCTTGGTGGATAACTGTGGACCGGTGGGGAGTTGTGAATATCACCGTCACCCATACCGGTGAGTGCCGTCCGCCCTGTGCGCGGCGCCCGCAGAGCGGCCCGACGACTACGGAGGGTCACGAATGACGGACGTGCCGGAGGGGCGACCTTCGTCGCGTCGACACGGGAGGGGGTCCACGGAAAGAGGGAAAACCCCTCCGGACATGCGACGACCCCCGCCGGGGGGGAGAGCGGGGGTCGTCTCCACGGCCGACTCGGGGGGGGGAGGAGTCGGACCGGGTTAGCACGGTCGCGAACGATCCGTGACTTCCATGGTGTACCCGAGAGCCTTCTCAGGCAAACCCACACGCCGACCTTACGCCGAATGAGCTGCCCCTATGCTCAAGGGTGTGGAAAACCACTCCTTGCCCCGGACAGCGGCCTTCTTTGACCTGGACAAGACGGTCATTGCGAAGTCGAGCACACTCACCTTCAGCAAGTCCTTCTACCAAGGCGGGCTGATCAACCGCAGGGCGGCCTTGCGTACCGCATATGCGCAGTTCGTCTTCCTCGTCGGCGGTATGGACCACGACCAGATGGAGCGGACCCGCGAGTACCTCTCCGCGATGGTCCGCGGCTGGAACGTCCGCCAGGTGAAGGAGATCGTCGCCGAGACCCTTCACGACCTGATCGACCCGCTCATCTATGACGAGGCGGCCTCCCTGATCGAGCAGCACCACACCGCCGGCCGCGACGTCGTGATCGTCTCCACATCGGGCGCCGAAGTGGTGGAGCCGATCGGCGAGCTGCTCGGCGCGGACCGCGTGGTGGCCACCCGGATGGTCGTGGGCGAGGACGGCTGCTTCACCGGGGAGGTGGAGTACTACGCGTACGGCCCGACCAAGGCCGAGGCCGTCAGGGAACTGGCGGAGTCCGAGGGCTACGACCTTGCGCGCTGCTACGCCTACAGCGACTCGGCGACCGATCTGCCGATGCTCGAGGCGGTCGGCCATCCGCACGCCGTGAATCCGGACCGCGCACTGCGCCGGGAGGCCGTCGCGCGGGGCTGGCCCATCCTGGACTTCCACCGGCCGGTGCGGCTCAAGCAGCGGATTCCGGGGTTCTCCGTCCCACCCCGTCCGGCGCTCGTCGCGGTGGCCGCGATAGGAGCCGCGGCGGCCACGGCGGGTCTGGTCTGGTACGCCAGTCGGCGGCGGGCGGCGGCGACCGCCTGAGCCACGACCGCGCCGGCCCCCGACGCCCGATTGCCACCTGTTTGAGAGTAAAAGTAAAGAACGGACGCCTGCACTTCCACTTGCCGGGGTCCTGGAGTACAAAGGAGTCAACGGCCCGCGAGACCAAGGACATCCGAGAGGATCACCTTAATACCGCATTTGGCCCCACGGACCGAAGCATGAACACCGGGCACCCACGCGACGTCGACCCGTCGATTACGGGCCAGCCGCACCAGGTGACGGGCCGAGTTCCCGACCTGATGGGCATATATCGAGGACGCTTGGTAACCCGGTGAACATGCCAGCGGCGGTACGAGACCTCGTACCGCCGCAACTCCTTTCCGGCCCCTTACGGCGCTTCCGCCCCCTCGGGAGCGCCTTTCCCGTTACGCCGCCCCGCGCTGAAGCGCCTCGCACACCGCCGTCGACTCCCGGGCCCCCAGCTCCACAGCCCTGCCGCAGTGGGCGATCCAGGCCGCCATGCCTTCCGGGGTGCCGGAGACATAGCCCTCGAGGGCCGCGAGATAGGCCGCCCGGCCCAGTTCCGCATGGCCCACCTCGGCGGGGCAGACCGACTTGGGGTCGAGGCCGCTGCCGATCAGCACGATGCGCTCGGCGGCCCGTGCCACCAGACCGTTGTGCGAGGCGAAGGGCCGCAGGGCGAGGAGTTCGCCGTGGACGACGGCGGCGGTGACCAGGGCAGGCGCGGAACTCCCCGCGAGGATCAGCCCGGACAGTCCCTCCAGGCGGCCGGAGACCTCGTCCGCACTCGGCAGGGGCAGCTCGATCAGCGGCTCGGCGACCGTCTCGCCCGACCGCCTGGGCCGCCCCACCTCGTCGCCGTCGGTCGCCGCGGCGACCAGGTGCAGCCGCGCCAGCACCCGCAGGGGCGACTGCCGCCAGATGGACAGCAACTGGCCCGCCTCGGCGGTCAGCCGCAGCGCCGCACCGACGACCCGCGCCTCGTCGTCGGCTCCGAAGTCGCTGCGCCGACGCACCTCCTCCAGGGCCCAGTCCGCGCCGGACAGCGCCGCCGAGCCGCGGGAGCCGCGCAGGGCGGCCTCGGAGGTGATCGCCGTGCTGCGTCGTCGCATGACGCGGTGGCCGTAGACGCGGTCCACGGCTTTGCGCACGGTCTCGACGGAGTCGGCCACCCCGGGCAGCGATCCCAGGGCCGCGAGCGGATCGGCGGTAGCACCTGTCGTACTCATGAGTACGACACTACGCAACGCGGGCGCGGACCCCACGAAGGAGTGGTCTTCTTCACGCGGGAGCGCGACGCAACGCATACACGGCACTACTCTTGGTGAACATGAAAATTGCTTTCGTCGGGAAGGGCGGCAGCGGCAAGACCACGCTGTCCTCCCTCTTCGTCCGTCATCTCGCGGCCGGTGGCGCGCCGGTGATCGCGGTCGACGCGGACATCAACCAGCACTTGGGCGCCGCACTCGGACTCGACGAGGCGGACGCCGCGGCGCTGCCCGCGATGGGGAACCGGCTGCCGCTGATCAAGGACTACCTGCGCGGCTCCAACCCCCGCATCGCCTCCGCCGAGACGATGATCAAGACGACCCCGCCCGGCGAGGGTTCGCGGCTGCTGCGGGTGTCGGAGGACAACCCGGTGTACGACGCGTGCGCCCGGCCGGTGGAACTCGACGGCGGCGCCGTCCGTCTGATGGTCACGGGCCCCTTCACGGACGCCGACCTGGGGGTCGCCTGCTACCACTCCAAGACGGGAGCGGTGGAGCTGTGCCTGAACCACCTGGTGGACGGCCGCGACGAGTACGTGGTCGTCGACATGACAGCGGGTTCGGATTCCTTCGCGTCCGGCATGTTCACCCGTTTCGACATCACGTTCCTCGTCGCCGAGCCGACCCGGAAGGGGGTCTCCGTCTACCGCCAGTACAAGGAGTACGCCCGTGACTTCGGCGTCGAGCTGAGGGTGGTGGGCAACAAGGTCCAGGGCCGGGACGACCTCGACTTCCTCCGCGCCGAGGTCGGGGAGGACCTGCTCGTGACGGTCGGCCACTCGGACTGGGTACGCGCCATGGAGAAGGGCCGGCCGCCCCGGTTCGACACCCTGGAGGACGCCAACCGCCGCGCACTCGATCTGCTGCGGGCGACCGCCGATTCGGCGTACGAGCGACGCGACTGGGAGCGCTACACGCGCCAGATGGTGCACTTCCACCTGAAGAACGCCCAGTCCTGGGGGAACGAGCGGACGGGGGTCGACCTGGCTGCGCAGATCGACCCCGGCTTCGTCCTCGGCGAGAGCCTGACCGCCTCGGCGTGACGGTCGCGCGGGCCGGCCCGCGCGACCCCCGCCGCCCGCGACCGACCGCTACCGCTTGACCGCCGGCGCCCCGGGCACGCCCTTCGGGGCCGGGGCGGGACTGCCGGAGAGGAAGGACGCCCAGCCCTGCTTCGGGGCCTCGCCGACTCCGAGTCCGCGCAGCTTGGCCAGGGTCTGCGGATCCTGGGCGTCCAGCCAGTCCGCGAGCTGCCGGAAGGAGACGCAGCGCACCTCCTCCTTGGTGCACACGTTCTCCACGACCTCCTCGACGGCGCGCATGTACGTGCCGCCGTTCCAGGACTCGAAGTGGTTACCGATGATCAACGGCGCGCGGTTGCCGTCGTAGGCCCGCTGGAAGCCCCTGAGCAGGCCGTCACGCATCTGGTCGCCCCAGTACTCGTGCTTGGCGGGGTCGCCCTGGGTGGCGGTGCCGGACTGGTTGACCATGAAGTTGTAATCCATGGTGAGCTGCTCGAAGGAGTGGCCGGGGAAGGGCACGAGCTGCATGGACAGATCCCACAGGCCCTCCTTCTTGCCGGGCCAGACCTGGTTGTTGACACCGCTGGTGTCATAGCGGAAGCCCAGCTCCCGGCCGGCCTTGCGGAAGTTCTCCTGCCCTTCGAGACAGGGTGTGCGGGCTCCGATGAGCTCCTTGTCGTAGTCGAAGGGCAGCGGGGCCGCCTTCGCCACGCCGGTGTTGGTCTTCCAGGTCTTCACGAACTGCTTGGCCTGGGCGATCTCCTCCTTCCACTCCTCGACCGACCACTCGCCGACACCGCCGTCCTTGCCGCAGAAGTGGCCGTTGAAGTGGGTGCCGATCTCGTTGCCCTCCAGCCACGCCAGGCGGAGCTGCTTCACGGTGTCGGCGATGCCCTGTTCGTCGTTGAAGCCGATGTCGGAGCGGCCCGGCGAGTGCTGGGGCGGCCGGTAGAGGTCGCGTTTGTGCTCCGGCAGCAGGTACACGCCACTGAGGAAATAGGTCATGGTGGCGTTGTTCTCCTTGGCCACCTTGCGGAAGTGGGAGAACAGCCGCTGGCTGTCCTCACCCGCGCCGTCCCACGAGAAGACGACGAACTGCGGCGGCTTCTGCCCCGGCTTGAGGCGCTCCGGTCTGGGCAGATGGGGCTGGGCTCCGGTGAACGCGGTGGAGCCGTCGCCGATGAGGCGGACGGCGTTCCCGGGTGCGGGAGCCGCCGGCTTCGCCTTCTGGGGCCCTGACACCCCTTCCTCAGAACCGTGGGAACCACCGGTTCCCGCAGCACAGCCGGCGAGCGACGCAACCGCCGCGGCAATCACGGCACCCGCGGCGATCCTCTGGGTGGCGGCCATCTTCCGCCCACCTTCTTCCTTCTCCAGGGCCAACAACGGCGCCGCCAACGTCACACGGGACCCGGAAAGGAATTAGTACGACAAGCCGACTAAATACTTAGTCCGCTCATTCGAGTGATCGATTAACCCATTTGCCCGAAAAATGCATGCTCAGCCTTTACTCTGCATTACGATTCATTTACTGATAGTTGATCCATCCCGCCGCTGTACGCCGTGACCCACGGCCGCAAATGCGACCGCGCAGCCCCGGAGGAGACGGGAAACATGTCAGCCTGCATCCCTACTCGTACGCCGGACTCGCCCCAGACCGAGCGCGTCCACCCACCCCACAGCCCCCCGCCCGCACCGCGCCGCCGCTTCCACGTGGCGGGCGCCGACGTATCCGCCGCGATCGCGGTCTTCCTCATCGCCCTGCCCCTGTCCCTGGGGATCGCCCTGGCCACCGGCGCGCCCCTTCAGGCGGGCCTGGTCGCCGCCGCCGTCGGCGGGCTCCTCGCCGGAAGGTTCGGCGGCTCGCCTCTCCAGGTCAGCGGGCCCGCCGCCGGCCTGACCGTCGTCACAGCCGACCTCATCCACCGCTACGGCTGGCGGACCACCTGCGCCATCACCGTCCTGGCCGGACTCGCCCAACTCGGTCTCGGCTGCCTGCGCGTGGCCCGCAGCGCGCTCGCCGTCAGCCCCGCCATCGTGCACGGCATGCTCGCGGGCATCGGTGTCACCATCGCCGTCGCCCAGCTGCACATCGTCCTCGGCGGCAGCCCGCAGAGCTCCGTACTCGAGAATCTGAGCTCCCTGCCCGCCCAGTTGCTCGACCTGGACCCGGCCGCGGTGGTGGTCAGCGTCCTCACACTGGCCCTGCTGATGCTCTGGCCACGCCTGCCCGGCCGCCTGGGTGGTCTGCTGCGCAAGGTGCCCGCCGCCCTGGTCGCCGTCACCGGGGCCACCGCGACCGCCGTGTTCGCCGGGCTCGCCCAACCCCGGGTCGAGCTGCCGTCCTGGAGCAGCCATGCTCTGGCGGGGCTGCCGGAAGGGCCGGCGCTCGGACTCGTCGCCGCCGTCCTCACCATCACCCTGGTGTGCAGCGTGCAGTCATTGCTCGGTGCGGTCGCCGTGGACAAGCTGATCGCCGCCCGCCCCGGCCTGCCCGCCCTGGTCGGCCGCTCCGACCTCGACCGCGAACTGCTCGGTCAGGGGGCCGCCAATCTGGTCTCCGGCGCACTGGGCGGACTGCCCGTCGCGGGCGTGGCGGTACGCAGTTCCGCGAATGTGCACGCCGGCGCCGTCAGCCGGAACTCCACCATGCTGCACGGCGTTCTCGTAGTAGTGGCCGCGCTGCTGATGGTCCAGGTCCTGGAGCTGATCCCGCTCGCCGCGCTCGCAGCCCTGGTCATGGCCGTCGGCATCCAGATGGTGTCCCTCCACCACATCCGCACGGTGACCCGCCACCGAGAGGTGCCGGTGTACGCCATCACCACCCTGGGCGTGGTGTTCCTCGGCGTCCTGCAGGGCGTCGCGCTCGGTGTCGCCGTGGCCGTCGCCGTCTCCATGCACCGCCTCGCCCGCACCCGCATCACCCACGACGAGAAGGAAGGAGTCCACCACGTACAGGTACGAGGGCAGTTGACGTTCCTGGCGGTGCCACGCCTCAGCCGCGCCCTGCATCACGCGCCTCAAGGCGCTCACGTGGTCGTCGAGTTGGACGGTTCCTTCATGGACCACGCGGCGTACGAGACACTGCAGGACTGGCAGAGAACGCACACCGCGCAGGGCGGCTCCGTCGAACTGACCGGCCGCCGCTCCGGCGAGGGGACCGCCCCCTCCGGTTCCGGTGCCGAAGGGGACCGCCCTGTCGCCCCTCCCGTCGGAGCCGCCGTCTCCGCCGGCACGTCGGACAGTCCGCTCACCGGCTGTCGCTGCCGTCCCTGGACACCCTGGCGCAACCATCAGTGCGACGGACCGATGGCGGCACCGCCGCCCGGTACCCGCGCCACGCAGCACCGGGAGGGCCTGGTGAAGGAGCAGGCCGGCGAAGGGCCGGGCGTGCGGCCCGGCACACTTCCCGTGGAGTTCGCGAAGTCCGCCCGACCGGCCACCACGAACGGGCTCGCCGAGTCCGCCGCGCCACCGGCACTCACCGAGCCGACCGGGCGGACCGAGCAGGCCGGACAGACCCCTCACACCCGGCGGGTGGAACGGGCCGGCCCCGCCGAGCCGGCCGGGCGTGCCCGGCCCCTCGGTGCCACCGGCTCCCGGCCCAGCGCGCGTCAGCTGCTCCGTGGAATCAGCGCGTTCCAGCGGAACACCGCGCCGCTGGTGCGGGGCGAGCTGGCTCGGCTTGCTCGGGAAGGGCAGCAGCCGTCCCAGTTGTTCCTCACCTGCGCCGACTCGCGGCTGGTGACGTCGATGATCACCTCCAGTGGTCCCGGCGACCTGTTCGTGGTGCGCAACGTGGGCAACCTCGTGCCACCGCCCGGCGAGGAGAGCGGGGACGACTCGGTGGCGGCCGCGATCGAATACGCGGTGGACGTGCTGAAGGTGCGGTCCATCACGGTCTGCGGGCACTCCGGTTGCGGGGCCATGCAGGCGCTGCTCAATGCCGAACCGGGTGACGTGCAGACACCGTTGCGGCGATGGCTGCGGCACGGGCTGCCCAGCCTGGAGCGGATGGCCGACGCCGGCCGGCCCCGGGCACGGCTGGCCGGGCGGGCGGCCGCCGACGCGGCCGAGCAACTGTGCCTGACCAACGTGGTGGAGCAGTTGGACCATCTGCGGGCCCATGAGTCGGTGGCGCGGTCACTGCGGGCCGGCGAGCTCGAGCTGCACGGGATGTACTTCCACGTGGGCGAAGCACAGGCCTACCTGCTCGGCGAGGACCGCACGGGCGAGGGTGAGCGCGAGGTGTTCGACCATGTGGGGGCAGCGGATCTGAGCGCGTGAGGGACCGGAGCGGGGCGGGCGGACCACCGTGCGGCACGGTCCACCCGTCCCGCCCCGCCCTGTCCACTCCTCGCCGGTACGGCTCCCCCTTCGGCCCCGTCCCGCCTCGCATCCCCCGCCTCGCGTTTCCCGTCCCCCGCGACCGTGAAAGCTGTCACGCCTCTGAACTCCGACCGGTCGGGGTCCGTGGGTACGGATGACTCGGAACGACGGAAAGGGAGCCGCACCACACGGCCCCAACAGGTCTAAACCAATTTTCCGTCGGCCCTTGTCACCGGCTCCCGGGTCTGATGAGCTGTGGCCTGGGACACAACGGACACCCTTGAAAGGGAGATGTCGTGAGCAACGAAAGCCTGGCCAACCTGCTCAAGGAAGAGCGCAGGTTCGAGCCGCCCGCCGACCTGGCCGCCAACGCCAACGTCACGGCGGAGGCGTACGAGCAGGCCAAGGCTGACAGGCTCGGCTTCTGGGCCGAGCAGGCCCGCCGGCTCGCCTGGGCCAAGGAGCCGACGCAGACGCTGGACTGGTCGAACCCGCCGTTCGCCAAGTGGTTCGCGGACGGCGAGCTGAACGTGGCGTACAACTGCGTCGACCGGCACGTGGAGGCCGGGCACGGCGACCGGGTGGCGATCCACTTCGAGGGCGAGCCGGGCGACAGCCGCGCCCTCACCTACGCCCAGCTCAAGGACGAGGTCTCCCGGGCCGCCAACGCCCTGCTGGAACTCGGGGTGCGCAAGGGCGACCGGGTCGCCGTCTACATGCCGATGATCCCCGAGACCGCGATCGCGATGCTGGCGTGCGCCCGGATCGGCGCCGCGCACTCGGTGGTCTTCGGCGGCTTCTCCGCCGACGCGCTCGCCACCCGCATCCAGGACGCCGACGCCCGGGTCGTCATCACCGCCGACGGCGGCTACCGGCGCGGCAAGCCCTCCGCGCTCAAGCCGGCCGTCGACGACGCCGTCGCGCGCGTGGACAACGTCGAGCACGTCCTGGTGGTGCGGCGCACCGGCCAGGAGGTCGCCTTCGACGACAGCCGCGACGTGTGGTGGCACGAGATCGTCGAGCGGCAGTCGGCCGAGCACACCCCGGAGGCGTTCGACGCCGAGCACCCGCTGTTCATCCTGTACACCTCCGGCACGACGGGGAAGCCGAAGGGCATCCTGCACACCTCCGGCGGCTACCTCACCCAGACGGCGTACACCCACCACGCCGTGTTCGACCTCAAGCCCGAGACCGACGTGTACTGGTGCACGGCCGACGTCGGCTGGGTCACCGGCCACTCCTACATCGTGTACGGGCCGCTGGCGAACGGCGCGACGCAGGTCATGTACGAGGGCACCCCGGACACCCCGCACCAGGGCCGGTTCTGGGAGATCGTGCAGAAGTACAAGGTGACGATCCTCTACACGGCGCCGACCGCGATCCGCACGTTCATGAAGTGGGGCGACGACATCCCCGCGAAGTTCGACCTCTCCAGCCTGCGGGTCCTGGGGTCGGTGGGCGAGCCGATCAACCCCGAGGCCTGGATCTGGTACCGCAAGCACATCGGCGCCGACCGCACCCCGGTGGTGGACACCTGGTGGCAGACCGAGACCGGCGCGATGATGATCTCCCCGCTGCCCGGCGTCACCGCGACCAAGCCCGGATCGGCGCAGACGCCCCTGCCCGGCATCTCGGCGACCGTCGTCGACGACGAGGCCAACGAGGTGCCCGACGGCGGCGGTGGCTACCTCGTCCTGACCGAGCCGTGGCCGTCGATGCTGCGCACCATCTGGGGCGACGACCAGCGCTTCCTCGACACCTACTGGTCACGCTTCGAGGGCAAGTACTTCGCCGGCGACGGCGCGAAGAAGGACGACGACGGCGACATCTGGCTCCTCGGCCGGGTCGACGACGTGATGCTCGTCTCCGGCCACAACATCTCCACCACCGAGGTCGAGTCCGCCCTCGTCTCCCACCCGGCCGTCGCCGAGGCCGCCGTGGTCGGCGCCGCCGACGAGACCACCGGACAGGCCATCGTCGCCTTCGTCATCCTGCGCGGTACCGCGAACACCGACGACGAGAACCTCGTCGCCGAGCTGCGCGGCCACGTCGGCGCCACGCTCGGCCCGATCGCCAAGCCCCAGCGGATCCTGCCGGTGGCCGAACTGCCCAAGACCCGCTCCGGCAAGATCATGCGCCGCCTCCTGCGCGACGTCGCCGAGAACCGCCAGCTCGGCGACGTCACCACGCTCACCGACTCCACCGTCATGGACCTCATCCAGAACAAGCTCCCCGCAGCGCCCAGCGAGGACTGAGCACCGCTGTCCGAGGGCACCCGGCGCCTGAGGCGCCGGGTGCCCCGGGCGCACGTACCGTAGGGCTCACCGGAGCACTCCGGACTCACTTTAGGTAAAGTAAACAAAGGTGAGCCGGGAAGTCTGGTCGGCACGAGTTCCGTGCTGTCCACCCACCGGAGGCCCACCGTGACCGCGCCCCGCGCCGACACCTCTCGCACCGACACCCCCCGCAAGGTCTTCGGACGTCTGTCCCTGCCCGAGCGGAGCTACGTCGCGGACGCGCTGCGCACCGAGACCGTCGGCGGTGTGCTGCTGCTGGTCGCCGCCGTCGCCGCACTGATCTGGGCAAACACACCCGCGCTGCGCGACAGCTACGAGAGCGTCGGCCACTTCCACCTCGGCCCTGGGGCGCTCGGGCTGAACCTGTCGGTCGAGCACTGGGCGGCCGACGGGCTGCTCGCCGTCTTCTTCTTCGTCGCCGGCATCGAGCTCAAGCGCGAACTCGTCGCCGGTGACCTCAAGGATCCGAGGGCCGCCGCGCTGCCCGTCGTCGCCGCCCTGTGCGGGATGGCCGTACCGGCGCTGGTCTACGTACTGACCAATCTCACCGGTGGCGGTGGCCTGAGCGGCTGGGCCGTGCCCACGGCCACCGACATCGCCTTCGCGCTCGCCGTCCTGGCCGTCATCGGCACCTCCCTGCCCAGTGCCCTGCGGGCCTTCCTGCTCACCCTCGCCGTCGTCGACGACCTGTTCGCGATCCTGATCATCGCCGTCTTCTTCACCGAAAGCATCGACTTCGCCGCGCTCGGCGGCGCGGTCGTCGGCCTCGGCTTGTTCTGGCTGCTGCTGCGCAAGGGCGTGCGCGGCTGGTACGTGTACGTGCCGCTCGCGCTGGTGATCTGGGCGCTGATGTACAACAGCGGCATCCACGCCACCATCGCGGGCGTCGCGATGGGCCTGATGCTGCGCTGCAGCACCCGTGAGGGCGAGGAGCACTCCCCCGGCGAGCACATCGAACACCTCGTGCGCCCGCTGTCGGCCGGTCTGGCGGTTCCGCTGTTCGCCCTGTTCAGCGCCGGGGTGTCGGTCTCCGGCGGCGCGCTCGGGGACGTGTTCACCAAGCCGGAGACACTGGGCGTCGTCCTGGGGCTCGTCGTCGGCAAGACGGTCGGCATCTTCGGCGGGACCTGGCTGACCGCCCGCTTCACGCGGGCCTCGCTCAGCGAGGACCTCGCCTGGGCGGACGTCTTCGCCGTGGCCTCGCTCGCCGGCATCGGCTTCACGGTCTCGCTGCTGATCGGGGAGCTGGCCTTCGAGGGCGACGCGGTCCTGACCGACGAGGTCAAGGCGGCCGTCCTGATGGGTTCGCTGATCGCGGCGGCCCTGGCGACCGTCCTGCTGAAGGTCCGCAACGCCAAGTACCGCCGGATGTGGGAGGACGAGGAGCGCGACGACGACCTCGACGGCATCCCCGACGTCTACGAGGAGGACGACCCGGCGTACCACGTGCGCATGGCGGAGATCTACGACCGCAAGGCCGCCGAACACCGCCGGCTCGCCGTGGAGAAGGCCGCGGAGAGGGCCGCGGCGCGCCACGGGCTTGCCGAAGTGGCGGGCGGGGCGGGCGAGGACGACGACCGTCCGGCATGATCTGACGGGACGGTACAAAAGACGGGACCGCACGCAGTCAGGCAGAAGACGGCGGAACCGTACAAGACGAGGGAGACCGCGATGAGCGCACCCGACGGCAGCCCGGTCGGCGCCGAACGCAGCATCGGCCAGCTGTTCGCCTCCGCGACGACCGAGATGTCGGCGCTGGTGCACGACGAGATCGCGCTGGCGAAGGCCCAGCTCAAGCAGGACGTGAAGCGCGGGGCGACGAGCGGCGGCGCGTTCACGGTGGCGGGCGCGATCCTGCTGTTCTCGCTGCCGATGCTGAACTTCGCCCTCGCGTACGGCATCCGCACCTGGAGCCACTGGAATCTCGCGATCTGCTTCCTGCTGTCCTTCGCGGCGAACGTCCTCGTCGCCGTGGTCCTGGCGCTGATCGGCGTCGCCTTCGCCAAGAAGGCCAAGAAGGGCCAGGGCGCGCAGAAGGTCGCCGCCTCGATGAAGGAGTCGGCGGGGGTCCTGCAGAACGCCAAGCCGCACCCACGGCCCGAGCTCGCGCAGGACGGTGGCCGGAAGGCCCTCGAGCCTGTGGCACGCTCGTCGTCATGACGGACCCCGCCACCCCTTCGGCTCAGCCCGCCTCGGTCGTACGGCCCGAGTTCGTCGGCGAGACCAAGGTGACCCACCGGGAGGTCGCCGCCAACGGCGCGCGCTTCCACATCGCCGAACTGGGCGACGGCCCGCTCGTGATGCTCGTGCACGGCTTCCCCCAGTTCTGGTGGACGTGGCGGCACCAGCTGACCGCGCTGGCCGACGCCGGCTTCCGGGCCGTCGCCATGGACCTGCGGGGCGTGGGCGGCAGCGACCGCACGCCCCGCGGCTACGACCCGGCCAACCTCGCCCTCGACATCACCGGCGTGATCCGCTCCCTCGGCGAGCCGGACGCCGCGCTGGTCGGTCACGACCTGGGCGGCTATCTGGCGTGGACCGCGGCGGTCATGCGCCCCAAGCTCGTACGACGGCTCGCGGTCGTCTCGATGCCGCACCCGAGGCGCTGGCGCTCCGCGATGCTCGTCGACGTCCGGCAGACCACGGCCGGCTCCCACATCTGGGGGTTCCAGCGGCCCTGGATCCCGGAGCGGCAGCTCACCGCCGACGACGGCGAGCTGGTCGGCCGGCTGATCCGGGAGTGGTCCGGCCCCCGGCAGCCGGAGGACGAGGCGATCGAGACGTACCGGCGGGCGATGTGCATCCCCTCCACCGCGCACTGCTCGGTGGAGCCCTACCGGTGGCTGGTGCGGTCGTTGGCCCGGCCGGACGGGATCCAGTTCTACCGGCGCATGAAGCGGCCGGTGCGCGTGCCGACGCTGCACCTGCACGGTTCCCTGGACCCGGTGATGCGCACCCGTAGCGCGGCCGGTTCGGGCGAGTACGTCGAAGCGCCGTACCGCTGGCGGCTGTTCGACGGGCTCGGCCACTTCCCGCACGAAGAGGATCCGGCCGCCTTCTCCACCGAACTGGTCAACTGGCTGAAGGATCCCGAACCCGACCGGTGACCGGATCGTCGCGCCCGGTGTCCGGAACGGAACACCTGTTCCACGAACGGCCAATTGCCCGGCGCATAGGCCAATTGACGGGCCGGCGCGCGGTTATCGACCTTGGGGCCCGGGCAGACGTCGGTGTATGGGCTGGACGCACGACTACAGTGACGCAGTACGCGACCGCCGCTCGCCCGGTGGTCTTGACTCCCGCCAACGAGGCAGCGGCCCGCGGTTGCAGGGCAACGACCTCCGGGTGGGAATTCCGCGCATCCTCCGCCGCCGGGCCCGCTGGGTGTCCGTACGCCTGCGTCATCCGCGCGACTGACGCTCTCGCGCAGTGCGGTGCCGGGGCCGGCCCCGGCTGACGAACCGTTGTTCCCCTCATTGCCGAACCGCTGTTCCCGACCGGACGTGGTGCCGGCCGTCCGACGGCCGGCACCGCCTCAGAGGGCGCAGTTGTCGCTGTCCACCTGCTGGTTGGCGGCGCGTCCACGGGTGATGTCCTGCCGGATCTCGTCCGCGGTGAGCGCGTAGCCGGTGTCGGCGTCGTCGAGGGACTTCGCGAAGACCACGCCGTAGACCTTGCCTTCGGGCGTGAGCAGCGGGCCGCCGGAGTTGCCCTGGCGGACCGTCGTGAACAGCGAGTAGACGTCGCGGCGGACGGTGCCGCGGTGGTAGATGTCCGGGCCGTTGGCCGTGATCCGGCCCCGCACGCGCGCCGCGCGGACGTCGTACGAGCCGTTCTCCGGGAAGCCGGCCACGATCGCTCCGTCCCCGTTCGTCGCGTCCCCGGTGGTGAACTGCAGCACGGGCGCGTCGAGATCGGGTACGTCGAGGACGGCGATGTCGCGCTTCCAGTCGTAGAGGACGACCGTGGCGTCGTACTTGCGGCCCTCGCCGCCTATCTGGACGGTCGGCTCGTCGACGCCGCCCACGACGTGCGCGTTGGTCATGACGCGGCGCTCGCCGAAGACGAAGCCGGTGCCCTCCAGGACCTTGCCACAGCTCTCGGCGGTGCCCATGACCTTGACGATGGAGCGCTGCGCGCGGACCGCCACGGCGCTGTTCGCCAGGGCCGGGTCGGGCGGTTCGACGTCGGTGATCGGCTCGTTGGCGAACGGGCTGAAGACCTGCGGGAAGCCGTTCTGCGCGAGGACGGAGGAGAAGTCGGCGAACCAGGTGTCGGCCTGGCCGGGCAGCGCCTCGGACACGCCGTGCAGCACCGTGGAGCCGCGGACCTCCTTGCCCAGCGTGGGCAGCGTCGTGCCGGCGAGGGCGGATCCGATCAGCCAGGCCACCAGCAGCATCGCGACGACGTTGACCAGGGCGCCGCCGGTGGCGTCCAGCGCGCGGGCCGGGGACCAGGTGATGTGGCGGCGCAGCTTGTTGCCCAGGTGGGTGGTGAGGGCCTGCCCCACGGAGGCGCAGACGATGACCACGATGACGGCGACGACGGCGGCCGTCGTGCTCACCTCGGAGTTGTCGGTCAGCCAGTCCCAGATGACCGGCAGCAGGTAGACGGCGACGAGGCCGCCGCCCAGGAAACCGATCACCGACAGGATGCCGACGACGAAACCCTGGCGGTAGCCGACGACCGCGAACCAGACGGCCGCGAGCAGCAACAGGATGTCCAGCACGTTCACCGTTCAGGCCTCGCCTCTTTCTACCCGGCCGCGGCGGGCCGGCCGGGGTCCGGAGGATCGCCCCCCGGGTACACACAGCACGGACGACACCCTGTCATGACCGCCAGTCGAGTGGCACCAGCTTCTCCCGGTCCCAGGGGCGCTCCCAGCCCGCGTAGTGCAGGAGGCGGTCGATCACGCCGGCGGTGAAGCCCCACACAAGGGCGGATTCGACCAGGAATGCCGGGCCCCGGTGGCCACTGGGGTGGTAGGTCGTGGCGCGGTTGGCGGCGTCCGTGAGATCCGCCACGGGGACCGTGAACACGCGGGCGGTCTCGTTCGGGTCGACCACTCCGACCGGGCTCGGCTCGCGCCACCAGCCCAGCACGGGGGTCACGACGAACTCGCTGACCGGGATGTACAGCTTGGGCAGCACACCGAACAACTGGACGCCGGACGGGTCGAGACCGGTCTCCTCCTCGGCCTCGCGCAGGGCGGCCCGCAGGGGGCCGTCGCCGTGCGGATCGCCGTCCTGCGGGTCGAGGGCGCCGCCGGGGAAGGACGGCTGTCCGGCGTGCGAGCGCAGCGAACTGGCCCGCTCCATGAGCAGCAGCTCGGGGCCGCGTTCGCCGTCACCGAAGAGGATCAGGACCGCCGACTGCCGTCCGCCGCCGTCCTCCGGGGGCAGGAAGCGGCTCAGCTGGAGCGGCTGCACCGTCTCCGCGGCGTCCGCCACCGGCCCCAGCCAGGCGGGCAGCCCTTTCCTGCTGAGGGTCACCGCCCCGCCCCGCGTGCCGCTCGCGCGTGCCGTCACCGCACCACCCCCGTTCTGCCCGGTCCAACGCCCGGGGGTACGCGGATCGTTCCGGTCCTGCGGGGCCGCACCCGGCCTCATCCGGCCCCCAGCGGGGGAGCGGGCCGGCCGCCCGCGTCCAGGTAGGCCTGGGGCGGGTTCAGCCGTTGGCCGGGGAAGCCGCCCTTCTCGTACTTCAGGAGCTTCTTCGCCTTCTCCGGGTCTGTCTCCCCCTCGCCGTACGCCGGGCAGAGCGGCGCGATGGGGCAGGCGCCGCAGGCGGGCTTGCGGGCGTGGCAGATGCGGCGGCCGTGGAAGATCACGTGGTGCGAGAGCATCGTCCAGTCGCTCTTGGGGAAGAGCGAGCCGACCGCGGCCTCGATCTTGTCCGGCTCGGTCTCCGCGGTCCACCGCCAGCGCCGCACCAGCCGCTGGAAGTGCGTGTCCACGGTGATCCCCGGGCGGCCGAACGCGTTGCCCAGCACCACGAAGGCGGTCTTGCGGCCGACGCCGGGCAGCTTCACCAGGTCCTCCAGCCGTCCGGGGACCTCTCCGTCGAACTGCTCGACCAGTGCCCGGGAAAGGCCGATCACCGACCTGGTCTTGGCGCGGAAGAAGCCGGTGGGACGCAGGATCTCCTCGACGTCCTCGGGGTCGGCGGCGGCCAGGTCCTCGGGGGCGGGGTACTTCGCGAAGAGGCCGGGGGTGGTCTGGTTGACCCGGAGGTCGGTGGTCTGGGCCGACAGGACGGTGGCGACCACGAGTTGGAAGGGGTTCTCGAAGTCCAGCTCGGGGTGGGCGTACGGATAGACCTCGGCGAGTTCGCGGTTGATGCGGCGGGCGCGGCGGACCAGGGCGGTGCGGGACTCGCTCTTGGGCGGCTTGGGGGACTTGGGCGGCTTGGGGGACTTCGACGGCTCGGGCGGCTCGGCCGACCGGGACGACTCGGGTGCGTTCGACGAAGCCGGCGGCTTCGCCGGTGCCGGGGCCGTCGCGGCGGTCCCGGCCGCCTCGACGGCGGTCGCCCGCTTCGCGGCCGTCCTCTTCGGCGCCGCCTTCTCCACGGGTTTCGCCCTCTCCTCGTCACCGCCGGAGCCCTGTTCGCCCACAGCGGAATTGCGACGTTCAACCACCCGTCCAGCCCCCTTGGCCTGTGTTCTCACCGGCTGTTCGGACACCCGGCCAGCCTAAAGCCCGGCACCGACATCCGCCCCGGACCCTGAAGATCGGTCCCCGATTGGACCCCTGACGCTTACCCCGGGACACCTGTGCGGCATCCTTGTGACAGATCACACTGTTTGGACCGCCCGGCAAAATGGGGAACACGGACCCCTGGCACACGGGGGAGCAAGATCCCCTGAGCAGGTCGACAAGGAGAGAACTCGTGGACGACGTCCTCCGGCGCAACCCGCTCTTCGCGGCACTCGACGACGAGCAGGCCGCGGAGCTCCGCGCCTCCATGAGCGAGGTGACGCTCGCCCGTGGCGACTCCCTGTTCCACGAGGGAGACCCCGGCGACCGGCTCTACGTCGTCACCGAGGGCAAGGTCAAGCTCCACCGCACGTCCCCGGACGGCCGCGAGAACATGCTGGCCGTGGTCGGCCCCAGCGAACTGATCGGCGAGCTGTCGCTCTTCGACCCGGGCCCGCGGACGGCGACCGCCACCGCGCTGACCGAGGTCAAGCTGCTCGGCCTCGGCCACGGCGACCTCCAGCCCTGGCTGAACGCCCGTCCCGAGGTGGCCACCGCACTGCTGCGCGCCGTCGCCCGGCGCCTGCGCAAGACCAACGACGCCATGTCCGACCTGGTCTTCTCCGACGTTCCCGGCCGTGTCGCGCGTGCCCTGCTGGACCTCTCGCGCCGCTTCGGCGTGCAGTCCGAGGAGGGCATCCACGTCGTCCACGACCTCACGCAGGAGGAGCTGGCCCAGCTGGTCGGCGCGTCCCGCGAGACCGTGAACAAGGCGCTGGCCGACTTCGCGCAGCGCGGGTGGCTGCGACTGGAGGCCCGGGCGGTCATCCTGCTGGACGTGGAGCGACTGGCCAAGCGGTCCCGCTGACCGCCGGCCGCGGTCGGCGGCCTGTCCGCGCGGGCGTCCGTCGGCGGGCGGTCACACCGTCCGCCGAGTTGCCGGTGACGGTCTGCCCACCCGGGCGGCCGTAGGCGGGCGCGGGGAGCGAGCGTCGCCGAGGGGCGCCGGCCCCAGGCCCCCACATGTGCCCGACGGCCCCGCCTCCGCGCGCCGGGCTGGCCCTGCTCGGGGCGTCGGGCGGGCCCTGCTCGGGGGCGGCGGGTGGAAAAAGACGCGACCTGTCGCCGCCTCCCGCAGCACAGTGACCCCATGAGCGACATCCGTCCAGGTCTGGACGCCCAGGGGTTCATCGCACGCGAAGGTTCCCTCGCGCGCGTGCCGCACGTCTTCCGGCCCGTCGTCGCCGCGGCACGGGACCGGTTGCCGCACCTGTTCGGGGAGCGGCTGCACAGCGCGTACCTGTACGGGTCGGTTCCCCGCGGCACCGCGCGCGCGGGACGCAGCGACCTCGACCTCCTGGTCGCGCTGCACGAGGAGCCCACCGGGGCGGACCGGGCGGGCGTCCGTTCCCTCGGTGAGGCCCTCGACCGGGAGTACCCGCAGATCGACGGGGCCGGCACGCTGCTCCACAGCCGCGCCCGGCTGCTGAGCGACGCGGAGCGGTACGACCTGGGCTGGTTCGTGGCGTGCCTGTGCACGCCGCTGCTGGGCGAGGACCTGGCCGGGCGCCTGCCCCGCCACCGGCCCACTTCCCGCCTCGCGCGGGAGACCAACGGTGACCTCGCGCTGCTCCTCCCGCGCTGGCGCGCGCGCATCGCCGAGGCGGACGACACCGACGCGGCCCGGCTGCCACTGGTCCGGTTCATGTCCCGGCACCTCGTGCGCACCGCCTTCACCCTGGTCATGCCCCGCTGGAACGGCTGGACCAGCGACCTGCACGAGATGGCGGAGGCCTTCGCCGCGTACCACCCCGCGCGCGCGGAACAGCTCCGTGCGGCGGCCGCACGCGGATACGAGCCGACCGGGGACGCCGACGCGCTGCGGGAGTACGTCGAGGATCTCGGGCCCTGGCTGGCGGACACCTACGCGCGCGTGCACGGCGTGAAGACACCGAGGCCTGACTGACGGGTGGCTGGTGCCGCGGCAGGCAACGTTCGCCCGTCGAGGAGCGGCGTCCGGTGCGTGCTCCCGGCGTGCCGGCCGGAAGTCCTCGTGCTGGACGTACTCGGGCTTTCGGCCGGTGCGGCGAGCGGGGGTCCCCCTCCGGGGGAGCGTGCCGGGCGTCGCGACGGGGCGGACGCTGCCTGTTGCGGCACTAGATGAGGCCGTGCTCCCGGAGGTACTCGAGCTGGGCCCGCACCGACAGCTCCGCCGCCGGCCACAGGGAGCGGTCCACGTCCGCGTAGACGTGGCCCACGACCTCGGCGGGGGCGCGGAGACCGTTCTCCACGGCCGTCTCCACCTGGGCGAGGCGGTGGGCACGGTGGGCGAGGTAGAACTCGACGGCGCCCTGGGCGTCCTCCAGGACGGGTCCGTGACCCGGCAGGACGGTGTGGACGCCGTCGTCGACCGTGAGGGACCTGAGCCGGCGCAGGGAGTCCAGGTAGTCGCCCAGGCGGCCGTCGGGGTGCGCCACGACCGTCGTACCGCGGCCGAGGACCGTGTCGCCGGTCAGGACGGCGCGGTCGGCCGGCAGGTGGAAGCAGAGGGAGTCGGCGGTGTGGCCCGGCGTCGGGACGATCCGCAGTTCCAGGCCGCCGACCGTGACGACGTCACCGGCGGCCAGGCCCTCGTCGCCCAGCCGCAGCGCCGGGTCCAGGGCCCGCACCTTCGTGCCGGTCAGCTCGGCGAAGCGGACGGCTCCCTCGGCGTGGTCGGGGTGGCCGTGGGTGAGCAGGGTCAGGGCGACGCGCTTGCCGGCTTCCCGCGCGGTGTCGACGACCGCGCGCAGGTGCCCCTCGTCCAGCGGGCCCGGGTCGATCACGACGGCCAGGTCCGAGTCGGGCTCGGCGACGAGCCAGGTGTTCGTGCCGTCCAGGGTCATCGGGGAGGCGTTCGGGGCGAGGACGTTGACCGCGCGTGGTGTGGCGGGGCCCGAGAGGACCGCGTCACGGGGCCGTCCGGGCAGGGCGGCTGCGTCGGTCATGCCGGGCCTCCGCCGGCCGTGATGTGCCGGGTGAACTCGTCGTGGCCGGGCCAGGACAGCACGACCTCGCCGTCCTCCAGGCGGGCCCGCGCCAGAACGGGGGTGAGATCGCGTGCGGGTGCGGCGGCCAGGGCCTCGGCGGCCGTGCCGTACGGCAGCAGCTGGCGCAGGGTCGCGATCGTGGGCGGCATCATCAGCAGCTCGCCCTCGTCGTACGAGGCGGCGGCGTCGGCGGGGCGGATCCAGACCGTGCGGTCGGCCTCCGTGGAGGCGTTGCGGGTGCGCTGGCCCTCGGGGAGGGCGGCGACGAAGAACCAGGTGTCGTAGCGGCGGGGCTCGAACTCCGGGGTGATCCAGCGCGTCCAGGCGCCCAGCAGGTCGGAGCGCAGCACCAGCCCGCGCCGGTCGAGGAACTCCGCGAAGGACGTCTCGCGGGCGACGAGGGCGGCCCGGTCGGCCTCCCAGTCGTCGCCGGTGGTGTCGCCGACGACGGTTTCGGGGGTCGGCCCGGCGAGCAGCACACCGGCCTCCTCGTACGTCTCCCGCACGGCAGCGCACACGATGGCCTGGGCCGCCGTCCCGTCGACGCCGAGCCGCTCGGCCCACCACGCGCGCGTGGGGCCCGCCCAGCGCACGTGCCGGTCGTCGTCGCGCGGGTCGACCCCGCCGCCCGGGTACGCGTACGCGCCTCCGGCGAAGGCCATGGAGGCGCGTCTGCGCAGCATGTGGACCACGGGTCCGCTGCCGGCGTCCTTCAGGAGCATCACCGTGGCCGCGCGTTTCGGGGCGACCGGGGTGAGGGTGCCGTCCGCGAGCGCACGGATGCGCTGCGGCCAGTCCGGTGGGAACCACTGCCCATTCGCCATGGCCGGAGGCTATCCCGTGACGCGCGAATGTTCGAGAGGTGCCCGAGGTCGGACGGCACGCCTGTGGCACGGGCACGACGGTGGCACGGGCCCGGCCGCCGGCCACCGCCGGACGGACCGGCCGGCTACCGCACCAGCTCGACCTGGATCTCCACCTCGACGGGCGCGTCCAGGGGCAGGACCGCGACGCCGACCGCGCTGCGCGCGTGCACGCCCTTGTCGCCGAGGACCTCGCCCAGCAGCTCGCTCGCGCCGTTGAGGACGGCGGGCTGGCCGGTGAAGTCGGCGGCCGACGCCACGAAGCCCACGACCTTCACCACGCGCGCGACGCGGTCCAGGTCACCGGCGACCGACTTGACGGCGGCCAGGGCGTTCAGGGCGCAGGTGCGGGCCAGGTCCTTGGCCTCCTCGGGGGTGACCTCCGCGCCGACCTTGCCGGTGACCGGGAGCTTGCCGTCCACCATCGGCAGCTGGCCCGACGTGTACACGTAGGGGCCGGACTGCACGGCCGGCTGGTAGGCCGCGAGGGGCGGCACGACCGCGGGCAGGGCCAGGCCCAGCTCGGCGAGCCTCGCCTCGACCGCGCTCACGCCTTCTCCCGCTTCAGGTAGGCCACGAGCTGCTCGGGGTTGTTCGGGCCGGGAACGACCTGGACGAGCTCCCAGCCGTCCTCGCCCCAGGTGTCCAGAATCTGCTTCGTGGCGTGGACGAGCAGCGGCACGGTTGCGTATTCCCACTTGGTCATGGGCCGACTTTATCCGCTGCGGCGGCGGGGTCCCGTCCCCGGCCGTGTGGCCGATCGGACACCGGTTGTCCACAGCCTCCCGGTTGACTCGCGCGCCGACTGGTTACGCTCGAAGACGTGAGCAGGCTCCAGGTCGTCAGCGGCAAGGGCGGGACCGGAAAGACCACGGTCGCCGCCGCTCTCGCGTTGGCTCTCGCGAGCGAGGGGAAGCGGACGCTTCTCGTCGAGGTCGAGGGCCGCCAGGGCATCGCACAGCTCTTCGAAACGGAGGCGCTGCCTTATGAGGAGCGGAAGATCGCCGTCGCTCCCGGGGGCGGGGAGGTGTACGCCCTGGCCATAGACCCCGAGCTGGCCCTTCTGGACTACCTCCAGATGTTCTACAAACTGGGCGGCGCGGGCCGCGCCCTGAAGAAGCTGGGCGCGATCGACTTCGCCACCACCATCGCGCCGGGCCTGCGGGACGTGCTCCTGACCGGCAAGGCGTGCGAGGCCGTGCGCCGGAAGGACAGGAGCGGGCGGTTCGTGTACGACCACGTCGTCATGGACGCCCCGCCCACGGGCCGCGTCACCCGCTTCCTGAACGTGAACGACGAGGTCGCGGGCCTCGCCAGGATCGGACCGATACACAATCAGGCGCAGGCCGTGATGAGGGTGCTGAAGTCCCCGCAGACGGCCGTGCACCTGGTGGCCCTGCTGGAGGAGATGCCCGTCCAGGAGACCGCGGACGGCATCGCCGAGCTGCGGGCCGCGAAGCTTCCCGTGGGGCGGGTCGTCGTCAACATGGTCCGGCCGGAGGTGCTGGACGCGGACGGGCTGGAACTCGCCAGGACGGTGGCGCGTTCTTCTGTCGCACGGTCGCTGTCCGCCGCGGGACTGGGCGGGGCGCGCCGGGGCGGGCACGCCGAGCGGCTGGTGGACCCGCTCCTGACCCAGGCCGACGAGTACGCCGAGCGGTATGCGCTGGAGCACGAGCAGCGTGCCGTACTGGGCGAGCTGGGTCTGCCGTTGCACGAACTGCCGATGCTCGCCGAGGGCGTGGACCTGGCGGGCCTGTACGAACTCGCCGGCGAGCTGCGGAAGCAGGGGATGTCATGAGTGCGGACCGGTCTCCGGCCCAGGAGGGCCCTCGCCGTCTCGCCCCCGCGCGTGCGCTGGACGTCGACCCCCTGCTGGACGATCCGGAGACCCGCATCGTGGTGTGCTGCGGTGCGGGCGGGGTCGGCAAGACGACGACCGCGGCGGCGCTGGGCCTGAGAGCGGCCGAGCGGGGCCGCAAGGTGGTCGTCCTCACCATCGACCCGGCGCGCCGGCTGGCGCAGTCCATGGGCATCGACTCGCTCGACAACACGCCCCGCCGGGTGAAGGGCGTCGAGGGGGACGGCGAGCTGCACGCGATGATGCTCGACATGAAGCGCACCTTCGACGAGGTCGTCGAGGCGCACGCGGACGCCGAGCGGGCGGCCTCGATCCTGTCGAACCCCTTCTACCAGTCGCTCTCCGCGGGCTTCGCCGGCACGCAGGAGTACATGGCGATGGAGAAGCTGGGGCAGCTGCGGGCGCGGGACGAGTGGGACCTGATCGTCGTCGACACGCCGCCGTCGCGCTCCGCGCTGGACTTCCTGGACGCGCCCAAGCGGCTCGGGTCGTTCCTGGACGGGCGGCTGATCCGGCTGCTGACGGCGCCGGCCAAACTGGGCGGCCGCGCGGGGATGAAGTTCCTCAACGTCGGGATGTCGATGATGACCGGCACCCTCGGCAAACTCCTCGGCGGTCAACTGCTGAAGGACGTCCAGACGTTCGTGTCCGCGATGGACACGACCTTCGGCGGTTTCCGCACGCGTGCCGACGCCACGTACAAGCTTCTCCAGGCGCCCGGGACGGCGTTCCTGGTGGTGGCGGCGCCCGAGCGGGACGCGCTGCGGGAGGCGGCGTACTTCGTGGAGCGGCTGGCCACCGAGGACATGCCGCTGGCCGGGCTGGTCCTCAACCGGGTCCATGGCAGCGGCGCCGCCCAGCTGTCCGCCGAGCGGGCGCTCGCCGCCGCCGAAAATCTTGAGGAACCCCGCATTGTGGATCAGGACGGCGGGAAGGCTGGACTTCGTAACTCTCCCGACACACAAGGCAGTTCAGAAGCAACCGCGCCGGGAACACCGGCCGTCGACAGTGATGGCGACACCGGCACCGGCACCGGCACCGGCACCGACGGCGGCTCCCCCACCGGCCCCGGCCCGGAGCGATCCGCCGACCGGCTCACCGCAGGCCTGCTGAGGCTGCACGCCGATCGCATGCACCTGCTCTCCCGGGAGCAGCGCACGTGGGACCGCTTCGCCTCGCTGCATCCCGAGGTCGCGGTCGCCGAGGTGGCCGCACTGGCCGGCGACGTGCACGACCTGACGGGATTGCGGGACATCGGGGACCGGCTCGCGGCCAACCGGCCGGAGCTGCCCGAGACGGAGGTCTGAGGGACCCCACGACCGGCCCTCTCGGCGGGGGCCCACCGGGGACGGACCCCTCAGCCCACCGCCGCGTAGTTCTCGTACACCTGGTCGTCGTCGAGCGGCACGATGCCCGCTCCGCGCTCGTACTCCGAGCGCGCGGTCTCCAGGAGCCGGCGCCAGGACGTCACGGTCGGCCGCCTGCGCAGCAGTGCGCGACGCTCGCGCTCCGTCATGCCTCCCCACACGCCGAACTCGACGCGGTTGTCGAGCGCGTCCGCCAGGCATTCGGTGCGCACCGGACATCCGGTGCACACTGCCTTGGCCCTGTTCTGCGCTGCTCCCTGAACGAACAATTCATCCGGATCAGTAGTGCGGCAGGCGGCCTGCGCACTCCAGTCGGTTACCCAGCCCATACCGGCGCCGTCCTCTCCCGAATCGAGGCTCCCCCACGGCGGCAGCGGCATATTCACCGCCGCCAGTTGAGGACGTTACGGAAGGTGGGCACAGCGCAACACCCCCTTCGGGCCCAATCTTGAATGGCCCGAACGGACTATGCGTAAGCGGCAGATCACCCGGGGGAGTGAGCCTGCGACATGTGCGACCATCCCGGCGAATCGGGACGGTTTGCTTGATTCACAACGGACGCCGGTTGACACACGAGG
This sequence comes from Streptomyces sp. NPDC014882, assembly GCF_043081325.1. Taxonomy (NCBI): domain Bacteria; kingdom Bacillati; phylum Actinomycetota; class Actinomycetes; order Kitasatosporales; family Streptomycetaceae; genus Streptomyces; species Streptomyces sp. NPDC014882. The sequence continues at coordinate 150,669 of NZ_JBIBWL010000003.1, forward strand.
CGGATTCGGACACGCCCTCCTCAGGAACCGAGGAACTTCCGGAACGATTCGGGGTCGCCGGACGTATTGATACGTAGCCCTGCTGCTGTGACAGTTGAGAGCAGCTTAGGCCAAGGCATTGACGCGTGTCCGGCGAATGAGAACGTAGGCTGCCCTCATGCCAAAGAAGAGCTCGGGCGGTGGTCTGACGGCGACCCAGCAGGCCGCCAAGTTCCTCGGTGTCAGTGTGCTCGCGGGAGCCGTGCTGGCCGGCATCGCGCTGCCCGCGGTCGGGGCGCTGGGACTGGCCGCGAAGGGGTCGGTGGAGTCCTTCGACGAACTCCCCGCGAACCTCAAGACGCCGCCGCTGAGCCAGCGCACCACGATCCTCGACGCCGAGGGCGACCAGATCGCCACGGTGTACTCCCGGGACCGCACGGTCGTCGACCTCAAGAACATCTCGCCGTACCTGCAGAAGGCGATCGTCGCGATCGAGGACTCCCGCTTCTACCAGCACGGCGCGGTGGACCTGAAGGGCGTCCTGCGCGCCCTCAACAAGAACGCGCAGAGCGGCGGTGTCTCCGAGGGCGCCTCGACGCTCACGCAGCAGTACGTGAAGAACGTCTTCGTCGAGGAGGCCGGTGACGACCCGACGAAGGTCGCGCAGGCCACCCAGCAGACCATCGGCCGGAAGATCCGCGAGCTGAAGTACGCGATCCAGGTCGAGGAGGAACTGGGCAAGAAGAAGATCCTCGAGAACTACCTGAACATCACCTTCTTCGGCCAGCAGGCCTACGGCGTCGAGGCCGCCTCCCAGCGGTACTTCTCCAAGCACGCCAAGGAGCTGACCCTCGCCGAGTCGGCCCTGCTGGCCGGCATCGTCCAGTCGCCCAGCCGCTACGACCCCGTCAACGACGAGGCCGAGGCCGTCAAGCGGCGCAACGTCGTGCTGGAGCGCATGGCCGAGGTCGGGGACGTCTCGCGGGCCGAGGCCGAGGAGGCGAAGCGGGCGCCGCTGGGCCTGAAGGTCACCCAGCCGAAGAACGGCTGCATCACGGCCGTGCAGGGCGCCAGCTTCTTCTGCAAGTACGTCGAGCGGGTCTTCCTCAGCGACCCGGTCTTCGGCAAGACGAAGGAGGAGCGCGCCAAGGTCTGGAACCGCGGCGGCCTCACCATCCGCACGACGCTCGAACCGCAGGCCCAGGCGTCCGTGCAGGACTCGCTGAAGGACCACGTCTACAAGTCGGACAAGGTGGCCGCGGCCGCCACGCTCGTCGAGCCCGGCACCGGCAAGATCCTCGCGATGGGCCAGTCGAAGCCGTACGGCTACAACAAGAACGAGACCGAGTACAACTTCTCGGTCAACGCCGCGATGGGCGGGTCGAACTTCGGCTTCCCGACCGGTTCGACGTTCAAGCCGTTCGTGGCCGCGGCGGCGCTGGAGCAGGGCAAGCCGGTGACGCAGTCGTACCCGGCGCCGTACCAGATGCAGTACCCGGAGAAGGTCCAGACGTGCAGCGGCAAGCCGTGGGTCAACGACGGCAGGCCGGAGAAGTACAAGCTGGAGAACGAGTCGGAGACCGAGGTCGGACCGTACGCGCTGAAGGAGGCCATGGAGCTGTCGGTCAACACCTACTTCGTGGAGATGCTCGGCGACATCGGCATGTGCCCCGTGGTGAAGATGACCGACGCCCTCGGCGTCGTCCAGGGCAACGGCGACAAGGTGCCCGAGGTGCCGTCCTCGATGACCCTCGGTTCGACCGGCCTCTCCCCGCTGACCATGGCGAGCGCGTACGCCGCCTTCGCCAGCCGCGGGATGTACTGCACGCCGGTCGCCATCGAGTCGATCACCCAGACCGTGGGCGGCACGAAGAAGTCGCTGGAGGTCCCGAAGTCGACCTGCTCGCGCGCGATGAGCGAGAAGACCGCGGACAGCATCAACACGCTGCTGAGCGGTGTGACCGACTCCGGCACGGGCAAGCAGGCCGGTCTGTCCGGCCGTGCGAACGCCGGCAAGACGGGTACGACGGACGAGCGCAAGAACGCCTGGTTCGTCGGCTACACGCCGAACCTCTCGGGCGCCGTCTGGGTCGGCAGCGCCTCCCAGAAGGTCAAGATGACCGGCATCTCCATCGGCGGCACCTACCACGCCCAGGTCTACGGCGGTGACACCCCCGGCCCGATCTGGCGGGACGCCATGACCGGTGCGCTGGAGGGCAAGGAGGCCCCCTCCTTCAACCTGATCAGCATCCCGAGCGGCGAGAAGGACCCCAAGGAGGACGGCCGCGGCCGCGGCAACGGGAACGACGACGGGAACAACGGCGACGCGGGCTTCATCGGCGGCCTCGTCGGCGGCGGCTCGACGGGCGACACCTCCGGCGGCATCAACCTTCCGGACAACCTGTTCCAGGGACAGGGCAACGGCGGGAACGGGGGCGGGAGACGGGGCTGAGCCCCCGGATCCCGGACATCGGACCCCGGACACCTCTTCCACGGCCACGGCCCCTGCCTCCCCACCGGGGGGACAGGGGCCGTGGCCGTCCGTCGCCGCCGGGCGCCGGGGACGTGTCCATCGCCGACCGGGCGCAGGGGCCGTGTCGCTGCCGCGGGGCGCGGGGCCGGTGTCCCCCGCCGCCGGGCGCAGGGGCCGGGTGTCGCGCGGTGGGCCGGGTCAGCCCGCGAGGGCCTTCTTCACCACGGCGGCGACGCGGCCGCCCTCCGCCAGACCGGCCACCTTCGGGTTCACGATCTTCATGACGGCGCCCATCGCCCGCGGCCCCTCGGCCCCGGCCGCCCTGGCCTCCGCGACGGCCTGGGTCACGATGGCCTCCAGCTCGTCGTCGCCGAGCTGCTTGGGCAGGTAGGCGGCGAGGATCTCGCCCTCCGCCCGCTCCCGCTCGGCCGACTCCGCGCGACCACCCTGCGCGAAGGCGTCCGCGGCCTCGCGGCGCTTCTTCGCCTCACGGCTGATCACCTTCTGCACCTCGTCGTCGGTGAGGTCGCGCTTGGTCTTGCCCGCCACCTCTTCCTTCGTGATCGCGGTGAGGGTCAGCCGGAGCGTCGAGGAGCGGAGCTCGTCGCGCTCCTTGATCGCAGCGTTGAGGTCTTCCTTGAGCTTCGACTTGAGCGTGGTCATGGGTGTGATTGTCGCAGGTGCGGACGGAACGCCGCCCCTTCATTTCCCCCCTGCTCGCCGACGGCTCCCCAGCGGCCCACTGGCGGCGGCATTCCGGCGGACGTCCGCGAGGGCGTTCGCGGGGGCGTTTGCGGGGGACGTCCGCGGCGGCGTTCGCCGCGGGCATCCGCGACCTTCGCCGGCGGTCCGCACGGACGGTCTTCGCCGGCGGTCCGCACGGACGGTCTTCGCCGGCGGTCCGCGCGGACGGTCTTCGCCGGGGGTCCGCACGGGCGGTGCCCTTCGAGGGGCGGCGCCTCGGGGACAACTGAGGGGCGTCTCAGGGAGGTTCCGGGGACGGTGGGGTCCTGGTCACCGGACGGGTCTGACACGATGGTCGTATGCGCGCGCGATACGGAGTACCTCTGTCCATAGCGGCGGCTGGCGCCGCCGGTCTGGTGTACGCGGCGGGTTTCGAGGCCCGCTCCTTCCGCCTCCGAAGGGTGACGGTCCCCGTCCTCCCCGCCGGGATGCGCCCTCTGCGCGTGTTGCAGGTCTCCGACATCCACATGGTGAGCGGGCAGCGCAAGAAGCAGCGCTGGCTGCGCTCGCTGGCCGGCCTGCGCCCCGACTTCGTGATCAACACCGGCGACAACCTGTCCGACCCGGAGGGCGTCCCCGAGGTCCTCGACGCGCTCGGCCCCCTGATGGAGTTCCCGGGGGCGTACGTCTTCGGCTCCAACGACTACTACGGCCCCAAGCCGCGCAACCCCGCCCGCTACCTGTTCGAGAAGGCCCAGGGCCGGCACGGGCTGAACGGCAACGCACCCGCGGTCGACGTCGTCCACAACCCGTGGGAGGACCTGCGCGACGGATTCGACGGCGCGGGCTGGCTCAACCTCACCAACACCCGCGGCACCCTGAAGGTCGAGGGCGTGTCGGTGGAGCTGACGGGCCTGGACGACCCGCACATCAAGCGGGACCGGTACGCGCAGGTGGCGGGCGGGCCGTCGGAGACGGCGGACTTCTCGATGGGCGTCGTGCACGCGCCGTACCTCCGCGTCCTGGACTCGTACACGGCGGACGGCTACCCCCTGGTCCTGGCCGGCCACACGCACGGCGGCCAGCTCTGCATCCCCTTCTACGGCGCCCTCGTCACCAACTGCGACCTGGACACGGACCGGGTGAAGGGCCTGTCCACCCACACGGCGGAGAGCCGGACGGCGTACCTGCACGTGTCGGCCGGCTGCGGCACCAACCGCTACACCCCGGTGCGGTTCGCGTGTCCGCCGGAGGTGACGTTGCTGACGTTGGTGGAGAAGGAGTAGAGGGGAGGGGGCACGGTGCCCGCGAGGCCGGGCGCCAGGGGCTGACGACCGGACGGGGAGAAGCGCTCTCCCCCGAACGGACCACCCACATCGCCCCTTTCGCACCTTTTTCCTAGTTTGAGGGCATGACCGCTCCGATACCCAGGGACATGCCCGACCTGCCGGCCATCCCGCGGACGCACGCGCTCCTGCCCTCCTTCGTCCCCGCCTCCGCGGTGGTGGCCCCGGTACGCCGCCCGCTGGCGGGCGTCCTCCGGCTGATCGTCGCGGTGGCGGCGGCCGGGACCGTGGCCCTCGCCCTGCTGCTCGGCAGCCCGCTGCGGGTGCTGAGTCACTTCTCGGTCCAGAGCACGATCCTGCTGGCCCTGGTCACCCTGGCGTCGGCCCGCCGCGCCTGGACGGCCCGCCGCCCCCTCCCCTCCGCCCTGACGGGTGCGGCACTGCTCTACGCCGTGGCCAACGCGCTGGTGTACCACCTGCTGCTGGCGGACGCGGCGAGTCCGTACTCGGTGACGGGCGCCCCCGGCGCTCCGGCGGGCTGGCACGCGGTCGCCCACCACCTCCTGCACACGGTGATCCCGGCGGCGGCCGTCCTGGACTGGCTGCTGCTGACGGCCCCGAACCACCTGCACCTGCGCCAGGCGGCCGCCTGGCTGGTCTGTCCACTGGCTTACCTGGGCTTCTTCCTGGCCCGCGCCGCGCTGATCACCCCCGACGCCCCCGACCGCTACCTCTACCCCTTCCTGGACGCCGCGGCCCACGGCTACAGGCACACCCTGGCCAACGCGCTCCTCCTCGGCCTCTCCCTCTACGCCCTGGCCGTCCTCCTGGTCGCCCTCGACCACGCCCGCCCGAACCCCGTCCGCCACCGCGCCAGAACCGGATTTCGTCTCCAGCCACCGGTGGGCTAAAGTAAACGACGTCGCCGCGACAAGCAGTAGAGCAGCGACATCGGGGTGTAGCGCAGCTTGGTAGCGCGCTTCGTTCGGGACGAAGAGGTCGTGGGTTCAAATCCCGCCACCCCGACAGAGAAACACCAGATCAGGGGCCTGATCCGCTTGGCGGATCGGGCCCCTGAGTGGTTTCGGGGGCCATTTTGGGAGCCATTTGGGAGCCGACTTCGGAATGCGGCTCCCCTGGCGGCCACTCTTCGAGATCAGGAGCTGGTCGGCTCACGCCGCCCGACGGTCGGCTACTCCCCATCGTCGGGCTCAGCGGGCGGCGGCACGGCATAGTCGTGGCCGCTGCCAGTCCAGCGCCCCACGACCCGCCACACCTCGTAGTGCAGGAGCCACTCCGAGGCCCACGGCAGGATCGTGTGTGAAAGGAGCATGTCCTCCTTCCACTCCCCAGGCAGATGCAGGCACAGGTCGCCGTCGGCATAGACATGGGGCAAGGCGGTGGCACGCGGATGCAGAGCCAGGGGCGGGTCGATGACCATCACGCGCGGTCGGTGTCGGTGCCGGTAGGTGATCCGTACCGTGTAGCGCCTGCTGGCGGGGGTGGGTTGGAGGAAGACCGTACAGACGAGCTCACCGCTCCGCACCGTTCCCTTAGCCTCGGGAAGGACGGCCTTGATCGCGGCCAGTTGCCGACCGAGGTTAATTGCGCGGTGAGGAATGCTGGCCATAGAAGGTGTTCTTCGGCTTGCGGGGGCCGGCCGTGGTCGGGGAGAGCAGTCCGGTGGGGCCCATTCGGTTGTTGGTGGATGCACTCACGCGGGCGGCATAGCGCTCGTAGGACCGGCGGACGGGGTCAGGGTCGAAGGACTTTGCGAGTCGCTCAAAGACTGCGTCCAGGCCCTTGGTCTCCATGCCGGCGAGTTCGCTCACGGTCGTGGCGATCTCGTCGTACCAGGAGTGAAAAGCCTTCCGGCGCTCGGGGTACTCGTTCCACTTGTCGGTGAAGTTCTCTGCCATGTGCGCCGGGTTGGGCACCCACCACTGGCCGTCGCGCCTCTCGATGAAGGTCAGCATGTTGTCAAGCACGCTGCGCACGGCAGTGAACAGATCATCCTCGCCGCTGTACGCGTGTCCGGCGAGCGTGGTGATGAGGATCGACGGCGGCCGGTTGTCGATGTCCTCCGCGAACATGATCATGCAGTGCCACTTGAGGATCTGCACGACGCGTTGCAGCGGACTGCGAACTGGCCAGGTGGGAACGTCCGCAACGTTGGCGTGTCGCTTCTCCAGAATTTGGCGGGACAGTTCCGATCGACGCCGGAACCAGTCCGCGTATCCGATGGGGTTACTGCGCTGCCACTGCCAGAGATCCTTGTCCGTCAGGCGGATGCCGGTGGGCGGGCGGTCCTCGTCCGGGATGGCGGGCAGGACATCGAGGTGGAACCCCGGATATCCCAGGGTCCAGCAGCGGCGGCGAGACTCGATGGATTCCGGGCCGTCGGTGTGGCCTCGGTCCTGCTTCCACTTACGGTAGGCAGTCAGCTGATCGCCGACCCGCTGCTTGAGCCGCTCTTGCGTAGTGCTCTCCGGGCGCAAGGGCAGGCGGCAGACCAAGTCGATGTCGTACTCGCCACCGGGTGTGCCTGGGCGAACCACGGTGCCCAGGCGGAAGGAACCCTGGGGATAAATCTGCCACCCCGGGCTCCCGTTCTCGGCGAGCCAGGTGCCGACCTCCTCGTAGCGTTCAACAGCGTTGTCATGCAGTTCGGGGGAGATGTCGAGCACCTCCACCGCGCCATCGAGCAGCATCGACAGCATCTCATCGAGCGAGTCCACGTCATTCCTCACGTGCGGGGTAGAAGGGCGCGAACACCGGAGCGCGGTGATCGCAGAACATGCGATGGACGGTGGGCGAAGCGTCGCGGCTGACATGGCCGGCGAGCCCGTAGAGGGTCTCGGTGTCGACCTTGTCCAGCGCGACGGCGCCGGTCGGTACCGTCGGATTGAGGCGGAGCACGTTGGCATTCCCGACGAAGTGCTTCACCTGTTTGGCGGCGCTCTCGCTCTGTGCCCGCATAAGCACCTCCACAGCATCGCGAGCCCAAGGGAGCATGCCGCCGCGGTCCAAACGGCGATGGCGGCTGCGGACGTCGATCGTGGTCCCCAGGCTGAACACCCGGATCGCCTTGAGCGGAACCGAGAGCGGCCCCACCGCCTCGGTGAGCGCGACCATGGTCGGGTTGTTCGCCCACACGCCGCCGTCGATGAGGCGCGCTCCGTCCAACGGCATCCCGGGCAGGTAGGTCGGCGCGGCAGAGGTGGCGAGTGCGACGTTCACAGCCTTCTCGCGCCAGTCCCGCTTCAGGGTGGGCAGATGCGGGGTCCGGAAAAGGTAAACGTCATCGGCGGCTACGTTGTACGAGGTGATCACGAGTCGTTTGGTGCTCTCCCCGAAGGTTCGGTCACCGAACACCTCGGTGAGCGCTGCCTTCAAAGGCTCGGAGCCGTACTTCGCCCGCACCAGGTGCCGGATACCGCGCATCCGGCTGCGATCCCGGAAGATCCGCGGGCCGTGCTCCGTGTAGAAGGTGAGGATCTCCCGGGGCGACAGCCCGAGGCCGAGACCCAGCGCGATGATGCCACCCGTAGAGGTGCCCGCGATCAGGTCGAAGTGATCGACGATCCGGGTGCCGAGATCTTCCTCCAAGCGGGTCAGGACCGCTGCGGAGAACATGCCGCGAAATCCGCCGCCGTTCAAGGCCAAGATCTGGAAACGCTCTGTCAGTTCAACCGCCCCCGGCACCACGGCTCCCAGAAGATCCGGCCCGCCGAGCCGGTCTTCACTTTCGAGAGTACTTAATATCACAGCATGAGTTTCCGCGCGGCCTTCTACACTCAGATCGTAGTGCTTATGCCGGTGGCGCCCCCCTGAGGCGTGCGTGGCTTCCGCGATCCGCCAAGATATGGGGGCCGAGATCAAGCAAGGACAGACAAGGGGAGAGATGAGCACGCAGGCGTTCGAGCGCACTCGACTTCGAACAGCCCGCGAGCTGGCCGGGCTGACCCAGGCACAGCTGGCCAGAGAGGCTGGCCTCACACCTGCCGCGATCAGTCAGTTCGAGAGCGGGGCGGCGCGCCCGAGCCCAGAGTCTGTCGGCACTCTGGCCGAGATCCTCGCGGTACCCCCCGCGTTTTTCCACGAGGCCATGACCGAGAGCCACGAGGGCTTCTTCCGGTCGCTGCGCCGAACATCGGTGGTTGACCGCCGCCGCGCCCGAGCGATCGCTCATGTCGCACACGACTTGGCCGTCCGGGCCTCAGCCGCGCAGCGGTTCTGCGCAAGCGACGTACCCGTGATCCCCGTGAGCGGGCTGGACGTCCCGGCAGCCGAGATCGAGCAGACCGCCGCCCGCGTCAGGTCCCTATGGGAGCTTCCCTCGGGCCCGGTCGGGAATGTCGTTGAGCTACTGGAAGCACACGGGGTCGCCGTGATCCGTCTTCCCCTCGACAGCGCAGACGTCGATGCCTTCTCTCTACCCTTCGCCGACCACCCTGTCGTCGTTCTGGGCACCGACAAGGACGACCGTGCCCGATCCCGGTTCGATGCCGCACACGAACTCGCCCATCTCGTACTGCATGGTGAGCAGATCTGGGGCGTCAAAGAGGTCGAGACGCAGGCCCACCAGTTCGCGGCAGCCTTCCTCATGCCCGCCGTGGACATCTACGACCAGCTGCCGACCACGGTTGAGTGGCCAACCCTGTTCGAACTGAAGCGGCGTTGGCAGGTGTCTTTGGCTGCCCTGCTGATGCGTGCACGGACACTAGGCCGCATGAGCGAGAGCACGTACTTGACGGCAATCAAGGCTGCATCCGCCAGAGGGTGGCGACGTGTCGAACCCGTTCCCCTGGGCCGGCCGGAACAGCCAGCAGGGCTTTTGCGGTACCTCGCCTCCCCTGAAAGCGGCGCTGCACGTGCCGTTCTGCCGCCGCAGATCGTGGAGAGTATCGAGGTCGCGTCAGCGGCATAGCGCTCCGTGAGCCACGAGCCGACGAACGGTATGGCTCCCCGCATTCGCAGCATGCCCCGCAGGCATGCTGCGGGGCAACGTAGAGCTACCGAAGGGCGATCGCGCGAGCGCGTAGGAGATCGCTGAGCACGCGCACTGGCGACGTCGGGCACAGCGCCAGTCGGGCGTCGAGCGCCGACTCCCATTGCTCGGTCAGCCCCAGCATGAGGCGCCTGCGCATGCCTGGGGTGACGTGGGCGTAGCGCGCCGAAACCGAGCCGTCGATGTGGCCCATGCGTTCGTCCATGAGCACCTTCTCGGTTCCCAGGTCCTCCATCATCGTCCGGTGGGTGTGGCGAAGGCCGTGGGGCGTGAGCCCCTTGGCTATCGGGAGCCAGCAGGCGTCGGCCCGTTCGCTGGCACCCCGCCCCCGTGCTGGGACACCGGGCCACGGCTCGCCGAGCAAGGGCACCGGCCGTGGCTCCTGTGGTGCCTTCTTCGGGTACCAGCCGGAGACCGCCGGCGTGAACAGCCAGGTCGCGAAACCGTTCCTGCGCCAGTGGGCGGCATGCTCCGGCACGACGCCGCCCCGCACGAACCGGAGGTCCGCGATGGCCTGCTCGACCTTCTCTCGCGTGGCCTCGGTGACGCGTTCGGGGTGGTTGAGGACGTTGGACACCGTGCCGGTCGAAACGCCGGCACGACGGGCGACGTCGACGAGCTTCGCGCCCTGGTGGCCCCCGGTACGGGCCGCGCCCTGTCCTCGGAAGACGTAGGTCTTGCCGTGGCAGGGGCACGGCTTGGGCTTCGTGCGGGCGATGTGGTTGGCGACCAGCGCGGACAGCCAGTCCATCGAGTCGATGGTGCGGTAGCTGTCGTCCTTCGGCGGGCAGCGCACCAGCTCGCCCGTGTCGAGCTCGTACAGCTGCCACTCGACGCGGACGGCTCCAGGGCGGACGAATGCGGTCTCCAGGCCGACGATCTCGCCCCAGCGCATGCCGGTGTACCCCTTGAGGACCACTGCGACGAACTCGTCGTCGCGGCCGGAGAGCAGGGCGGCGCGCTCGGCGGTCAGCAGGATGCCGAGCGCGTCGGTGACCACCTTCTCCGGACCACGGTCTCGGGAGCGGCCGGCGCGTTTCCCCCGTCCGCGCCGCCGGGCAGCCGGGTTGGACGTGATCAGGCCCTCGTCGATCGCGTCCTCGAAGATCAGGTGGAGCGTCGAGCGCCAGGTCTTGACGCTGGAGGCGGCGTAGAGGGCCTTCTCCTTCTTCTCCCACAGGTCGACGTCCGTGCGCAGGATGCCGGCGAGCGCCTTGTCCTCGAACTCAGGGAGGAGGTGCTCCTCGATGTGGCGCTTGTAGTTCTGCATGGTGGAGGCGGCCAGGTCCTGGGCCTCGTACCAGCGGTTCGCGTACTCGCCGAAGGTCTCCTGGCCGAGAGCCGGGTCACGCCAGTCGCCGCGACGGTACTTGTTCTCGGCCTCGGCCGCTGCCCGTTGGGCCTCGCCCTTGGTGGCGAATCGGATCGCCTTGCCGTTCTCGTCGACGACCGTGTTGTGCTTGCCGGGCGCGACCTTGTACCGGCCGCGCCAGTAGTTTCCGCGCTTCTCCGCGAAACCCAAGTTCCGCTGTCCCCCTCTTCCTTGTCCTCGGCTACGGCAGATTGGATCGGGTCACGCGACAGTGCCGTACTGCTGCTGTCGACGCGGCGGGCGGGCCCGCAGGCGGGTAGTCGGAGCAACGACAGGGCGGCGAGGTTGCGCGGAGCCGGTCTGCGTACCGGGCTCGGAGAACGGCTCGGTCGCCCGTGCGGCTGTCGGCGCGGGCTGGGCCGGCAGCTGCTCGTAAAGGCGGATGATCTCGGCGAGATGCTCGGCGGTGAAGCGGTAGGCACGGCCGACCCGGGTGTGCGGTATCAGGCGCCGTCGCGCGCGGTCCTTGACCCACCAGGCCGAGCATCCGAGGGTGTCGGCGATCTCCTCGGGGCGGTAGAGGCGGGGCGGAGGGGCGTCGGACGGCCTGTGAGGGACGAGCGCGGGCGTGGATCGGTGCAAGGGGGCGGCTCCTGGTCGCGAAGTCGGGGAGGGCTGCGTGAGCGGCTCAGGCGGCGCCCGGCCCATGGAGGAGGGCGGCGGGTGACACCTGCAGGGCTGCGGCGATGGCGACGAGGTCGTCGATATCGCATCGCCGCTTGGCGAGTTCGATGCGGGACAGCATCGTGTTGGACATAGGGCGGCCCAAAGCGGTACAGCGCGCTGCGAGTTGGCGCTGCCCAAGGCCGCGTTCGATGCGGAGGTTTTCGATGGTGCGGGCCACCGTCAATCCTGCGGGTCCTATTTCCAGAGATCGTGCTGCCATAGCTCCAGTTGTAGCGTGCATTCGGCGGTTTGGATAACCGCCGATCGTCGGCTATGTTGCGCCGCGCTCAATCGGTGAGCGAGGCGGTCGGGGTGCTGCGCAAGGCCGGACCCCCGAACGGGACCCGACACCAGAGACCTGCTCTGACGTGGGGTGTTGTGTTGTAGCTTCGTCACTCGCAGGACGTCAACGGCTTCCCGATGTGATCCTTCTGGCTCGGGATGCGGCGCAACTATTTGGTCAACCGCCGATCGTGCCCTACCGTTTTCGCACCGCCCTCGCCGACTCGATTTCCAGCGGCATTTCTGCCGTGAGAGATTGCGCCGGATAGGGCTGGACTTGCGCGACCTGGGTGTGGCTATGTTGACGACACCCCGGAAAGCGCGATCGGCCATCAACGCTCCCGCGTCAACGGCCAGACATTCCACGCGCCTTCACACCCGACCCGCCCCCGACCGACGGTGAACCGTGGGCACCCAGCCCACCGGCCACCGAGTGAGGACCGCCCCTCTTGGCACGAATCCGCACCATCAAGCCGGAAGCCTTCGTCTCCGAGTCCCTGGCCGCCGTCTCCCTGACCGCCGAGCGCACCTTCTTCGGTCTGCTCACCCAGGCTGACGACCAGGGCCGGCACCGCGACCACGCCGCGATCATCGCCGGGCAGCTGTGGGTACTGCGCCCGGAACACACGCCTGGCGCTGTCGAGCAGGACCTCGCCCAGCTCGCCGACACCGGGCTGATATGCCGCTACAAGGGCCCGGGCGACAAGCGCTACCTGCACATCGTCACCTGGCGGCAGCATCAGAAGATCAATCGCCCCAGCGCGAGCCGCCTTCCCGCCTGCCCGCACCACGACGCGCAGGCTCGCACCGAGCCCGGCGTCGATGCGCCGACTGCCGGAGTCGGCATCACGGAGCCCGCACCGCAGCCTCACGGAACCCTCCGTGAGGGCTCCGGGCGAATACGCGAGCCTGCGGTGAATCCGGTCACCGATGATGAAATAGCAGGTCAGGGCGATTTCAGTGAGCCCTCCGTGAGACAGCGGGGAGAGCTCAGTGAGGGAGCGGTGACGCCTCAGCGTCCGGATCTAGGACCTAGGATCATGGATCTAGGAAATACCCCTTCGGGGGGCGCGAGCGCCCCCGCACCCCACACTGTCTCGGCCAGCGAGCTCATCGCCGAGTACGCCGCCGCTTGCACACACCGTCCGCCCAAGGACGTCCTGGGCCATCTCGCTCGCGAGGTGCGCAAGCTGCTCGGCGAGGGCATCGCCCCCGCCCACATCCGGGCCGGCCTGGAACGGCACCGCGCCAAGGGCCTGCATCCCAGCACTCTGCCGAGCCTCGTGCACGAGGCCATGAACGCGGCCCCCGCCGCGCCGGTTGTCCACAGGGCGTGGACAAACCCCGCCGATGTCGAAGCCGCCTACGGAGGTGACCTCTGACCGCCACCCTCACCCGCGAGCCTCACCGGGTCGGCCCGCTTGCCGACCGGCTCAACGGCATCCTTGCCAGTCGCGGCATCGACCTCGCCACCGCCGCCGTCGAGGAAGGGCACGTCGAGCCCGTCACCGCGCTGGAACTCGCCGACGCCAGGATCCCCGCCCGCTACCGCCGAGCCCTGGCCGACCACCCGAAGGTCACCGCCTGGGCCGACGAGATCGCCCGCGCCGGACGCCCCGGCCCCGGCGGGCCGGGCATCGCCGAAGGCCCGTCGCTGCTGATCGCCGGCCCCACGGGCACGGGCAAGACGTACCAGGCGTACGGCGCCATCCGCACCCTGCTCGCCCGAGGGGTCCGTCTGCGCTGGGAAGCGACCACCACCGCCGACTTCCACGCGCGCCTGCGCCCCCGCGCCGGCCACGACGCCGAACGGGAGCTGCAGACCCTGGCGCGCTGCCCGCTGTTGTTCCTGGACGACCTCGGCGCGGCCAAGACCAGCGAATGGACCGAGGAGCTGACCTACCGGCTCATCAATCACCGGTACGAGCACATGCTCCCGACACTCATCACCACCAACCTTCCGATGGAGCAGCTGCGCGTCACCCTCGGTGACCGCGTCGCCTCCCGCCTCGCCGAGATGACGGAGCGCGTCATCCTCGACGGCCCCGACCGACGGCGCCGCACAGCGCCCGCCGCCTGACTGGCCGCCTCAGCGCCCTCTCCTAGCCGGGCCCGCCGCATCACCGCGCTCACACCAGCCCTGCCCGCGCCAGCCACTCGCGTAGGCGGTTGCTCAGCGCTCCGTCGATTCGCCCTTCGCCCTCAATCCTCGACGCCTTGGAGCCCCCTCCTGCCTCCTCTCAGCCCCGTCCCCCTCGCCATACGGATCAGCGGCACGCCGCTCCTCCCTGACTGGGCCACCTCCCCGGTGATGACCGTGGCGCTCCTCATCCCGCCCGTGCTGCTCGGCCTGCTTGCCGGGTGGCTGATCCGCCAGCACCGCCGCCGGCGGCATCACACCAACCGCTGGCGTGGGACCGCCGCGGTGCCGGTCGCGGCCGTGGCCGCGCTCGGCTGTACCGCCTACAGCGCGGACACCAGCTGGCGGTTCGCCGCCGACTACCTCGACATGGGCGGCACCGCCGAGCGCGTCGCGATGTTCGCCGCCGCCGAGCTGGCCCTGTTCGCCACCGCCCTGATGGCCCGGCAGAACCTCAACGGCCCGAAGCAGGCACCCGGCCTGCCCGGCACCCTCACCTGGGTCATCACCACCGTCCAGGTTCTGCCCGCCTACGCCGAGTCCGGGCCGGTCGGTGGCACCGTGCGAGCCTTCGTCGGCCCCGTCATGGCCGCGATGCTGTGGCACCTGGCCATGGGCATCGAGCTGCGCCACCGCGCCCCCGACGCCGCCTCACGCGGCCTGGCCGCCGTCCTCGTCCGCCAGGCCCGCGAACGCCTCCTGGCTCGACTCGGCATCGCCGACCAGGACGCCGATGCCGCCCGCCTCATCCGCGACCGCGCACTGAGCGAAGCCGTCGCCCTCATCCTCCGCGCCGAGTCGATAACCGACCGCCAGCGCGGAAAGCGGCGGCAACGACGCCTGGCAGAGCGCCTGCACGAGGCCCTGGAGCGGGCCGGCGTCGACGGGGACCCGGTCCAGGACGAGCTGCTGCTGCGCAAGCTCGCAACCCGCAAGCAGGCTCTCGGCCTCGCTTCCATCACGCTGCCGCCGCGCTGGCAGATTCCGGCCTCGTCCCCCGCCCGCGAATCCGGGCGCAGCCGCCCGCGCCCCGGCCGCCCGGAAGCACTGCCGCGGGCAGAGGAAACTGCCCGCCCGCACCCGTCAGATCGGGGTGACGACGAGGTCCCTCCGGCTGCCCGCCCACAACCTGCCCGCCCGGAGCCCAGGCTGCCCGCACGGGCAGAAACTGAAGAGAGCCAGGCGCTCACTGGCAACAGCTCGGGCAGCACTTCGGGCAGGCACGAGCGGAAACCGGCTGCCCGGAAGAAGCGCGACGCCGGCAAAGCCCGTGCCTCCGACGAGGTCATCCTCAAGCACGCTCGCCGCATCCATGAGGAGACCGGCAGCGTCGGACGCGACCGGGTTGAGGACGCCCTGCGCGCCGCCGGCTACACCGTCTCCAGCGACGGCGTCGGACGGGTCGTCCGCGAGTTCAAGGCCCAGCTCAAAGCCGCAGCCGGCCATTCACCCCGCTGATCCCCGCCGCACCAGCACTCCCGACCATACCCCGACCCGAAAGGCCCCATGCAGACCCCGCACCACGAAGACCCCATGGCCCCCGAGGAATCCCTGCCGTCCAATCCTGCCCCAAGCGGAGCAAGTTGGTGCAGGAGCATTGCTCCCGTCGGGAGCAATGCTCCTGCCTCTCCCGCGTCGGCAGCGGCGGGAGCGGATCGGCACCGGGAGGCACCGATCCGTCAGGATGCGACCGAGGGCGGGTCGCATCCTGAGAGGGAAAAACAGCGTCCCTGCCCCAGCACCGACTGCGCTCACGCTGCCCCGTCGACGCCCCGTATGCAGCAGCGTGAACGTCTGCGTGATGAGAAGAAGCGTGTGCACCAGCCCAGCTGCCGCATGAACGACGACGAGTACCAACTCCTCCTCCGGGCAGCCGCCGTGTGCCACATGAGCGTGGCCGGGTTCCTTGCCCGCTCGGCTCTCAACGCTGCCCGCGACCTGGAGCGCACCGCCGCGGACATCGCGGGCGAGAAAGAGATGCTGCAGGAGCTGTTCGCGCTGCGGCGGCACCTCGGGCAGATCGGCAACAACCTCAACCAGGTGGCCAAAGCGCTGAACTCCGGAGCCGACGCCCCGCAGGCCGAGGCGGTCCTCGCCGCCGTCCAGCGCGCCGCCAAGCGTGTCGACGCCTTCACCCAGCAGCACCTGGACCACAGGACGGCTGCGTGATCCCGCGCGTCCACGCCAGGGGCACGCGCACCATCGGCCTGCTCCACTACCTGTACGGGCCCGGCACGCATGAGGAGCACGTCGACCCGCACCTGGTGGCCGCCTGGGACGGCCTTGCTCCCGATCCCGGCCGAGACCCCGGCGCCACGTACGGCGATCTCCAACGGCTGCTCGACCAGCCGGTCATGGCCCTGCCCGAGAGCCGGCGGCCCGCCGAGCACGTGTGGCACCTGTCGGTACGCGCCGCCCCCGAAGACCCGATCCTGTCGGACGAGCAGTGGGGCGAGATAGCCCGCAGGATGGTCGCCGCCACCGGTATCGCCCCCGACGGCGACGACGCCGCCTGCCGCTGGGCGGCCGTCCGGCACGCCGACGACCACATCCACATCATCGCCACCATCGTCCGCGAGGACGGCCGCCAGGCCCGCCTCCGCCAGGACGGCAAACGCTCCCAGGCCGAAGCCCGCAAGATCGAGATCGACTACGGGCTGCGCCGCCTCCACACCGGCGACAGCACCGCCGCCCAGCGGCCCACCAGCGCCGAACGCCACAAAGCCCAACGGGAAGGCCGCGAGCGCACCGCGCGGGAGGAGCTGCGGGAGACCGTGCGCCGCGCCGTTGCTGGCACGGCCTCCACGGAGGAGTTCTTCGACCGCCTGGCCGCCGCCGGCCTGCTCATTCGCAAGCGCGTCGCGCCCTCGGGCGACCTGCTCGGCTACAAGGTCGCCCTGCCCGACGACCGCAACGGCGAGAAGGAGCCAGTGTTCTACGCGGGCTCCACCCTCGCCCCCGATCTGTCCCTCCCCCGCATCCGCGACCGCTGGACGCTTCCCGCAGAGCCCGCCACGGCGGACGGCTCCGGGCCGGAGCAGCCCGCCCTGCCGGACGTGACGGGTCCCGCGTTCGCGCAGCGCCGGGCCACCGCCGCTACCTGGCAGGCGTTGTTGATCATCGACCACGGTGACGACGGCGCGGCAGCGGCCCAGATCGCCGCGGCGGGTGAGGTCCTGGACGCGCTGGCCAAGACCTCTGCAGCCCATACCCGTGCTGAGCTGCGCGAGGCAGCGTTCGTGTTCGAGCGGGCCAGCCGCTCCCACGTGAAGGCCGTACGCGGGCACGACCGCGCCCTGCGCCAGGCCGCTCGCGACCTCGTCCACAGCGGGTCCGCCCTGGGCCGAGGGGAAGACGGCGCCACCACCGCCATGCTCATCGACATGGCCTTCTTCCTCGCCATCGCCGCGGCGAACTGGCACGCCCGGAGGAATCACAGCCAGCAGGCCGCCGCGGCCCAGCAGGCAGCCGAACACCTTCGGGTTGCCTACGAAACCGCCGCAGCCCAGCCCATGGCCACCCTCCGACAGCGAGGCCAGCGCCTGACTCCCCGTGTTCGGCAGCGGCAAGCCGAGCTTCTCCAGCAAGTCCTGCCGGATCTGGCCGAACGCATCCGTGCCGAGGCCGGCTGGGCCGCCTTGGCCGCCACCCTCGACGACGTCCGGAAGGCCAGCCATGACCCGGCGGTTTTGCTGAGCGACGCCGCCCGACGACGCGAACTCGATACCGCCGACTCCATCAGCGACGTCCTCGTATGGCGCCTACGCCGCAGCGCCCACCTGCTGGCCCTACCCGCAAGGCCCGACGGAGCGGCCGCCCCAGGCACTCGGCGCACTGCACCCCCGGCGCCCGCCACGCGACCGGCCAACAGCGCCGTAACCGACCCCAGCCGTCGGCGCTGACCAGCGGAAAACGGGCGGAACATAGCCGACGATCGGCGGTTGGGCAAACCGCCGATTCTCCGGATCATTGATGCCCCCACCCACCCCACTCCTGTGAGGAGCACCCGTATGCCCACAAGCCAAGCCCGACCCGAGATCGTCGTCCTGCTCTGCGACGCGGACATCAAGCGCAAGCGTGAAACCAACACGTGGAACCACCTCGACGGGCGCCCGTTCAGCAAGGAGGAACGGGCGCTCGTCCTCAGTGCCACCCGCGTCGAGTTCGAAGAGATACAGGAGCAGTTCAAGCGATACCGGGAGTACCGGCGCACGATGGACGAAGCTCCGGATGCTCTGGAGCGCTTCCTGGCCCCGTTCATGGAGCGGCTCGCCGAGAAGAAGCTTGGCAACGCCGTCGAGCTCATGAACGAGGAGGAGCGAGCCGAACTCGATCACGTCCTCGGGCTCATCGTCGAACCAGTCCGTCCCTTCGCCCCGTACGCCTTCTGAGCCTGGGCCCCCGCGCCGGCGCTTACCCAACGCGCCGGTGAGTGGCTCCCGCGACCGAGCCGGCATCTGACACAGAGGCGTGTGCGTTCCAGGCGATAACCGGTAGCAAGCAGCACGAAGCCGGGCTTCTCCCCGAGGGGAGGCCCGGCTTCCATGCGTTGGATGGCCCTCAGCTGGCTGGAGCGCGCAGGAGCCGGTCGCGTGTGCTCTCCGGCAGCACCCGGCGCAGGACCGGTGCGCTGGAGCTGAGGGAGTCAGCGAAGGCGGCGACGAGGTCGTGCGGCACGCTGCTGCTGAACGACGCGGCCCACAGGTAGCCGCCGCCGAATACCGGCTCGGCCCACGCCTGCCACCCGGCCAGAGCCGCCTCATCCGCCTCAGCCACGAGCGCGAGCGGGTCGCCATCCTGGATGAGGGGCGGCACCTCACCGAGGCGGATGTGGGAGGCGAACGTCGGATCCAGCGCGCCCAACCCGGGCTGGTCGACGTCGCGCAGCCACCCGTGCGCCGTTACCGCGTCGAGGACCAGTTCGGGGCCACCGCACGGCAGGGCGGGCTGATCGCGGGCGTCGAGCGCGGCAAGGAAGCCGGCGAGGATCTCCCCCGGGACATCGGGGGTGAAGTAGGCCGACCACTGGGCGAGCGGGCTGCTCGGGTCCGTACGGGCAGAGACCTGCCAGGCGATCGGCAGGTTCCCCAGGTGGAACGGCTCGTCCGGCAGGACCCACTGCGCCCACCGCAGGGAGTCGGGGCCGATGTGCAGGACGGTGCTGCGCAGGACCTGCCGGTCCTCCGGCGCCTCGTCAGGCTCCTGGCGCCCGCGGACGAGCGTCAAGCTAGTCCAACCCAGGTTGGCGAGCGTGTCGGCGACGGCGTCGTAGAGGCGTCCGTCGTCACCGGCCAGGTGCCGGGGACCGACCCAGTACGCGGACGGGGCGCAGGCTGGAGCGGGTGGATCGATCGGGAAATCGGGATGCAGGTGCGCCTCCAACGGGCTGGGGGGCTGGGGCTTGGTGCCGCCAGCGGTGCGTGCAACTGGATGGACGTGCCGGACTGGCATTCCGGCGACCTCGGGTGGCAGATGCGGGGCTACCCCGTCTCGCCCTCACCAGGCAGACGACAGGTTCCCCCAGGGCGCTGACTCGAGCCTCTGGCTGTCACACCCGCTGGGAGGTCTCCAGCACGCACGCGACTGCCGCAGCGACGACGTCCGCTGGCGTCTCGGTGTCGAAGGACATCTGGTAGCCGCGCACCTTGGCCGTACCAGTGACGGCGATCTTCCACCCCTCACCGTCGGTACCAGGGCGGCCGGACGGAAACCATCCGAGATAGAAGGATCCATCCTTCGAGTTGACGTGTACGTCCGCGCGGTCGTCGACGACCAAGTGGAAGTCGTCGGCGGAGAACTGATCCATCACGAGCGTGGCCTGGCCCGGTCCGAGCAGCCACTCACGCAGCCGCAGGGCCTCGACGCTGGTGGAGAATCCGGGACCCTGGGGTGCCGCAGTCACGAGCGATCACCTCTCTGACCTGGTGTTTTTACAAGAAGGTCGTCCAGGTTCACATGCCCTTGCGGCGCTGACCAGTCATTCGTGGATCTTTGCTGTCTGCCCCCGGCGAACTAAAGACGGAGAGCGCGACACCTCGCGGTCCAGCCGCGGAAAACGGCGTGCGCGCGGTGGGGGCAGTGCTGATAGTTGCCGCATGGATGCGATCGAGGCCGCACGCGCCGTCGTAGATGAACAGCACCCCGAAGCGCGCACCGCGTTCCTGGGCGGCAGCGTCGTGACAGGCCGCCGAACGGCCACGTCGGACCTCGACATCGTGGTCCTGCTCCACGGAGCCCCAGCCCCCTACCGGGCGAGCCTCCAGTACTCCGGCTGGCCGGTGGAGATGTTCGTGCACACCGAGGCGACGTGGCACGCCTATGTCGAGCGGGAGCTGCGCAAGCGCCGGTCACCGCTGCTGTGGATGTGTGCCGACGGGCTGCTGCTCTTCGACACCGATGGACTCGGAGCGCGCCTCGCCGCACAGGCCCGGAAGCTGACCGCCGCCGGACCACCCCCGGTGTCGGCGGAAGAGATCGACGACCGCCGCTACGCGATCACCGACCTGCTGGACGACCTCGCGGGAAGCGACGACCAGAGCGAGCGTCTGTTCATCGCGACCGAACTGGTCCGACGCACCGGTGAGCTGGCGCTGGCCATTGGCGGGTCGTGGGGTGGCGGTGGGAAGTGGCTGGCACGCCGTCTTGAGACGACCGCGCCAGGGCTCAGCACACGCCTCCACCACGGCCTACAGGAGGCACTAGACGGGAGAGCAGAGACCCTCGTGGCCGTCGTGGACGAGGTGCTCGGACAGACCGGTGGCCGGTTGTGGTTCGGCTACAAGCGTGTCGGGGCGCCCTGAGCGATCCCGCGCTGCGGACATCGCAACGTCTGTTCTTCCACATGCAGATCACTTGGCGGAGAGCAACGCCCGAGCCTCCTCGGCGCACCCCCACGACAGCGTGACGCCAGCACCTCCGTGCCCGTAGTTGTGCACGACCACGGTGCCGTCCTCCCCCACCTCTTCCTCCACACGGACCGTGGCGCGGGTCGGTCGAGCGCCGACCCGGTGCTCCAGGACACGGGCCTCGGCGAGGCGGGGCTCGACCTCGGCACAGCGGGCGAGGATGCCGGCAGCCGCCTTGTCGTCGGGGGCCAGATCGCCTTCGCCGTCGATCGCTGTGCCGCCCAGGACCACGGTGTCGCCGTGGGGGTAGAAGCACAGGAGGTCCGGGGAGAGGCCGGTGTCCTCGGAGAAGAACTCGGTCAGCCCGGGGTTGGTGACGACGACGTGCTGACCGCGGATGGGCCGGAGGTCAGGGTCCGGGACCAGGTCGCGTGCCCCGAGGCCCGCGCAGTTGACGATCGCCGAAGCCGGACCGGCGTCCGAGAGCGAAGTCAGCCGTCGCTGCTCGACCACACCTCCGGCGTCGCGGAGTCGGCGCAGGAGGTAGTCGAGGTAGGTGGGCATGTCGATCAGTGGCACGGTGAACTGGTAGCCCGCCGTGAACCCGGCCGGTAGTTCGGCCCGCTCGCACGGTCGGAAACCCGGCAAAGTGGTGGCCCAGTCTGGCGCGGCTTCGGCCGTGCGGGATGCTTCGATGCCACTGGTGAGCCGGACGCCCGTCGCCGGGTCCTGGGCCAGCTCCCGGAAGATCTCCAGGGACCGTTGTCCCCACTGGTCGACCTTGTCCTTCGGTTCGACCAGGTAAGGCCCCCACATCGCCCCGGCCGCCAGCGACGTGACCCCCGGCACCTGCTCGGCGATCACGTGCACCGAAGCCCCGGCCTCGGCGAGAACGACGGCCGTGGTGAGTCCAGCCACCCCAGCCCCGACAACGACAACGCGCTCCCCTGCGGTCATGAACCTGACCCTAACGGCCGGGTTGCGTCGATGGGGCGTGTTGGGCGAGGGCGTTCTCCAGGGCTGGCAGGAAGCCGCGGACGTGAGGGTTGCGCTGTCGGCGACGGAGGTCGGCGGCAAGTTGGTGGAGCAGCGCCGCGCTGCGAGGCGAGCGGACGACATCGAGGCGGTCGGCGGCGATCTGGCCGATCGCGCAGGCTGCCTCCAGGTCTCCGTGCGCGCTGTGTCCCAGGGCCAGCCAGGCTCCCTCGAACATGGCTCGGCGCTGGCTTGGGTCGCCGCGCGGCACGTCGTACGCCCCGGACCTGAGCATCTCGGTCCCCTGGGCTAGGAAGCGACGGCTCTTCTTTCCGCTCTCCGCCTTCTGCTGTGCACGACCCATCTGGATGAGTCCGTAACCAGCCTGGCAGTCCAGGTGGTTGTCGGTGAGGAAGTACATCCAGCGGGGCTCTTCTTGGCGGCCGTCCCGGCTTGCGATCAGTTCACGGGCAGCGCCACGAGTGTGGGCGAAGTCGTTGTCACGGCCGGCGGCGGCGTACGCGTAGGCGAGCCGGGACAGGACGGACGCCCGGACGGCCAGCGGGGCGGCGTCGCTCGCACGGCGGGCGGCCTCACCGAGGGCGATGGCGTCCGCGGGGTGTCCTCGACTCGCCGCCTGGAAGGACAGGTCCCCCAGGATGTGGGCGCACAGGGGAAGATCATTGACCTGATGGGCGGCCCGAAGCGCCGTGACGAAGTAGCGCTGCGCCAGTCCGTGGTCGGCCGCGTCGAAGGCCATCCAGCCGGCCAGCTGGCCGATCTCCGCGAGCGCGCGGATCAGACGGCTCGCGACAGCCGGAGGGTGGCCGCCTTCGCGAATCAGTAGCCCGACAGCCCGGAACTGGGCTCCAACGTAGGGCAGATGACGTGCTCCTCCGTGCTCGTCATCGAGCAACTGGAGCATGGGGAGATGCTGCTCGACCTGGTCCACGAGTGGATCGGTGCCGAGCGACGACGTCATTCGAGGCGTGTACTGGCCGCGTCCCGCGGTGCCGTCGAGGTACTGGGCGACGATCGCGAGGAGTCCCGCGCCCGAGATCGCGAGGAACCGGCGACGGTCGACAAGCCCTCCCATCACCCAGTCCTCCACGATCGCCTCCATGCCCTGCGCGGTCCAAGGCCGCGCAAGATCCGTGTCTGCGGGGACCAGCGCTGACGAGTCGCCCACACGGCCCTGCCACAGTTCGGCCACCGAGACATTCCTACCCAACTCCTGGGTGAGCACGTAGGCGGCCATCATCGGCAACGGCGAGCGCGGCAGGGAGCCGGCGTCCCGCCAGTGGTACGGCGCCGACTCGGCCACCGTCCCCGCGCCGAACACCCGGTTGAGCTTGCGAGCGAGCGCCTTCGGGCTCCACCCGAGTTCGTCGAGGCACCCCGCCAGTACGACGTTGGGCTCGCCTGTCTGCGGCGCCACGTGCGACCACCCTTCGCTCCAGTGGTTCGTCCCATCACTTCGCGAGCCCCATGGTGATGCCCCTGGACGGACGATTCACCAACGCCGCATGGAAGTTGACCGAGTTGACCCACTGATCGGGTCCTGCCTGACCGTCCCCCTCCTGTGTTCTTGGATCCCGGCGGAGGCGCCCGTCTTCCGAGCCGACGGAGAAAGAGGTGGGCCTTGAGACAGCACACGAGCACCTCCCCAGGCCGACCGGGCGATGTGCTGGACCGTGACGCCGGACGACCAACCCCCGGACGCGGACTCGCCACTGGCGACGGCACGACCACCCTGATCACGGATCTGCCGTACGGACCGGAAGCGGCCGAGGTCGCCCGGGGCGCCGTGACGCTGGCGCTGCGTGGTACTGAGACGGACGTACTCGCTGACGCCCGCCTGATCGGGTCGGAGCTCGCGACGAACGCCTTCGTCTCGGGCAGTCCTCCGTTGGTTCTGTGCGTCGACCGCAGGAGTCTGGCCAGCGGCGGCCTGGAGATCGAGATCACCGTCACCGACGGCGGCTGTTCCCGCCCGGCACCCGCGTCTCCTACCGCGCCCGACGAGCAGGCCGAATCAGGGCGGGGACTGGCCATCGTCGATGCCTTGGCCGATGCCTGGTCGCTGACGACTGGCACCAGCGGCTCCCGTGCCTGGTGCCGACTCACCCACAGGCCGTGCTCCTCGTCCGTCGGCGCCTGATGTCCACGCCTGCCCAAACCCGTCCTTCAAGGAGGCACCACACAGTGCGCATCGACCACGCGACTTCCCCACCCTCACGCACGGCTGTGCCGGAGGCCGCTCGTCAGCCCAGGGTCGTCGTCGCTCTCCACGAGGGCTTCTACGGCGCGGAGTCGGGCACCGGCTTCAGCAACCGCGCCTTCCTCACGGCACTGGCCCGGCTCCTGCCGACAGGCCGCCTCTCGGTGATCACCCCGCACGTGCCCGAGACCGCGGGAGCGCACAATCAGCGGTGGGTCGGCGAGGTGCGGCAGATGCTGCGGCAGGCCGCGGCCGAGGTCATCACGATCCCGAAGGTCAACGCGCCGCCGGACTCGGTCCGCGGTTCGGTTCAGCTGTGCGACCTGGCGGGCGAGGCGGCCATGCGCATCTCCGCGCCGGCGAGCCGGTGCCTCATCGTCGGCCTCGACATCCCGTTCCTCGGGCTCGCGCCCTACACGTCGCCGACCACGGACCTGCTGCTCGTGCCGCGCTCCACGACCGCGCTGACGCGGCCCAAGGATGTCTCCCGCGTCCGCTGGGAGCGGGACGCCCTGCGAGCGGCGACGCTCCGAGGTGCGCGTGTCGGGGCTATCTCCTCCCACATGCGAGGCCACCTCGTCGTCAACTACGCCGTCCCTCGGTCGAGCATCGTGAGCATCCCGAACGGGCTGATCCGTGAGGAGATGGTCAGGCCGGCCACGGCTCTGCCGCTGCCTTTCAAGGCCCGTGCCGGATTCCTTCTCGCCATGGGCCGCGCAGTCCCGACGAAAGGTTTCGAAGACCTCCTGGAGGCGTTGCGTCTGCTGAAGGAACGCGGTGTCCCCGTTCCTCACCTGCTGCTGGCTGCCGTGACCTCGGAGGAACACAAGCACCTCTCCTCGTACCAGCAGGACCTAGCGGCAGACATCCGCGCGCACGATCTGGACGCGACTCTGATCACTCGCTTCACCCCCGCGATCCGTGCCTGGCTGCACAGCCCGGCCCTGCGCGCGGTCATCGTTCCCTCTCGCGAGGAACCCTTCGGCCGGATACCCCTGGAGGCGTTCGCAGCCGGTGCGGGCCCGGTGGTCGCGACCACGGCCGGCGGCCTGGCTCAGACCGTCATCGAGGGCGAGACCGGCTTCACGGCCGCACCGCAGGACCCCAGGTCGCTGGCCTCAGCCCTGCACCGGGCCCTGACCGTCCTGCCCCGCGAACGCGATCGACTCCGGAGCGCCGGGGCGGCCCTGGTGCGCTCCCGCCATGACTACGAGGCCAGCGTCGGTTCCGTCATGGACCGCATCGCCCCTTGGGCGCTGGCCCAGTCAGCCACCGCGGAGGGCCGCGCGCTATGAACCAGCCGGTTGTGCTGATCAGCCTGGAGTCCCCGCACTCCTTCTGGCGGCTGTCCTCCGAGCACGAGCGTGCGCTGTCCGCCTCATTCCCCGGCATCGAGTTCCGCAGGGCGACCGAGGAGGCCGTGCCGCACCAGCTGGCCGACGCACACGTCTACTTCGGGTGGCGATTCGTGCCCTCGTGGCTGTTCGCCGCGCCACATCTGAAGTGGATCGCTTCCCCGGCCGCCGGCACGGACCATCTGCCCGTCGCCGAGGCGCACTCCGTCGGCGTGGCCCTGACCCGCTCGTACGGCTTCCACGGCAGGCCCATGGCCGAGCACGCAATGGGCCTGGTCCTGGGCTTCTCTCGCGGGCTGTTCACCAGCCAGCGCGTCCAGCGGAACCGTGCCTGGTGGAAGGACGACCTGGCCGAGGAGTTCTTCGACCTGGCGGGGGCGACGATGACCATCGTCGGCTGCGGCAGCGTCGGACGCCACCTCGCCCAGGCCGCTCGGGCCTTCGGCATGACCGTCATCGGAGTGCGCCGGACACCACCTGCGGCTTCCGAGGGCGGGATCACGTGGGTGCACACGACGGCGGTGCACCAGGCGGTGTCCGTCGCCGACGTCGTGGTGAATCTGCTGCCCGCGACCCCTGCCACGCACCGCTACTTCGACCACGACCTCTTCTCGGCGTGCAAGCCCCGCGCTCTCTTCCTCAACCTCGGCCGCGCGGCAACCGTCGACCAGTCGGCCCTCCTGGCCTCCCTCGACACCGGCCACCTGCGCGGTGCGGCCCTGGACGTGTTCGACCCGAAACCGCTGCCTGCACGCCATCCGCTACGGCTTCACCCCCGGGTCGTACTCACCCCGAAAAGCTCGGTGTTCTGCCGCGCGTACATGGACGGGGCGGTGGCGTTCTTCGCCGACAACCTGCACCGCTACCTCTCGGGCCAGCCCCTCAACGGCCTGGCCGAGGCGCCCGCCACCCGCTCTCCGCTCGTAGGAGGCTGACCAATGCCCACCGCAGACCACGACGACCTGGCCGCCGCCTTCGCCGCCGCAGGCCGCAACCACCCCTACCTGGCCTTCACCCTGAACTCGCTGTGCAACCTGGACTGCGTGTTCTGCAAGCCCCGGTGCATGCCGGACTACGGGCACAAGGACCGGCCCCTGACTGCCTCCGACTACGCGGCCATCGCCACCGAGGCCGGGACCTGGAAGATCAGGAAGGCACACTGCTCCGGCGGCGAACCGACCCTCCGAGCCGACATCCTCGACGTCATCGCGGGCCTCGCCGACGGCCTCGGGCCCGACGCCGCGATCGGCATGACCAGCCACGGCAACCTGCGCCGTGGGCTGAGCGTCGAACAGCTCCACCACGCCGGCCTGACCTACCTCAACCTCAGCCTCCACAGCCTCGACCCGGCGCGGTCCGCCGCGATCATGGGCGGCGGCGACCCGCGCACCACCCGGAGCACCCTCGACGCCGCCCTCTCCCTCGGCCTGCGAGTGAAGATCAACTGCGTTCTTCAGCGCACCTACCTCGACGACGCCTTCGCCGTGGCCGAACTCGCCCGCGACCTGCCCGTCGCCGTCCGCCTGATCGAACTCCAGAACATCGGTCCCGCCCAGGCGCTGTTCGACACCGAGTTCATCACCGAGGCAGAGGTCCGCGACCGCCTCCACGAGTGGTTCGCCAACGCCGGGGAAGTCCCCCGGGACCAGCTGGGCGTCCGCAGCCCCGGGCAGTACCTCCGTCCCGACGGCTGGGCAGGGTCGATCGGCTTCATCTCCAACTCCAGCTGCGCCACCTGCTCCGACGCCAACCGAATCAAGATCACACCTACCGGAGTGGCGCGACCCTGCATCCTGCACAACCGCGACATCCCCCTGAAGCCCCACCTCGCCGACGGCACACTCGGCGACGCCTTCGCCCACCTCTTCCAGGCCATGCTCGACCGCAACACCAACGACGCCTGGCAGGGCTTCCACTACGTCGACTACGACCTGCGCTGGGACAGAATGGAGCGCCCCGAAGGCACTCCGGTCCTGCCCCTGCTCCCCGTCCTCCCAACGGAAGCGGCCGGCCCCTCCTGCGCCCGCGCCACCACCGGGGAGCGGTGATGGTCGTGGTCGACGCGCCGCCTCTGTACCAAGAGCTCGGCGCTCTGTACGAACGCGAGCTGGACGCCAACGGCATCGGGGCCGTGATGCTCACCCACAAGTGGCAACCGGCCGACCTCCTGGCACCGCACTCCGACATCGACGTACGCGTCCTCCTGCGCCAGGCCCCCGCCGACTGGGAAGAGTGGAACCACCGGCTGGCCGCTGCACACGCCGCCGCAGTCGACCGGGAAGTCTTCCATCGACGTCTCCTGGAGCACCCGCCCGGCTTCGCGTTCACCGTGACTGAAGCGGACGGGCGACTCGTCTCTGCGCCCGAACTCGCGACCTGGTCACTGATCAGCGGCAGCGCGCGGGACTTCCAGCGCTGGAAGTCCCGGGCCCAGATGGCGCCCTGGTGCGAGGTCGATGAGCGGTTCTACCGGGGAATCCTCCAGGCCCGGATGGGCGGTCGATACCAGCTGGCTGCGGACAGCACGGACAACGTGGTCGAGGACGTCGCCGCGTACCGGCGCCACTGCGTGGCGTGGCACTACCTCGCCCCGTGCTGGTTCGCTGCCGCCGCACTCGCGACACGGACGCGCTGCCCCGGAAAGACGGCGGCCCTCACCCAGTGGCGGCCGGAGGGACTGGACGGATACGCCGAGCTGTTCCTCCGGCACTCAGAGAACCGCTCCGATGCCCGACCACGGAGTCCGCGCCACCTGCTCCGCGCGGCCCATGTAGCCCTGGAGGCGGCCATGCGCCGCGTTCCTGACGGGGACCGCCCAGACGGCCAGGGACATGAGCACGCTCGTACTGACTGGGTGATGACGGTCGGCATGCTCCGTGTACGCGTCGCCCGCTGGCTGTACTACCTCGATCCGCCGCCCGGCGTGGCGACCGAGTACCTGATCCGGCGGGAGGCGAAGGAACTCCGCTCCGCCGCCCAGACCTTGACCGCGCTGGCGGCAGAAAAGACCACACCGGCCCAGCAGCTGGCCGCCCGAATGGCGGCGTTGATCCCGACCGGACCGACCACCGCCGACACGCTGCGCGTGACCCTCGCGCGCTGGCACCAGCAGAAGACCACCGTCCAGGACTTCCTCAGCTTCACACCCGACGACGTCCACCTCTGACCCAAGGAGTCTCGCCAATGACCGCGCGTGCGCCGGTGCCCCGCACCCTCAAAACGGCGAAGGTCAAGATCACCACGAAGTGCAACCGGCACTGCGACTTCTGTATCTTCGCCGACGGCGCCCAGGGCGAGAACATGTCCCTGGAGCTGTTCTCCACCGTCCTGACCCGGCTGGAGACCATCCCCTTCCAGCAATTGCACATCAACGGCGGCGAACCCACCGTGCACCGGGACTTCCCGGCGCTCAGCGACGCCGCCCGCACGCGGCTGCCGGACAAGGTCATGGTCCTGGGCACGAACGCCATCACCCTGGCCCGCAACCAGCCGATCATGGACGCGACGCTCCGCTCCTACGACCAGATACTCATCGGTTGCGACGACGAACACGGGAACTACGACGAGGTGCATGCCGTCGTGCCCCGCCTCCGCGAAGCCGGCAAGACCGTGGTCGTCAACAGCGTCCTGGAAGGCATCAGTTCCACGCGGCTCACGCAGCTCGGGACGCTGTGCGAGAAGTACGGCGCCATCCATGTCACCAACCACGTGCACCACGTCGACGTCGGCCAGCCCGCGAACGTGCTGCGCGGCCTCTGCGACCGCTACCTCGACCAGCACCTGATGATCGAGATGGACGGGTCCTGCTACCGCTGCTTCAACGCCATGGCGAAGGACGACAGCGAGTTCAGCATCTGGGACGAGGACTTCGCGGCCAAGGTGTTCGCGCCCCGGAGGCACCACTTCCGGTTCTGCCTGCGCTGCCACGAGTACACCGACTCCGGCGCCGCACTCGTCCCCGCCCTCACCGTCTGATCGGGAGGTACACCACCATGCCCGCAGTCCTCGGACTGAACTTCCACCACGACACGGCCGCCGCGTTAGTCGTCGACGGCCGCATCTACGCGGCTGAAGAGGAGCGCTGGAGCGGCGTCAAGCACAACCACCCCACCCGCAAGGGCACACTCACCACCCCTACCCGCGCACTCCAGTGGTGCCTGGAGGCCGCCGGCATCGAACCGAAGGACGTGGACGCCGTCTGGGCGGCCTCCATGCGTCCCAACCCCGCGGCCGGCTGGTGGCTGGCCGAGGAGCGGGAGGAACTCGCCGCCCTCCTGCCCGCCCCGCTCGGCGAAAACCTCCGCCTCCTCTCCCACCACACGGCCCACGTGCTCTCCGGCTACCTGCTCTCCGGGCACGAGCACGCCGCGGGCCTCGTCATCGACGCCGGCGGCTCCTCCCTGGGATCCGACTTCGGCCCTGGCCGGGAGCGCATCACGGGGTACGACCTGTGGCCTGATCGCATCGACCGCCTCCACCAGGGCATGCCGGCCGTCGTGCCGGGCCCGGTCGGGCCTCGGCGCGTCCACTCCTCCCTCGGGCACTTCTACCGGAACCTCGCCCTGAGGGTGATCCCACCCGGCGACGAGCCCGAGGGCAGCATGATGGCGCTCGCCGCTTTCGGCGATCCCCAGCGCTACGGCGCACACGTCCGCGAACTGGTCCGGCTCGGAGACGAGGGCGAGGTCCGCATCGATCATCCGTGGGGTGCGGCGGACAGCAGCACACCGCTGCTGCTCGATGGCCGGGCCTGGACCGCCGACAACGTCGCGGAACAGCCGGAACACAAGCGTGCCGACCTGGCCGCCGCCGTCCAGGAGGTCTTCGCCGAATCGGTCGTCCACATCGCCCGCCACCTGCAACGACTCACTCGGGCCTCAACGTTGGTGTTCTCCGGCGGATGCGCCCTGAACTCCCACCTCAACGGCCAGCTGGCCGCCGACAGCGGCTTCGACACCCTCTTCGTCGCACCGGCCCCGCACGACGCCGGCACAGCCGTTGGCGCCGCGCTCTACGGCTGGCACTACCAGCTCGGGCAGGTGCGCCTGCCGGTGCCGACCGACGCGGCCTGGGGCCCGAACCCGGACGCGCTGCCAACGACAACGGTGCCGCCCGGCTATCACGCCTTGCCCCACCTCGGGCTCGGACTGCCGGCCACAGTGGCGGCACTGCTCGCCGAGCACCGCATCGTCGGCTGGGTGCAGGGGCAGCTTGAATTCGGGCCGCGTGCCCTCGGCCATCGCTCGATCCTCGCCCACCCCGGTCACGCCGCCACGAGGGACCGACTCAACGCGATCAAGAAGCGAGCCGCGTACCGCCCGTTCGCGCCGGCCGTCCTCGCCGAGCACGCCACGGAATGGTTCATGTCGGCGGGCGACCCGTTCATGAACCGTGTCGCCACCGTCCGACGGTGCCGAGCCGACCGAGTCGCGGCGGTCACCCACCACGACGGCACCGCCCGCGTCCAATCCGTCGCCGCCGACCACCAGGGCCTGCGCGATCTCCTTGAGCAGTTCCGCGACCTCACCGGACTGCCGCTGCTGCTGAACACATCCTTCAACCGCAAAGGCGCCCCGATCCTGCGGACCGCTGAGCAAGCCGTGGCGGCGACGGTGGAGCTGCGCCTCGACGCCCTCGCCGTCGGGGACACCCTGCTGCTCGCCGACCACGTCCCCGATCCCCGTGCCGCGTCCGCTGGTACGAGGTGAGGCGGATGGACCCCATCGATCTCGACCACGTCCTGACCGTGCTCGGTGCCGCCGCGTGGAGCCCGGACGAGCAGTCTCGCGCCCGCGTGGCCGCCGGCCTCGCTCTCACGGTCTACGACGGCTACACCCGAGACCAGGGCACCCCATACCTGGAGCACCCGCTGGCCGTCGTCAGGCTCTTGCGAACGGAGATCGGCGTCCGGCGCCCCGAGCCCCTCCTCCTCGCCCTCCTGCACGACGCCTTGGAGGTAGCCCCCGAGTCGGAAGCACTGCTCGTCCACCACCTCGGCGGCCCGTTCACCGCCCGCCTGCGTGACATGACGGCCGACCACCGCCTCGAACAGCGCCGCAAGTCCGTCGGCGACGAGACCCGCTGGCGCGCCAAGCAAGCCGCGCTCCCGCCCGAGGACCTCCTCGTCCGGCTCGCCGACCGCCTGCACAACCTGCGCGACCTCGCCGCGTCCCCGAACCTCGACCGACGCCGACGGTTCCTCCAGACCCTGGGCGATTTCCACCTCCCCCTCGCCGACGCCGCCCGTGACCTCGGCCCCCATCTGGAGACCATGCACGCGCGCCTGCACGCCGAGTACGTCCACCACATACAGGAGGTACGTCCGTGAAACGGGTCGTCTACTCGATGGAGCCGGTCGGCCGGACCGGCGGCCGGGTCTACCTGCGGATGCTCCATGAGGTGACGGCCGACGACGTGGAATGGCGCACCGTCCCGGACCACAAGCGGACCTACCGGGTCCGCCGCTGGCGCAAGCTCCGCCACCTCGCCCGCCTGGCACCCTCCATACGGGCACTGCACGGCACCACCGGCACCTTCGTGTGGGACGACCTGAGCCTGCTGCTGTTCACGCCCGAGATGCGCGCCCGCACGGTGTTCCTCCTGCACCACTACGAGCCGCTCCAACATGACTCCGCCCCCATCGAGGCCATGCTCTGGGAGCGGCTGTTCCGCGTTCTGCCGCAGTGCGCCGCCGTCGTGTGCGTCGCCCCGTACTGGGCCGACCAGCTTCGCGCCCGAGGCGTCCGCAATGTACGGGTGATCTACAACGCCTTCGACATGGCCGAAGTAGAGCAGGCACGCGGTTACGACCGGGCCGAGTGCCGCGCCGAGTTCGGCCTACAACCCGACGTGATCGGCGTCTACGCGGGCAAGGCCGTGCACTGGAAGGGGACCGAGGAGGTCTCCGCAGCACTGGCCGGCGTTCCCGGACTGCGGGTGATCACCAGCGGCAGCAACACCATCGGCCTCGACAGCGCGCACTACGACGTCGAACGCGAGCGGTACCTGCGTCTGCTGCGCGCATGTGACGTCGGTGTCTTCCTCCCGCGCATGCGGGAGGGCTGGAGCCGTTGCGCCGCCGAGGCTTTACTCCTCGGCCTGCCCTGCCTCATCCGTCCGGTGGCCGGCCTGGGCGACCTCGCCGCACTGGCTGGCCAGCCGGCCCCGGACCTCCGCCGTCTCCCGGCACAGGTCCGGGAGCGTGCGGCGGCACGCCACACCGAGGCCAAGGCGGGGCACGAGGCCCTGGCCCGGTTCGACCTGAACTACTTCGGCGACGCCTGGGGCAACCTCCTGACGCAGGTCGCCTGACCAGCGGCTAAGCCTGCGCGACCAGCTTCTTGCTGGCAGCTTCCAGACGGGCCAGCACGCGGTCCCGGCCGAGCAGCTCCATGGACTCGAACAGCGGGAGTCCGATCGTCCGGCCGGTGACCGCGACCCGGATGGGCGCCTGGGCCTTGCCCAGCTTCAGCCCGTGCTTCTCCCCGACGGCGAGCAGGACGGCCTTCAGGTCGTCCGCCTTCCAGTCCGCGACGTCGGCCAACTCGGCGCGGGCGTCCGACAGGATGTCGCCGGCGCCCGCCTTCATCGCCTTGTTCCACGACGCCTCGTCCTCGACCGGCTCGTCGAGGAACAGGAAGTCCACATAGCTGGTGATCTCGGAAAGCAGCGCCAGCCGGGTCTGGGCCAGGGAAGCCGCCGCCTCGAAGACGTCCTTGTCGAACGCCTCCGGCCGCCACGGCGCGTACGGGGCGACGAGCCACGGCGCGCAGGCGGCGGCGAACTGCTCCGGTGAAAGGGCGCGGATGTACTCGCCGTTGAACGCCGTCAGCTTCTTCACGTCGAAGAAGGCCGGCGCGGTGTTGACGTCCTCGATCCGGAAGAGCTGCTCCAGCTCCTCGTACGGCCTGATCTCCCGGTCGTCACCCGGACCCCAGCCGAGAAGCATGAGGTAGTTCACCATCGCCTCGGGCAGGAAGCCCTCGGCGAGGTAGTCCTCCAGCGCCACCTTGTCCCGGCGCTTCGACAGCTTCTGCCGCTTCTCGTTCACGATCACCGGCAGATGCGCCCACACGGGCGGCTTGGCACCGAGCGCCTCCCACAGCAGCTGCTGCTTCGGCGTGTTCGACAGGTGCTCCTCACCACGGATGACCTGCGTGATTCCCTCGTCCAGGTCATCCACGACGTTAGCGATGAGAAAAACCGGGGATCCGTCGCCGCGAGCGATCACGAAGTCCTCGATCGCGCTGTTCGGGAACGCCGGCTCCCCGCGGACCAGGTCGACCACGACGGTCTCCCCCTCGTCCGGCGTCCGAAACCGCAGCGCCCGCCCCTCCTCGAAGGCCAGCCCCCGGTCCCGGCAGAACCCGTCGTACCCGAGGTGCTCCGACCCCGTGCGCTCCTTCAGCTGCTCCCGGGTGCAGTCGCAGTAGTACGCCCGGCCGGCCGCGAAGAGCTGCTGAGCCGCTTCCCGGTGCCGCTCGGCGTTGTGCGACTGGAAGTACGGCCCTTCGAAAGCCGCATCCTCGCCATGGATGCCGATCGCCGCGAGCGCGCTGATGATGCCCTCGGTCCACTCCGGCTTGTTCCGGGCCGCGTCGGTGTCCTCGATCCGCAGCACGAACCTGCCGCCGGACTGTCGCGCCACCGCCCAGTTGTAGAGAGCGGACCGTGCGCCACCGACATGGAACATGCCGGTCGGGGACGGGGCGAAACGAACGCGAACCGGGGCAGTAGACATGCGCTCCAGGGTACCGACGCCGGACCTACGCCCCGGACCACTCGCCCTACCTCCGCACCGACGTTTTTCGGCCGACCCCGTACTTCCCTCGCCCGTCCCCTTCCCCCGCAGGTGCGTACCCCTACGTCGGCTGACCGCTCGCCACGGCTCCAGCCGACCTCGACCGCAGCCACTCCACGCTCCACGCTCGCATAGATGTGCGACGTCGCACCGGATACAAAGCCCCGCGACGCTGCCCTCGCATTCTCGATTGCGGACGCGATCGTGGCGTTCGTATTCTTCCGGGCAACGCGTTGACGGAGACGAGTAGCCAGGGACCACGCGAGCAGAGAGAGCCGCCGGCAGCTGGGAAGGCGGTCTCGCGCCCCGAGGCGAAGACCCTCCCGAGCGCGGGGAGGAACGGCCCCTCTTATGGCCCAATGCCCCGCCGGCCGGCCCCCGTCACCGGGCCAGAACGAGGCCGCCACCTGGTGGCGGTGAAAGTGCGGTGGTACCGCGAGTTGCCCTTCTCGCCCGCACTCCCAAGGGATCATGACGATGTCCTTCGGAGGACCGCAATGATCCAAAGCCGCGTACACGTCTCCGACCTGCGAGAACACGTCGGCCGTACCGTCACCGTCTTCGGCTGGGTGAACACCCTGCGCCTGCAGAGCAAGATGCAATTCGTCGTCGTACGCGACGGAACCGGCATGGTGCAGGTGACCCACAAGCGTGACGACGGGCCGCTGGAGGCCCGGCTCCAAGCCCTCACTCCCGAATCCGCCGTCAAGATCACCGGACGGGTCACGGACGCCGCCCAGGTCAAGCTAGGCGGCCTGGAGATCGTTCCGGAGGCCGTCGAGGTCCTGAACCCGGCCGCCACCCCGCTGCCGATCGACGAGCAGACGGGCATCGAGCACCGGCTGGACTGGCGCTTCCTGGACGTGCGCCGCCGTCCCGCCGCCCAGCTGATGTTCGCCGTGCAGACCACCCTGGAACAGGGGCTGCGCGAGTACGCCTACGCGCAGGGCGCCACGGAGATGCACACCCCCAAGCTCATGGGCACCGCCTCGGAATCCGGAGCGGAGGTCTTCGAGCTCGGCTACTTCGGCCGCAGCGCCTACCTGGCCCAGTCGCCGCAGTTCTACAAGCAGATGGCGATCTCGGCCGGCATCGAGAAGGTCTTCGAGATCGGCCCCGTCTTTCGTGCCGAGCCGTCGTTCACCTCCCGGCACGCCACCGAGTTCACCGGCGTCGACGTCGAGCTCGCCTGGATCGACGGCGTCGATGACGTCATGGCGTTCGAGGAGCGGATGCTCACCCACGCCATCGCCAAAGTCGCCGACACCCACGGCGAGGCCGTCCGCGAGCGGTTCTGTGTGGAGATCACGGTCCCCACGACGCCCTTCCCCCGCATCACCATGGCCGAGGCGCACGAGATCCTGCGCAAGGGCGGCTGGCACCCGGAGGGGATCAAGGAGGACCTGGACCCGGAGGGTGAGCGGAGTATCAGCGCCCACATCCGGCAGGCCACCGGCCACGAGTTCGTGTTCGTCACGCACTATCCGGTGGGTATCCGGCCCTTCTACCACATGCGGCCGGCCGACGACCCCAGCGTGACCCTGAGCTTCGACCTGCTCTGGAAGGGGCTGGAGATCACCACCGGCGCCCAGCGCGAGCACCGCTACGACGTGTTGCTGAAGCAGGCTGCCGAGAAGGGCATGAGCCCGGAGCCGATGCAGGACTACCTGAACGCGTTCCGGTACGGGTGCCCGCCGCACGGCGGTCTGGGCATTGGCCTCGGACGCGTACTGATGGTCATGCTCGGCCTGGAGTCGATCCGCGAGGCCACCTTCCTCTTCCGCGGACCGAACCGGCTCACCCCATAGCCGACCACTGCATTCTGCCTACCTGTGATGTCCCCCTCTACCAGAGCCTCGTTCGCTGAAAGCATGGACGGATGAGTGTTCACGAACTGGGGCCTTGGGTGCCGACGCGCCCGGAGGACCTGGCCGCGATGTTCGCCGAAGCCGACTTCCCGTGGTGGATCGCCGGCGGGTACGCGATCGAACTCGCCGTCGGTCGCGAGCTACGCCCGCACGGCGATCTCGACGTCCTGGTCCTCCGCCGCGACCAAGCGCTTGCGCGAGAGATGCTGAGCGACTGGGACATGCACGTGGCGGACCCGCCTGGCGCGGGGCGCCTTCGTCCCTGGCGTCCGGGCGAGATGCTTGAAGTGCCCCTCCACGACATCTGGTGCAGACGCACACGTAAGGCGCCCTGATCAGTGCAACTCATGCTGGACGAGGCCGAGGGCGCCCAGTGGGTCTCGCGGCGCAACCCAGGGGTCCGACTTCCGCTCGCGCGATTGGGGCGGAGGAGTCCGACCGGCATCCCTTACCTTGCGCCCGAGGTGCAGCTCTTCTACAAGACGAAGGCCACACGGGACAAGGACGAGACTGACTTCGAAGCGGTATTGCCGCTCCTGGACGAGTCGCAACGCGTCTGGCTAGCGGATTCGATCGCGGTGACCGCCCCGGACCATGCCTGGCGGAAACGTCTCTTGTCCGCAGACCGAACCTGAGAGGCCAGCCGTCTTCGCCGTGTCGCACGCCGATACCTCGACTGCCTGAGCCGGGCTCGCTCCGCTGCTACGGTCGCCGATATGGCGCTCTCAAGTCCCGCTACGCAGCCAGTTGATCTACGGGTGGAGCCGGTCGACGAGGTTCTTGATCGGGTTGAGCGATGTCTCCAGGTGTCCCTACTCCCGGATTCGGTGATCCGCAAGCGTCGGACCGTCGGGGCCCGGACAGACCGTGATACGTGGATCCGGGTGGAGCGGCGCGCACACGCCCAGATCCCAGAACAGGGGTGGAACGGCACAGAGTGTGCCGCACGTCTCGAAGGCGTCGCCCAGCCCGAATGGCACGGATGTATGGTCTGGCGAGCGGGAGACGGCTCGGCGATGTGGCGGGCAGACGAGACCGAGCTCCTGCCGAGCCCTCCTGTCGGCACCGCTGTGCTGAGCCAGGCTCCGAAGCTTCCGAACGAGTGGTGGAATGCGTTGAACGCCACATTGGACGCGCTGGCGTCGCAGCCCACGAGGCGGATCGCCACGCCGGACACCGCCGCCATCACCCAGGAGCTCGTCACTGCGTCCATCCGCAGTGTTTTCCCCGAGGACTTCGACACGACCGTCGAGCGGTGGGTGCCAGCCCACGCCGACCTGAACTGGGCCAATATCACCGCACCGGTGTTCAGCCTCTTCGACTGGGAGGACTGGGGCAGCGCGCCGCTGGGGCTGGACAGCGCGACATTGTGGGCGAGTTCCCTTGTGATCCCAGCTTTGGCTGATCGCGTGTGGCGGGAGCGCCGGCGCGACTTCGAGACTCGGGACGGCAAGCTGATGACGCTGTTCGTTTGCTCAAGGCTTCTTGGTCCGTACGCGCACCCTGAGGATCCCCGGCTGCGGCCAGCAGGACGCATGGCCGAGGAGGTCATCAAGCAGCTCCAGGCCGGGTGATCGCGAGAGGTAGCTCTGCACGCCGAAGCCGGGGCATGTTCGACGGATGCTGCTCAAGATCGAAAACCGCCGATCCGGCAACAGCTACCTACCTGCGAGGGGACTGCCGCTCCACCTGCCCCAGTATGCGGCTGGCCAAGTCCATGAAGTTCGTGATCGACGGCGCTTCCACGATCAACAACCGTCCGTGGCTACTGCCGTCGTCGAAACCGCATCCTGTGTCGCGGACCAACGGTGTCAGCCAGTGGACGGTCGGGCGCTCCGCTGCGAAGTAGACAACCGGCCGCGGAGACCATGAGTGATCGGACAGGTGACTCCGGCAGCTTGCTGCAGTGAAGCAGCCAATGGATGTAAGGGCATACGAGAGGCCCGCCACGCCGAGTTCAAGGGAGCCGAGAAGTGGTTCGGCGGTATAGCCGTCCCCGACGAGTTCGACGATCTCACTCTCGGGATGCTCGGCGACAAAGCCTGCTGGCAGGCTGTCCGGGTCGTTTGACTCCAACGCGTTGGCGATTGCCTCGAAGTCAACGTGGGTCAGCGCGGCACGGTCGACCAGGTTGGAGAGGTGTCGCTCCTCCTTGACCATGGCGACGGCTTCCTCGTGGCTCACATCGCCGATGTCCCACACTCCCCGAAAGAACCCGTATCCCTCTTCATCGATCTCGTCCTCAGGTGGCAGACCTAACGCCACATTGGCAGGAAAGCTGGGGTCAACCTCTATGTCCACGACCGGAATCACGGGCGGCTCCAAGTAGTTGTCAGCGACCTTCTACCCCACCGTAACCCTGCCCTTGGCCCATTCACATCAGTCGCTTGCACGCCTGGTTGCGCTGACGATTGCCATCGCCGCTCTCGTCTCGTTCCGGTCTGGCCCCATGGCACAGGTATCCGGCGGGCCGCCGAGGCGCGGGTCTAGAACACAGCCCGAACGCGCTCTGTACTTCCGAGCGATGGCCGGGTCGCGGGAGTAGCTGAAGCGGACGCGCAGCCAGCCTCGGGGCGCCTGCGCCATGTCGCTCCGAAGCTGCAGCACAACGACTGCTCCTGGCTGCGGACATACGGAGGTCCTGTTCCTCCGTGCCAGTACCATTAGCGGTGGGTGGGGGGAGCCCTGCGTGACCGGCCTGGCAGGCGTGTTCCAGTCGCGGTCTCTGTCCGCCTGGTGCCTCTGGCTCTCCGGGACAGCTGTGCACCGACCGAGGGTCCCGGGGAGAAGTGGGACTGGGACCACACATGACGTACGACATCGCAGCTCCCGAGCCCGCCGGGATGGTCGCCTCGCTGAGCTCGCTGGGCTACTCGTTGCCGGCAGCGATTGCCGATCTCGTCGACAACAGCATCTCCGCGAAGGCACAGAACATCGACGTCGAGTTCGCCTGGGCCGGAAGCGACTCCTGGATCGCGGTCGTGGACGATGGCGACGGCATGAGCCAGGAGGAACTCGTCACGGCCATGACCGTGGCGGCGCGAGGACCGGCAACGCCTCGCTCGCCCACTGATCTGGGGCGGTTCGGGGTCGGTCTGAAGTCCGCGTCGTTCTCGCAGGCGAGACAGCTCACCGTGGCGACAGCCTGCGACGGCCAGTGGCACACGCGCACGTGGGACCTCGACGTGGTCGAGAAGTACGGCGAGTGGCGGTTGCTCCACGGGGCCGACGACGACACCGCCGCCATTCTCCAGAGAGTCCGGCCTTGCGGCGGCCATGGCACGGTGGTGCTGTGGCGTCGGCTCAACGGCTATCACACCGTCGCTGTCACCGAGGACGACGAGCGTACCCAGAAGCAGTTCTACGCCGAGGCGACACGCACCGAGGCGCATCTCGGCATGGTCTTCGCACGGTTCCTCGTGGGAACCCGGCGACGCGCTCTAAGGGTTTCAGGAACCGCCGTACAGCCCTGGGACCCCTTCATGACTGCTCATCCCTCGGTCCAGCGGCTGCCTGCCGAGGAACTTCCCCTGGGTAACGGATCGGTGAGGGTCGAAGCGTTCGTCCTCCCGAGCGCCCACCGCCTGACTCCTGATGAGTTCAGCCATGCGGCAGGACCGCAGGGATGGCTTGATCAGCAGGGCTTCTACGTGTACCGGCGCAACCGTCTGATTCTTGCGGGGGACTGGTTGGGGCAGCGCGGGATGCGTCGCGAGGAGAAGTACAACCTCGCTCGCATATCTGTCGACATCCCGGCTGAGTCAGACGCCGAGTGGGGAGTAGACGTGCGAAAGTCCAGCGTCGTCCCGCCTGTCAGCCTACGACCCCACCTTCATCGCATCGCACGTCAGGCCCGCACGAGGGCCGCAGAGGTGCTGCGACACCGCGGCCAAGTCGCCGCACGTACACACGGCGATCCCCTGGTGTACGTCTGGAACGTACGTCGTGCGGACGGCCAGCTCACCTGCCGGATCAACCGCAGTCATCCGCTGGTCCAGGCCACGCTGAGGCAGGGAGGCGCGAACCCGGCTGACGTCCGTGCTCTGATCCGTCTCCTGGAGGAGACGGTACCCGTCGCCACACTCCGTGTGATGCACGAGACCGACACCAGCGACGATCCCGATCCCTTCGGCGGGGCGGGTCCCGCTGACGAGACTGCGACCGAGGTCGCACAGCGCATCTACGAGTCCCTTGTCTCAGGTGGCCGTTCGCCTGCTGCAGCGCGCGAACGGCTGCGCACCATGTCTCCCTTCGACCAGCTACAGGGGTTCTGGAGTACCTGAGCCTGTTGTCGGTGGCCCCCCATACTCTGCTCCATACCGTCTCAGACCAGTTGGAGGTTCCCCGTGAGCTCCACCCCCGACGAACCCCTCGCAAAGGCGAAGCGGTTGGTACGCAGCTTCCTGCCACAGGACCGGCAGCCCAGCCCGGACGAGGTGCAGATCGCGGTCAACGCGATCTTCGGCATGCTGGCCGCACAGGGGGAAACTCTGGACCGGGACCAGCTGGCCAAGGAGATCGAGGCCATGATCACGGTGTTCCAGGAGCGTTCCCTGGGACTCGTTGACCCCAAGGGGCACGAGCCCTGGCTCCCTGAGGCGAAGAACAACCGTTCCTGGGATTTCTGGGAGCGATACCGCTGGTTCCTCGAGGATGTCGAGGACCTGCCGCTTTCGGTCGTGCGACGGCTGGACCAGACCTCGGACGAGGTCTTGAGTCAACTGGAGGATCCGCGGCGGCCTGGCCCCTGGCGCCGCAAGGGGCTCGTGATCGGCCAGGTGCAGTCAGGCAAGACCGGACAGTACATCGGACTCGCTTCCAAGGCGGTTGACGCGGGCTACAAGCTCGTCGTTGTTCTCGCCGGCATCCACAACGACCTCCGGAGCCAGACGCAACTGCGCATAGACGAGGGCCTGCTGGGCTTCGACACCCAGCACCAGATGCGCTCCAACGAGAACGGGGACTCCCGCACCATCGGTGCTGGACTCATGCCGCTGCAGGGCAAGAAGCTCGACATCGCGTCTCCGACGAACAGCTCCGAGAAGGGAGACTTCGGACGCCAGGCCGCAGCCACGATCAACTTCCCGCTCGGCAGCTTTCCTGTAGTGCTCGTCGTCAAGAAGCACTGGAAGATTCTCGAGTACCTGCGCAGGTGGGTGACCGACGTGCAGGGCACCGAGGGCGAGAACGGCCGCAAGATCGTGCGCGACGTTCCGCTCCTGGTCATCGACGACGAGGCCGACAACGCGTCGATCAACACGGTCCGCGATCCTGACGACGACCCCACCAGGACAAACAGGGCGATCCGAGACCTCATCAACAGTTTCGACAGGGCGGCGTACGTCGGGTACACGGCCACTCCGTTCGCCAACATCTACATCGACCCCGACGCAGACCACGACGAGGTGGGCGGGGATCTCTTCCCGGAGAGCTTCATCCGCAGCCTCCCCTCGCCCTCGAACTATCTCGGCCCGGAGCGCGTGTTTGGACTCCAGGTGGATGACGAGGATGAGGAGGACGTGGATCCGTTGCCGCTGGTGCGTCACGTGAACGACTCCGACAGCTGGTTGCCGAGCCGGCACAAGGCCGGCGACAGGCCCCGTGGGGATCTCCCTCGGTCTCTACGTGAGGCCGTTGCGTCGTTCGTGCTCTCGTGCGCGGCTCGCCGGGCCAGGGGCCAGGTAAGGGTGCACAACTCCATGTTGGTGCACGTGACCCGGTTCACGGCTGTGCAGAGCCTTGTCCGCGAACAGGTGGAGGACCACCTGCACTTCCTTGTGGACTCGCTCCGTGACCGGTACGGGAAAGGGCCGAAGCTTCTTGCGGAGTTCCAGGAACTCTGGGAGCGCGACTTCGTTCCCACCACCGCGCACTTCCCGGCTGACGAGGCTGAACCTCTGACCTGGGAGCAGGTGTCGACGGAGCTTCTGGACGCGATCAGGAAGATCCAGGTCAAGGCGGTGAACGGCACTTCCCGGGACGCTCTCGACTACTACGACAACCGCAAGGACGGCCTCTCTGTCATCGCCATCGGCGGCCAGAAGCTGTCCCGGGGCCTCACGCTTTCAGGGCTCACGGTCAGTTACTACCTGCGCTGGGCCAACACGTACGACACGCTGCTCCAGATGGGCAGGTGGTTCGGGTACCGACCCGGGTACGAGGACCTGTGCAGGCTGTACACCACGCCTGCCGTCGAGGACGCCTACGTGGAGGTCACGGCTGCGACCGACGAACTACGCCGCGAGGTCGAGGAGATGGCCACGCTCGGTCTTACACCCCGGCAGTTCGGTCTGAAGGTCCGCTCGTCGTCGCTGGGGCTCATGGTCACTGCGGCGAACAAGATGAGGCAGAGTGAGAGGATCCTGCTCAGTTACTCCGGCGAGGGGCCGGAGACGGTGATCTTCAACCTTGCCGACCGAGCTGTGAAGCGTAACTTCAAGTCGCTCGAGGACCTGGTGCGGCACCTCGACGGCATCACGGAACCCGAAACGGCGGTCAGCGGCGGCACGGTGATGTGGCGGGGGGTACCGCCGGAAGTGGTCTCCGAGTTCGTGGCCTCCTACGAGACCGACCGCATGGCCCAGAGGGTCCGTCCCCGACTCATCGCAAAGTACATCGAACAGTGTGCCAAGGTGGGTGAGCTGGGCAACTGGACCGTCTGCCTGGTAGGCAAGTCGGCGGCCACTCACGTGGACGTCGCCGGGCATTCGGTCGGACCAGTTACGCGTGCCCCGCTCAACCCGGAGTTCAGAGCAGAGGGGCGGTACACGATCCGTCGTGTCCTCAGCCCGCGCGACGAGGGCCTCGACCTCGACGAAGCACAGCTTGAAGCGGCACGGGCGGCCGCTGGGAAGGCAGCGAAGCAGAAGGAGAAGACCTCGGTCCCGAAGCACCCGTCGGGTCCGTACCTCCGTCGTCAGCGACGTCCCGACCAAGCCCTGCTACTCATCTATCCCATTGAAGTACCGGGATCCGAGGACGACTCCCCGGAGCTGCCGCTGGTGGGCTTCCAGGTGAGCTTTCCCTACTCCCGTAACCAGTCGAAGACCGAGTACGTGGCGAACAGCATCTACCTGCAGGAGGACATCTACGCCCTCGACGAGGAGGACGAGGCGTGACGATCACCGAGGAGGACTGGCACGAGCTTGAGCGCCCTCACGACTCGCCAGGACGCTCCAGCCGTCGGTTGCATCCGGACTCCCCGCTGGACGTGTTCCTCTCCGTCGCCCATCCGGGGGGACAGCGCATGCTGGTACTCAGGGCCGACGCCCGCTCGGCAGACCACATCGTGCGTTCGGTTGGGCGACTGCCCCAGGCGGCCGGCATCGAGATGCAGCTGAGTGCGGTGTCCCGTCTCGAGTACGAGCTCCAGTTGGTCCTTACGGCGAACGACCTCCGAGAAGTGTTCAACCCACTCGTGACCGACGTTGCCGACACCGCGCGTTCAGCGCCGGCCGCTGCCGACGCTCTGACAGCCGCCGTGAGCAGGTTCGAGCGCTGGCAGGATCTCCTGCGCACGGTTGGCACGGACGGGCTGGGAGCGGAGGCGCGGAGGGGGCTCTACGGGGAACTTCTGGTGCTTGGTGACCACCTCCTGAGCACGCTGTCCGAGACCGAGGCTGTGGAGTCCTGGACGGGACCGACAGGCGCCAACCAGGACTTCCAGCTCCCTGGAGTCGCGATCGAGGTCAAGGCCAGTGCCGCGAAGCACCCCCGCAGCGTCCGCATAGCGAGTGAGCGACAGCTGGACGACACCGGTGTCCCGCACCTGCTGCTGTGCATGATGGTGCTCGACGAACGACGGGGTGGGTCCGGCGAGAGCCTGAACCGTCGTGTGGAGCGCGTCCGGGGGCACCTTGCCAGCGCTGCTGCCAGGGCCCGATTCGACGGCCTGCTTATCCAGGCAGGTTACCTGCCCGCACATCACGATTTCTATGACGAACCTCGATACACCGTTCGTGACCTACGCTTCTGGCACGTTCGGGATGGCTTTCCCAGGCTTGTCGAGTCGGACCTTCCCGAGGGCGTCAGCGACTGCACCTACCACGTGACCGTCTCGGGGTTGGACAGCTATCTGGCGTCAGTCGACGATGTGAGCATGTTGATCGGGGGAGCCCATGAGTGAGCAGGACCTGGCCGAGTACTCCCGGAGCCTCGTCGCTGACGTTCAGGCGACCGCGGACGCCGAGGGAACGACAACTCCGGAGGCGTTCACACACAGGGTCCTGTTCGACCTGGAGAAGGCCGGCGTCGTCTCCAACACCTTCAGCGCGTACCACAAGGCCCACGGTCACGAGGTCCATGCGTACGGCATCGGAGAGGCGGGTGAGTCCTTGGACCTCTTCC
The DNA here is from genome assembly GCF_043081325.1 of Streptomyces sp. NPDC014882. Lineage (NCBI taxonomy): Bacteria > Bacillati > Actinomycetota > Actinomycetes > Kitasatosporales > Streptomycetaceae > Streptomyces > Streptomyces sp. NPDC014882. The sequence continues at coordinate 194,972 of NZ_JBIBWL010000003.1, forward strand.
TCACCGATTTCCACCTGGCCCCGCTGGAGACGAAACTCACCAAGGCCCAGACCGAAACCTCGTTCAAACGGCTGTTGGCCTTCGCACGTCGTTGCCAGGAGGGCCTGCAGCAACATATTGACGAGTCCTTCGACGTGTACGACATGTGCGAGGCGGTCGAGAAGGCCCTGACCGAGGTGCAGAGGATCAGGCTCTTCCTACTCAGCAACCGCGTCGCCACGACCGTGGAGGTCCCACCCACCCACTTCGACGGCCTCCCGGTCGTCCACGAGGTGTGGGACCTGGCGCGGCTGCACCGTCACGAGACGTCGGGATCGCTCAGCGAGCCCATCGTGGTTCCCTTCACGCCTCCGCTGCCCTGCGTTTCCGCTCCGAGTTCGGAGCGGGACCATTCCGTCGTGCTCGCTGTGATACCCGGAGAGTTGCTGGCGGAGCTGTACGCGGAGCACGGGACACGGCTTCTCGAACTCAATGTGCGTTCGTTCCTGCAGGCCCGTGGTTCCGTGAACCGAGGCATCCGGGAGACCCTGTTGCACGCGCCCGGCCGCTTCCTGGCCTACAACAACGGGATCACGGCAACTGCCTCCCAGGTCGACTTCGTGACAGGCCCGGACGGAGAGCCGACCCACATCTCCCGCGTACACGGCCTCCAGATCGTCAACGGCGGGCAGACCACGGCGTCACTCCACTATGCCCGGTCACGGGACAAGGCCGACTTGTCCCAGGTCCGGGTCCAGATGAAGTTGACGGAGGTCTCGCCTGAGCGTCTCACCGAGATTGTTCCCAAGATCTCGGAGTACTCGAACACGCAGAACCGGGTGACCCAGGTCGACTTCAGCTCGAACCACGAGTATCACGTGGCGATCCAGCGGATCACCCGTTCCCTCTGGGCTCCCGCTGCCGACGGCAGTGGTCAGGAGACCCACTGGTTCTACGAGCGGGCACGCGGCCAGTACACGGACGAGCTCGCCAAAGCCCGTACGCCTGCCCGACAACGCCAGTTCAAGAGGATCAATCCGACGAAGAAGAGGTTCACCAAGGCCGATCTGGCGAAGTTCGTCCACTCGTGGATCCAGCTGCCCCACCTGGTGAGTCGGGGTGCACAGAAGAACTTTGTCGAGTTCATGCTGCGTATCGACGAGGCGCCACCACGTGTCGACATCCAGTACTGCCAGCGGGTGATCGCAATGGCGATCCTGTTCAAGGCCGTGGACCAGGTTGCCACCGGCCATGGAGCGGGCAGTCACAAGAGCCTTGTGACGACGTACACGATGGCGAGGCTGTCCCTGGCCACCAAGCAGCGGATCGACCTTGACCGGATCTGGCGTGAGCAGGGGATCTCCGCCGCCCTGGAAGCCGCGGTGGACGATCTGTGCCCCCGCGTCATGGAGGCGGTGACGAACCCGCTGGAGGGCAACCACGTGGGCGAGTGGGCCAAGAAGGTGGGGTGTTGGGACGCCGTTTCACGAGTGCGCTGGGCGGTCCCCGATGCCCTGGCGGCCGAACTCCTGGACCTGCCCCTAGACGAAGCAGCACTGGCCGGCGGCAGCCCGGACGCCGAGGGGGCGGTCGAGGAACTCCTGGTTGTGCCAACCGGCGAGTGGTACGCGCTGGAGCGGTGGGCCAAGGAGACGCACAACCTCGAACCCTGGCAGAGGCAGCTGGCCCAGTCCGTCGGGAGACGGATGGAGAACGGCCAAGAGGTGCCCGAGACACAAGCACTCCAGGCCCTTCACGCGCGTAGCGAGGCTCTGCGCCTGGGGTTCACTCCTGCTCAGTGATGGGATCACGCAGGTCCTGAGTCCTCGGTCAGAGCATGCCCTCCTCGACCAGGTCCCTGACAGCGTCCTCGGCCCGCCTCAGGACAATCCGTCCGTCACCGTCACTGAAGGCGACGAGATCGGAGCCCGGTGCGATGCCGGCCTCAGCCAGCAGGCCGAGCGGCAGCTCGACCCGACCCTGATCATCGACATGGAGTTCGGCTGGTTCCCGGAGCATGGGAAGAGTGTGGCACCCTCCGAGTCGAGGACGTCTACAGACTGGGAATGTGGTCATGAGTGGAGGAGGGCTGACGCCGGACCGTGGGTGGGTCGCCACTCCGGAGGGTGAGCACCTTCGCGGCCGGCGCGTGAGGGACACCAGGCCGGAGGTGGCCCTCAGGAAGGCGGTGCACCGGCTGGGCCTCAGGTTCCGCCTTCACCAGAGGGTGGCTCCCAGGTGCACGGCCGACTTCGTGCTTCCCAGATACCACGTGGCCGTCTTTGTTGACGGCTGCTTCTGGCACGGCTGCCCGAAGCACGGCCCCAAGGTGTTCCGCGGACCGAACGCCGAGCGTTGGACGGACAAGATCGAGACCAACAGGGCCCGAGACAGACGCAACACGGAAGCAGCGGAGGCCGCCGGATGGACCGTGCTCCGGGTCTGGGAGTGCGAGGTCAAGGCCAGTCCAGCGGCGGCAGCACTCATGGTTGCCGAGCGGTGTCCGGCTCCTACTCGCGTGACTGGGCAGGAACAGGCTGCCGACCGTGCGTCCCACTCAGAGCATCCGTGACCAGGTCACCCGCAGCACTTTCCCTGCCCGCGCAGTAGCTACTGAGAGGACACTGGTCACAGAGAGGATTCTTCGCGTTGCACAGGGTGCTTCCGATGAGTCGTAGCGCAGCCATGCGCAGGGGGGCCTTTTCTCCTGCACCGACGAGCTTCACCAAGTTCACCCGGCCGTCACTGAGCCGGTTGGTGCGGTCAGAGTCGCTGTCGTGCAGCCGGGCAGCGACGCGCAGCGCACTCTGTCCCACCCACAGAAGGTCGTCATCGATCAGCAGCCGGTAGAGCGCGCCCTCGGCTGGTTTCATCCCCAGGCGCTTGGGCAGCTCCTTCTGCTTCTCCTCGTCCTCGGACCAGACACTTGACTTGCCGGCCACGGCGGTCAGCCTGTCGAGGCGCGCCCGAACGGCTGCCGTGGGGGCTGATTCAAGGAGAGTGCGCAGAGCGGACTTGGTCAGAGTCGCGTGCTCCCGGATCGTCTCGAGCATCTCGTGCATCTGACCAGGCTGCACCCGGGTTCCCGCCAACACCGCCACGACCGCCGCGTGCACTGACGACAGCTTGGGCAACTGGTACCAGTTCTCCCCGTTGCGCTGCCGTTCCGCCCAGGCAGTCAGGTCCTCGCGGGCCGTGCGCCAGCGGGGCTGGAGTCCGCCTTCCCCGGCCTGGCACCCCTCGACAGGCAACAGCACTTCCGCGGCGGCCTTGCCCAGGAGGGGTGGCACCGCGTTGCCGATCTGCCGGAAGGCGTCACTACGCGTCCCAGCGAACCTGAACCGGTCCGGGAAGGTCTGTACCCGTGCCGCCTCCCGAACGGTCAGGGTGCGGTTCTGGTCCGGATGGATGTACCAGTAGCCGTCCTTGGCGATGTGGGCGGTGATCGACCTGCTCAGGTCGTCCCAGTCAAGCTTCTTGTACTTGTCGGTGAAGTGCTCGGCGCTGTACCGCTGGAGCTCCGGGTCGATGTCCGAGTACAGGGTGTCGGAGTCCATGCTGTCGAAGATCACCCAGTCGTCCGGCCTGACCCTCCGGGTCATGTGGTCGAAGACGACCTCACGCTTCGCGCGCTTGCGCATCTCCCTGGCAAAGTCGGACAGATCTTCGGAGGGGGTGCCGTAGGCCATCTCACGCTCGCCGACACGCTCCGTGGGCACCACGGTGAGGGGAGGGAGGTCACCAATGGCGTGGCGCAGGGTGGTGCGTTCGTCCTCGGCGACCTCCTGCTGCCACTCGAACCTCTCGATGTCGTTCCTGGCCAGAAGGATGAGCCGCTTCCGGTGCTGGGGTACTCCGTAGCGCCATGCGTCGACAAGGCGTACCTGGGTTGCGTAGCCGAGCTCCTCGAGCTGCTGCTCGATCACGCGGACCACGAAGAAGTCGTCGCCGAGGCCCATGTCCGGGACGTTCTCCATGAGGACGGCGCGCGGCCTGATCCTCTTTATGACGTCCAGGTACGCGCTCCACAGCTCTTTACGGAGGTCGTGAGGGTCGCGGCCATGGTGCTCTACGAGGTGGCGGATCTTGCTCCGCCCAGCCCTGCTGAACGGCTGGCACGGCGGGCCCCCCGCCACCAGATCGATCTTCCCCTTCGCCGGCTCCAGCAGCTCCTCGAGCCTGTCACGCTCGGCTGGGTTCCCCAGGTCCATGTGCAGACTCATGCCGGGGAAGTTGGCCGCATGGGTCTCAAGGGCACGCTCGTCGAAGTCGACAGCGGCTGCAGTGGTCCAGCCAGCTCGCTGAAGCCCAAGACTCAGACCGCCTGCTCCGGAGAAGAGGTCCACGGCGAGGCGACGCCCCTTGCCGTACCCTTCGAGCCACTTTGCGAACCGCTCGGGCCTGCAGCTGTGCCGGTGCCGCGGGAGCTTGAGATAGTCGCTCCGTTCCAGGGGTACGCCATAGTGCGACTCCTGCACAGCACGCACCTCCACACCAGCGAGAACAACGAGCACCAGGAGATCACAGACGCGCTGGTGGAGGCAAGGATTCCATCACGCTGACCTCCGGAAATCCCGTGAGACCGATGCTGCGCTCTGCCGGGTACCGGCGCGAGTCCGCGCGGCCCCCCAGTCCTCGGCTTCGAACCGACGTTCTGGTGCGTTACCAGAGGCAATCGTAGAGGACAGCAGTGACAGCGTCGCTCCCGGGGCCCGGATTGGCCGGACAAGCTGGTCAACGATCCGGCGGGGCTGAAGACACGTTCGAGTCGGCCTGAACCTGTGCACGGTTTCGGCCACTTACGAGAGCCGCCCACCTAGCTCGCTGATGGGTAGTTAGTAGAATCTTGCCCGCCACACACTGCAGAACATGGCTGACAGTTGATGAGCGGGGGCATGGGTGGACTCCGAGAACGCGAAGGCGTATCTCCGACCGCGGGCCAGGCTCATGAGCACGCTCGGCGAAGAACTGATCAGCAACGAACGCGTCGCCCTCACCGAGCTGGTGAAGAACGCCTACGACGCGGACGCCAGCCTCGTCCTGATCCGCTTCAACCCTCCCCTCGAAGAGGGTGAGGGCTCGATCGAGGTCTGGGACAACGGGCACGGCATGTCGCCGGCCACAGTGCGCGGCACGTGGATGGAGATCGCCACCCCGCACAGGCACCGGAACCCACGCAGTGAGTCAGGTGGGCGTCGCGTGCTGGGCGCCAAGGGCATCGGCCGGTTCGCCTCGGCTCGACTTGGCCATACCGCCACAATCACGACTCGGCGGGTCGATGAGCAGGAGGTCACCCTTCGCATCGACTGGGGGGACTTCACGGATGGTGACGCGTACCTGGATGAGGTTCCGGTCTCCCTGTCCACGACCACTCCGAGCGTCTTCGTAGACGGAGGCATAGCAGCGCAGACCTTTTCCGAGGTCCTCCGGGAATTTCAGTCAGCGCCTGCTACAGCCGTCGGCACGGCGCATGGCACCGTGGTCCGACTCGAGAGGCTTCGCACGGCTTGGGGCACGAACGAGATCGAGGCCCTCAAGCGTTCCCTGTCCAGGCTCCTCCCCCCGCCGCCTCCCGCCGAGCTCTCTGTGCCGGACCAGCCTGAGTTCTCGATCTACATCGACACTCCGGAGGGGCCGCTCCGCCACCACAGCGGGTTCGTTTCTGCGAGTGAGACACTGGCCCATCCCCGCTATCGCCTCGTCGGCGCCGTGGATGCCGACGGGGACGCGAGCCTGGCCATTTACGCCGGCGACGAAGAACCGGTGGAGGTCGTCCAGGACAACCTCCGGAAGGACTCGAAGAGGCCCTCATGTGGCCCTCTGAAACTGGACTTCCGAGTCTGGGACCTTGAGTCGTCGGCCATCAAGCCGCTCCTGGCACTCGACACCAGCGCGAGGAACACCAACGACGTACGGGAACTCATCCGGAACAACAGCGGTGTGGCCCTGTACCGGGACGGGTTCCGTGTGCAGCCGTTCGGGGAACCCGGGTTCGACTGGCTTGGTTTCGACCAGCGACGCATCAACAACCCGACGCTGCGTCTCTCCAACCGGCAAGTGGCGGGATTCGTCTACATCTCGGCCGATGACAACCCCGGCCTCCTGGACCGCTCGCACCGCGAAGGACTGATCGACACCCCTGAGTACGAGGAACTGAAGGCAGTCATACTCCAGGCGATTGCCAGGTTGGAGACGCAACGCTACCGGCTGCGTCGGGAACCCACTGCTCCGACGGAAGCCCCGCTCCTTGCCGGGCCGTCCGAAGGCAGGGGCCACGGGCTCTTCCAGAACTTCAACCTGGACCCGCTGCGACAGGTGGCTGCCGAGCGGCACCCAGAGGACATCATCCTCAGTCGCGCCATCGAGGATGCCACGGAGACGATCAACGAAGGCGTACGCAAGGTACAGGAGGTCATCGCCCAGTTCTCCCGCCTCGCGACGCTGGGCACCCTGGTCGACGTCGTCCTCCACGACGGACGTACCGCCCTTTCCCGCATCGGCGTGGGCCTTCGTCGTCTCGGCAAGATCACCACAAAGGTCGAGACACACGATGTGGAGTTGTCAGCTGCGCTGGACAAGCTGCGGACGGACTTCACCGCACAAGAAAGGGCTCTCGACCGGCTCTTCACTCGCATCGAGCCCCTCAGCGGACGGAAGCGTGGACGGCCCCGCCGGCTCTCTCTACACCAGAGCATTTCTGAAGCCGTTGACGTGCTGGAGTCGGAGATCACCAAGCACGGTGTAGATGTACAGATCAGCGGGGAGGACGTGATCGTCACCGCCGAGCCGGGTGACATCAGGACCCTTGTGGTCAACCTCGTGAGCAACGCCGTGTACTGGCTCTCCACAATGCCCAAGGGCACTCCCCGCGAGATCCTGATCGAGACGGAGCGCAATCACGAGGGCGAACTGGACGTGGTCGACATCACGGTCAGCGACAACGGCCCTGGGGTGCGCGAGAAGATCAAGGACCTGATCTTCGATACCTACTTCAGTGAAAAGCCGGATGGCGTCGGCCTCGGTCTCAGCATCGCAGGCAGCGTCGTGAAGGACTTCTACGACGGCGAATTGGGGCTGGTGAGCCCCGGCACCCTCTCGGGTGCGAGTTTCCGGGCACGACTGCGAAGGAGAGTTGGGTGACGTCGACCGACGTTGCGTATCGGGTGCTCATAGTCGATGACGACGCCCAGATGATCGCGGACCTTCGCGAAGTGCTGGCCGAGGAGCTCACAGACCTCGGGGAGATCCACTTCGAGTCCGAGCAGGACTTCTCCGCAGCCGAGCAGCGGTTGATTGACGAGGACTTCGACCTGGTCATCCTCGACGTCCGCGACGCCGCCGATGGCATACCCTCCGCTGCCGTCGAAGGACGCGGACACGAACTGTACGACGCCATCGCCGGCGCTCGGTGGCTGCCCGTGGTCTTCTTCACAGCTGTCCCCCAGCAGGTGCGTGACCTGGAGAAGCCTCCCCTCATCCGTGTGGTGACCAAGAACGCCTGGGACGAGGTCGCTCCCGCAGTCCGGGACGGGTTGCTCTCGGGAGTGTCGGAGTTGAGACGCCGTATCTCCGATCTCGTCGAACGCAAGGTCCGCGTTTTCCTCCGTGACGTCGTGGCCCCGCACTGGCACGAGATGGCGGGCGCTGATCCCCACGAGATCACCCCGATCATCGTCAACCGCCTCGCGGCCGAGCTCCGGGAGAACGGCCCCAGCGAACTGGGATACGCCGGGGACGGCGAGGCGGTCGCTACTGCTGGTCAACCCTCCGCTGCTCGGGTCTACTTGAAGCCGTTCGTGACCCATCACCTCACCGCCACGGACCTCGTGGTCAGCCCCGAGGGCGATTGGTGGATCGTCCTCACCCCTGCTTGCGACCTGTATGAGGACCACCCGGACGCCAACGTGGCGAGACCTCGTAAGGCCAAGGCACAGTACGTTCGCCTGGCCAAGGCTGACCGCATCTTCACCGAGGACGGCGAGGAGTCGGAGTCGCCAGCGATCGCCACATGGCTGGCCAGCTCGAAGAGCAACAGCCACAAGGACCAGGCCAAACAGGTCTTCGGGGACAAGCAGAACCGGTACCGCGCTCTTCCTGGCTACCTCGACATCCCCGACCTCTTGGTCGACTTCGAGAACGTGGTATCGGTCCCGCTCGCCGAGGCACGAACCTGGCGACGTGTCGCAACCCTCGACAGCCCGTTCTCGGAGGCGATGCTCATCGCCTACAGCCGCTCGGTGGGGCGTATCGGAACCCCGGACCTCAGCTTCGAGGACGTGAAAGTGCGGTTGGAACTCGAGAAGCCGAAGGCCAGGCACGTGCCGACGCAGGCTTCAACGTCATCAGCGAACGGCGAGATTGTGAAGGACTGAGCTTCCAGGCATTCGGACAGCGTGCGCGATCATCAGCGGAGGGTACGCCGGGCTCGGAAGCCTTGGCCCTCGTTGTGGTCGACACAGGGATGCCTTGGCATAGACGTACACGCAGCCGGTGGGCACCACGCCCGGGGAGCCATCTGGGAGCCGACCCGCTCCCCGAACCCCTTCCAGGCCCCGCGACACCAACCGAGCCCACCCATCTGACCTGCGGAAACGCCATCGGGGCTGGCAGGATCACCAACCGAACCTCATTCGGGACGAAGAGGTCGTGGGTTCAAATCCCGCCACCCCGACAGAGAAACACCAGGTGAGGCACCTAGGAACGTTCCTAGGTGCCTCACCTGTTTCGTCTGCGTGTCTATCTGCGTGACTACCGGTTCCCGCGTGTCCACGACCGCTGCGGATCGGTGCCGAAGATCCCGTCCATGACCACGGCGCCGGTCTGGATCACGGGCCGGATCTGCTTCCGGTAGACCTCCTCGGTGACGGCCGTACCCGAGTGGCCGACGAGCCGGGAGATCTCTTCCAGCGGGACACCACGGTCGGAGAGCAGGGACACGAAGCTGTGCCGGAGTTCCCGCGGCGTCCACTCGTCGGCGTTGATCCCGTCGACACCCAGGCGCTCGTTCGCGAGAACCTTCGGGCAGCCCAGCTCCTCCAAGAGCGTGCGGTGGCCGTGGCGGAGCCCGTGACGGGTCAGCCGGTCCTTGATCGGCAGCCAGCACGGCTCAGCTGACCCGCAGCGCGAACGCGCCACGGCTCCGGAGCCCAGGAGACTCTCCCCGGGGCAGCGGCATTGCCCGGCCCGGCCTCAGGTGGCGGGGCGCTCGGCCGTGACGAGGAGGGTGGCAGCGGGCCGGGGGCCGTCGCCAGCGGGCAGCGCCTCGACGCGGATGTCGGTGAACCCGGCCTGGTCCAGGACCTTGGTCCACACGTGCTCCTGCAGCACCCACCGGTGCATGGTGGCGCTCTCGCCCTCCCGGGTCTTCGCCGGCACCTCCACGGCCGTGACGTCCGGCTGCGCGGGCTTGCCGGACAGGTAGTGGGCGAGGGTGGAGAAGGCCAGGCGCCCACCGGGGCGGAGCGCGTCAGCGGCGGCCGAAAGCAGCTCGCTGGGGTCGGTGAAGTCCACCGCCCCGAAGTGGCTGTAAAGCACGTCGTAGGCGCCCGGGTTCGCGCGGAGGTGGGCGACGACGTCCGCGTGGACGAAGTGCAGGCGCGGGGCAAGGTCGGCGTACAGGGCGATGGCCATGCTGTGCTGGGCCGGGGACGCGTCCACGGCGTCGATCCGGTTCGGGGCGTGGTGCACGGCCAGGTGCGCGGCGTGGCGGGCGGCGCCGGCGCCGAGGTCGGCCACGGTCTTGCCGGTGAGGTCGCCGAGGACTTCCGGGCCCGGCCCGTCCTCCTGGCCCCAAGCCCAGCGGAAGGAGTCGGGGACGGCGTGGTCCTGCGCGGCGCGGGCCCGGCCGTAGTGGTGCCATAGGTCTGTGGTCGTGGTCGTCACCCGGGTCATCCTGGCGGCATCGCGCGGGGGCTGCTGCCGGTTCGGACGAAAGTCACCCGGGCGTGCCTCGGCGGCCCGAGCCGTGGGCCCGGACCGCCGAGGGCGTCACCTGGGGGTCAGTGCGAGTCGTTGCCCGGGTGGCAGGGGCCGCAGTCGGCGGCGTCCTCCCACAGCGGGGGGTCCACCTCCCAGCCGGCGCGGGCGACGAGGTGGGCGGTCTTGATGACCGACCCGTCGCTCTTCATCTCGACCTTGGGCACGTGGTGCAGGAAGTGTCCGCCGTTGTACTTGTCGCACAGCTCGGCGTAGGCGACGGTGTCCAGGATGATCGTGTGGGCGCCGATGTCGACCAGCTTGCTCGGGGCGAGTCCCAGGCCCTGGCCCCGGAGGGACATGGCGGTGAGCAGGTAGGCGTAGCCCTGGCCGAGGACGCGGGTGGCCATGACGGAGTCGTACGGGTAGTCCCGCATCAGCAGGCCGACCTGCTTCTCCCAGAGTTCCGCCGACACGACGTCACGGGGCGAGCGGGCCGGTCCGGTCACCGGGTCGGTGGCGACGGGGGTGTCGGCTGCGGTTGCCATGGTGCCTCCCTTGGATGGTGCCCCACGAGGTGCGGGGCGATGCAACGAGAACACCGCATCCGGCACCCGGCCGGCGATCAACTGGGTTTCCTTGCAAGGCGTTTGCACGTCGTGCAAGCGGTCTCGACGGGCGCCGTCCCGCGTCCGTACCGTGGTGGCCCCCGGTCGTGTAGCAGGGGGAGGGACCAGTGCCCGGTGACCCGCTCTGGAACAGCGCGAAGGTCAGGGAGTTAGTCGCCCGGCGACAACCGGGCGGACTCGTACGATTGGGCCGTGAGCACCGGGAATGGACGCTCGCCGAACTCGGCGAGCACCTGGGGTGCTCGGCGGCGACGGTCTCGCGGATGGAACGCCGAACCCGGGTCACCGACCTGACGCTCATTCACCGGGCCGCCTCCACGGTGGGCGTTCCTCGACACGTCCTGGTGAGTTCTCTGGCGCCCCCCGCTCCTTCCGGACTGCCCAGCACTAGAGTGTCGGCCAGTCCGCACGCCGAGGAGGACCCGATGCGCCGCCGCTCGTTGCTCGCCGCCACGGCGACCGTCCCGGCCGCCATGCTGCTCGGCATGGACCGGGCCTTGGCCGACACCCCGCCGCCGACGGGCAGGGGTGCCCTGGACGCCCGTGTGGCCTCCGCCCGCGACCTCTACGACAAGGGGGCCCACACGCAGCTCCTCGGGCTGCTGCCGGGCCTCCTGGCCGACGGGCACGCCGCTGCCTCCTCGCGCCGCGAGCTGGACCAGGCCCGGCTGTCCTCCGTCTACAGCCTGAGCGCCGCCCTGCTGACCAAGCTCGGCTCGTACGAGCAGGCCCGCCTCACCGCCGACCGCGCGCGCACCTGGGCCGAGGTGTCCGGGTCTCCGCTCGCCGCCGCTGCTGCCTTCCGCGAGCTCGCAATCGTGCTGCGCCACCAGGACCGGGGCGAGGAAGCCCAGGCTCTCATGGAATCGGCCGCGGCCCGGGTGGAGGTGACAGGGCTGCGGACGGACGCGGCCTCGTCGGCCTACGCGCAGATGCTGTGCACCCTGGCCTACACCGCCGCCCGGGGAGGCCGGCGCGCGGAGGCCCTGGCCATGGCCGAGGAGGCACGGCGGGCCGCACAGCGCCTGCCGCTCCAGGCACCTCCCGGGCGTCTCTTCCCCATCAGCCCGGCCGCCGTGGACCTCTACGCCGTCGGCGTCCACTGGGCCCTCGGCGACGCCGGCGCCGCGCTGGAGGCGGGGCGGAACCTTCGGCCCGAGTACTTCCCCACGGCTGAGCGGAAGGCACGCCTGGGCACAGACATGGCCCGTGCCTGGTGGGCGTGGGGCCGCCCTGAGCAGACCGCCCGCGCCTTGCTCGACGCCCACCGTGCGAGCCCCGGCGAGGTGAGAGACCGCCCCGCGATCCGCAGCATCGTGACCGAGTTGGCGCAGCGGCACCCTCGTGCCGTTGGCGTGCGGGAGCTGCACGCCGCCGTGTCCGCCCCGGCGAGCTGAGACCGCCGCCCGTCGGGCCCCAGCCGGTCCGGACATGCCTCGGTCCCGGCACCAGGGGGTCCCGGCCAGCCGTCGACCCGGCCTGAGTCGGCGCTCGCCCGGGTGCGACACCCCGTACTGAAGGCGACCCCCAGGTGTCGGGGGCAGCGTTGCGCCCTCTCCAACCTGGGCACACGTCTGCGCCACCTCTGCCGATTCTGGGTGTGAACTGGGTGTCGGTCTCCGGAACCAAGGAGTGCGGGAGGGGTGTCCCAGAGGTACCGCAGACGCAGGGCGGCGGGACGCAGACCTTGAACTAACGCCTCTGAACTGGGCTCATGCGACGCTACAGTGCAGGTCAGGAGGGTGCGGAACGCGGGGCCGTTACCCAGCGTCCCTGATTCGGGACGAAGAGGTCGTGGGTTCAAATCCCGCCACCCCGACAGTGAAGTACCAGGTCAGGGGCCTGATCCGCTTAGCGGGTCGGGCCCCTGAGTGGTTGTAGGGGGTTTGGGAGCCGTTGGCGAGCGACCCGCTTCCCCGGTCGCTTCGAGAACAGCGCATTCCGGCGCCACTACGATCGCCGGTCATGGACTGGCTGGAGCGCACCGCGAAGCTGAGGCAGTGGAGCAGAAGCGGGACCCGCGCTCCGCACAAGCCGTTGCTGTTCCTGTACGCGCTCGGGCGTTTCCAGCAGGACGCCGACGGCGAACTGCGGTACAGCGCGGTGGAGAACGACCTCAGAAGGCTGCTGACCGAGTACGGTCCGCCCCACAGGACGACGCCCGCCTACCCGTTCCACCATCTGGTGAGCGACGGCGTGTGGGAGGTGCGCACCGATCGCGGACCGGGCAGCCCCGGCAGTGGCGTGCGGGAGCTGCGGGAGGTCGGGGCCGCAGGGCGGCTGACGCCGGAACTACGGGCGGCGTTGCGGCGCGAGCCGTCGTTGCTCGGCCGGATGGCGCGGGTCCTGCTCGACCTGAACTTCCCGCCCTCCCTCCACGGCGACCTGTGCGAAGCCGTCGGCCTGGAACTGGAGCCGACGGGGAGCGAGCGGTTCTCGGCCGTGCGCAGGCGGCGGGATCCCCGGATGCGGGAGCAGGTCCTGACGGCATACGAGTACCGGTGCGCCTTCTGCGGCTACGACGGCAGGATCGGCGCGGTGCCGGTCGGGCTGGAGGCCGCGCACGTGCGCTGGTGGGCGTTCGACGGCCCTGACGACGTCGACAACGGCCTGTGCCTGTGCTCGCTGCACCACAAGCTCTTCGACAAGGGTGTCCTCGGCGTCGGCGACAGCCACCGCATCCTGGTCTCGCAGAGCTTCGTCGGCCACAGCCCCGCCGCCCGCGAGCACGTCACGGCGCTCGCCGGCCGCCCGCTCATCGGCCCCCAGCCGGGCGCCCGCCCCGTCGCGGCGGTCCACCGCTCCTGGCACACCAGCCAGGTCTTCCACGGCAGCCCACGCCCCGCCCCGGCCGTCTGATCGCCGAGCGCCGATCACATGACCGACGGGTAAGGAGTGCGATACCAAGAGCATGGTCTCTTGTACGGCGACGAAGAAGGTGACAGTGACGATTCCCGAGGATCTCCTGGGCGGGATCCGCGCGGACGCGGCCGAGCGGGGCCTGTCGGCGTATGTCGCCGAGGCGCTGCGCTTCAAGCGTGACCGGGACCGGCTCCGGGAACTGGCCGACTGGCTGCAGGAAGAACACGGGCCCGTCACCGAGGACGAACATGCGGCAGCGCTCGACGAGCTGGACGAACTCGACGCCGAACACGAGCGGCGTCGAACCACCGGAGAGCACAACGCCGGAGGGGCTGCGTGAAGAAGCGAACCGGTGAGCGCGGACGGCGGCCACTCCGCGTCTTCGTACTGGACTGTGAAGCCCTGCCCCTCGCGTTACGCGGCGACCGGAAGATGATCGCCTGGCTCGACCTCGCGGCGCGCGGGAAGCCGAGGTGGTGACGTCCCCGATGACACTGGCCGAGGCGTACGACGGCAGAACGACCGAGCAACGCTGGGACTGGGTACTGTCCCGGCTCCAGGTCGTCGACATCGGGAAGGACGCGGCCCGCCAGGCACGTCGACTCCTGGCCGACGCCAAGTTGCACGGCCACAAGCACGCGATCGACGCCGTGCTCGCCGTCATCGCGCGACGGCAGAAGGGACAGGTCACCGTCTTCACCCCGGACGTCGACGACCTGGAGAAGCTGGTCCCGGACACGATCGTCGTCAAGAAGGTGTGACCCGGCCCCCCTCCGGTCTCAGCAGGACGCCGAGGATCCGCCGCCAGGCACCCGGATGCGCTGTTCGGGGCTCGTGAATCGGTCGGCGTGATCGGATGTGCGTGGTCCGGAAGGACTGGCCGAGGACTACGGTCGTGCGCCGGCCGGCGCGGGACCGTCGGCCCGCCGCCCGCGCGTTTCCCCGTTCGTCCGCCCCGGTCACCGCTCCGCCCCCTCCCTCTCCACGACGACCACGGCAGGACACGGAGCAGGTCGTGGGACCCGGGATTCCTGCCAGCATCCGGCCGTGGTCAGGGTGGCGGGGGCGTGGCAGCGGTCGCCGGTGCTTCGTGGAGGCGGGTGGCGGGGCGGTCCGCGGGGGGATCATGGGTGGTGGGTGGGTGGCATCGTGTGTGGTGTCAGGCGCTGCTTCCTCGCATGGTGGGAGGGAGGCGACGAACCGGGAAAGGACCGGCGACATGATCATCTTTGGGACCAAGGGGTATCTGTACCAGCTCGCGATACTGACGCTGGTGTGCGGGCGCTGCGGCAATCCGTCCGCGCACACGCTGAGGAAGCGCGTCACGAAGTTCACGCTGTTCTTCGTGCCGCTGTTCCCGATCTCGACGAAGTACGCCACGCAGTGCACGTTCTGCGGGGCGGAGCAGAAGCTGGTCAAGGAGCAGGCCGAACAGCTGCAGGCGCAGGCCGCCGGCGGTCAGGGCGGGCAGGCGTACGGGCAGCCGCAGCAACAGCAGCCGTACCAGTCCTGACACCACCGCACGCCGCGACGGGCACCGCGCGCCGCTGACGTCTCAGGTGTTCCACGTCTCGTCGTAGGGGTCCTTCGGCGTGGGCGTCGGCCTGGCCTCGGCGACCTCGATGAAGGGGATCGGGCCGTCGTTGACGGGGTCCTTGACGCGGTGCGGGGTGTAGGTGCCGGTGATCACCAGCCAGGTGTCCGGCTGGAGCACCGGGGGGATCCGGCCGGTCAGGCCCACTTTGACCGGCTGGGCGTCCGCCGCGCAGCAGTTGAGGGCCATGCGGACCAGGTACGGGGTGCCGTCGCGGTCCAGTGCCAGGAAGCCGGTGAGCTGGATGCGGCGGCCGGTGAGCGTGCGTCCGTCGTCGTAGGCGGCGCGGGCCGCGTAGTCGGCCAGGCCGAGGCGGAGAGGGTCCGCGGCGGGGAGCGCCGGGTAGGCCGGCGGTTCCTGGAGCGCCGTACCGGCGCGGGTGGCGCTGTACGAGCCGAGGGCCGGCGGGGCCACCAGGATCAGGGCGAGGAGGGGGAGGACGAGCAGCCAGGAGACGCCGGGTTCCGGGTGGGAGCGGCGGTCCTGGCTCCGGGGGGTGGCGGGGTCTTCCTTCCGGTGCGTCGCGCGCCACTCGTACCAGGCCGTCGCGAGCGCCGTCGCGACCAGGACCGCGCCGGCCGCCAGGAGCAGGGGGCGCAGGCCCGCCTTCACGTAGCGCAGGTAGAGGTCGGTGGTGCCCGCGTGCAGCAGGCTCGCGCCGAGGAGGAACAGGACGGCCGACTGGGCCTGGCGGTTCACAGCAGCACCGCCCCGGTCAGGACCGCTCCGGTGACCGCCAGCACGAAGGTGACGGGCGCGAAGCGCAGGGCGAAGCCGCGGCCGAACGTACCGGCCTGCATCGCGAACAGTTTCAGGTCGATCATCGGGCCGACGACGAGGAAGGCCAGCCGGGCCGTCAGCGAGAACTGCGTCAGCGACGCCGCCACGAACGCGTCCGCCTCCGAGCAGATCGACAGGACCACCGCCAGCACCGCGAGCGACAGCACCGCCAGCGCCGGATTGCCGGCCGCCGTGCGCAGCCACTGCTCCGGGGCCACCGCCTTCAGCGTCGCCGCCGCCATCGCGCCCACCACCAGGAATCCGCCCGCGTGCACCACGTCGTGGCGCGTCGAGTCCCAGAACGCCTCGCCCCGGCTCCGGCCCTCGTGCCGCGCGTGCGCCGGCGGTCGCATCCAGTCCGTGCGGCCCAGGCGGTGCCACAGCCAGCCCATCGCGCAGGCCACCAGCAGGCTCGCCACGAAGCGGGCCAGGACCATCTCCGGGTCGCGGGGGAACGCCACCGCCGTCGCCGTCAGCACGATCGGGTTGATCGCCGGGGCGGAGAGGAGGAAGGCGAGCGCCGCGGCGGGGGTCACCCCGCGGCGCACCAGCGCACCGGCGACCGGTACGGACGCGCACTCGCAGCCCGGCAGGACGGCGCCCGCCAGGCCGGCCACCGGGACCGCCAGGGCGGGCCGGCGGGGCAGGGCCCGGGCGAAGAAGGACGGCGGGACGTAGACCGCGATCGCCGCCGACAGCAGGACGCCCAGGACGAGGAACGGCAGCGCCTGGATCATCACCGCCACGAACACCGTCGTCCAGGTCTGCATCACCGGGGCGGCGAGGGCGCGGCGCAGGGGGGCCTGCAGCAGCACCATGAGGAACAGGAGGAGGGTGAGGACGAGGGGGGAGGTCAGGCGGCGGGGGGTGGGGGGCGCGTTGCCGTCCTCGCTCGGGGGGCTCGGCGGGGTCGGGGTGTCCGGCCGGGGCGACGCGCTCGGCGTGGTCGGGGGACTCGCCGTGGTCGGGGGACTCGCCGTGGTCGGGGGACTCGGCGTGGTCGGGGGACTCGGCGTGGTCGAGGTGTCCGGCCGGTTCGGGGCCTGTTCGGTCGTGGCCACGGGTGGGCACCTCCGGGTCGTGTCGTTCTCCCTCTCCTCTCCTACGGGCTCACCGCTCCGCTCGTTCAGACCTTCAGGCCTTCAGGTGCTCAGACCTTCAGGTGTTCAGGTGTTCGGGGCGGATCTGGAACCACCCGTCGCGGTGAGGCAGTCTTTCCCCTCGTGGCTGGTCTACCGAATCAGGGTCCGGCGCCGGGCGGGTCCGGCGCGCACATGGTGGTGTGCGGCGACGACGGGCTCGCGCACCGGCTGGCCGCGGAGTTGCGCGGTGTGTACGAGGAGCAGGTCACGCTCGTCGTCCCGCCCTCCGAGCGGGCGGTACGGCCGCCCGTCGTGGGGCGCGCCCGCGCGGTGTCCGCGGCGCTGCTCGACCGGGTGGTGAGCGCCGCCGTCAACCGGGCCGCCGGGAACGGCGGAGGGACGGGGACGGGGGCCCCGGCGGGGGCGGGCGCCGGGCCGGGCGGGGCCGCCGGTACGGCGGGGAGCGGCGAATCGGGTTCGGCGGGACGGGTGTTGGAGGCCGTCGAGCCGTCCGAGGCCGTGCTCGCCGAGGCGGGGGTGGAACGCGCGGCCGCGCTCGCCCTCGTCTACGACGACGACGAGACGAACATCCGCGCCGCCCTCACCGCCCGTCGGCTCAACCCCCGGCTGCGGCTCGTCCTGCGCTTGTACAACCGGCGGTTGGGGCAGCACATCGAGGAACTCCTCGACCAGGCGGCCGCCTTGGCGACGGTCGGCGGGGGTGGCGGGTCCGCGGCGGGGGACGCCTCCACCACCGTGCTGTCCGATGCCGACACCGCCGCGCCCGCGCTGGCCGCGACCGCCGTCGCCGGCACCAGCAAGGTCGTCCAGACGGACGGGCTGCTGCTGCGGGCCGTCGAACGGCCCGCCCCCGGAGCCGGGCGGGCCGCCGGTCCCGGGCTGGCCACGCTCGCCCTGCTGTCCGCGACGAGCAACGACCCCGCCTTCGCGGACGGTTCCGAGACCAGCGGGGAGCAGGGGCCGCTGCTGCTGCCGGACGCGGCCACGGTCGCCGCCGCGAGCGGGCGGGGCAGCGTCGTGCTGGAGCAGGTGTCGTACTCGGCCGGGCCCGCGTTGCCCTCCGGGCGGGGGGTCGGGGTCGTGGCGCCGTTCGCCTCCCTGTTCTCGCGGCGGCTGCGGTGGTCGCTGGCGGGGCTCGTGGGGTGTGTCGTCGCGCTCGCGGTGGCGTTGTGGCTGGTGACGGGGATCCACCCGCTGGGTGCGGTGTACCTGACGCTGCTGGATCTGTTCGCCATCAACGATCCGGCGGTGGGAAAGTCGACCGAGCGGCAGGTTCTTCAACTGCTCTCCGGGCTCGTGGGGTTGCTGCTGCTGCCGGTGCTGTTGGCGGCCGTGCTGGAGGGGCTGGGGACGTTCCGGGCGGCCGGGGCGTTGCGGCGCCCGCCGCGGGGGCTGGGTGGGCACGTGGTGCTGCTGGGGCTGGGGAAGATCGGGACGCGGGTGCTGACGCGGCTGCGGGAGCTGGACATTCCCGTGGTGTGCGTGGAGGCCGCCCCGGAGGCGCGGGGGGTCGCGGTGGCGCGGCGGTTGCGGGTGCCGGTGGTGCTGGGGGACGTCACGCAGGAGGGGGTGCTGGAGGCGGCGAAGATCCACCGGGCGCACGCGCTGCTGGCGGTGACCAGCTCCGACACGACGAATCTCGAGGCCGCTCTGTACGCGCGGTCCTTACGGCACGATCTGCGGGTGGTGCTGCGGCTGTACGACGACGACTTCGCGACCGCGGTGTACCGCACGCTGCGGGCGGCGCATCCGCAGGCGTTGACGCGGAGTCGGAGCGTGACGCATCTGGCCGCGCCGTCGTTCGCGGGGGCGATGGTGGGGAGGCAGATCCTGGGGGCGATTCCGGTGGAGCGGCGGGTGTTGCTGTTCGCTTCGCTGGAGGTCGGGGGGTACGGGCAGTTGGTGGGGAAGACGGTGGGGGAGGCGTTTCGGGCCGGGTACTGGCGGGTGCTGGCGTTGGAGGGGACCGGGCGGGGGGCTTCGTCCGGGGTGGGGGACGAGGGGCGGGGGGCTGGAGCCGGGGCGGGCGGCGGAGGGGGTCTGGTGTGGGACCTGCCCGACTCGTACGTGCTGCGGGGAGAGGACCGGGTGGTGCTGGCCGCTACGCGGTGGGGGCTGGCGGAGTTGTCGGGACGGCGGCGGAGGGGCGCGGCGGGGGTGTAGGGGTGTGCCGGGGATGCGGGGGTGTTCTTTTCTCGCCCCCGCCGCCCCTACCCGTCCCGTCCCCAGGGGCTTCGCCCCTTCGACCCCGTCAGGGGCTCCGCCCCTGAACCCCGGCGAGGGCTCCGCCTCCTGGCTCCTGGCTCCTGGCTCCTGGCTCCTGGCTCCTGAACACAATGCCCCTCCGGCAGGGGCAGGAACCCGCGCCCCGGCCGGAGGCCCCGGCCCTGTCGCCCTGGGAGCAGGAACCCGCTCCGGAGGAGACTCCGGACCCTGCGGCCCCGGCCGCGAAACCCGGCGCGTAGGGGGCCGGGGACCTTGGACGCCGACCGGGACCACGGCCCTCGCACCCCTGCCACGGAAAACCACCGTCCGAGGACGGTGGATCCGGGGCACCGGCCAGGACCGGCGCCCCGGGCCCCAGGCGCGGCAGGAGAGGGGCGTGTCCCTGGTGTTTCCGTCGCGGTGATCCGCTTCAGGGCGCGGCGGCCTCCGGGCGGCGGCGTGTGCGGCCGTCGTGGGGCTGTGGCAGGGGGCGGGGGCGGGGTTCCTCAGCGGTTCAGGTGTTTCTCCGCGAACCGCAGTTCCAGGCGGACCTGCTTGATGCGTTCGTCCACCACCAGGGAGCCGTGGCCGGCGTCGTAGCGGTAGACCTCGTGGAGGGCCTCCCTGGCCTCCAGGCGGGCCACGTAGTTGTCGATCTGGCGGATGGGGCAGCGGGGGTCGTTGACGCCGGCCGAGATGTGGACGGGGGCCTTGACCTGGTCCACGTAGGTCAGGGGGGAGGAGGCGGCGAAGCGGTCGGGGACCTCCTCGGGGGTGCCGCCCAGGAGGGTGCGGTCCATCGCCTTGAGGGCTTCCATCTCGTCGTGGTAGGCCGTGACGTAGTCGGCCACCGGGACCGCCGCGATACCCAGCGCCCACGCCTCGGGCTGGGTGCCCAGGCCCAGGAGGGTCAGGTAGCCGCCCCAGGAGCCGCCGGTGAGGATCAGCCGGTCGGGGTCGGCCAGGCCCGAGGCCACCGCCCAGTCGCGGACCGCGGCGATGTCCTCCAGCTCGATCAGGCCGACCCGGTGCTTCAGGGCGTCCGTCCAGGCGCGTCCGTAGCCCGTGGAACCGCGGTAGTTGACGCGGACGACCGCGTACCCGTGGTCGACCCAGGCGGCGGGTCCGGCCGCGAAGGAGTCGCTGTCGTGCCAGGTGGGGCCGCCGTGGATGTCGAACACGGTGGGCAGGGGGCCGCTCGCGCCGGCCGGCTTCTGGACCAGGGCGTGGATGCGGCCGCCGGGGCCCTCCACCCACACGTCCTCCACCGGCACCGAGCCGGGGGACTTCATGCCGGGCGGGTCCAGGACCGGCTCGCCCGTCGTCGAGCGGACGGTGGGCGGTTCGGCCGCCGAGGACCACAGGTACTCCACGCTGCCGTCGGGGCGGGCCGTCGCGCTCGAGACCGTGCCCGGCGGGGTCGGCACCCGCACGAGTTCCCGGCTCGCCAGGTCGTAGCGGAACAGCTCGCTGCGGGCCTCGAAGCCGTGCGAGACCAGGAGCCCGGAACCGTCCGGATACCACTCGGCGCCCACGTCGCCCGGCAGGTCGAGGGCCAGGTCGCTCTGCTCGCCGGTCGCCACGTCCCAGACGAGCGGCTCCCAGCGGCCCCGGCGCTGGTGGCCGATCAGCAGGCGGGTGTCGCCGTCGACGGGCGCGAAGCCCAGCACCTCGAGTCCCAGTTCCCGGGTGCCGCCCTCGGTGTCGTCCAGTTCGGCGACCGTGGAGCCGTCGGGGCGCAGGACGCGCAGCGCGGAGTGCATCGCGTCGCCGTGCTCGGTGTGCTCGATCGCGATCAGGGTGCCGTCGTGGGACAGGTCTCCGACCCCCGCCGACTCGCGGTGGCGGTACAGCTCGACCGGCGCCTCGCCGAACCGCGCCACGTGGATCGTCGTGCCGTCCTCGTCCGTGGAGCGGCCCACCACCGCCGTACGGCCGTCTCTGGACAGGGCCAGGCCCGCCGGGTACGACGGGTCGAGGCCCGGCGTCGCCAGTTCGTCCTCGCCGCCCTCGAAGGGCTGGCGGCGCCAGACCCCGAACTCGTCGCCGTCCTTGTCGTCGAACCACCAGATCCAGGCGCCGTCCGGGGAGAGCACGCCGTCCGTCGTGCCGTTGGCCCGGTTCGTCACCTGGCGCTGTTCGCCGGTGGCCCGGTCCCAGGCGTACAGCTCGTACGTCCCCGTCGCGTTCGACACGAACAGGGAGTGGTCCGGCGCGTCCTCCGCCCAGTCGGGCAGGGACACCCGGGGCGCCCGGAAGCGCTTCTCCCAGTCCGGCATCTCCTCGTACCGCTGCGGCGCGGCGGACCTGTTGCTCTCAGTCATGGCCCCATACTGCCCGCCTCCGCCGACAAAGGAGCACCGCGGTCCCCAGCCTGTGGACAACCGGGGCGCCCGCCACCGCTCCTGTGGACGGACCGGGGCCGGCCGCGCGGCCCGGCGACCCCCGCCTGTGGACGGACCCGGGACCGCCACCACGTGCCCGCCCGCCGCCCCACCCCCGTGTCCACCCCGTCTCCGCCCGCGCACCCGTCCCGCCCCCGCCCCGCACCCACCCCGCGGACCGCTCCCCCGCCGCCGCCCCGTACCGTTGTCGGTGTGTACCGGTTTCTGCTGACGCCCCGTTGGTGGGGGATCAACGTCTTCGTGCTGCTGGCCATCCCCTTCTGCGTGTTCATGGGGTCCTGGCAGCTGAGCCGGTTCGAGGCGCGCGTGGACGACCACCGCAGCGCCGAGGAGCAGGCCGACTCGGCCCGTACGCAGCCGGCGCGCCCGCTGGCCGGGATGCTGCCCGTCGACAAGGCCACGTCCGGCAAGCGGGTCACCGCGAGCGGGCGCTACGGCGAGCAGCTGCTGGTGCCCGACCGCGAGCTGGACGGCCGGGCGGGCTTCTACGTGCTGACGCTGCTGCGCACCGACGGCGGCAGGACCCTGCCCGTCGTGCGCGGCTGGCTGCCCGGTACGGCCGACGCCGCCAGGGCGCCGGCCCCGCCGGCCGGCGAGGTCGACGTCACGGGCGCGCTCCAGGCGTCCGAGACGCCCGGCGACAACGGGGTGAGCGCGCGGGGCGGGCTGCCGCCCGGCCAGACCGGCGCGATCAGCACGGCCTCGCTGGTCAACCTCGTCTCCGACGACCTCTACGACGCCTGGGTCACCCTCGACACCGCCGACCCGGGGATGACGGCGGTGCCCGCGCGCGCGCCGAGCGGCACGGGGCTGGACCTGAAGGCGTTCCAGAACCTCGGGTACACCGGTGAGTGGTTCGTGTTCGCCGGGTTCGTGGTGTTCATGTGGTTCCGGTTGCTGCGCCGTGAGATCGAGTTCGCGCGGGACGCGGAGCTGGGGATCGCCGGGCCCGACGCCTCCGCGCCGGCCGGCACGTCCCCGTCCCCCGGCGGCTCGCCACTCTCACCCGGGTCCCCCGGCTCCCCCGCGTCCTCCGGGCCTCCGGCCTCACCCGGCTCCCCCGCGTCCTCCGGGCCCGCCGGGCCGCCCGCGGCGGCCCGGAAGGCTCAGGACGCCGGTTCCGACGTCGACGCCAGCACGCCCGTCCGGTAGACGGTTCCCGCGCAGGCGTCCGGCACCGTCGCGCTCACCGTCGGCGAGCCGCCCTGCGCCGTGTACGTCACCAGGACGCTGCCGTCGGCCGTGCCGTCCTCCGTGAACAGCTGGGGCGACGCGCCGGACGTGCCGTCGGCCGCGCCGTCCGTGCCGGTGCTCTGCCCGCTCGGGGAGGGGCTCGGGGAGGACGAGGGGCCGCCGGTGGTGCTGCCGCCCGTGGTGCCGCCGGCGACGGGGCAGGTCCCGGAGGGCACCCAGGCGAACCGCACGTCGTACGCCGAGCCCGGGGCGAGGGCCAGCTGGGAGACGTAGAGGGAGGGGTCGGGCAGACCGGCCGCCGCGTCACCGGAGGTGTGTTCGGCGAGTGAGATCTTCGCCGGGTCGGCGGCACCCTGTGCGGTGGGCGTCACGGACACGCTCCCGCCGACGGTGCAGCCGCGGTCGGAGACGTTGACGACGCGGAAGGTGCCGTAGACGACGCCGGCCGAGTCGGGGGTCTGGACGGCGGCGCTGGAGTCACCCAGCTGGGACGCGGTGCAGGCGGGGGTGCCGGCCGAGGAGGTGGCGGCGGGGCCGGTGCCCTCGGGTGAGCCGGTCGCGCTGCCGGAGGCCTTGGCGCCGGCGGTGTTCCCGGTGCTGTCCTGGCCGGGCCGGCCGGTGGTGCCGGCGGGGGCGCCGGTCTTGCCGTCGGTGCCGCCGTCGGGGCCCTTGCCCTCCCCGGCGCCGCCCTGGGCCTGGGAGGCCTGGCCGGCGATGGAGGGGTTGGCCTCCGAGCCGCCGGACCGGGAGACGTGCAGCAGGGCGGGGACGGCGGTGCCGACGAAGAGGGCCGCGGCGGCCATCCCGACGGCGGCCTGGCGCTTGCGGGCCCGACGGGCGGGGACGGCCCGCCGGAGGTGCTCCAGCGTCCCGTCGCCCGGCGCCATCTCCTGGACCGCCTGGTGCAGCATGCGGCGCAGTGCCAGCTCGTCCGAGTCGAGCCCGTCGGGGCCCTGGTCGTCGAGGTGGTGGTTCACGGTTCCGTTCCCAGCGTGCGATTGCTTCGGCTCTTGCTCGTGCGGAGGTGTCATCGGCTCGTGCCACGCGTACGGCTCGTGCCGCTCGCGCGCGTCCCCGCCGTCGGGTTCCTCGCCCCTCGCGCTCATGCCGTCGCCCCCATGACGACGCGCAGGGCGGCGATGCCGCGCGAGCCGTAGGCCTTGACCGAGCCGAGCGAGATGCCGAGGGTCTCGGCGACCTGGGCCTCGGTCATGTCGGCGAAGTAGCGCAGAACGAGGACCTCGCGCTGGCGGCGCTGGAGGCCCTTCATCGCCTTGATGAGGGAGTCGCGCTCCAGCTGGTCGTAGGCCCCCTCCTCGGCGCTGGCCATGTCCGGCATCGGCTTGGAGAGCAGCTTCAGGCCGAGGATGCGGCGGCGCAGCGCGGAGCGGGAGAGGTTGACGACCGTCTGACGCAGGTAGGCGAGGGTCTTCTCCGGGTCGCGGACGCGTTTGCGCGCGGAGTGGACGCGGATGAAGGCCTCCTGGACGACGTCCTCGCAGGAGGCGGTGTCGTCGAGGAGGAGGGCGGCGAGACCGAGCAGCGAGCGGTAGTGGGCCCGGTAGGTCTCGGTGAGGTGGTCGACGGTGGTGCCGGCGGCGGCCACCTCGTCGGTGTCACGCTGACTGGGTACGCGGGCCGGCCGCGCTGCGGGCATGGGCGCGATCACCGGCATGCCGCCGGGCGCGCCGGACATGCGGGGTCGGAGGGCGGCCCGGGGCGGCCGTAGGGCCGTACCGCGGGTCGCCGGGAAGTCGAGAACCTCTGCCACGCCTGTTGGACACGCTTCCCCCCGCCGGGGTTGTACGGGTCGGCCGCGAGTTTTGCGCCGGACGCCGGAACACCCGCTCGCGGCCCTGCCCCGGACGCCCCGCGCGCACCCGCCGGCAGCCGCACGGGCGGCGCCTCCCATGCCCTCATCTGCCCCGCTCTTCTCCTGTATGCCATGGCTACGGGCGCCCCCACGCCCCGATGCCGGCGTCCCCATGCCCCGGCATCACACCTCCGCGCACCCCGAAGGGTGACCGCAAAGACGCTCCCCGCGCTCCGCGTGGTTGCGGAGTGCGGGGAGGAAAATCTTCGAACGCCATAGGTGTCCGATACAAGTGGTGCCGGTCGTCGACCGGCTCACATCGCAGTACGACAGATCCTACAAACGCCGAAGCCGTCGGCCAGGGAATTTCCGGGCACCGGCTCCCGTACCGCCAAGGGCTCCCGTACCGTCAAGCGTTGCGGCCGCCCCGCACGTCACCCGTACTCCGCCGCCACCAGTTCGGCGATCTGCGCGGTGTTCAGGGCGGCCCCCTTGCGCAGGTTGTCCCCGCACACGAAGAGTTCGAGCGCCGTGGGGTCGTCGAGCGCCCGGCGCACCCGGCCGACCCAGGTGGGGTCGGTGCCGACGACGTCGGCGGGGGTGGGGAACTCCCCGGCGGCCGGGTTGTCGAAGAGGACGACGCCGGGGGCGGTGGCGAGGATCTCGCGGGCGCCGCCGACGGTGACCTCGTCCTGGAAGCGGGCGTGGACGGTGAGGGAGTGCACGGTGATCACCGGCACGCGCACGCAGGTCACGGCGACGGGCAGCTTCGGCAGCCCGAGGATCTTGCGGGACTCGTCCCGCACCTTCATCTCCTCCGACGACCAGCCGTCCTCGCGCGGCGATCCGGCCCACGGCACGACGTTCAGCGCGACCGGCTCCGGGAAGGGGCCGGTCAGGTCGCCGACGGCCCGCCGGACGTCACCCGGGCTGGTCCCCAGTTCCGTGCCGGCGACCATGGACAGCTGCCGGCGCAGGGTCTCCACGCCGGCCCGGCCCGCCCCGCTGACCGCCTGGTACGACGACACCACCAGCTCGCGCAGGCCGTACTCGGCGTGCAGCGCGCCCAGCGCGACGATCATCGACAGGGTGGTGCAGTTCGGGTTGGCGACGATGCCGCGCGGCCTGTTGCGCACGGCGTGGGCGTTGACCTCGGGGACGACCAGGGGCACGTCCGGGTCCATCCGGAAGGCGGCCGAGTTGTCCACGACCACCACGCCCCGGGCGGCGGCGAGCGGCGCCCACCGTTCGGCGACCTCGTCCGGCACGTCGAACATCGCGACGTCGACGCCGTCGAAGGCCTCCTCGGTGAGCGCCACCACCTCGACCTCCTCGCCGCGCACGGCCAGCTTGCGGCCGGCCGAGCGCGGCGAGGCGATCAGTCGGATCTCGCCCCAGACGTCGGCGCGCTGGGACAGGATCTTCAGCATGACCGTGCCGACCGCTCCGGTCGCTCCCACGACCGCGAGCGTCGGTCGTCGGATCATCGCCCGGTGCCCCCGTAGACGACGGCCTCGTCGCTGTCGGAGTCGAGCCCGAAGGCGGTGTGCACGGCGCGCACGGCCTCCGGCACGTCGTCGGCGCGGGTGACGACCGAGATGCGGATCTCGGAGGTCGAGATCAGCTCGATGTTGACGCCCGCGTCGGACAGCGCCTTGAAGAAGTCGGCGGTGACGCCCGGGTTGGTCTTCATGCCGGCGCCGACGAGGGAGATCTTGCCGATCTGGTCGTCGTAGCGCAGCGAGTCGAAGCCGATGCCGCTCTTGTTCTTCTCCAGGGCGTCGATCGCCTTGCGGCCCTCGGACTTCGGCAGCGTGAAGGAGATGTCCGTGAGGCCGGTGGAGGCCGCGGACACGTTCTGCACGATCATGTCGAGGTTGATCTGCTCGTCGGCGACCGTGCGGAAGATCGTGGCCGCCTCGCCCGGCTTGTCCGGCACGCCGACGACCGTGATCTTGGCCTCGGAGGTGTCGTGCGCGACACCGGAGATGATGGCCTGCTCCACCTGCTTGTCCCCTTGCTCGATCGGCTCGCTGCTGACCCAGGTGCCCGGAAGTCCGCTGAAGGACGACCGGACGTGGATCGGGATGTTGTACCGGCGGGCGTACTCCACGCAGCGGTGGAGCAGCACCTTCGACCCGGACGAGGCCAGTTCGAGCATGTCCTCGAAGGAGATCCAGTCGATCTTCCGGGCCTTCTTCACCACGCGCGGGTCGGCGGTGAACACGCCGTCGACGTCGGTGTAGATCTCGCACACCTCGGCGTCGAGGGCGGCCGCGAGGGCCACGGCGGTGGTGTCGGACCCGCCGCGCCCCAGGGTGGTGATGTCCTTGGTGTCCTGGCTGACGCCCTGGAACCCGGCGACGATGGCGATGTTGCCCTCGTCGAGCGAGTCACGGATCCGGCCCGGCGTGACATCGATGATCCGGGCTTTGTTGTGGACCGAGTCGGTGATGACACCTGCCTGGCTGCCGGTGAAGCTCTGGGCGGAGTGGCCCAGGTTCTTGATCGCCATGGCCAGCAGCGCCATGGAGATCCGCTCTCCGGCGGTCAGCAGCATGTCGAGCTCGCGCCCGGCAGGGATCGGGGAAACCTGCTCCGCGAGATCGATCAGCTCGTCCGTCGTGTCGCCCATCGCGGAAACCACTGCCACCACTTGGTGGCCGTCCTTCTTGGCTTCCACGATCCGCTTGGCGACGCGCTTGATGCCCTCGGCATCGGCTACGGAGGAGCCTCCGTACTTCTGCACGACAAGGCCCACGTGCGCTCCTCGCTCAGTTTGTCTTTTTCCGCACATACGCCCTCGTACTGCGGTCGGCTCAGTCTAACGAGCACCCGGAAACCGCCCCCGGGATACCGCATGGTGAGACTCCCCGGGGGCGGGCCGGGCGGGTCGTCCAGGACAGACCCTGCCCACTGACGCCGAAGTGAAAGCTGTGACGTGGGTTTCACACACGGCCGGCACGCGGAGGAGGGCGAGGCCGGCCCGAGGGGACGCGGCGGAGCGCGGGGACGCGGAGCGGCGGGAGGCTACCTGAGCGACCCCGGCCCCAGCGGGCCGCCGATCTCCCGGGCCATCACCCGGCCGGCCTCGAACTCCAGGGTGTCGTCGCCGTCGCCCTGGTCGGTGTCCAGGCCGTCCAGCTCCTGCAGGGGCTGGTTGAGGCGGACGTGGGCCAGGACCGAGTGCAGGGCGCGCAGGGTCGCCGAGGCCGTGGCGCCCCAGTTGGAGAAGTACGAGAACTGCCACCACCACAGGGCCTCCGAGGTGCGGCCGGCCCGGTAGTGGACCATGCCGTGCCGCAGGTCGGCGATGACGTCGGCGAGGTCGTCGGAGATGCGGGCGGGGACGGGCGCCTTGCGGGGCTCGTAGGGGTCGAAGACCTCGGAGTAGACGTCGACCGGCTCCAGGAGGCGGGCGAGGTTCTCGCGCAGTTCGTCCGCGTCGGGCTCGAATCCGGGGTCGGGCTCGTAGCGCTCGTCGGGGACGATGTCCTCGTAGGCGCCGAGGCGGCCGCCGGCCAGCAGGAGCTGGGAGACCTCCAGCAGGAGGAAGGGCACGGCCGAGTCCGGCTCGTCGCCCTTGGCGACCTCGGAGACCGCGACCAGGAAACTCTCGATCTGGTCGGCGATCTGGACGACGAAGTCGTCCGGGTCCCGGCCGGTCGCGTGCAGCGTGGCGTCAGACATCTAGGAGTCGTCTCCCCTCGAAGGCGCGGCCGAGCGTGACCTCGTCCGCGTACTCCAGGTCGCCACCCACCGGGAGGCCGCTGGCCAGGCGGGTGACCTTCAGGCCCATGGGCTTGATCATGCGGGCGAGGTACGTGGCCGTCGCCTCGCCTTCGAGATTCGGGTCCGTGGCGAGGATCAGCTCGGTGACGGCGCCGTCGGCGAGGCGGGCCAGCAGCTCCCTGATGCGCAGGTCGTCGGGGCCGACGCCCTCGATCGGGCTGATCGCCCCGCCCAGGACGTGGTACTTGCCCCGGAACTCGCGGGTGCGCTCGATCGCCACCACGTCCTTCGGCTCCTCGACCACGCAGATGACGGAGAGGTCGCGCCGGGGGTCGCGGCAGATGTTGCACAGCTCCTCCTGCGCCACGTTGCCGCAGGTCGCGCAGAACCGGACCTTCGCCTTGACCTCCATCAGGCACTGCGCGAGACGCCGTACGTCCGTCGGTTCCGCCTGGAGGATGTGGAAGGCGATCCGCTGCGCGCTCTTGGGACCGACGCCGGGGAGCCGCCCCAGTTCGTCGATGAGGTCCTGGACCACGCCTTCGTACAACGGACTGCCGTCCTTCCTGTGGTTCCTTGCAGTACGTACGGTAGTTGGCCGCCACCCGTCCTAGGAAGGCGGTGGGGACGTCGCGTGGGCGGCGGACGTCAGAACGGCCGGCTCCGCGGAGGGGTCAGAACGGCAGGCCGGGGATGCCGCCGCCGCCGAGTCCCTGGGCGAGCGGGCCGAGCTTCTGCTGCTGGAGGTTCTGCGCGTTCTCGTTGGCCGCCTGGACGGCCGCGACGACGAGGTCGGCGAGGGTCTCGGTGTCCTCGGGGTCCACCGCCTTCGGGTCGATCTTCAGGGCGCGCAGCTCGCCGGCGCCCGTCACGGTGGCCCGCACCAGGCCGCCGCCGGCCTGGCCGTCGACCTCGGTGTTCGCCAGCTCCTCCTGGGCGCGGGCCAGATCCTGCTGCATCTTCTGGGCCTGCTGGAGCAGTTGCTGCATGTTGGGCTGGCCACCACCGGGAATCACGATCAGCTCCTCTTCCGGGCCTCGGTCGGTACGGGATTCTCCCGCTCGGCACGAGCCTACGTGGTCTGTGCGGGTGTCGCCCCAGCACTCTTTCGAGTGAGCCTCGGGTGGGGCCTATACCTGATCAAGGCCCACTTCCGGATGGAAAAGAGACGAAACCTTCCTCTTCGCCACCCATTGGGAGGTAGGAAAGGGTCCGGCGCACCGGCATCGGGAGCCACGGTGGCATCGCGTGGCAGCGGGTGTCACCAGGCGTTGCGCGACGGGATCGGCTGGACGTAGGGAGTGCCGGGTGGGTCAGCAGCCGGAGAGGCAGCCCGAGGGTCCGCCCCGGGACGGGCGGGGCGGGGGCGCGGCGTGGCTGCGGCCGGGCGACCTGACCGGGCGGGCCTTTCCGCTCGGGGACTGGGGCGAGCCGGCCGAGCGGCTCGACGAGCTGTACCGGTGGGTGGAGCGGGGCGCGCTGGACACGGCGGCCTGGTACCTCGCCGACCGGGTGGGGAAGCGGCGGGTGGCGCGGGTCCTGCGGGGCGGGGCCGCGGCGGGGGCGGTGGCCGGGGCGGCGCTGCCGTTGCTCGACGTCGCGGGGGCGACGGGCGGGGCGGCGCCCTGGGGGTATCTGGCGCTGCTGGCGGCGGCGGCGTGCCTGGCCGTCGACCGGTTCTTCGGGGTGACGGCCGGGTGGATGCGGGACATGGCCACGGCGCAGGCGGTGCAGCGGAGGCTGCAGGTGCTGCAGTTCGAGTGGGCGGCGGAGAGCGTGCGGGAGGTGCTCGGGCCGGCGGAGGGGACGGCCGGCGAGGCCGCCGAGCGGTGCCTGGGGGTGCTGCAGCGGTTCTCGGAGGACGTGACCGAGCTGGTGCGGAGGGAGACGGTCGACTGGATGGTGTCGTTCCGTACGGGGGCGGCGCCGATGGGGTTGCAGGGGGTGGGGGTCTCCGGGGACGGGGGGCGGGTGGCCGGGCCGGCTCCCGGCCGGATCCCGTTGCCGCCCGGGGGCGCGGGACGGCCCCACATGCCCCGGCAGCGGCCGCCCGAGCCGCGGTGACGGTGGGGCTGCCGGGGGTGGGCCGGGCGTGTGAGAGGCCCGGGCAGGCGGGCGGCCGGGCCTGGGGCGGTCGGGCCCGGGGCGGTCGGTCGGACCCGGGGCGGTCGGACCGGCAAGGACCGAGTCCGCGAGGGCCAAGCCGGGTGGCCGGGTGGCCGGGTCTGCGGGTGGCCGGGCCGGTGGTTTCCTCGCCTCCGTCGCGCCTCCCCGTCCCGCACCCGGGGGCTGCCGCTCCCGGACCCCGCTCCCGGCCTGGACGGCCTCGTCCTCGATCGCCGGACGGGCTGGTGCGTCAGCCGCGGTCGTACGTCAGTTTTTCGCCCGTGGTCGGGTTGAGGCGTTGCAGCCGGCCGTCCGGCAGGAGCGTCACCTCCGTGGCCGCGCCCGGGGAGCAGGAGGAGAGGGGCTCGCCCGTGGTGACCTCGGAGGGGCCCAGGGTCAGGGGCGACCGCGCGGTCGGGGGCCGGTTCAGGGCGGCGGCGAACTCGCAGTGGTAGGCCTCGCCGTCGGCCACCAGGCGCAGGACCGTGTCGCCCGCCTCGCCCTGGGTGAGGGTCAGGCGGCGGGTGTCGGCGCCGTTGATCGTGGTGGTCCAGGTGCCCAGGTAGGTCTCGGGGATCTCGCCCTCCTCCGGTGAGGGGGACGGCGAGGAGAGCGAGGGCGACGGGGACGGGGAGCGGGTCCCGGACTCCGTCGGCGTCGCGGGGGCCGACGTGGTCGGGGCCGGGAGCGCGCCGGAGGTGCCGTCGTCGCCGTTCATGACCGCGTACACCGTGCCGCCGGCGGCCAGCGCGACCACCGCGGCGACCGCCCCGAGCAGCACCGTGGAACGACGGCCGCGGCGGGGCGGGTCCTCGAGGTCGTCGGGGTGAGAGGAGTGGCCGGGGTGGCCGGGGTCGGGGGCGCCGTACGCCGCCGCGTCGGCCGCGTAGGGGTTGTGCGGGACCGGTACCTGCATCGGCGCCGGCATCGGTGCCTGCGCCGGTACCGGCATCGGCATCGGCATCGGCTGCCGGGGCGGGGCCGGGTACTGCTGGGGGTGGCCGTACGCCGGGTGGGGCGCGGCCAGGGTGGGACCGTGGCCGGGCGGGGCCGCGAGGGTGCCGCGGGGGCCCGGGTGGTGCGGGGCGGCGTGCGTGAAGGCCCCCTGGGGATCCTCCGTCTCCAGGAGCCGTACGGCGTGCCGGCCCAGCTGGGCGACGAGGGCGCCCGGCAGCCACGGGTCGCGGGAGCGGCCGTCGGCGACGGTGTCCTCGGCGCCGGTGCGTTCCAGGATCCGCTCCAGCGTGGGCCGGGCCGCCGGATCCTTGCGCAGGCAGGCGCGGACCAGGTCGGCGATGCCCTCGGGGACACGCGTGAGGTCGGGCTCCTCCTCGGCTATGCGGAACAGCAGCGCGTGGACGCCCTGCTGGTCGGCGGAGCCGAAGGGCAGGACGCCGGTGGCGGCGTAGGCGAGGACGGAGCCCAGGCAGAAGACGTCGCACGCGGGCGTGATCCGGTCGCCGCGCACCTGTTCGGGGGCCATGAAGCCCGGCGAGCCGATCAGCGCGCCGGTCTGGGTGAGGCCGCCGTCGCCGAGCTGGGTCAGGGCGCCGTCGCCGGTCACGGTCTCCAGGGCCCGCGCGACACCGAAGTCGATGACGCGGGGGCCCTCGATGGTGACCATCACGTTGGACGGCTTGAGGTCGCGGTGGACGATCCCGGCCGCGTGGATGTTGGTGAGGGCGTGCGCGAGGCCGGCGGCGAGGATGCGCACCGACCGCTCGGGCAGCGGGCCGTGGTCGTGGTCCACCACCTGCTGGAGGCTGGGCCCGGCGACGTAGCCGGTGGCGACCCAGGGCACGGCGGCCTCGGTGTCGGCGTCGAGGACGGGTGCGGTCCAGAACCCGCCGACGCGCTGGGCGTTGCGCACCTCCTGGCGGAACCGCGCCCGGAACTCCTCGCGCTCGGCCAGTTCCGGCCGGACCAGCTTCACGGCGACGGTCCGTCCGCGGTCCGAGCGGGCCAGGAAGACCTGCCCCATGCCGCCCGATCCCAGCCGCCCGAGCAGCCGGTAGCCGCCGATCCGCTGCGGATCCCCCGGTCCCAGCTTCTCCATGGCAGCTCCGCCTTTCCCCCACAGATGTGATCCCGCCGAGAATAAACCGGCCCTTCCGGGAGTCGAGCGGTGTGGTGTCTACGGTTCCGTAACGGGCGCGGGGCTCCGGGCCGGAGCCCCGCGCCGGTGCCCACCGCGGCCGACCGCGGCGCGCCCGCGCGCTGGGCGCCGGCGGCGTCGGCACGGCCGAAGCGGTCGAAGCGCGGGGTGCTCCCGCACGCGCTGGGCGACGGCAGCCCGGTGCGCCGCGAGGACCGCGCCCGGCAGCCGCCACCGGGCGGCGACGGGGCCGGAGGGACGGTGGAGCCGGAAGGGCGGTGGAGCCGGAGAGGGAGCGGGCCGGTTCCTCCGCGACGCCGGGGAACCGGCCGCCGGACCGGAGAACACCGCCGGACCGGAGGGCACCGCCGGACCGGAAGGCACCGCCGTAGCCGCCCGGCCCGGGCGTTCACGCCCGACAACCTGTCGCAAAAACCCCCCGCCCAGGGAACAGGACGCCGATACCGCTTGCGCGTCACGGACACCTACGCTCGCCCGCATGACCCCTCAGACCGACCCCCAGACCGGCGCCGCCGTGAAGGCCGCGGACCGCGCGCACGTCTTCCACTCCTGGTCCGCGCAGGAACTCATCGACCCGCTCGCCGTGGCCGGCGCCGAGGGGTCGTACTTCTGGGACTACGACGGCAAGCGCTACCTCGACCTCACCAGCGGGCTCGTCTACACGAACATCGGCTACCAGCACCCCAAGGTCGTGGCCGCGATCCAGGAGCAGGCCGCGCGCCTGACCACGTTCGCGCCCGCCTTCGCCGTCGAGGCCCGCTCGGAGGCGGCCCGGCTGATCGCCGAGCGCACCCCCGGCGACCTCGACAAGATCTTCTTCACCAACGGCGGCGCCGACGCCGTGGAGCACGCGGTGCGCATGGCGCGCCTGCACACCGGGCGGACCAAGGTGCTGTCGGCGTACCGCTCCTACCACGGCGGCACCCAGCAGGCCGTGAACATCACCGGCGACCCGCGCCGCTGGGCCTCGGACTCGGCCGCGGCCGGGGTCGTGCACTTCTGGGCGCCGTTCCTGTACCGCTCCCGCTTCTACGCGGAGACGGAGGAGCAGGAGTGCGCGCGGGCGCTGGAGCACCTGGAGACGACGATCGCCTTCGAGGGGCCCGCGACGATCGCCGCGATCGTCCTGGAGACCGTCCCCGGCACCGCCGGGATCATGGTGCCGCCGCCCGGTTACCTGGCCGGCGTCCGAGAGCTGTGCGACACGTACGGGATCGTCTTCGTCCTGGACGAGGTCATGGCCGGGTTCGGGCGCACCGGTGAGTGGTTCGCGGCCGACCTGTCGGGGGTCGTGCCCGACCTGATGACCTTCGCCAAGGGCGTGAACAGCGGGTACGTGCCGCTGGGCGGGGTCGCCATCTCGGGTGCCGTCGCGGAGACCTTCGGGAAGCGGCCGTACCCCGGTGGCCTCACCTACTCCGGGCACCCGCTGGCCTGCGCCGCCGCCGTCGCCACGATCGACGTGATGGCGGAGGAGGGCGTCGTGGAGAACGCGAGGGACCTCGGCGCCTCCGTCGTCGGGCCGGGGCTGCGGGAGCTGGCCGAGCGCCACCCGAGCGTCGGCGAGGTGCGCGGTGTCGGCATGTTCTGGGCGCTGGAGCTGGTGAAGGACCGCGAGACGCGCGAGCCGCTGGTGCCGTACAACGCCACCGGTGAGGCGAACGCGCCGATGGCCGCGTTCGGGGCCGCCGCGAAGAAGGCCGGGGTGTGGCCCTTCGTCAACATGAACCGCACCCACTTCGTGCCGCCGTGCAACGCGAGCGAGGCGGAGCTGAAGGAGGGTCTCGCGGCGCTGGACACGGCGCTGTCGGTGGCCGACGAGTACACCACCGCGTAGCCGCCGGGCGGCCCGGGTGCGGGGGCAGGATCCTGAATTCGTCGAACGCGTAAGGTGGCGTGCTCGTACATACCGGCGAGCACGCCATCGGCCGATGGCGCCCACGCCGTCGACCGGCGTACGCGACGAGGACGAGGGAGACGCCCCGACCATGCCCGGCAGCAGCGGCAAGGGCGCCGTGACCCGCAGCACCCTGCGGCAGCAGATCGCCGACGCCCTCCGCGACGAGGTGCTGGCGGGACGGCTCCAGCCGGGCCAGGAGTTCACGGTGAAGGAGATCGCCGACCAGTACGGCGTCTCCGCGACGCCCGTCCGCGAGGCGCTGGTCGACCTGTCGGCGCAGGGGCTGCTGGACGCCGACCACCACCGCGGCTTCCGGGTGCACGAGTACAGCGTGGCCGACTTCCGGAGCATGGTCGAGGCGCGCAGCCTGGTCGTCGAGGGCATGTTCCAGGCCCTGGACGAGGGCAGGCAGCCCTTCCGGGGCCTGGACGACCCGCGGATCGCGGCGGCCGTCGCGGGGGTGCGCCGGCGCGGCGAGGAGGCGCAGCGGGCCGCGGCGGCCGGCGACCTCACCGTGCTCATCGGCTACGACCTGCGGTTCTGGCGCGAGCTGAGCGCCCTGTTCGGCAACCCCTACCTCGCCGACTTCCTGAACCGGCTGCGCCTGCAGACCTGGGTGTGCCTGGTGCAGCACCTGCGCCGGCTGACCGACCTGCGCGGCCACCTGTGGTCCGGCCACACCGAACTGGTCGACGCCCTCCACCACCGCGACACCGCCACGGCCCGCACGATCCTCGACGCGTACCACACGCACTCCCTCGCGCTGATCGAGCGGCTGGCGGCCGGGTGAGCGGGGCGGCCACCACCGAGGAGTCCCCCGGCACCCCCGGCGCCCCCGGGGTCCGGGAGGTCCCCGGCTCCCGGGGCGCCCCCGAACCCGGCGGCACTCCCGAACCCCGGAAACCCCGGCCCTCCTCTCCCCGGGCCCGTGCCTGCGCGTCACGACGGGCCGCCGCGGGCCACCGTGGACGAGCTCGTGGGCCGGCCCGGTAGGCAGGTGGCCGGAGTGTGGGTAGGGGACCTGCACGGAGGGGGCTGACGCGGAACGCACCGACTACCCTTCCCAGTCCGGGCAGCAATGACCGCGCGACACCCTGAGTGAGGAGCTCTCTTTGGCCTGTGACCTGTGGCTGGTGCCGCTCGTCGACGTGTTGTGCCACACCCCCGACAACCCCTTCGCCGAGGAACTCGCGCAGTACAACAAGGCGCTCGCCGAGTCGGGACTCCCTCCCGTGCCGGTGTACCAGTACATGCCGGGCCTGTCCGGGGAGGTCGGCCCCGTGGCCGGCTTCGACTACGACGCCCTGCACTTCCTGCGGCGCGCCTACCTGCTCCAGGTGTGCGGACTGCCGGTGACGCCGGTGGACGCCCTGGGCGGCGACTACGAGCAGCTCCTGGAGATGTTCGAGTCGACGGCCCAGCAGTCCCACCTGGTGTGGCACTACGACCACGCCGGGGCCTACGTCCCGGTGGACTTCCCGCAGCCCCTGTCCAACGACGAGCTGCTCGCCGGCGGCGGCCCGCTCGGTTCCGCCCAGGCCCTGCTGCGGGAGCTGGAGTACGTCGCCCCCGCGATCGGCATCGATCCCGCCAACCCGCCGGCCGCGCCGCAGCCCCCGGCCGCCCCGACGGAGCTGGAGGAGCCGGCCGTCGCGCCGCCGTACGACCCGAGCCCGTTCGCCCGCGAACGGCACGTGTGGCTCGGGCTGCACGCGGCGGCCACCAGGAGCCTGGCGCAGGGGTCGATGATCGTGTTCAGCTGAGCCCGTGCGAGCCCGTGCCCGGCTGGGCCGGCGCGGCCGACGGGGCCCCCCCCCCCCCGGGGGGGGGGGGGGGGGGCCGGGGCCCCCCGGGGGCGGGGGGGGGGGGGCCCTCTAACCGAGTTTTTGTCTACTCGAGGGGC
>NZ_JBIBWL010000003.1:231217-636286 GCF_043081325.1 Streptomyces sp. NPDC014882
GCCCCCCCCCCGCCCCGGGGCCCCGGGGTCTTGCATGGTGCCCCCCCCCCCCGGGGCGCGGGCCCCCGGGGGGGGGGGGCCGGGGGCCCCCCCCCCCCCCCGCCGGGGGGGGGGGGGCCGCCCGTCGGCCGGTCCCCGGCGGTGTCCCGGGTGGTGCCTCAGATGAACGAGTTGATCTCGATCGTCTCGTCCCGGCCCGGGCCCACGCCGATCGCGGAGATCGGGGCGCCGGACATCTCCTCCAGCGCCTTGACGTAGTTCTGGGCGTTCTTCGGCAGGTCCTCGAAGGTCTTGGCCTTCGTGATGTCCTCGGACCAGCCCGGGAGGGTCTCGTAGATCGGCTTCGCGTGGTGGAAGTCGCTCTGCGAGTACGGGAGTTCCTCGACGCGCTTGCCGTCGATCTCGTACGCCACGCAGACCGGGATCTGCTCCCAGCCGGTGAGGACGTCGAGCTTGGTGAGGAAGAAGTCGGTCAGGCCGTTCACGCGGGTCGCGTAGCGGGCGATGACCGCGTCGAACCAGCCGCAGCGGCGGTCACGGCCGGTGGTGACGCCCCGCTCGCCGCCGATGCGGCGCAGCGCCGCGCCGTCCTCGTCGAACAGCTCCGTCGGGAACGGGCCGGCGCCGACGCGGGTCGTGTACGCCTTGAGGATGCCGATGACCCGGCTGATCTTCGTCGGGCCCACGCCGGCACCGGTGCAGGCGCCGCCCGCGGTCGGGTTCGACGAGGTGACGAAGGGGTACGTGCCGTGGTCGATGTCCAGGAGCGTGCCCTGGCCGCCCTCGAAGAGGACCATCTTGTCGTCCTCCAGGGCCTGGTTGAGCACCAGGACCGTGTCGGCGACGTACGGGCGCAGCTTCTCCGCGTAGCCCAGCAGCTCCTCGACGACCTGCTCGACCGCGATGGCGCGGCGGTTGTACAGCTTGGTCAGCAGCTGGTTCTTGACGTCGAGCGCCGCCTCGACCTTCTGCTCCAGGATCGACTCGTCGTACAGGTCCTGTACGCGGATGCCGACCCGGTTGATCTTGTCGGCGTAGGTCGGGCCGATGCCCCGTCCCGTGGTGCCGATCTTCCGCTTTCCGAGGAAGCGTTCCGTCACCTTGTCGACAGTCACGTTGTAGGGCGTGATGATGTGCGCGTTGCCGCTGATGAGCAGCTTCGACGTGTCGACGCCTCGCTCGTTCAGACCGCTCAGCTCGGAGAGCAGGACCGACGGATCGACGACGACTCCGTTTCCGATGACGGGCGTACATCCGGGCGACAGGATTCCGGAAGGGAGGAGGTGCAATGCGTACTTCTGGTCGCCCACGACGACCGTGTGGCCGGCGTTGTTGCCGCCCTGGTAGCGCACTACATAGTCCACCGAGCCGCCGAGCAGGTCGGTGGCCTTTCCCTTGCCCTCGTCACCCCACTGAGCACCGAGCAGCACAAGTGCGGGCACGCGCGTACACCCCTTCCGGGTGGGGCATGTCCAGGGTCAGGGGCGTACGCGGCGACTCTCACCACCACGTGCACCACGACCGTCGTCGGTCGCGGCACCGCGACCGTCATCGGCCGCCACGCGACCGCCTTCGGTCGCACACCGTCGGACCCGGATGCCCCGGAATAGACGAAGCCCCTGGCGCAATAGCGCAAGGGGCTCTTGCACAAAGATGCTACCCGAGGAAGCGAGGCAGGACCGAGGTGGCGACTTTCGCGACGCCGGAGCAGCTGCTGGTGATCATCGATCCGGTCGCCCGGAGGACGGACGGGGAGTCCGTGCGGATCGCGAAAGACGTGCTCAGCGCGGGTGCGGCGGCGAAAGTGTGCCTCCCGGAGGACGCGGAGGAATTCGCCCGGGTCCTCGCCCGCCGCGGCTCGCGGCGGCCGGTGGTGATCGGCGACGACCGCGCGCTGCTGCGGGCGGTGACCCTGCTGCACCGGCGGCGGGAGCTGGCCGGATGCGTGCTGTCGATGGTGCCCGTGGGCGGCTCCCTGAGCGTCGCGCACTCCCTGGGGGTGCCCCCGGGCACGGTCGCGGCGGCGCGGGCCGTCCTGGACGGCGCCGAGCGGCGTCTGGACCTGCTCGTCGACGACAGCGACGGGGTTGTCCTGGGCGCGCTGCGGATTCCGCCGCTGTCCGACCCGGACGCGCGGCCGGACGCGGACGGCGTACGGCCGTGGCTGCGGACCTGCCGGTCCCTGGTGCGCACGCTGGCGCCGTCCCGGCCGGCCCCGGCCCCGCCGGCGCCCGGCCCCGCCCGGCTGCGGGTCGAGGTCGACGGGGTGACGCTGGTCGACCTGGACCAGCCGGTCGAGGCCGTGTCGGTGACCCCGGACGCCTCCGGCACGGCGGCGGTGGAGGTCCGGCCGGTGTCGGTGGGCGCGGAGGCGTCCCCGCTGGAGGCGCGCGGCCGCACCGTCACGGTGTCCGGTGCCGACTTCCGCTACCGGGCCGACGCGACGGTGGCGGGGCCCGTACGGCGGCGGACGTGGGTGGTCCGCGAGGGCGCGCTGGGGCTGGTGCTGCCGGGGCGGTGAGGAGCCGAGGGGCCGAGCCACGCGCGGTCGGCCCGGCGGTGGGCGTCTAGCCCTTGCCGAAGACCTGCTCGCGGTGGGTGCGCCAGCGCTCCATCATGGCCGCGATCTCGCCCTCGACGAACTCGAAGAAGGCGAGCGTCTCGGCCATCCGGCTGCCCGCGGGGGTGTCGGCGCCGAGGCTGGCGACGCCGTCGCGCAGGGCGGCCTCCCAGCGCTTGAGGACGGTCTCGCGGTTGGTGAGGGCCTCGTACCACTGGTCGCTGTGCACCCGGTAGCGCTCCCGGCGCGAACCGGGCTCACGCTCGCGCGCCACCATGTGCTGATGCGACAGGTACCGGACGGCGCCGGACACCGCCGCGGGGCTGATCCGCAGCTGTTCGCCCAGTTCGGCCGAGGTGAGGGCCCCGGAGTCGGAGGCCAGCAGGGCGGCGAAGACCCGTGCGGCCATGCGCTGCATGCCCGCCTCGACGAGCTGCGCGGCGAAGGACTCGACGAACCTCGACACGGCGTCCGCGTCCCGCCCGCCCCCGGCGCCGGCCCCCGTACCCGCTGCTTCGCTCATGGCCACATCCTAACGACCGTTTTCACACTTCCTTAACTTCACAAATTTCTGAAGCAAGCGTACGTTCTGACGCATGACGAAGGCCATCACGGTGTCCGGACTGCACAAGTCCTTCGGCCGAACCCACGCGCTCGACGGCCTCGACCTGGAGGTCGCCACGGGCGAGGTGCACGGCTTCCTCGGCCCCAACGGTTCCGGCAAGTCCACCACCATCCGCGTCCTGCTCGGCCTGCTGCGCGCCGACTCGGGCACCGCGCGGATCCTCGGCCGCGACCCCTGGCGGGACGCGGTGGAGGTGCACCGCCGCATCGCGTACGTCCCCGGCGACGTGACCCTGTGGCGGAACCTGTCCGGCGGCGAGGTCATCGACCTCCTCGGCCGGCTGCGCGGCGGCCTGGACGCGCGGCGCCGCGCGGAACTGGTCGAACGCTTCGAGCTGGACCCCACCAAGAAGGGCCGCACCTACTCCAAGGGCAACCGGCAGAAGGTCGCCCTGGTCGCCGCATTCGCCTCGGACGTGGACCTGATCGTCCTGGACGAGCCGACCTCGGGCCTCGACCCGCTGATGGAGGAGGTCTTCCAGCGGTGCGTGGCCGAGGAGCGCCGGCGGGGCCGTACGGTCCTGCTGTCCTCGCACCTGCTCAGCGAGGTCGAGGAACTCTGCGACCGGGTCAGCATCATCCGTCAGGGCCGCACGGTCGAGACCGGCTCGCTGGCCGACCTGCGCCACCTCACCCGCACCAGCGTCACCGCCGAACTCGCCGGCGAGCCCGACGGGCTGGCACGGCTGCCCGGCGTCCACGACCTGGACGTACAGGGCCGCCGGGTGCGGCTCCAGGTCGACGCCGACGGGCTGGACGCCGTCCTGCGGTCGCTGAGCGCGACGGGCGTGCGGTCGCTGACGTCGACACCGCCGACGCTGGAGGAACTGTTCCTGCGCCACTACCAGACCGGCACCGCCGGCACCACCGGGGCGGTGGACCGGTGAGCGCCCTCGCGCCCCAGCTCTCGGGCACCGCGACGCTGCTGCGGTTCGCGCTGCGCCGC
Source organism: Streptomyces sp. NPDC014882 (assembly GCF_043081325.1). Lineage (NCBI taxonomy): Bacteria > Bacillati > Actinomycetota > Actinomycetes > Kitasatosporales > Streptomycetaceae > Streptomyces > Streptomyces sp. NPDC014882. The sequence goes on from NZ_JBIBWL010000003.1 coordinate 235,348, forward strand.
GACCGGGTGACGATCCCCCTCTGGGTGGGCGTCAACGCCCTGATGGTCCTCTCCCTGCCGAACACCCTGGAGAGCCTGTACGGCACCGCCGCCGAACGCGCCTCCCTCAAGGACCAGATGGCGGCCAACTCCTCGCTGCGCGCCCTCGTCGGCCCGGTCTTCGACGACTCCCTGGGCGCCCTCACCGCCTGGCGGATCGGCGTCTACGCCGGTGCCCTCGCCGCCGTCACCAGCCTCCTGGTCGTCGTGCGGCACACCCGTGACGAGGAGGAGAGCGGCCGCCAGGAGCTGCTCGCCTCCGGGGCGGTGGGGCGGCGTGCCGCGCTGACGTCGGCGCTGCTGGCGGCGGGGGTCGCCGACGCGGTCCTGGCCCTGCTGGTGACCGTCGGACTGGCGGGGCACGGGGCGGCCGGGGCACTGGCCCTCGGGCTGGGGCTCGCGGCCACGGGAATGCTCTTCGCGACCACGGCGGCGATCGCCGCGCAGCTCACCGAGAGCGCGCGGCTGGCCCGGGGGCTGGCCTCGGGGGTGCTGGGCGCCGCGTTCGTGCTGCGCGCGGCGGGCGACTCGGCGACGGACGACGGCTCCTCCGTGCTGACCTGGCTCTCCCCGCTCGGCTGGCTGGAGAACCTGCGGCCCTTCGCGGACGAACGCTGGTGGGTGCTGGCGCTGTTCGCGGCGGCGATCGCCGCGCAGGGCGCGACGGCGTACGTGCTGGCGGGCCGCCGGGACCTCGGGATGAGCTTCCTGCCGACCCGGCCGGGACGGGCCGCGGGCCGGCTGCGCACGGCGGGGGGACTGGCCTGGCGGCTGCAACGCGGCAGCGTCCTCGGCTGGAGCATCGGCTTCCTCCTCGCCGGCGTCGTCTACGGCGCGATGGCGGAGGGCGCGGCCGACCTGGTCGGCGACAACGAGCGGGCCCGCGAGATCTTCGAGCGGATGGGCGGGCAGTCGGCGCTCACGGACGCCTTCCTCGCCGCGATGACCGGCATGCTGGGCCTGGTCGCGGCCCTGTACGTCGTCGCCTCGGTCCTGCGGCTGCACGGCGAGGAGACCTCCGGCCGGGCCGAACCGGTCCTCGCGAACGCGGTCGGCCGGCTGCGCTGGGCCGCCGGCCACCTGGCGATCGCCTTCGGCGGCGCCGCCCTGATCATGCTGCTGGCGGGCCTCGGCCTCGCCGCGGGCCACGGCCGGGAGGCGGGCCCGATCCTGGCCGGCTGCCTGGTCCAGCTCCCCGCGGTGTGGACGGTCGGCGGCCTCGCCGTCCTCCTGTACGGCCTCGCCCCGCGGCTGGCCCCGGTCGCGTGGGGGGTGGCCGGCGCGGTGCTGGTCATCGGCTGGATCGGCCCCGCGCTGGACGTTCCGCGGGCGGTGCTGGACCTCTCCCCCTTCGGCCACCTGCCCAAGCTGCCGGGTGGCGGCATGGAGTGGGGCCCGGTACTGACGCTCACCGCGCTGGCGGCGGCCCTGGTCGCGGCCGGCGTCGCGGGACTGCGCCGACGGGACATGACCACGTGAGGTGAGGGGACGGCCCGGACACGGGGCGGGCTTCCGGCCGGAGGCCCGACCCGGAGCCGGACAGTTCAGGCGATCTCCACGTCGAGTCCCCGCAGGCCCCTGATCACGAAGTTCGGTGTGCGGACGGGTTCCGCCGCGAGGCGCAGCGTGGGGGCCTTCTCCAGGAGGGCCCGCATCGAGGCGGCCAGCTCCATGCGGGCGAGGGGGGCGCCGATGCAGTAGTGGATGCCCGCGCTGAAGGAGATGTGCGGGTTCTCCGCGCGGGTGAGGTCCAGGCGGCCCGGGTCGGTGAAGACCGCGGGGTCGTGGTTGGCGGAGCCGAACAGCATCGCGATCTCCGCACCCCGCGGGATCACCGTGCCGTCGATCTCGATCTCGTCGAGGACCCAGCGCTCGAAGAGCTGGAGCGGGGTGTCGTAGCGCATCAGCTCCTCCACGGCGGAGGGGACCAGCGCGTGGTCGGCGCGCAGGGCCGCCAGCTGGCCGGGGTTGCGGAACAGCGCCCACCAGCCGTTGACCGTGGCGTTCACCGTCGCCTCGTGGCCCGCGTTCAGCAGGAGCACGGCCGTCGAGATCATCTCCTGCTCGGTGAGCCGGTCGCCCTCGTCGTGGGCGGCGACCATCCCGGAGACCAGGTCGTCGCCGGGCTCCTCGCGGCGGGCCGCGATCAGCTCCCGCAGGTACGCGGAGAACTCCACCGACGCCCGCACCGCCCGGCGGGCCGTCTCCTCGGACGGGTTCAGCTCGTACATCCCGCAGATGTCCGCCGACCACGGCCTGAGCGGGGCCCGCTCCGACGCCGGGATCCCCAGCATCTCGGCGATCACCGCCACCGGCAGCGGTTCGGCGACGTCCCTCAGCAGGTCGCCGCCGCCGGCCGCCACCAGCCCGTCGACCAGTTCACCGGCCAGCCGCTCCACGTACGGCTCGAGCCGCTCGACCGTGCGCGGTGTGAACGCCTTCGACACCAGCCGCCGGATCCGGGTGTGGTCCGGCGGCTCCAGGTCGAGCATCCCGTGGTCGTTGAGCGTGTGGAACGGCTCGTGCTCCGCCGGGGGCGCCGTCCGCCCGAAGTCCTCGTGCGTGAAACGGTGCCGGTAGGTCCGCCCGAGCCGCCGGTCGCGCAGCAGCGCCGAGACGTCCGCGTGGTGCGGCACCAGCCACTGGTCGGTGCGCTCGTACCGGATCACCCGGCCCCGCTCCCGCAGTTCGGCGTACGCCGGGTACGGGTCGGCCGTGAACGCCGGGTCCCAGGGATCGAAGCGAAGGTCGTCGGCTGCTGTCATGACCGGACGCTAGCCCGTGGGCCCCGCCGCTGACCAGGGGCGCCTCACCCCGGTCTGACCAGCCGCGCCTCGTAGGCGAACACCGCCGCCTGGGTGCGGTCCCGCAGGCCCAGCTTCACCAGGATCCTGCTGACGTGCGTCTTGATCGTGGACTCCGCCACCACCAACCGCTCGGCCATCTCCGCGTTGGACAGGCCCTGCGCGATGAGGACCAGGACCTCCGTCTCGCGCTCGGTCAGGTCGCCGTAGGACGCCTGGGCGGCGCGGGGCAGCCGGGGGCCGTCGGAGAGCCGGGAGAACTCGGTGATCAGACGCCGGGTGACGGACGGGGCGAGGAGCGCCTCCCCGGCGGCCACGACCCGCACCCCGTCGGCGAGCTGGCGGGCCGAGGCGTCCTTCAGCAGGAAGCCGGAGGCTCCGGCGCGCAACGCCTGGTAGACGTACTCGTCGAGGTCGAAGGTGGTGAGGACCAGCACCTTCGCCGTGCCGTCGGCGGCCACGATCTCCCGCGTCGCCTCGATGCCGTTCAGCTCGGGCATCCGGATGTCCATCAGGACGACGTCGGGCGCCAGTTCACGCACCCGGTCCACCGCCTCGCGGCCGTTGACCGCCTCGCCGACGACCTCGATGTCCGGCATCGCGTTCAGCAGGACGGAGAAGCCCTCGCGGACCATCATCTGGTCGTCCGCGACCAGTACCCGGATGGTCATGCCGCACCGTCGACCGTCGCGGCCGGCGGCACCGGAAGGAACACGGTCACCTCGTAGCCGCCGTCCCCCGTCGGGCCCGCCGTCATCTCGCCGTCCAGCATGGTCACCCGCTCCCGCATGCCCGTGATGCCGTGTCCGGCCCCCGGCGAGGGCTTCACCAGGGCGAGGTCGGCCGGCGGGCCGTTGACGACGCGCAGGCCCAGCCCGCCGAGCACGTAGCCGATCTCCACGCGGGCGCTCGCGCCGGGCGCGTGCCGCAGGGTGTTGCTCAGGGCCTCCTGCACGATCCGGTACGCCGACAGCTCCACGCCCTGCGGCAGTTCGCGCACCGCGCCGGTCACCGCCTTCTCGACCGGCAGGCCGGCCTCGCGCACGTTGGCCAGCAGCCCGTCCAGCTCGGCGAGCGTGGGCTGCGGGGCGTCCGGGGCCTCGTAGTCCTCGGCGCGGACCACGCCCAGGACCCGGCGCAGCTCGGTCAGGGCCGCGACCGCGTTCTCCCGGATCGTCGCGAACGCCTTCTCCAGCTCGGGCGGCGGGTTCTCCACCCGGTAGGGGGCGGCCTCCGCCTGGATGGCGACGACCGACATGTGGTGGGCGACCACGTCGTGCAGCTCGCGGGCGATGGTGGTGCGCTCCTCCAGCAGCGTGCGCCGCGAACGCTCGTGCGCGGTCACCGTCTGCTGGGCCGTGACCTCCTCCTCGGCCTGCCGGCGGATGTGCCAGACGGTGACGGCGAGCAGGACGAGCGCCGAGAGGACCAGCATCGGTCCGACGTTGGTGGAGTAGTGGCTCCCCCCGAACAGCGCCTGGGCGCCGAGGCCGTAGGCGAAGGTCAGCAGCCACATCCAGGCCGTCGCGCGCGGCCGGGTGCGTATCGCCACGACCGTCAGCACGACGAGGTGGGAGACGAAGGTGCCCGGCAGCCACGGCCAGTCGCTCCACGCCGAGCCGAAGGCGGCGACGAGTGTGGTCGACCCCAGCGACAGCCAGAACGCCCCCACCGGGCGGACCAGGGTCAGCAGCACCGGGGCCAGCGCCAGCAGCCCGCACATCATGCCCACCGGGCCGCCGTCCTCGGCCAGGGAGGCCAGGAAGGCGAACGCGCCGGCCGCCCCGACCAGCGCGTGCCGGGACCAGGTGGCGTACACCCGCCTGCGGCCGGTCAGCCGGCGGGTGAGGGGGCCGCCCGGCACGCGGCGGGGCAGCGGACGGTAGGCGAAGGCATCCTCGAACAGGTCCTCCCGCAGCCCCCGCAGCGCGCCCAGGGCGGCCCGGACCTCCGGGCTGCGCGGCCGGTACGCCGCGTACGGGTCGTCAGGCGGCGTGGTCTGCGTCTGGATCGTCTCGGTCATCTCGGTCACGGTCAGAACCGTAGGCGGAGACGGGGTGAGCGGTCGTCACCAGTGAGAAGGGTTCCGGCGGATCCCTCTCAAGTACTACGAGCCGGAGAGCGGGTGCCGGGCGGTGCCGTCGGACGCGTCGTGACGGCGTCCGCGTGCGCGGTCGAGCAGGGCGAAGACGGTCAGGGCGACCGTCGCCCCGGCACGGGGGACGGGCCCCGGCACGGGGGACGGGCCCCGGCACGGGGGACGGACCCCTCACCACGCCAGCTGCGCGATCTCCTCCGCCACCACCGCGCACGCGTCCGCCGCCGGGTCGATCAGCGGGAAGTGGCCGACGTCCTCCAGCAGCGTCAGGCCCACCACCTCGCCCGCCTTCGCCGCCGCGTCCGCGTACGACTCGGCGACGGCCTCCGGGACGATCAGGTCGGTACGGCCCTGGACCAGGGTCGTCGCGATGCCGGTCGGCAGCAGCAGCGCGGGGTCGGCGTACGGCCGCCGCTCGCCGGCGTGCGCCTCGCCGCCGAGGAGTTGCCGCACCGCACCGCCGCACACGTCGAGCTTCTCCGCGACCCCGAAGTCGGCGATCGGGGCGAGGGCGACCACGCCGCGCAGCGGGGGCGGCCCGTCGACGCGCCAGGGCGCGCCGGCCGGCAGGAGGTGCCGGGCCGCGGCCCACAGCGCGAGGTGGCCGCCCGCGGAGTGGCCGGTGAGCACCGTGCGGCGGACGTCCGCCTGCGGCAGGGCCTCCCGGACGAGGGCGGGCAGCGCGTCCAGCGCGGCGGCGACGTCGTCGAAGGTCTCGGGCCAGCGGCCCGCCGCCGTCGCCCCGCCAGGTCCCGCGGCGGCCCCGCCCCCGGAGGCGGCCGCGCCCCGCCGGTACTCCACGTTGGCCACGGCGAAGCCCCGCCGTGCCAGGAAGTGCGCGAACGGCGTGAGGTGCCGGCGGTCGTACGGCGCCCGCCACGCCCCTCCGTGCAGGACGACCACCACCGGCGCGGGGCCGGCCGCGCCGCGCGGCGCGTAGAAGTCGATCAGCTGGTCGGGATGGTCGCCGTAGGCGGCGGTGGCGTCGGGCTCGACCGCCGGGTGCGAGAAGGCCGACTCCTCCTCGGCGGCGGCCCGGGCTGCGACGGCGTCGTCCGGCATGCTCCAACCTCTCAGCGGCAGAACGGAATTGGGCGGAACGGTTCTGGCGGCCCCGGTGGGGATCCGGCCGTTGGCGGGGACGGTATCAGGCCCGTGACGTGCGCGGACACGCGGTTGTCACGCTCGGTGAGGGGTAAACGGTCCTGCCGTCTCGTTACGCTGGTGTCCTGGGGCGGGAGGCCGCCCGTACGCGCACCGAGGAGGCCGTCATGTCCGCCGAGCCCGGCACCGTGCGTCCCGGAGGGCGTACCGCACGTGTGCGGGCCGCCGTGCTGCGGGCGGCCGGGGACGTCCTGGCCGAGGAGGGCTTCGACCGGCTCGACCTCGCGGACGTCGCGCGGCGGGCGGAGGTCGGCAGGACGACCGTGTACCGGCGGTGGGGGTCCGTGACGGGACTGGTCGCCGATCTCCTCGCCGAGATGGCGGAGACGTCGTCGCCCCGCGCGGAGACCGGGGCGGTCATGACCGACCTGCTGGCCAACGCGGCCCTCGTGCGGCGGACGCTGGCCGACGTCCGGCAGGGGGCGCTGTTCCGGGCGGTGATCGCGGCGGCGGCCTGTGACGCGCGCACGGCACAGGCGTTGCGGCGGTTCTACGCGGTGCGGGTGGCCGAGTGGGCGCCGTGCGTGGAACAGGGAGTGGAGCGGGGCGAGTTGCCCGCGGGGACCGACGCGGGGGCGGTGGTGCGGGCGGTCTCGGCGCCGCTGTACTACGAGTGGCTGACCGCGGGGGTGGTGCCGGACGCCCCCGCCGCGGAGCGGGCCGCGCGGGCCGCGCACGCCGCCGCCGCGGCAGGGGTGTACGTCCGTACCGGATGACCGGGCCGGCGTGAGGGACGAGGCCACGAGGCCGGGAGACCCGGGGTGGGGGCCTAGCTCCCCGAGGCCTCGCCCAGCACCTCCCCCAGCACCGCCGCCGCCCGCTCCACGTCCCCGAACCCCACGTACAGCGGGGTGAAACCGAAGCGCAGCACGTCCGGCCGGCGGAAGTCGCCGACCACTCCGCGTGCGATCAGACGGCGCATCACGTCGTCCGCCCCGTCGCAGCGCAGGGCGATCTGGCTGCCCCGCTGCTCGTGCGGGCGGGGCGTGAGGCACTCCACCGCGCCGTCGGGGACGTACGCCTCGACGCACTCCAGGAAGAAGTCCGTCAGGGCGAGGGACTTGGCGCGGACCGCGTCGACGGACACGCCCTCCCAGACCTCCAGCGCCGCCTCCAGCGCGAGCATCGACAGGATGTCCGGGGTGCCGACGCGCCCGCGCGGGGCGCCCGGGGCGGGCTCGTAGGCGGGCCGCATGCCGAACGGTTCGGCGTGCGAGTTCCAGCCCGGCAGCGGGGAGTCGAAGCGGTCCTGGTGCGCGCGCCGCACGTACAGGTACGCCGGTGAACCCGGGCCGCCGTTCAGGTACTTGTAGGTGCAGCCGACCGCGAGGTCCACGCCGTGCTCGTCGAGGCCGACCGGCAGCGCGCCCGCGCTGTGGCACAGGTCCCAGACGGCGAGCGCGCCCGCCGCGTGCACGGCGGCGGTGAGGGCGGGCAGGTCGTGCAGCCGGCCGGTGCGGTAGTCGACGTGGTTGAGCAGCACCGCGGCCGTACGGTCCGACAGGGCCGCCGGCACCTGCGCCGGGTCCACCGGCCGCAGCGTGCGGCCGGTCAGCCGGGCCGCCGACTCCGCGAGGTAGCCGTCGGTGGGGAAGGTGGTCGCGTCGACGAGGATCTCGTCCCGCTCCTCCCCCGCCAGCCGCACCGCGCCCACCAGCGCCTTGAACACGTTGACGCTGGTGGAGTCGCCCACGACGATCTGCCCGGCGGCCGCGCCGACCAGCGGGGCGACGCGGTCGCCGATCCGCTCGGGCGCGGTCCACCAGCCGCTCTCGTCCCAGGAGCGGATGCGCAGTTCGCCCCACTGGCGGCGCACGACGTCGTCCAGCCGCCCGGGGACGGCCACGGGCAGCGCGCCCAGCGAGTTGCCGTCGAGGTAGACGACCTCGTCGAGGACGAACTCCTTGCGCTTGTGGGCCAGTCCGTCGGCGGAGTCCAGCCCGCGGGCCCTGGAGGAGAGGTCAGACATGGGAGCGCGCCGTCCACAGCTCGGGGAACACGTTCTTCTGCGCGCGCTTCTCCAGCCAGGCCACGCCGGCCGAACCGCCGGTGCCCGTCTTGGCGCCCATCGCGCGCCGGGTGGCGACGAGGTGGTCGTTGCGCCAGCGCCACACCAGCTCGGCGACGTCGGTCAACGCCTCGCCCAGGCGCGCGAGTTCGTCGGACTCGTCGCCCGCGTAGAGGGCGGTCCACACCGCCTCCACCTCCGGCGACGGCTCGTAGCGCCGGGAGACGTCCCGCGTGAGCACGGCCTCCGGGACCGCGTGCCCGCGCCGGGCGAGCAGCCGCAGCACCTCGTCGTAGAGGCTCGGCTCGTGCAGCGCCTTCTCCAGCTCGGCGTGGACGCGCGGGGCCCCGCGGTGCGGGACGAGCATCGACGCGGACTTGTCGCCGAGCAGGAACTCCATGCGGCGGTACATCGCGGACTGGAAGCCGGAGCCCTCGCCCAGCGCGCCGCGGTACGAGTTGAACTGGGCCGGCGTGAGCTGTCCGAGCGGCTTCCAGGAGGCGTTCAGCGCCTCCAGCTCGCGCACGGAGCGCTTCAGCGCGGCGACGGCCGTCGGCACGTCGTCCCGGCGCAGGGCCCCGGCCGCGGTCTCCCACTCGTGGACGATCACCGTGAACCACAGCTCCATCACCTGGGTCGTGACCAGGAAGACCATCTCTCCGGGGTCGTCGGAGAGGGTGTGCTGGAGATGGGTGAGCACGTCGGCCTTGACGTAGTCCTCGTACGGCGTCGTGCCGGCGAAGTCGAGATGCGGGGTCTCGGGCTCGTGAGCCTCGTGGGACATCGCTGTCTCCTGATATGTACTCCGGGTAGCGGTCCGCCCCTGCCGTTACCGACACGGGGGCCCCGGTCCCCAGGGGGCATCTTCCGCAATCGTCACCCGAAAGTGCAAGACCCGCCCGATCACACAGGGCGCACCCGCACCCCGGGGGAGCCGGCCGGGAACCGGACCAAGGCCGGCCCAGAACCCGGCCGGGACCGGCCGGGAACCGGCCCAGGACCGGCCCGGGCCCAGGACCGGCCCGGGCCCAGGACCGGCCCGGGCCCAGGTTCGGCCTCGGCCTCGGGCCCGGACTAGCCCAGCGTCTGGGCCGCCGTCGGCGAGGAGTCCTTCAGGAACTGCGTGCAGCGCTCGTACTCCTCCTGCTCGCCGATCGACCCGGCGGCGCGGGCGAGGGCGTGCAGGGCGCGCAGGAAGCCGCGGTTGGGCTCGTGCTCCCAGGGCACCGGTCCGTGGCCCTTCCAGCCGCTGCGGCGCAGGCTGTCCAGGCCGCGGTGGTAGCCGGTGCGGGCGTAGGCGTACGACTCCACCACGCTGCCGCGCTCGAACGCGTCGTCGGCGAGCCGGGCCCAGGCCAGCGAGGACGTGGGGTACTTCGCGGCGACGTCGGCGGGGGCCGTGCCGGCCGCGAGCAGCTCGCGGGGCGCGGGGTCGTCGGGCAGGTGGGTCGGGGGCGGTCCCCCGAGCAGGTTCTCGTGAATGGACATGGGTCCAGTCTGGGGGACCCGCCGGGGTGCGTGCCGACGGGGTCGCGGTCCCGCCCTCCGCCCCTCTTCCTCTCAGCTCTCCGGGTCCGCGGGCCCCGCCGGCGGCCGCGCCGCCGTCCGCTGCCCCTCCAGCGGGGGTGCCAGTACGGCCCCGTGGGTCCTGCACTCGGGGCGGCGGCAGTCCGGCGGCGGGCGGCGCACGGTCGTGAAGGCGATCAGCGAGGCGACGGCCAGTGCCCCCGCGCACCACAGCATGGCCTGCCCGAACGCGTCGTCGAAGGCGTCGGCCGAGCGGTACGCCTCCGCGCCCATCCCGGTCAGCAGGGGCAGCGCGGCCACCGCGAAGAGACCCGCCGCGCGGGCCGCCGCGTTGTTGACGCCGCTGGCCAGGCCCGCGCGGGAGACGTCGACCGAGGCCAGGACGGTCGCGGTCAGGGGGGCGACCAGGGTGACCAGGCCGAGGCCGAGGACCAGGACGGCGGGCAGGACGTCGGCGGGGTAGGAGGCCCCGGGGCCGACCCGGAGCATCAGCAGCATCCCGGCCGCGGCCAGCAGCGGGCCGGCGGTGAGCGGGAGGCGCGGGCCGATCCGCTCGGCCAGCTGACCGGAGCGGGCGGAGAGCAGCAGCATGAGGACGGTCGTCGGCAGCAGGGCCGTACCCGCGCCGAGGGCGGAGTAGCCGGCCACGACCTGGAGCTGGACGGCGGACAGGAAGAAGAAGCCGCCGAGGGCCGCGTACACGCACAGGGTGACCAGGTTGACGGCCGTGAACTGGCGGGAGGCGAAGATGCCGGGCGGCAGCATCGGGTCGGGGCGGTGCCGTTCGACGTGCACGAAGGCCACCGCGGCGGCCAGGCCGGCCACCGCCGCCACCGCCACGGCCGCGGACCCCTCGCCCGCCTCGATCAGCGCGTACGTCACGAGCGCGAGGGCGACCGCGCCCAGGACGGCGCCGAGGACGTCGAAGCGGCCGTGCGCCGTCCCGTCGCCCGACTCGGGGACGTGCCGCAGGGCGACCGGCACGCACAGCGCGGCGAGCGGCACGTTGAGCAGGAACACCCAGCGCCAGCCGGGGCCGTCCACCAGCCAGCCGCCCAGGAAGGGCCCCACGGCCGCTCCGATGCCCCCGAAGCCGGACCACAGGCCCACGGCCCGGCCGCGGTCGTCGCGGTGGAAGGAGGCCTGGATGAGGGCGAGGGAGCCGGGGGTGAGGAGGGCGCCGCCGACGCCCTGGAGGGCGCGGGCGGCGATCAGCACGCCGGCGTTCGGGGCGAGCCCGCACAGCAGGGAGGCGACGGCGAACCAGACCACGCCGACCACGAAGACCTTGCGCCGGCCGTACCGGTCGCCGAGGGAGCCGCCCAGCAGGATCAGCCCGGCCAGCGTCACCAGGTAGGCGTTGGAGGTCCACTGGAGGGCGGCGAGGTCGGCGTCGAGGTCGCGGCCGATGCGGGGCAGGGCGATGTTGACGACGGTCGAGTCCAGCATCGCCATGCCGGAGCCGAGGACCGTGGTGAACAGGATCCACTTGCCCCGGGACGAGGCCAGCCGGACGTCGGGCATGGTCCCAGGTATACCGCGAGCCCGGCGCCGAGGCACCGGGCTCGCGGGGTACGGCGCCGCAGACCGGGAAGGACCCGGCCGGCGGGCCGTTACTTGATCCTCGTGCCCGCCGAGCGCAGGTTCTGCGTGGCCTCGACGACGCGCGCGGCCATGCCGGCCTCGGCCAGCTTGCCCCAGGTCCGCGGGTCGTAGGTCTTCTTCGAGCCGACCTCGCCGTCGACCTTGAGGACGCCGTCGTAGTTGCGGAACATGTGGTCGACGACGGGACGCGTGAAGGCGTACTGCGTGTCCGTGTCGAGGTTCATCTTGACGACGCCGTTCTCCAGCGCGGTCGCGATCTCCTCCGCGGAGGAGCCGGAGCCGCCGTGGAAGACGAAGTCGAACGGCTTGCTGCCGGCCGGCTGGCCGTACTTGGCGGCGACGCCGTCGTTGAGCTCCTTCAGCAGGTCGGGGCGGAGCACGACGTTGCCCGGCTTGTACACGCCGTGCACGTTGCCGAAGGAGGCGGCGAGCAGGTAGCGGCCCTTCTCGCCCAGGCCGAGGGCCTCGGCGGTGCGCAGCGCGTCGTCGACCGTGGTGTAGAGGGAGTCGTTGATCTCGTGCGAGACGCCGTCCTCCTCGCCGCCGGTCGGGGTGATCTCGACCTCGAGGACGATCCGCGCGGCGCGGGCCTTCGCGAGCAGCTCCTGCGCGATGGAGAGGTTGTCGGCGAGGGTCTCCGCGGAGCCGTCCCACATGTGGGACTGGAACAGCGGGCCGAGGCCGGCCTCGACGCGCTTGCGGGAGATCTCCAGCAGCGGACGCACGTACCCGTCGAGCTTGTCCTTCGGGCAGTGGTCGGTGTGCAGGGCGACCGTGACCGGGTACTTCTCGGCGACGATGTGCGCGAACTCCGCGAGCGCGACGGCGCCGGTCACCATGTCCTTGCTGTACTGGCCGCCCAGGAACTCGGCGCCGCCGGTGGAGATCTGGATGATGCCGTCGCTCTCCGCCTCGGCGAAGCCGCGCAGAGCCGCGTGCAGGGTCTGGGTCGAGGTGACGTTGATGGCCGGGTAGGCGAACTTGCCTGCCTTCGCCCGGTCGAGCATCTCGTTGTAGACCTCGGGGGTTGCGATGGGCATTCGTCCGCTCCTTGGGTGTGCGGGTTGGCGTTCTGAGTCTTACGGCCCTGACCTAGACCTTGGGGTTCGACGTCGTCGTCGCGCCCATCTTTCCAGACCTGCGCGGCCGGTCCGTGCGCCGGTCAAGTCCAGGTCATACCGGCTCGTCAGTCCAGACCCAGTTCATCCTTCGAGAAGGCGAACAGGTACGGCACGCCCGCGCCCGCCTCGATCTTCTCCGCGGCGCCGGTCGCCCGGTCCACGATGGTCGCCACGGCCACCACCTCGGCGCCCGCCTCCCGCACGGCCTCCACGGCGGTCAGCGGGGACCCGCCGGTGGTGGAGGTGTCCTCGACGACCAGGACCCGGCGGCCCTTGATGTCGGGGCCCTCGACGCGCCGCTGCATCCCGTGCGCCTTGGCCGCCTTGCGCACGACGAAGGCGTCCAGCCTGCGGCCCCGCGCGGCGGCGGCGTGCAGCATCGCGCCGGCGACGGGGTCGGCGCCCATGGTCAGCCCGCCCACCGCGTCGAAGTCCAGCTCGGCGGTCAGGTCGAGCAGCACCTGCCCGACGAGCGGGGCGGCCTCGCCGTCGAGGGTGACGCGGCGCAGGTCGACGTAGTAGTCGGCCTCCAGACCCGAGGAGAGGGTCACCTTGCCGTGCACCACGGCCTTGTCCTTGATCTGCTGCAGCAGCGCGCCGCGTACGTCGTCCGTCATGCCCCTCAGCTTAGAGGCGGGTCCAGGACCAGGTGGTCGTGGCCTCCAGCGGCTCCAGGGGCGTGACCAGGCGCGGGAGGGTGTTCAGGCCGTCGGGCGGGCCGGTCTGCGGTTCCACGCACACGGCGGCCTCCTGCTCGTCGTAGACGACGACCCACTTCTCGGGGCTCGTCACCTCCAGCCGGAGCCGGCCCGGCCAGGTGAGGGACACGGAGACGCCGTCGGGCATGCCGAAGCAGTCGTCCCAGGGGCCGGGTCTCGGCTCGATCCGGTTGCCGGTCGGCAGGTGGTCCGCGCCGCGCTCCTCCTGCCAGGCGGCGTCGAAGGCGACCTGCACGGCCGCGCCGGCCGCGCCGGTCTCGGTGGTCTCGGTGGTCCGGCCGGTTCCAGCGGGCTGGCCGGCCTGGCCGGTTCCGCTGGTCCCGCCGCCGAGGTTCCGGTTGAACCAGGGGTGCCAGCCGATCTGCGCCGGGAACGACGAGCCGTGCGTCTCCACCGCCATGGACAGCGTCAGCGCGTCCTCGGTCAGCGCGATGATCTGCGTGACCCGGCCGGGCCAGGGCCAGGGGTCGACCAGGTCGTACGTCAGGACCGCCTCGTCCGCCGACCTGCGGGCCACCTTCCAGGCGCCGTCGCGGACGGTGCCGTGGATGGCGTGCGGAGGGGCGTTGAGCGGCATCTGCCGCACGTCCGCGCCGTCCCGGAAGCGGCCGTCCCTGATCCGCCCGCACCAGGGGACCATCGGGAAGCAGCCGAAGCGGTCGCCCTGCCGCAGCAGCTCCGCTCCGCCGACGCGCAGTCCTCCGACCCGCCCGCCGTTGCCGGGCCGGACGGTCACCTCCGCGTCTCCCGCGGTCAGCGTGAAGTCTTCGTCACTCACGGGACGACCCTATCGAGGTGATCAAGGGGGCGTCGGGTGTCACCGTGGCGTTCAGGTCACCGGCGTTCGGGTCACCGGCGTCGCCGCAGCGCGCGGCCGACCACGATCGCCGACGCCACCGCCAGCGCGGCCGCGGGGCCCGCCCAGCGCAGGACGCCGTCCCGGGCGACCGTCTGCGGCGCCGGGACCGGGGCGTACCGGCCGCGCGGCGGGGCGTGGTCCACCTCCTCCGCGCTGCGCCCGATCATCGTGCGGCGCGCGTGCGCGGCCTCGGCCGGGGGGACGCCGGGGTCAGGGAACCCGGCGACGGCGCCGACCGCGTCCGCCGGATCCGCGTCGAGCACGTCCTCGACGTCGTCGAGGTCCTCCACGTCGTCGAGGTCGTCGGTGTCTTCGAGGCCGTCGGTGTCTTCGACATCGTCGTCCAGGTCGTCCGCGTCGAGCGACCCGTTCACGGAGTCCAGAACGCCGGGTCCCGGCGGGGGGACCTCGGGCTCGCTTCCGGTCTCGGTGACGGCCTCGGTCTCGGCGACGGCCTCCGCCTCGGTGACGGTGGCCGTGGCGGGAGGTTCCCCGGCTTCTGCCTGTGCCTCCGCTTCCGTTTTCGCTTCCGCCCCGAGGTTCTCCGCCCACCGGTCCAGCAGGCGTACGGCCGCCGAGTGCACGGCGTCCGCCGGGAGTTCCGCGATCCGGCCGTCCGCCGTCGCCGTACCCGCGAAGCGGAGCGTGGTGGCCCCGTCGGTGTCCCGCAGGCCCAGGGTGAGCGCGAGTCCGACCGTTCCGGAGCCGCGGGCCTCGGTGGCGTCGCCCTCGACGGCGTACCCGCCGTCCTCGCGGGCGGTGACGCGCAGGGCGCCGCGGTAGGTGACGGTGTGGCCGCCGACGCGCAGCTTCAGCCGGCCGGCGACGGGCTCGGTGCCCGCGTCCTGCTGGAAGCCGGGGAGGGCCCGGGCCACCCGCGCGGGGTCGGCGAGGGCCGCCCGCAGTCGCTCTGCCGGAACCGGAACGAACACCTCATGCTCCATAAGGCCGGAGCCTACCCAGCGGGTCCGGGAATGCACCCGCCGAAACCTGGATCGGCACCACCCGCGCACCGGCCGGGCGTACCCTGCGCGCGCCCTGCGACGCGGGCGTACCCTGCGCGCGCCCGGCGACGCGGGCGGCCCGGCGGGCCCGTCGTGGCGCGGGCGGACCGGGGCCGAGGTCCCTGCCACAGCGCGGGCGGACCGGCGGGCCCCTTCAGCGGCGCGGGCGGACCGGGGGTGGAGGCCCCTCCGACAGCACGGGCGGACCGGGGCGGGTTTCTCCCACAGCACGAGCGCGCCGGGGCCGAGGCCCCTTCAGTGGCGCGGGTGGACCAGGGTGGAGGCCCGCAGGCCGGCCGGGCCCGCCCGCAGTGGCTGTTCGCCGGGGCCGAGCCGCAGGCCGGGGCGGGTCCCGACCGCGGCCAGGACGAAGCCCTCGCCGCCCCCGGCCCGGTAGGGGGCGGTGCGCAGACCCGCCGCGCGCATCGTCGTCTCGACCGTCCAGAAGGTGTACGGCCGGACGCCCACCGGGCCGGCGTGGACCGCGAGCCGGCCGCCGGGGCGCAGGGCGCGGCGGGCGAGGCCGTAGAACTCCTGGGAGTACAGCTTCGTGCCGGCGGTCATGCCGGGGTCGGGCAGGTCGGCGACCACCACGTCGTACGTCCCCGGCGGGGTCCCGCGCAGCTGGCGGAAGGCGTCGCCGGTGGTGACGCGGACGCGCGGGTCGTCGAGGGCGTGGCCGTTGAGGCGGGAGAGCCCGGGGTCGGCGCGGGCCAGCCGGATCAGGGCGGGGTCGAGGTCGACGACGTCGACGCGGCGGGTGCCGGGGCGGGCGAGGAGTTCGCGGACGGCCAGTCCGTCGCCGCCGCCGAGGACGAGCACGCGCGCGTGCGGGCCGGCCGTCGCGGGGCGGACCAGGGCCCGGTGGCGGCGGAGCCAGTCGTGGCCGCCGCCGCGGAACCGGCCGTCCAGGTAGAGGGCGAGGGGGCGGCCACCGGTGCCGCCGGTGAGGACGATCTCCTGGACGCCGGTGTGGAGGGCGACCCGGACGTCGTCGCCGTAGACCGCGTGGCGAGCCGCCTGTTCGAAGTCGTCGACGAGGACGGCGGCGCAGGTGAGGACGGCGAGGACGGTGACGACGGCGGCGAGGAGGAGCCGGCGGGCGCGGCGGGTCAGGTCGCGGCGGAACAGGCCGAGGACGAGGGCGCCCCCGGCGATCACGTTGACCGCGCCGGTCAGCAGGGAGCTGGTCAGCTGGCCCAGGAAGGGCAGCAGCAGGAAGGGGAAGGCCAGGCCGCCGACCAGCGCGCCCACGTAGTCCGCAGCGAACAGGTCGGCGACCGCGCCGCCCGCGTCCTGGCGGCGGACGCGCTGGATCAGTTCCATCAGCAGCGGCACCTCGGCGCCGATGAGCAGGCCGATGACGAGGCAGAAGACGACGAGCAGGACGCGCGGGCCGGCCCCCCACAGGCCGCCCCAGCCGCCCGTCCAGGCGAACACGGCGTACAGGGCCATGGCGCTGCAGCCGCCGACCAGGGCGAGGGCCACCTCGACGGCGGCGAACCCGGCGGCGGCGAGGCGGCGCAGCCGTTTGGCCGCGAGGGACCCGATGCCCATCGCGAACACCACGACGGACAGCACGACGGAGGCCTGGGTGACCGAGTCGCCCATCAAGTACGAGGCGAGGGCGACCAGTTCGAGTTCGTAGACCAGACCGCAGGCCGCGCAGACGAACACGCACGCGAGCACCAGGAACCGCCCGGTGCCCGGCCGGACGGGCAGCCGCGTGGGCCCGCACCAGTTCGGAGCGCCCGGGGGGACGCCGGCCGGAACACCGTGCGGTGCGACGGGCGGGACACCGGACGCCGCACCGGGCGTCACCGCGCCGGGCGTCGCGCCGTCGGGCGTCGCGCCGCCGGGCGTCGCGCCGCCGGATGTCGCGCCGGGCGGGGCCGGTGCGTGCGGTTCGATCACGACTGCGACGTTACGTGACGATTACGGCACCTTTTGTCACCCACACGTGTGGGATTCGCGGTCGATCGGGTGCCGCGGGTTTGAGGCGGTCACGGGCGCCGGCACTCTCGCGCTCACCCGCGTCCTCGTCGCCACCAGGTGCCCGTCCTGCGGGTAGGCGTGCCAGGTCCGCCAGTGCACCTGGCCCTCGTGGCGCTGCGCGAGCAGGGCCGTGAAGGCGTGCGGGCTGCCCGGGAAGACGCCCGCGAGGCCGTGCGGGTGGTCGGAGACCAGGGCCAGCAGTTCCTGGGCCCGGCTCGCGAACCGGTCCGGCGTGAGCGCCTCGACGCGGGCCGCGAACTCGTACTCCCAGTCGCCCACCCGTTTGGCGACGCCGAGCGGGAGGGGGGTGCTGCTGCCGGGGATGCACGCGACCGTCTCGGAACAGGAGCCCCGCTCCCCCTCCAGCAGTACCTGGTGCGAGGCGCCGAGGAGCCTCAACTCGATTATGGCTCCCGACAGTTCGAGATCGAGCGTGGCCAGGGCGGGCAGCGGCTCGCGCCCCAGGGCCCAGGCCAGGTCGGCCGCGCACGTGTCGGTGTAGGAGGTGTTCAGGGTCGTGAGCATGACTCGGCTCCGCTAGGACGCACAGAAGAGGAAAGGTCCGGCACACCCCCGGTGGCTCCGGGGGGAAGTCGGCCCCGGCCGGCCCGGCGTGGGGAGGACGTCCGCGCGGGACGTCCGAGGGGTCCGAGGGGCTGCGTTGGTGATTTAGAGGGAATCATGAACTGTGGTGACGCCACAGCGTTTTTACCCAACTTCGCGGGGTTTCCATCCCTCAGAGGGCTCCACAGCTCAACTGTTCAACCCCGGCGCGCGCCGGGCGGCCCGGAAGCGGCCCGGAAGCGGTCCCGCCCGGTCCCGCCCGCCGGACGCGGGACGACCGCGGGCGCCCTCGGTCAGGGGGCGGCCCCGCGGCCCGGATGCGGCTTCCCCGGGGAAGCTCAGCTGCCCCGTGTCAGCTGCCTCCGCCGCATCCGCCGCCTCCGCCCCCGCAGGACGAGCCGCCCCCGCAGGACGACGAGGATCCGCCGCCGCAGGAGTGACCGCCGCCCGAGTGGGAGCCGCCGGAGTCGCTGCCCGAGTCACTGGAGGAACCGCACGCCACGGCGGCCCCGCCGCCGGCGGCCCACCAGCTGCCGCCGCTGTCCCCACTGCTGCCGCCACCGCCTCCCCCGCGCGAGCGGGTGCCGGGCCGGGACGGTCCCCGGTGTCCGGCGGTGCTCCTGCGGACGGCCGTGACGATGACGACCACCAGCAGGACGACGACTGCGAGTACCGCCAGGATGATGCCGACTGCCATGGCTCCACCCTCCTTCCGAATCCCCCGAAGCGGCCCCCCGTGGGCGCCTCGCGCAACCGGTACGACCGGTGCGTGCACGGGGGATGCCCGGCCGCCGCGGCCGCCAAAGCGCACTTGAGGAACTCCAGAGCTTGGGCGCAGGATGACCGGCATGACCGCCACCGCACGCCCCTTCCTCAACCGCCGTCTCGCCGAGTTCGGGACGACGGTCTTCGCCGAGATGTCCGCGCTGGCCCTGCGGACGGGGTCGCTCAACCTCGGCCAGGGCTTCCCGGACACGGACGGACCGGAGGAGATCCGCGAGGCGGCCGTGCGGGCGCTGCGGGACGGGCGCGGCAACCAGTACCCGCCGGGCCCCGGCGTCCCCGAGCTGCGCGCGGCGGTCGCCGGGCACCAGCACCGCCGCTACGGCCTGACGTTCGACCCCGACACCGAGGTCCTGGTCACCGCGGGCGCCACCGAGGCGATCGCCGCCGCCCTGCTGGCCCTGCTGGAGCCGGGCGACGAGGTCGTCGCCCTGGAGCCGTACTACGACTCCTACGCGGCCTGCATCGCCATGGCGGGCGCCACGCGGGTGCCGGTGACGCTGCGGGCCGACCCCGGCCAGGCCCGTTTCCGCCTCGACCTCGACGAGCTGCGCGACGCGGTGACGGACCGCACGCGCCTCCTGCTGATCAACACCCCGCACAACCCGACCGGCACGGTCCTCACCCGCGAGGAGCTGACCGCGATCGCCGAACTGGCGGTGGAACGGGACCTGCTGGTCGTCACCGACGAGGTGTACGAGCACCTGATCTTCGACGGTGCCGAACACGTCCCCCTGGCCACCCTGCCGGGCATGCGGGACCGGACGGTGACGATCGGAAGCGCCGGCAAGACCTTCTCGTTCACGGGCTGGAAGGTCGGCTGGGTGACGGCCTCGGCCCCGCTGGTGTCGGCCGTGCGCTCGGCGAAGCAGTACCTGACGTACGTCGCCTCCGGCCCGTTCCAGTACGCCGTCGCCGAAGCGCTCGCGCTGCCGGACAGCTACTTCGAGGCGTTCCGCGCCGACATGCTGACCAAGAGGGACCTACTGGCGACGGGGCTCGCGGACGCCGGGTTCGAGGTGTTCCGGACGGCCGGCACGTACTTCATCACCACCGACATCCGGCCCCTCGGCGAGAGCGACGGCATCGCCTTCTGTCGCTCCCTCCCCGAACGCGCGGGCGTCGTCGCCATCCCCAACGCGGTCTTCTACGACCACAAGGACGCGGGCGCGCCGTACATCCGTTTCGCGTTCTGCAAACGCGTCGAGGTACTGGCGGACGCGGCGGAACGGCTCCGCAAGGCGTTCGCGCACTGACCCATGTCAGGAGCGCTCAGGTGTCGTAGACGGTGGAGCGATGCCCGACGTGCACGACCCACACCACCAGCTCGCCGTTGTCGATTGTGTAGATCACGCGGTAGTCGCCCACCCGTAGGCGCCGCCGGTCGGGCTGGGAGACGAGGGCCGTGGTGTTGAACCCCATCGGGTCGTTCTCCAGCTCAGCCAGCTTGGCCAGAATACGGAGGGCCATGTCTCGCGGCACCTTGCGGAGTTCGGCCTGAGCCTCGGCTCGGAAGACGGTGCGATACTCACTCACTGCGCGCCAGCGTCTCCCTCATGATGTCCTCGATAGGGATGCCGGGTGCCGGGTTGGTCATGCGCTCGTCGATGATCCGGTTGATCTCGCGCTCTTCCCACTCCTGGTACTTGCGCAGCACTTCGATGGACACCACGGCAGCGACCTGCTTGCCGCGCCGGGTGATGACGGTAGGTACGTCGTCCCGGTCGGCCCGCTCCACGACCTCGGCCAGGTGTGCCCGGACATCGCGGATCGACTCTATGGGCATGGGCTGCGTCATGCACCCAAGGGTACCGAGTGTCTCATGTGTACACAACAGCCCACTGTCTCTCGAGCATGCAGCTCCGTGGACCCTCACGCGAATACGTGCGCGAACGAGGCGTCGCCTGGGCGACGGCCCCGCCCCCGCCGGTCTCGGCCGTGCGCTCGGCCAAGCAGTTCCTGACGTACGTCGCGTCCGGCCCGTTCCAGTACGCCGTCGCCGAGGCCCTGACCCTCCCCGACACCCACTTCGACGCCTTCGGCGCGGAACTTCCGCGCCGAAGGCGCACCCGATCGCAGCCGTTGTTCCGGCGCTTGCCCACACCACAAGGGCCCACGTACAATTTCTTGTACGTTGAAGGAGGTTCGATCGTGAAGACCATGTCGTATTCCGAGTCGCGCGCGCGGTACGCCGAGGTGCTCAACTCCGTCACCGACGACCGCGAAGAGGTCGTCATCACCCGGGCCGGGCGTGAGCCGGTCGTCATCGTCTCCCTTGAGGACTACGAGTCCCTGAAGGAGACGGCGTACCTGCTGCGGAACCCGGCAAACGCCCGGCGCCTGCTCGCGTCCATCGACGAACTGGAAAACGGCGGCGGCACCGTGCGCGAGCTGGCGACCGGAGAATAAAGGCCGGGAATGAAGATCACCTTCTCCTCCCGCGCCTGGGAGGACTACCTGTGGTGGCAGCTCCAGGACCGGAAGACCCTCAAGCGCATCAATACGCTCATCGCGGACATCGCCCGGAACGGCAACGAGGGGATCGGCAAACCGGAGCCGCTCAAGCACGGATTCCAGGGGTACTGGTCGCGCCGCATCAACGACGAGCACCGACTGGTCTACAAGGCCACCGAGGACAGTGTCCTGATCGCGCAGTGCCGCTACCACTACGAGAACTGACAGGACTCGACCTGATCGAGCACAGCGCCTGCCGACCCCTGTGTCACGCAGCGCTCACGCAGGCCGACAACGATTGATGCCGGGTTCCGGATCCTCACCGGGCAACAGCCGGAACACGGTGGACAGGTATCCCTCACGAGTGCCCGACGCCTGCGGACGGCGGCGGAGACCGCAATCGCGGCTCCGAGGAGTACGACAGCATCGGTAGCCTGCGCCACCATGATGCGCGCTTGGATCCTGTCCACGCCGCTTGCGCTCTCGGCTCAGCCGCCGCGACCGGGGGTCCTGGCGTATGAGACGACGCCTTCCGCCCGGCGCCCTTGACCAGCCGTTCATTTATGAACGCTAGAACTCCTGGTCAAGATTTGTCCCCTCGGGGGCACGAAAACACCCGGATGTGAGATTGAACAAGATTTTAGGGTCTTTCTCTGTCCCGGTTGCAGGGCTCGACACCCACAGCTCGGCGTTCAAGGAGAAGGGCTCCGTCTTGGAGTCGGCCGTAATCTCCAACGTCTTGCTCTTGCTGTTGTTGGGGCCGTATTCGACGATCTTCCAGCCCTGCTCAGGGAGATTGTCCTTCAGGCGCTGAAATCCGCCCCTCAGTTCGTCCTCGGAGACGCCGTAAACGGACCATGGGTGAACAGTGCTGTACAGGCGCTCAGGATCTTCTTCGCAGGGTGCGATACCGGGTCCGGGCTCAGTCACCTTGCCTTCTTTGATGCCAATCATGTCGTAGATCTGACTGGAAACAGCTTTCGCTTTCTCCCGAGCCTCTTCCACGCCGAGCGTGGCACTCTTGGAGCTGGTGGATTCATCAGCTGCAGATGCGTTTTCACTGCGGTCCACTGTGCTCGAACATCCCGTTCCGGCGAGAGAAAGAACAGCGATCAAGAAGGCAGCACCAAGACGGTGCACTCGAAGGCGGCGATTGCGGTCGGGGGAAATCAATCGTCTTCCTCTACCTTGTCGTAGCGGCCGGCAACCACCGCTGCCTGGTTCTTTAGGCTTTGTGAGCTTTCATTCCAATAGTCACTGTGACCACCCGTGTCCACGTCCATGCGATGGGCGCCGAAGGCTTCGTCGGAGGGGATGACCTGAACGTACCCGGCATTGAAGGGGATTCCGTTCCAGGTCTCGACGTCCCATTTTTCACCGCCGAGGCGGGCCACCTTGCCACCAGCCGGCACAGGGTCGCTGGTCGCAGCCTCGGACCACACATGATCCTTACCCACATCGAGATCATTCGCATCGCCCACGAGCATGCCAGGACTGCCGGCCACGACGATGTCGTCCGCCGACATGCCCCCTTCCGCCATGGACGCGGCGCCAACCGTCGTGGAGCCATAGCTGTGGCCGATGACTGTCGTGTGGCTGGCGTCCGGACCGCCTTGAGCCGTCTCGAGTCCATCCAGGAATCTGTTGAGCTTCGGCGCTCCGTCATACGCCCAGTGGTCATCCATCGCCTCCGGCGCGATGTTCTGCGGGGCGTCGTAGCCGATCCAGGTAATCGTGGACACGGACTGGCCGGGATTCATTGCGTGGGCTTCTGCCCACACCCTGGCCATTCGCCCGATGTCCCCACCGGCTCCTTCAAGGCGTGATTTCGTTCCCGGCACATATACTGCCGTATGGTCCGCCGTGTCCGGGTTTCCGTTGGCGACGATCGCGTGTCCGTTGCCTTTGGCGTCGAAGCCAAGAAGATAAGCCGGAGGAAGCCCATCCCTTCCTGTGGCATCGAAACGACTCTGGATGGCGTTCATTCCCTTGAGGGTATTTTCCAGAGAAGCTTTTCTGCCACTGTATTTTTCGTCCCATTCCTGCCATTCATCATTCAAGCGCGGATAGCCACCGTGAGGGCCGTAGATGTAGCGCTCAGGCTCGGGAGGAATGGAATCAAGGTCCATCTGGTACTTCGCCTGCGTTTCCGCCAGAACCGTGCGGTTGGCATCGTCACGGACGTCGGCCGGCAGGCCGTCGAGCGCGCCGACGGCAGCCGGATGGAGGGTCAGGTAGGCCGTCTGCTGCTCTGCGGTAAGACTCTTCCACCAGTCGGCGTTGTCCTCCGGGCTGCCGCTCTTGGGTGGTTCTTTGACGCTTTCGAGATATTCTCCGGCACCCTTGAGGACACCGTCGGTGTCCTTCTTCACGTCCGCCCAGTCACGGTCGGAGACGGTCAGGTCGTCGTCGGCCTTCAGCGCCCGTAGCTTCGGAGCCCACTTCCCGTCGGCCTCCGTGGCCTCCTTGAGAGCGGTGGCGATCTGGTTGGCGTACTCCTGCGCCAGAAGGCGGTTGGGATTGGGATCGACGTTGCCCGCCTGGCGGCCGATCGCGGCAGCCGTCGGGTCCGTCAGACCGGACACCGTGCCGCCTTCGGGAAGTCTGCCGTCGGTCTCCTCCCCGCCCGATGGGTAACTGATCGACCCGTCGGCGTTCACAGTGAACTCCTCCGCCTGCGCGCCCGTGACCGCGATATCCAGCCTCTTCTTGGCTGCTTCCAGGTCGTACGAGAAGCCGTTGAGTGCCGTGCTGATCAGACCACACTCGACCTGGGTGTAGTGGAAGTTCTCGGCCGCTTCCTTGAGTTGGACCAGTGCCGCGTCGGCGGCCTCGCCCTTCAAGGACCCACGCATGGCCGCGGCGATCTGGTTTTCGATGCAGTCCTTGGCGGCGCCGGCCATGTCACTCGTTGTGCGGTACCCGTCCGCGGCATCCGCGAACTCGGACGGCTTGAGGGCCCTGAGCGTCGTGTAATCCATGGCGCCCGATCACCGACCTTCGGACTTACCGCCGACGGCGGAAGTGTCCTCGTACTGAACCTTCAGCCCAGCGATCTCAGCCTTGATCGCCTCATCGGTCTTCAGCTGGTCGCTGCCCACCTTCTCGAACAGCTCAGCCAGCTTGCCGCACCGCTTGCTCACATCCTGGAGATAGCGCTTCCAGGAGCCGTAAACCTCCAACTGAGCCGCAGCGGTGAGGCACTCGGAATCCTTACCGAGTCCTGTCTGACCGTCTGCCATACTCGCCAGCGCCTTGGTGATGGGCTCCCGCAGTCCCCCCACACTCGTCCCCGCTTTGCTCCACACCGACTTGTCGGATCGCATCCCGTCGGAACCGCCGCCGCTGCCCCACGGCCCCCCGCCACCAGCGCTGCCTCCCTGGTCGGCCGGCATTTGGTTGAGCTGCATCTGCGTGGTGTGCCGCTCGGCCGCCGCGGCCTTGAGCTGCTCCCACTCCTCCCACGCCATGCGTGGTGCCTCCCCGTGTCGTGCTGGTGCGCCGCCGAGCGGATCCGTGTCGGTCACCGCATCCTCCGATGACTGATACGCACCGTAACGCCGCTGCATCACATGGCCCATCCGTATCGGACACACGGCGTCTGAGTACGTGTACTCAGATCAGATCTCTCCTGGACCTTTGAGAGCGCCGCTGCCTCATGTGCTGGTAGGCGTATCGGGGAGCGGCTCCGCCACGGCCGCGCCGGAACCCTTCGTCAGCGGGCGTCCATCTCGGGCTCCGGGTGCGGGAGTTCGTCGAGGTCGAGGGTGAAGGTGCGGCCGTCGGCCAGGGGGATGGGGAGCTTGCCCGTGCCGTACTTGTGCGTGTGCGCCGCGATGTAGCCGGTGGCGGTCGGCTGGCTGTGGAGGACGACTTCCTGAGCGTAGGGGTCCACGACCAGGTAGGCGGGGATGCCGTACCGGCCGTACTTCGCGGTGCAGTCGTCGTAGTCCTTGCGCGCGGAGGAGGTCGAGACGACCTCGGAGATCAGCAGGACGTCCTCGAAGCTGTAGCGCTTGCCCTCCCGGCGGGCGTCCTCTCGGAGGATCGCCAGATCAGGGGCGGAGTTCTCGTCGGCGGGGAAGTCGATGTAGACGTCGGAAGTGACCTTCGCGTGGCGTCCGAGGGACACGATCGTGTCGTACTGCATCGACTTGATCGTGCTGGAGTGCTCGAAGCTCTGCGGAGTCATGATCACCTTTCCGTCGGCTCCGAACAGGACCGTGTATCCCTTGGGGAACTCGGTGTGCACGATTGCGTCGACGCTCATGAACGGCTCCTTCCCGTGTGGTCAGGATACGGCGGACAGTGCCACGTCACCGGGCCTGGTGATACGGCTGTGGGTTCGGTCCGGACAGGTCCTGGGGCCGACCTGTCTCCGTCGTTCCACGGGAGAACGTGTGCGCATGCAGGAAGGTCCCACGCTCAGCCCGCCGCGCGGAGTTCGTCCTCGGCGCGGCAGTCGCGGCAGCGGACGTGTCCCGGTGTGCGCATCGGCCGCTCGCAGCCGTCGCAGTCCACCCGGGGTACGACCGCCGGGCGTACGGGAGGCTCCGCGCCCCTGGCCGGCAGCGGCAGGGGCGTCTCCCCGAGCCGGTAGGCGAGGATGCCGACGGGGCGGGCCAGCAGCGGGGACGGGAGCCCGGCGGTGAGGTGGTCCGTGATGTGGGTGGGCAGCAGGCCCGCCGCGAGCCACCGGCCGACGGCAGGGGCGAGGCGGGCCACCTCCCGTTCGGACAGGATGAGGCGGGGGTCGACCCGGCGCAGGCCGGCGAGTACGGCGACGGCTCGGGGGTCGGCTTCGGCGAGCGGGGCCGGGGGGTCAAGCTCGGCGAGCAAGGCCGAGGGCTCGACCTCAGCGAGCGGGAGCGGGGTCGAGGGCTCGGCCTCGGCGAGCAAGGCCGGGGGATCAAACCCGGCGAGCGGGGCCTGGGGGTCGGGTTCGGCCGGTACGGGGGGCCGCGCGGTTTGCCGTACGGCCGCTGGTGCCGGCGGGGTCGCCGTCGCGGGCTTCCTCCGGGGCCGGGGTGGCCCGGGAGGCTCGGGGGGTCCGTCGGGATGCGGGGCGCCGCCGGGCACGTCGTAGAAGTACGTCCGGGTGCGGACCTGGCCGGAGGGTGTTCGCTCGCGGCGGCGTTCCAGGTGTCCGGCCGCCTCCAGTTCCCTGAGCGCCCGCGAAATGAGGATCTCCCCCTCGCTGAAGTGCTCGCACAGGGCGGCGATGCTCACGGGGGAGCCGTCGGGCAGGGAGGCGATGTAGGCCGCGACGCCGATCGTGACCGCGCTGCCGCGCCGCTGGGCGAGGGCGTTGGAGATCACCGTGAAGTCGGCCGTGAGGCGGGTGCGGACGTGGATCACGCCGGACGTCGGAGCTCCGGCGTCGGCGCGCAGGCGCGCGTTAGACTGCGAGTCAGCCATCGGGAAGCGGGTTTCTTCCTGATCGGTCAGGCCCTCGATCGGGATTGCCGTCCCGGCCGGGGGCCGTCGTCTGTGTGGGGTTGTGCGGCGAACGTAACCGCCCGTGTCCCGCCCCCGCAAGCCGGTCACCCGGACGGGTGACGCGGGCTTCGCGGCCGGGGAGGGTGGGTGGGTGGGCAGTTCTTTCCCCCGGTTCTTTCAGGAGGTCAGCGGCTCGCCGGGCCCTCGCGGACAAGGGCCCGGTGAGCCCGGGACGCGGACGGCGACCGGCTCCCGGCCGCCTCAGAGGCGGCGGTCCCCGGACTTCAACTCGCCTTTGAAGGACGTCCAGGCGGCGGTCGCGAAGCACACCGCCGGACCCTGCGGGACCTTGCTGTCACGGACCGGGACGACGGCTCCCCGGAACCCGTCGGCCACCTCCACGCAGTCGCCGCCCGCCTGATTGCTGTAGCTGCTCCTGCGCAACGCGGCGCCGTTCAGATCGGGACGGGAGACGTCCGCGCCGACCGGCACCCATCACGTGACCTGTGAACTCACCCTGCACGACGGCCGGGTCCTGCGTACCCGCATCCCGCACCCGGTCGACCGCACCGCGTACGGCACGGCGATGTGGCGGCACATCCTGCGGGACCAACTGGACGTGACCGAGGACGAGTTCTGGGCCTGCGCGCAGCGGGGCGAGCTGCCCGACCGGGGCGCTCCCCAGCCGCCGCGCGAGGCGCTCCCCGCCGATCTGGTGCACCTGCTCATCCACCGGGTGGGCGTCGGCGAGGACGTCGTGGCGGGGATGACCCGGGACGAGGCGGTGGCGAGGCTCCAGAAGCACTGGACGGGCGGGAGCTGAGCCGCGCCCGGCGAGGCACCCGTCGTCCACAGCCTGTGGGCGACCGGACCGAGGCCCCGCACGGCGAGAGCCCGGCCCTGGCGCGCGGCCCTGATGGGTCGCGGCCCTGGCCGGGCTCTCGTTCGCCTGGGGCGTGCGACGGGCGCCGTTCGCCGGGGGCGGTCGGCTACTCGTCGCCGGACTTGTCGTCGTCCTCGGGCTTGTCCGCCTCGTCGACCGAGGACTCCAGGCCCAGCTGCTCCACGAGCCACCTGTCGAACTCGATGGAGGCGCGCACCCAGCTCACCGTCGAGGAGACGAAGAACTCGAGGTTGACGCCGGCGCCGATCAGCATCTGCGTCTCGCCGATGAGGCGGACGGTGCCGTCGTCGTGGGTGTGCGTGTAGACCTTGGGCCACAGGGTGCGGCGGTTCCAGTCGTCGATGGCCTCCAGGATCTGGGGCTTCTCGTCGATCTGGTGCGGACGGTCGAAGAACGTGCGCACCGAGTAGACCGCCTGGTCGCCCTCGCCGCGGAACATGAAGTACGTGCGGAATTCCTCCCACGGCGCCGCGAGGTCTCCCTCGTCGTCGACGACGTACTTCAGCTCCATCTGGTCGAGGAGCTGCTTCACGAGGTCCTGATCCGGAACGACGGGGCCCGCCGGTCCCTGGGGCTGCGGCTCGGGCTGGCCCCCGAAGTTCGGAATCGAGGACGGGTCGATGGTCACCGTGATTTTCCCTTCGTACGGATCTGGCCATCCTCCCCCATGCGGGGCGGGGGGTGGCAACCCCCGCCCCGAGGGTTCACCTCCGGTTGGCGGAATTCCGCTCAGGGCGTGCGTCCGGTCGGCCCCGGACGCCGGTCAGAGGGTCTTTCCGGTCGGCGCGGGGCCCACGATCAGGCCGTCCCCGAAGGCGTCGACCCGGACCGTGTCGCCGTCCTTGACCTCGCCCGCGAGGATCTCCTTGGCGAGGCGGTCGCCGATGGCGGTCTGGACGAGGCGGCGCAGCGGCCGGGCGCCGTACGCCGGGTCGTTGCCCTCGTCGGCGAGCCAGGCGAGGGCCTCCTCGGTGACCTCCAGGGTGAGCCGGCGCTCGGCCAGCCGCTTGGCGAGCCGGTCGATCTGGAGCCGCGCGATCCGGGCCAGCTCCTCCTTGCTCAGCGCCGAGAAGACGACCAGGTCGTCGAGCCGGTTGAGGAACTCCGGCTTGAAGGACGCCCGGACCACCTCCAGGACCTGCTCCTTCTTCTCGGCCTCGGTGGAGAGCGGGTCGACCAGGTACTGGCTGCCCAGGTTGGACGTCAGCACCAGGATGGTGTTGCGGAAGTCGACCGTGCGGCCCTGTCCGTCGGTGAGGCGCCCGTCGTCGAGGACCTGGAGCAGGATGTCGAAGACCTCCGGGTGCGCCTTCTCCACCTCGTCCAGCAGCACCACGCTGTACGGCCGGCGCCGCACGGCCTCGGTGAGCTGGCCGCCCTCCTCGTAGCCGACGTAGCCGGGCGGGGCGCCGACGAGCCGGGCCACGCTGTGCTTCTCGCCGTACTCCGACATGTCGATGCGGATCATGGCCCGCTCGTCGTCGAAGAGGAAGTCGGCGAGGGCCTTGGCCAGCTCGGTCTTGCCGACGCCGGTCGGACCGAGGAAGAGGAAGGAGCCGGTCGGGCGGTCGGGGTCGGCGATGCCGGCCCGCGAGCGGCGTACGGCGTCGGACACGGCCCGGACGGCCTCGCCCTGGCCGATGAGCCGCTTGCCCAGCTCGTCCTCCATGCGCAGCAGCTTCTGCGTCTCGCCCTCCAGGAG
This sequence comes from Streptomyces sp. NPDC014882, assembly GCF_043081325.1. Lineage (NCBI taxonomy): Bacteria > Bacillati > Actinomycetota > Actinomycetes > Kitasatosporales > Streptomycetaceae > Streptomyces > Streptomyces sp. NPDC014882. The sequence continues at coordinate 264,137 of NZ_JBIBWL010000003.1, forward strand.
GCGGCCGGCCGGGATGCCGGTCCAGGAGGCGACGACGTCGGCGATGTCGTCGGAGCCGACCTCCTCCTTGACCATGGTGTCCTTGGCGGCCTCCTCCTCGGCCTCGGACGCGGCCTCCAGGTCGCGCTCCAGGGTCGGGATCTCGCCGTACAGCAGCTTGCTGGCGGTGTCGAAGTCGCCGTCGCGTTGCGCCCGCTCGGCCTGGCCGCGCAGGTCGTCGAGCCGCTCCTTCAGCTCGCCGACCCGGTTGAGGGACTGCTTCTCCTTCTCCCAGCGGGCGGTGAGGCCGCGCAGCTCCTCCTCCTTGTCGGCGAGGTCGCGGCGCAGCTTCTCCAGGCGCTCGCGGGAGGCGGGGTCGGTCTCCTTGTCGAGGGCGAGCTCCTCCATCTTCAGGCGGTCGACGGCGCGCTGGAGCTCGTCGATCTCGACGGGGGACGAGTCGATCTCCATGCGCAGCCGGGAGGCCGCTTCGTCGACGAGGTCGATGGCCTTGTCGGGCAGGAAGCGGGAGGTGATGTACCGGTCGGACAGGGTGGCCGCGGCGACCAGCGCGCTGTCGGCGATCTGGACCTTGTGGTGGGCCTCGTACCGGCCCTTGAGGCCGCGCAGGATGGCGATGGTGTCCTCGACGGACGGTTCGGCGACGAGGACCTGCTGGAATCGCCGCTCCAGCGCCGCGTCCTTCTCGATCCGCTCGCGGTACTCGTCCAGGGTCGTCGCGCCGACCATGCGCAGCTCACCGCGGGCGAGCATCGGCTTGAGCATGTTGCCCGCGTCCATCGCCGAGTCGCCGCCCGCGCCGGCGCCCACGACGGTGTGCAGCTCGTCGATGAAGGTGATGATCTGCCCGTCGGAGTCCTTGATCTCGGCGAGGACGGTCTTCAGCCGCTCCTCGAACTCGCCGCGGTACTTGGCCCCGGCGACCATGGCCCCGAGGTCGAGCGAGACGAGCCGCTTGTTGCGGAGGGACTCGGGCACGTCCCCCTTCACGATCCGCTGGGCGAGCCCCTCGACGACGGCGGTCTTGCCGACGCCGGGCTCGCCGATGAGGACCGGGTTGTTCTTCGTGCGGCGGGACAGTACCTGGACGACCCGCCGGATCTCGGTGTCCCGGCCGATGACCGGGTCGAGCCGGCCCTCGCGGGCGGCGGCGGTGAAGTCGGTGCCGAACTTCTCCAGCGCCTTGTACGACCCCTCGGGGTCGGCGTTGGTCACCCGGCGTCCGCCGCGGGCCTTGCGGAAGGCCTCCAGCAGCTTCTTCGCGGTGGCGCCCTGCCGGTCGAGCACCTCGCCGGCCCGGCCGCCCTTCGCGGCGGTCCCGATGAGCAGATGCTCGGTGGAGAGGTACTCGTCGCCGAGTTCCCGCGCGCGTTCCTGGGCGTCGGCGATCACGGCGAGCAGTTCGCGGTTGGGCTGCGGGGGCGCGACGGTGGACCCGGCCACGCTGGGCAGCGAGCCGAGCACCTGCTCGGCGCCCGTGCGCACGGCGGCCTGGTCGGCGCCGACGGCGGCGAGCAGGTCGACGATGTTCTCGTTCTCCTGCCCCTGGAGCAGCGCGAGGAGCAGGTGTGCCGGGGTGAGGTCGGGGTGTCCTGCGGACAGGGCCTTGTTGCCGGCGGTCTGGATGGCTTCTCGGCTCCGGTTGGTCAGCTCTGCGTCCACGGTCGCTGTCTCCTCCTTGCGTGTCAGCCGTCGTCACTGACTCTGTCAGCGTACATAAACTTGAGTCTATTCCACTCAAGGTTGTGTCCGGGAGTCTCCCGGGGGTTAGGTTCCAGCCATGGCCGCATACCCCCAGGACCCGGGCGCCCCCGACGCGCCGTACCTCGACTTCTGGCGTGAAAAACACCTGTGCACCCTGACCACACCACGCCCGGACGGCTCTCCGCACGTCGTCCCGGTCGGAGTGACGTACGACCCCGGGAACCGGCTCGCCCGGGTGATCGCGGACCGGGCGAGCACGAAGGTGCGCAACGTCCTGGCGGCCGGCGCGGAGGGCGCCCGGGTCGCGGTGTGCCAGGTGGAGGGCCGGCGCTGGGCCACGCTGGAGGGCCGGGCCCTCGTCCGCGCCGAGCCGGACCGGGTCGCGGAGGCGGAACGCCGTTACGCGGAGCGCTACGGCCGGAGCCCGCGCCCCAATCCCACGCGCGTGGTGATCGAGATCGAGCTGACCCGGGCGATGGGCCGAGGCTGAGGGCAGGAGGGGCTGGGGGGCAGGACCGAGGGGGCGACGGGCGCGGCGGGCCCGGGACGAGGCGCGGTGCGCCGGGCACGGCAGGCCGGGGACGAGGCACGATGCGCCAAGCACGGCGGGCCGGGGGCCCGGAGCGTCGGGCGGGAGACGGGCCGCGACGCGCCGGGCACGGCGGGCCGGGGCAGGCGCCACGGGCCGGAGGGCCGGGGCACGGTACGCCGAGCGGGCGACGGGCCCGCCGACGCGGCCCGGTGCCGGCCGGCGGATGACGTGAACCACACCGGCGGCTTCCGGCCACCTCGCCGCGGTCCGATAACCGGAAATATCCCCGCGAACGACAGCGGCGTCACCGTGTTCAGGTCACGGTGACGCCGCTGCGGGGGGAAGTACCTGCGCGATCTGTTACGACGGGGGAATCGCGTCAGGCACTGCGGGGGGTGGCTGAGATGGTCCTGGGCACGGCCGGGCTCGCCGACTCCGCCAGGTGGTGGTCCCGCTGGTCCAGGTTGACGAAGATCATTCCGTACCGGATGGCGCACCGTACGGGCTGGGGGGCTCCTCGGGGCCGTCGCAGGCACCGGTACGCGCGTACGTCGTCGTCCTCGTCCCGGGTCACGACGACCGGCTCCCCGAACACCGTCACCATCAACGAGTCACCACTGTGGGGGATGGCGGTGACCAGGTCGATGAAGTGCCAGCCGGAGCGGTAGGCCGTGGCCATCTCGCGTCGGAAGGAGCGGTCGTCAGGAGGAGTCGTCATCTGCCCGTCAGCCCCAACTGCTGTCGTCCGCGCCGGTCGGCGTCACGATGCCCCAGCTGCTGTCGCCGGCGACGGCGGTGCTCGGCTGCTTCACACCCCAACTGCTGTCCGCCAGGGCGTCGCTCTCCGCACCCGCGAGGCCACTCAGCACTCCGAAGGCCACGGCGGCAGAGAAGGCGGCGACAAGAACCGAGCGAAGCTTTCTCTTGCCCATAGTCGGCTTCGTCCTCACTTGATGGTCACCTCTTCCCCCGTCGAGTAAGACGATGGCTCATTCGGGCACGTCGTGGCCACACGATCGGTGCATCATGTTCCTGCATGTTCAGGACCCTGGGGGGTGGAAATTTGGCAACTATCGGGACTAAAGGGACACATCCCCATGCGGTGACCGAATTGTGTGAGGCCGGCGCCCGGTTGTACGCGCAGGCCCTCCGGGCCGGGCGCATCACCCGCGCGGACGTGGAACCCGCTCCGTGCCTGAGGGAGTTCGCCCTCCTGCACCCGGACCCCGACGACGCCGACTGGCTGCGGCCCGTACCACCGGCGGTCGCCCTGGCCCAGCGCCTGAACCCCATCGAACGCGAGATCAGCGAGCACCGGCGGGCGTCGATCGAGATCGCCGACGCCTTCGAACCCTTCATGGCGCTGAGCGCGCAGTCCACCGCCTCCACGCACTCCATCACGGTCCTGGAGGGCTTCGACCGGATCAACGCCGCCCTCGACCTCGCCACCGCACAGTGCCGGTCCGAGATGCTCACCGTCCAGCCCGGCCAGCGGCGGCTGGAACACACCCTCGAACAGGCCCTCGACCGCGACAAGCCGCTGACCGACCGCGGGGTGCGCATCCGGACCCTGTACCAGCACACGGCCCGGCACAGCCCCGAGACGCTGGCCTACGTGGCCCAGTTCACCGACGGCAAGGTGGAGTACCGCACCATCGACGAGCTCGTCGAACGCCTCATCATCTGCGACGAGACCGTGGCCTTCATCCCCACCCGCGACGACCGGCAGGTCGCGCTCGAACTGCGCCACCCCGGCCTCGTCCGCTACCTGGTCAAGGTCTTCGAGTTCATGTGGAGCCGCGCCGTGCCCCTGAGCGCGGGCGCCCCCTACGAACCGGCGCCGGACGGCATCACCGACATCCAGCACTCCATCGCCAAGCTCCTGGTGGAGGGCCACGTCGACGAGGCGATCGCCCGCCGGCTCGGCATGAACGTCCGCACCTGCCGCGCGCACATCGCCAAGCTCGCCTCGACGCTGGGCAGCGGCAGCCGCGCCCAACTCGGCTACCTCCTCGCGCAGTCCGGGATCCTCAAGCAGGAGGACGGCGCGCAGTGAACCCGGTGGACACGCCGCCGCACCCGGAGCACGGCGTGGAGGAGCTGTGCGCCGCGGGCCTGGAGCTGTACGCGCGGGCCCTGCGGGACGGACACGTCACCGGCAAGGACGCCGAGGAGGAGGCCCCCTGCCTGCTCGGCTTCGGCCTGCTGCACCCGGACCCCTGCGAACCCCGGGTCCTGAGACCCGTCGCCCCGGCCACCGCACTGCACCGGTTCCTGCGCGCCTCGGCGGCCCGCGTCGCCGAGGAACGACGGCGCGAGACCCTGCTGCTGGCGGAGTTCGAGCCACTGACGCGGATCGACGGGCGGTGCACCGCGGACGCGGAGGCGTCGGCCCTGCGCATCCTGAGCGGCACGGAGCAGATCAACCAGGCCATCACCGACGCCATGGGCGAGGCGTCCCGGGAAGTCCTGTGCATCCAGCCCAGCAGCCACTGCACGGGCGCCCGCGACGAGGCGGCCCAGGCCGTCGCCATGCGCCGCGACCAGGCGCTCCTCGACCGCGGCGGCCGTATCCGCACCCTGTACCAGCACACGCAGCGGTACCGGCCCCTCGTGCTGTCCCGCTACGAGCAGCTGCGGGGCGACGCGCAGGCCCGCACCCTCGACGAGATCACCGACCGGCTCCTCCTGATCGACCGGACGGTGGCGTTCATCCCCGCCAACGCCGACCGCAGCCTCGCCCTCGAGATCCGCCACCCCGCGCTGCTCTCCTTCCTGGTCACGGTCTTCGACCGGCTGTGGCGCCTGGCCACCCCCATGTATCCCGAGACGGTCACCCGGCCCAGCCGCAACGGCGTCACCCCGCGCCAGCGCGCCATCGCGGCCCTCCTCGTCGAGGGCCACACCGACTCCGTCATCGCCGACCGCCTCGGCATGAACGTCCGTACGGCCCGGGTGCACATCGCCAAGCTCGCCGTCACCCTCGGCAGCGAGAGCCGCGCCCAGCTCGGCTACCTCATCGGGCGCTCGGGGATCCTCGACCCGGAGGGCTGAGCGGGGTCCGCGGCGCGCGGCACGTCGAGGCCGACCTGGGCGATGCGCACGCCCAACTGGGTACGGCTGACCGCCCCGAGCGTCTCCGAGAGGCGGGCGATGTGCGCGCGGCAGGTGCGCACGCTGATGCCGAGGCGCTCGGCGATCACCGCGTCCTGGTGCCCCTCCGCCAGCAGTGCGGCGATGGACTGCTCCCGGTGCGAGACGCCCTCCACACGGGTGTCGGGCAGCGCGGCGGTCAGCGGGACCGCCAGCCGCCACAGCCGGTCGAAGACCGTGCCCAGGTAGGCGACCAGGGCCGGGTGGCGCAGCTCCAGCGCCATCGTGCGGTCGGCGTTGGCGGGGATGTACGCGACCGTGCGGTCGAACAGGATCAGCCGGTCGACGACCTCGTCGAGGGTGCGGGCCTCGACCGCGTCGCCCATCAGCTCCAGGTAGTTGAGCAGGCCCTGGCCGTGCCGGGCGACGTGGTTGTAGAGGTCGCGCATCCGCACGCCCCGCCCGCGCAGGGCGAGCGCCCGGTGCAGCCCCTCCGACAGTTCGTGCTCGCGCCGGATGCCGCCGGGCTGCACCGTCAGCACCTCGGTGGTGCACGCCTCCGTCGCCTCGTCGAGGGCCGCCTGGATGCGGGAGGCGCCGTCCAGGACGCGGATCGCCGCGCCCTCCCCGGCCGGGCCGCCCGGCGTGGGCCCGCCGAGCCCGGCGTACCACTCGAAGGCGGCGACCGCCGAGCCCATCCGCAGCCGACTGGCGCTCACCTCGTCGTAGAGTCCGCGCAGCAGTCGGGTCATGACCTCCTGCGGGGAGGTCGGGACCAGCCAGTCCATGTCGTCGGGGTCGGGGTGCAGCAGGGCGAGGTCCAGCAGACAGGGCACCGGCTCGGCGTCCCGGCGCGGCACCCGGCCCCGCCGTACGGCCCGGGAGTACACGCGGTCCCCGGCCTCGCACAGTCGGTCAGCACCGTGAGGATGCTCCTCCGCCCCGTGCCCGGCCATCGGCCATCCCACCCCCGCCGTCCGCGTGTCGCGCGTCGTTCGTGTTTTCGGCGTTTCCCGCGTTTCCCGCGTTGTCCGCGTTTTCCGCAGCGCAACTATGCGCGGCCCCGGACCGGCTCCGCAACACGGCTCCTCCCCGCGATCCTTTTGAATTCCGCCCATTTACGCGGGTTCCTCCCGGCCTCCGCCCCTCGCTTTGCAACAAGCTGATGCTCCCCGCGGACGTCCGGCGGGAACCCGTGCACGTCTTCGCACGCCCGTGCGCCCCGCAACCCACCGGGGGCCGACCGCGTCGCACCCCGCCCCTGATACCCCCTCACGGCGGCTCCACCGCGCGCACGCGTGCGGTCGGCGCCGGCGGGCGGGGCGCGCCGTCCGCACGTCCGGGAACCGGCGTGCGGCGCGGCCGCGGACCCGTCGCGCCGCACCCGGCCCGCCGAACGGGGTCAACGGCGGCAACGGAACGCCCGGACGGCCCGCGCGGAGGGCGGTACCCGGGGCACGAGGGAGGCGTTCGCGGGGAGGGGCGGAAGGAGCCGGGGGGACGGGGGGGAAGCGAGGGGCGGGGAGGGACGGGAAGCGGGGAGGGGTGGGGAAGGCCGCTCCGCCCGGACACGGCCCGGCGTCGCGCGCGGGCAGCCGCCAGGCCGCCCCGGGCCACGCCGGGCTCCCGGGGCCGCCCGAGGGCCCGGTACGGGTCCTGCGGGGGGCTGGGGGCCGGGACCGGGACCCGCCCGCCGTCCCGACCCGGCTCGCGCCGGTCAGTTCAGCTTGAGGGCCTGGCAGGCGGCCGCGTACTTGGCGGTGCAGATGTCGGACGGCTTGTAGATGCCGTCCGCGATGACGGTCTCCTTGATGTTCTTCTTCGTCAGCGCCACCACGGTGACCAGCTGGGCCGGGATCTCCTTGTCGGTGGGGCTGTCGATCTTGTCGCGGGTCAGGGCGTCGAACTCGATGTCGCGGCCCTGGACCTTGGCGACGGCCATCTCCGCGGCCGCCTCCGCCATCTGCGGGTAGGGCTTGTACACGCTCATGTACTGCTCACCGCTGATGATCCGCTGCACCGCGGGCAGCTCAGCGTCCTGGCCGGTGATCGGCGGCAGTTCCTCGACGCCCGCGGCGCGCAGGGCCTCGATGATGCCGCCGGCCATGGCGTCGTTGGCGGAGTAGACGGCCGCGATGTTGCCCTTGCCGATCTTCTCGATCGCCTCGGCCATGTTGGACCGGGCGATCTTCGGGCTCCAGTCCTTGGTGTCGTAGGACTCGGAGATCGTCACCCGGCCGCTCAGCTCCGACATGGCGCCGTCCTTGAACTGCTTGGCGTTCGGGTCGGTCGGCGAACCGTTCATCATGACGATCTTGTCGGCGGTGCTGGGCGTGTTGATCGCCTCGACCAGGGTGCGGCCCTGCACCTGGCCGACCAGCTCGTTGTCGAAGGAGACGTACGCGTCGATCGGGCCCTCGGCCAGCCGGTCGTAGGCGATGACCGGGATGCCGGCGTCCTTGGCCTTCTTCACGGTGTCCGCGATGGCGCGCGAGTCGACGGCGTCGAGCAGGATGACGTCGATCTCCTCGTCGATCATCCGCTCCATCTGGGAGATCTGCGTCTCGCTCTTCGAGTCCGCGTTGGCGTACTCCGTCTTGCCCTTGTTGTTGGTGAGGTCGGCGACCTTCGCCTTGATGATGGGGTAGTCGAACTCCTCGTAACGGGTGTTCGTCTTCTCCGGCATCAGCACGCCGATGGTGATGTCGTTGCTCTTCGTCGGTGTCGCTTCGCCGCTGTCCTCCGTCGCGCTCAGCATCCCGCATCCCGCGAGTGAGAGGGACATCGTGGAGGCAGCCACGGCTATGGCGATACGACGCATTCGAGGGCTCACTTCAGGTGCGTTCCGGACATGGGTGCGACATGTTGTCCCAGGTGGCTCAAAAGCCAACGCGGCGGCGACCATCGGCGTCAAGCCGTACTACTTAACGAAGTGACAACATCACACTCCGCTTAGCGCGTGAAGACACATGGAGACGGGGCGGAAACCCTCCAAAACCCCTTTACGGACCCTCCACGCGACACGAGTTCACACATTCGCCAACAACCGCACAGCCCTCTCCGGCCTTCACGGACCGTCATCACGGCGGACCGCCCGACCGCCCCCGCCCGAACAGAGGGCCGCACGAAGTCGGCCAGCTCCGGAGCCGGTGCGGGCCGACCCCGGTGCCGGCTCCGGGGCCCGCGCGTCCGGCAGCCCGGCACCGCACCTCGCACGTCCGGCGCCCCGGCCCCGCGCGGGGCGGCGGGGCGGCGGGGCGGCGGCCGCCCGGCCGGGAGAACACGAAGCGAACACGAAGGGCCCGGAGCACCTGAAGGCCCGGAGCAGGAGCACGCGAAGGGCCCGGAGCACGCGAAGCCCGAAGAACCCGAAGGGGCCCGGAGGCATCGGCCTCCGGGCCCCTTCGGGCGTGCTGTCGCGTCGTCAGTCCTGGGACTGCTGTCGCTTCGGCCGCCACACGACCAGGGCGCTGGTCTGCTGGACCTCCTGGTAGGGCACCAGGTCGCGCCGGTAGGAGGCGTGGACGGCCGCCTCGCGCTGTCGCATGGTCGCCGCCGCGCCGTCGAGGGCCGACTCCAGCTCCGCGATGCGGGACTGGAGGGCCACGACCTGGTTCTCCAGCTCGATGATCCGCTTGATGCCCGCCAGGTTGATGCCCTCGTCCTGGGACAACTGCTGTACCGTGCGCAGCAGTTCGATGTCGCGGGCCGAGTAGCGGCGGCCCCGGCCGGCGGTGCGGTCCGGGGACACCAGCCCCAGGCGGTCGTACTGGCGCAGGGTCTGCGGGTGCAGGCCGGAGAGCTGAGCCGCCACCGAGATGACGTAGACCGGGGTCTCCTGGGTCAGTTCATACGGATTGCGCCGACGGCCGTCCATCACTCTCAAGCTCCCTTCGCTGCCTCGAACAGCTCCGCCCGCGGATCCTCACCCGCGGTCGCCTCGCGATACGCCTCCAGTGCGTCCCGAGCATTCCCCGGGAGGTCCTTCGGAACACTCACCTCGACGGTGACCAGCAGATCGCCGCGGGTGCCGTCCTTGCGGACCGCGCCCTTGCCGCGCGCCCGCATGGTGCGTCCGTTGGGCGTGCCGGGGGGCAGCTTCAGCGTGAGCGACGGGCCGCCCAGCGTGGGCACCCTGATCTCACCGCCGAGGGCGGCCTCCGCGAACGTCACCGGCACGGTCACCGTGAGGTTGTCGTCCTTGCGGCCGAAGACCGGGTGCGCGTCGACGTGGACGAGCACGTACAGATCGCCGGCCGGGCCGCCGCGCTCACCGGGCGCCCCCTTGCCGCGCAGCCGGATGCGCTGCCCGTCGGTGACGGCCGCCGGGATGCGGACCTGCATGGTGCGGGAGGACTTGGCGCGGCCGCTGCCCTTGCAGTCCGGGCAGGGGTGCTCGGCGATCAGGCCGCGGCCCTTGCAGTCCGGGCAGGGGTCGGTCAGCGAGAACCCGCCGCCCGAGCCCCGCGCCACCTGGCCGGTGCCGACGCAGGTCGGGCACACGCGCGGCGTGCCGTTCTTGTCGCCGGTGCCGGAGCAGGCCTTGCAGGGGGACTGCGAGGACATGCGCAGCGGGACCGTCGCGCCCTCGATGGCCTCCGTGAAGGTCAGGGTGACCTCGGTGTCGATGTCCTGGCCGCGCCGGGGCTGGGTCCGGGTGGTGCCCGTGCCGCCGCCGCGGTTGAACAGGCCCCCGAAGACGTCACCGAGTCCGCCGCCGAAGCCGCCGGCTCCACCGCCGGCGCCGCCCTGGGCGCCCCCGAAGAGGTCGCCCAGGTCGAAGTTGAAGGAGCCGCCGCCCGCGCCCGGCCCCGGGCGGAAGCCGCCGTTGCCGAAGAGGGCGCGTGCCTCGTCGTACTCCTTGCGCTTCTTGGGGTCGCCGAGGATGTCGTTCGCCTCGGAGATCTCCTTGAAGCGCTCCTCGGCCTTGGCGTTGCCCTTGTTGGCGTCCGGGTGGAACTCGCGGGCGAGCTTCCGGTACGCCTTCTTGATCTCGGCCTCGGTGGCGTCCTTGGGGACGCCGAGGACCTTGTAGTAGTCCTTCTCGATGAAGTCCTTGGTGCTCATCCCCGACGTCCCTCCTTCCTCGTCCGCTCGTCAAGCTCAGCCCTCGTCCGGGCCACCGCTCTCCTTGTCGTCGCCGGCCTCCGCCTCGTCGCCCTTGGCGGCCTGCGCGCCGGGCTGGGGCTCGGCGACAGCCACCCGCGCGGGGCGGATGGTGCGTTCGCCGATCCGGTACCCGGGCTGGAGGATCGCCACGCACGTCGTCTCGGTGACGTCCGGGGCGTAACTGTGCATCAGGGCCTCGTGGATCGTCGGGTCGAAGGGCTCGCCCTCCTTGCCGAACTGCTGGAGGCCCATCTTCGCCGCCACGGTCTCCAGCGACTCGGCGACGGACTTGAACCCGCCGACGAGCTCTCCGTGTTCCCGCGCGCGGCCGATGTCGTCGAGCACGGGCAGGAGTTCGGTCAGGAGGTTCGCGACGGCGATCTCCTTGACCGCGATCCGGTCCCGCTCGACCCGGCGGCGGTAGTTCTGGAACTCGGCCTGGAGCCGCTGGAGGTCCGCCGTGCGCTCGTCGAGCGCCTTGCGGGCCTGGTCCAGCTGGGCCACCAGTGCCACGGTCTGGTTCTCGTCCCCGGCCGGGGCCGGCTCCTCCGCCGCGGCGGAGGAGTCGGCCTGCGGCTCGGCGTCTTCAGGGGTGGCGCCGGAGGGGACGTCGGGCTTCTCCTCGAAGCCCGGGGTCTCCTCCGTCACGCGGCACCGTCCTTGCGCTCGTCGTCGACGATCTCGGCGTCCACCACGTCGTCGTCGGCGGCCTTGGCGCCGGCGCCCGGAGCCTCGCCGCCGGCGGCCTGAGCGGCCTGGGCGTCGGCGTACATGGCCTGGCCCAGCTTCTGGGAGACGGCCGCGACCTTCTCGGTGGCGGTGCGGATCTCGGCGGTGTCCTCGCCCTTGAGGGCTTCCTTCAGCTCGCCGATCGCGCCCTCGACCTCGGTCTTGATCTCGCCCGGGACCTTGTCCTCGTTGTCCTTGAGGAACTTCTCCGTCTGGTAGACGAGCTGCTCGCCCTGGTTGCGGGCCTCGGCGGCCTCGCGGCGGCGGTGGTCCTCGTCCGCGTACTGCTCGGCCTCCTGGCGCATGCGGTCGACCTCGTCCTTCGGCAGCGAGGAGCCGCCGGTGACGGTCATCTTCTGCTCCTTGCCGGTGCCGAGGTCCTTCGCCGTGACGTGCATGATGCCGTTGGCGTCGATGTCGAAGGAGACCTCGATCTGCGGGACACCGCGCGGGGCCGGCGGCAGACCGGTCAGCTCGAACATCCCGAGCTTCTTGTTGTACGCCGCGATCTCGCGCTCGCCCTGGTAGACCTGGATCTGCACGGAGGGCTGGTTGTCCTCGGCGGTGGTGAAGATCTCGGACCGCTTGGTCGGGATCGTCGTGTTCCGCTCGATGAGCTTCGTCATGATGCCGCCCTTGGTCTCGATGCCGAGGGACAGCGGGGTGACGTCGAGGAGCAGGACGTCCTTGACCTCGCCCTTGAGGACACCGGCCTGGAGCGAGGCGCCGATGGCGACGACCTCGTCCGGGTTCACACCCTTGTTGGCGTCCTTGCCGCCGGTCAGTTCCTTGACCAGCTCGGCGACGGCGGGCATGCGCGTGGAGCCACCGACGAGAACGACGTGGTCGATCTCGGAGAGGGCGATGCCGGCGTCCTTGATGACGTTGTGGAACGGCGTCTTGCAGCGCTCCAGCAGGTCGGCGGTCAGCTGCTGGAACTGGGCGCGCGTGAGCTTCTCGTCCAGGTGCAGCGGGCCCTCGGCGGAGGCCGTGATGTACGGCAGGTTGATCGAGGTCTCGGTGGACGAGGACAGCTCGATCTTGGCCTTCTCCGCGGCCTCACGGAGGCGCTGGAGGGCCATCTTGTCCTTGGCGAGGTCCACGCCGTGACCGGACTTGAACTGCTGGACCAGGTAGTCGACGACGCGCTGGTCCCAGTCGTCGCCACCGAGGTGGTTGTCGCCGTTGGTGGCCTTCACCTCGACGACGCCGTCACCGATCTCCAGGAGGGACACGTCGAAGGTGCCGCCGCCGAGGTCGAAGACGAGGATCGTCTGGTCGTCCTTGTCGAGGCCGTACGCGAGCGCTGCCGCGGTGGGCTCGTTGACGATGCGCAGGACGTTGAGGCCGGCGATCTCGCCGGCTTCCTTCGTCGCCTGGCGCTCGGAGTCGTTGAAGTAGGCCGGGACGGTGATGACCGCGTCGGCCACCTTCTCGCCCAGGTAGGCCTCGGCGTCCCGCTTCAGCTTCTGCAGGATGAACGCGCTCATCTGCTGCGGGTTGAAGTTCTTCCCGTCGAGCTCGATCGTCCAGTCCGTGCCCATGTGACGCTTCACGGAGCGGATGGTCCGGTCCACGTTCGTGACCGCCTGGCGCTTGGCCACCTCGCCGACCAGCACCTCGCCGTTCTTGGCGAAGGCGACGACGGACGGCGTGGTCCTGGCACCCTCGGCGTTGGTGATGACGGTGGGCTCGCCGCCCTCCAGAACGCTGACGACGGAGTTGGTTGTGCCCAGGTCGATGCCGACCGCACGTGCCATGGTGATCTTCCTCCAGCTGACTTGAGTGGAACAGGCTCAAGTGTGCACGACGCTCACCGCTGGGTCAACAGACATGAGTCAACGGGACTCAACTCTTATCCGTTCCTTACGCGCAACGAGCCGCCGACCTGCGATGACGCGCTACGACGAGGCGCCCGCAGGGGTGATTCCGCCGACTCCCGAGGGGGCTGGACCAGCGACACGGACGAACGCCCGGGGCGGTGGCGGTGGTGCGGGGGGAGCCCCTGGCGCGCCCGGACGCCCCGCCCCGCGCGCGTCTCGGGACCGCCGCACCCCTGCCCCGGCACGCGCGCGCGTACGCGCCACAGCACGAGGACGACGACGGGCACGCCGCCCGCCACCCAGAGCACGGCCGACGTGCCCAGCACCCCGGTGTGCACCAGCGTCCCCACCAGGACCCCGGGCAGGGCGGCCGCGGCGACGGCCACCGTCGCCCCCGCCGGGGTGAGGCCGAGCCGGCGGAACCGGTGGGCGAGGTGGTCGGGGCCGCGGCGCAGCAGCGGGCGTCCGGCCGTGCGCCGGGCCAGCACGACCAGGGCGACGTCGGCCACGGCGACCGCGGTGAGCGCGAACAGCACCCCCGCGCCGGTGGCCGCGTCCTGCCCCGCGCGCGTGGTGACGGCCGCCGCGGCGAGCAGGAAGCCGGTGAACAGGGCGCCGCAGCCGCCGAGCGCCACGCGCGCGGGCGGCCAGTTGTGCAGGAGGAAGCCGGTCAGCGCGGCGGCGAGCACGCTCAGCAGCACCGCCAGACCGTCCATCACCTCGGCCGCGGCACAGGCGGCCACCCCGAAGGCGGTGACGGCCCCGGCGGTGCCGCCCACCCCGTCGGCGTGGTCGAGCGCCCGGAAGGCGAGGGCGACACCGGCGATCCAGCCGACGGCGGCGACTCCGGCGGGCACACCGGTGTCGGCGTACGGGACGACGAACGCCGCCGCCACGGCCGTACCGACGAGGAGGAACCGGGTCTTCAGCCGCCAGGCGTCCGCCACCAGCCCGAGGACGGCGACACCCGCCCCGGCGGCGAGCAGCGTGCCCGTCCCCTCGCCGAGCGGCGCGAGGCCGGTGCGGTCGCCGGCGACGGCGACCCCGCAGGTGGCGAGCACGACGGCCACGCCCCCGGACAGCGGCACGCGTCGCTGCCGCTGCCGCCGGTCGAGCAGCCCGAGCCGCAGGGCGGGGACGCGCAGCAGCGCGGCGAGGACGGCGGCGAGGAGCAGGGCGGTGGCGGCGGCGACGATCCCGTAGAGCACGGCTATAAATTAGTCATAAATGTATCTATTTGGTACGAATAACACGGTCGAATTTCCCCCCGCCCCTCCGTCCCCCCACGTCGGCCCAATGCCGGCCCGATGTCGGCGCCGCACCGCTCCCGCGCCGCTTCCGTACCGCCCCCACCTCATCCCCGCCCCGCTCCCGGACCGCCCCTGAGGCGACCCTCAGCGATCCAGATCACCCCGTGCCCGGCTACAGTGCGGCGGAAGATAGGGGTAGTCTCAGACGGACTGCATAAGTTACCGCTTAGTAATGTCGGCGCCGCCGACGAGATCCCGCAAACCTCGCAGGCCCGAGGAGCCCCCATGCAACTCGCCGCGATCATCGTGTCGCTGGCCCTGACCGTGGTCGGCGTCGCCCTGCTCGCCCGCGCCATCGGCCAGTTCGTCCGGTACTTCAAGCTGGGCCAGCCGGTCCCGGCCGGCACCCGGACCGACAACCCCTACCAGCGCAGCGTGACACTCGTACGCGAGTTCCTCGGCCACACGCGCATGAACCGCTGGGGCATCGTCGGCGTCGCCCACTGGTTCGTGGCCGTCGGCTTCCTGACGCTGCCGCCCACCCTGGCGCAGGCGTTCGGCCAGCTCTTCCAGGCCGACTGGACGCTGCCCCTGATCGGCACGTTCCTGCCGTTCGAGATGTACATCGAGTTCATCGGCGTGATGACGATCCTGGGCATCGCCGTGCTCATCGTGATCCGCCTGCTGAGCCTGCCGTCGCGGCCCGGCCGCAAGTCCCGCTTCGCGGGCTCCAAGTCCGGTCAGGCGTACTTCGTCGAGTACGTCATCCTCACCATCGGCCTCGCCATCTACGTGCTGCGCGGCCTCGAGGGCGCGCTCCACCACGTCGAGCACTACGAGGCCGGCTACTTCGCGTCGTACCCCCTGGTCCTCGCCTTCAAGGGCCTGTCGGTCGGCGCGCTGCAGAACCTCGTCTACCTCACCGCGATGATCAAGATCGGGACGTCCTTCGTCTGGATGATCGTCGTCTCACTGAACACCAACATGGGTGTCGCCTGGCACCGCTTCCTCGCCTTCCCCAACATCTGGTTCAAGCGCGAGGCCACCGGCGGCACCGCCCTCGGCGCCCTCCAGCCGATGACCTCCGGCGGCAGGCCGATCGACTTCACCGACCCCGGCGACGACGACGTCTTCGGCGTCTCCCAGGTCGAGCAGTTCTCCTGGAAGGGCCTGCTGGACTTCTCCACCTGCACCGAGTGCGGTCGCTGCCAGTCGCAGTGCCCCGCCTGGAACACCGGCAAGCCGCTCTCCCCGAAGCTGCTGATCATGTCGCTGCGGGACCACGCGCACGCCAAGGCCCCCTACCTGCTCGCGGGTGGCGGCAAGAGCATGGAGGGCGAGGAGAAGGCGTCCGAGGAGCAGCTCAAGGACGTCCCCGCCGCCGCGCTGGCCGAGGCCGAGCGCCCCCTCATCGGCACCGCCGAGGAGAACGGCGTCATCGACCCGGACGTCCTGTGGTCCTGCACCACCTGCGGCGCCTGCGTCGAGCAGTGCCCGGTCGACATCGAGCACGTCGACCACATCGTCGACATGCGCCGCTACCAGGTCATGATCGAGTCCTCGTTCCCGTCCGAGGCGGGCACGATGCTCAAGAACCTGGAGAAGAAGGGCAACCCCTGGGGCCTGGCCAAGAAGCAGCGCCTGGAGTGGACGAAGGAAGTCGACTTCGAGGTGCCGGTCGTCGGCAAGGACATCGAGGACCTCTCCGAGGTCGAGTACCTGTACTGGGTCGGCTGCGCCGGCGCCCTCGAGGACCGCGCCAAGAAGACCACCAAGGCCTTCGCGGAGCTGCTCCACATCGCGGGCGTCAAGTTCGCGATCATGGGCGGCGACGAGAAGTGCACCGGTGACTCCGCCCGCCGCCTCGGCAACGAGCCCCTGTTCCAGGAGCTCGGCATGGAGAACGTCATGGCGCTGAACACGGCGTTCGGCGAGGAGACGGACGACGAGGGCAAGGTCGTCCCCGAGACCGCCAGGCCGAAGTCCGCCAAGAAGATCGTCGCCACCTGCCCGCACTGCCTGAACACCCTCGGCAACGAGTACCCGCAGCTCGGCGGCGACTACGAGGTCATCCACCACACCCAGCTGCTCCAGCACCTCGTCGACGAGGGCAAGCTGATCCCGGTGACCCCGGTCGACGGCCTCATCACCTACCACGACCCGTGCTACCTGGGCCGCCACAACAAGATCTACTCGCCGCCGCGGGAGATCATGACCGCGGTGCCCGGACTGCGCCAGCAGGAGATGCACCGCCACAAGGAACGCGGCTTCTGCTGCGGCGCCGGCGGCGCGCGGATGTGGATGGAGGAGCGGATCGGCAAGCGCATCAACAACGAGCGCGTCGACGAGGCCCTGTCCCTGAACCCCGACATCGTCTCCACCGCCTGCCCGTTCTGCCTCGTCATGCTCACGGACTCCGTGAACGGCAAGAAGAACGAGGGCAAGGCCAAGGAGTCCGTCCAGGTCGTGGACGTCGCCCAGCTCCTCCTCGACTCCGTCAAGACCCCGGTCGACGACGAACCCCCCGCGGGCTCGGCCGAGTCGGAGAACGAGCCGGAGCCCCAGCCGGTGAAGTGACCGCCGGCGACCGCACGTCGCGACGCCCCCCGTCCCTGGTGGACGGGGGGCGTCGTCGTTCGTACGGGGGGCTGTGCCGAGGGCCCCGGCCGCCGGTGCCCGCGGCCGTGCCGAGGGTGCCGGTCGCCGGTGCCCGCGGCCGTACCACGGCTCCCGGCCGCCGGCGCCGATGCCCGTCCCGCGGGTCCCCCGGACGGCCGTACGAGGGACCCCTGGACGGTCGTACGGGGAACCCCCGGGCGGTCGTACGGGGACCCCTTAGGGGATGTCACAGGTCGGCCGCAATGCCGCCTCCGGAGGGCCGGGCCCCGCACGTCACTCTCCGGGACCAGGTACGTTCGACGACGTGGCTGGATTCAGGATCGGACGAGGCGGCCGGGACGGCCGCGCCCCGCAAGCGCGACCCCATGACCCTCCCCGCGGGCGGCAGACGCCCCCGGGGCCGTCACCGCACGGCTACTCGCCGGCGCAGCAGCCGTACCCGCCGCAGCAGCGGCCGCAGTACGGCGGCGGAGGCGGCGGCCAGCAGTGGCCCCCGTCGGACGGTGGTGGCCAGGGCGGCGGCGAGCCGGAGTACTTCGGCGGCGGCGACCACTACGGCACGCCCCCGCACGACCCGTACGCCGCGAACAACCCGGGTCACACCCAGGCGTTCTCGATCGACGACCACCAGCAGTACCACCAGGGCGAGACGTACCACGCGGGCGCCGCGGCCCCGGCCGGGCCGACCGGCCCGCGCCTGCCCTGGAAGCAGCTCCTGCGGGGCGTCGTCCTCTCCCCCGACCAGACCTTCCTGCGGATGCGGGACTACACGCTGTGGGGCCCCGCCCTCGTCGTCACCTTCCTCTACGGCCTGCTCGCGGTGTTCGGCTTCGACGACACCCGTGAGGACACGATCAACGCGACGCTGTCCAACGCGATCCCGATCGTCCTGACGACGGCCGTGGCGATGGTGGTCAGTTCCTTCGTCCTGGGCGTCGTCACCCACACCCTGGCCCGCCAGCTCGGCGGCGACGGCGCCTGGCAGCCCACGGTCGGCCTCTCCATGCTGATCATGTGCCTCACGGACGCCCCGCGCCTGGTCTTCGCCATGTTCCTGGGCGGCGACGCCTCGTTCGTGCAACTGCTGGGCTGGGCCACCTGGGTCGCCGCCGGCGCCCTCCTCACCCTCATGGTGAGCCGCTCCCACGACCTGCCCTGGCCGAAGGCCCTGGGCGCGTCGGCGATCCAGCTGGCCGCCATCCTGTCGATCGTGAAGCTCGGCACCTTCTGACGCCCGGCACCGACACGGAGAAGGCCCCCGGAGACCGGGGGCCTTTCTGGTTGCCGGGCCTTCCCGGCTGCCGGGCCTTCCCGGCTGCCGGGCCTTCCCGGCTGCCGGGCCTTCCCGGCTGCCGGGGCCTTCCCGGCTGCCGGGGTCTTCCCGGTTCCGGAGGCCCGGAGGGGTCGACGCCGACCGGGACGCACGCCGACCGGGGACGGCGTGCGTCGGACTGCGTGCGTCGGACTGCGTGCGTCAGACGGCCAGTTCGGGTCGCGGTTCGGGTTCCGGCGCCGGCACGGCCTTCGGCTCCCACCGTGCGGTCGTCCGTACGTAGCCGTAGACCACCGAGCCCATGGCCAGCAGCAGGAGCGGTCCGAACACCCACGGGTACGCGGCCATCTCCGACGGCAGGTAGCGGTACGACACCAGGAGCGCGGTGAAGACCGCCGCGCCGTAAGCGGCCAGCCGGAGGCCCGACCGGTCCCAGCCGTGGTCGAACGAGCGCAGGGCCGCCTCGATGGTCAGCGTGAACACCACTCCGGCGATGAGGTCGGCGCCGTAGTGGTAGCCGAAGCCCAGCGTCGCGCAGAGGGTGGCGACCAGCCAGAAGGTGCCCGCGTACCGCAGGAGGCGCGGGCCCTTGCGGGAATGGAGGAAGATCGCGGTGGCCCACGCCGTGTGCAGGCTGGGCATGCAGTTGCGCGGGGTGATCTCGTCGAAGGACATGTGGACCGGGGTCTGGAGCGGCGGCGGTGTCCGCGGCCACAGGTCGGCCACGGCCCAGGGCTCGCTGGGCGGCATGTCCGGCGCCCACAGGCTGACCCCCGCCCAGTGCTCGGCGCCCGTGCCGTAGGCGAAGATCGGCCCGACCACCGGGTAGATCATGTAGAAGGCCGGGCCGACGAGGCCGATCACCAGGAAGGTGCGCACCAGGTGGTGGCGCGGGAAGCGGCGCTCGACGGCCACGTTGCGCAGTTGGTACAGCGCGGCGACGACCGCGGCGACCGCGAGCTGGCCGTAGACGAAGTCGAGGAAATTGAAGCCGACCGGGCCGCTGGCCGTGACGACCCGGCCGACCAGCCACGAAGGGTTGCCCAGCGCGTGGTCGGCGGTCGCCACGTACTGGTCGAGCACGAGGGGGCGGGTCTCCGAGGTGATGAGCAGCCAGGTGTCACCGGTCTTGCGGCCGGCCATCAGCAGGAGGGCCAGCGCGACCCCCTTCAGCAGCAGGAGGCGTTCCGGGCCGGTGCGGCGCGTGACGGCGACGACGGCGCAGCCGAGGATCACCCACAGGGCGCCGTTGCCGAAGGGGTGGCCTTCGGTCACCTCGATGCCGAACACCCACCGGACCGACAGGAAGGCGAGGTCGACACCGATCGCGGCACCGACGGCGATCAGCCGCTGCCTCCAGGTGAGCACCACCATCATCAACGCCATGGAGGCGTACAGCAGGCCCCCCGACTTGGGCGGGAAGATCACTTCCCGTGCCTGCGTGGTCATCGGCCCCGGCAGGCCGAGACGACGCGCCACCAGTTCCAGCGTGACGAGGAACCCGAGGGCCACGGCCGTTCCCGCGGCCCACAGGATCACCCGGGGCCGACGCCCTCCGGAGAACTCTGTCCTGTCCTTTATTCGCGAAAACACCCGCGATGCTATAGGTATCAATTGTTTGACCGATTTAGTAGTTTTTGACTGGCCAAGGTGATCAACACGCCGACGGCACGGCTTTCCGGTGAAGGAGGGCGACGGGGACGTTCATCGCGAGTTCGAACATGTTAGCGGCGCGGTACGAACGGGTTACGCGGAAGGGCCGACTCGCGGGCGAATCGGACCGGAGCCGGAACCGAAGTCCGAGCGGGGACCAGAACCGGAACAAGAACGAGAACCAGAACCGAAGCCGGAACGGGAAGCGGAACCGGAAAAGGCGAACGGCCGGGACCACCGTGGTGGTCCCGGCCGTCAGCGCTCCCGCCTCAGGTCAGAGCGCTTCCCTGGACGGCGTGACCGGCTCCCCCGACCTGCGGACGACGGGCAGGACGCTCCACGGGAAGTTGATCCAGTCATCGGTGCGCTTCCAGACGTACTCGCACTTCACGAGGGAGTGGGACTTCTCGTAGATCACGGCGCTGCGGACCTCGGCGACGGCGTCGAGGCAGAAGTCCCGCACCAGCTTGAGGGTCCTGCCGGTGTCGGCGACGTCGTCGGCGATCAGGACCTTCTTGTCGGAGAAGTCGATCACGTCGGGCACGGGCGCGAGCATGACGGGCATGTCGAGGGTGGTGCCCACGCCGGTGTAGAACTCGACGTTCACCAGGTGGATGTTCTTGCAGTCGAGGGCGTACGCGAGTCCGCCGGCGACGAACACCCCGCCACGGGCGATGCTGAGCACGATGTCGGGCTCGTAGCCGTCGTCGACGATGGTCTGGGCGAGTTCGCGGACGGCGACGCCGAACCGCTCGTAGTCGAGGTTCTCCCGCGCGTCGCTCATACGCCGCTCACACCCGGGTCCGGTGGAAGTTGAGGAAGGAGCGGGACGCGGTCGGTCCGCGCTGCCCCTGGTACCGGGACCCGTACCGCTCACTGCCGTAGGGGTGCTCGGCGGGCGAGCTGAGCCGGAACATGCACAGCTGCCCGATCTTCATGCCCGGCCACAGCTTGATGGGCAGGGTGGCGAGGTTGGACAGCTCGAGGGTGACGTGCCCGGAGAAGCCGGGGTCGATGAAACCGGCGGTCGAGTGCGTGACGAGCCCGAGCCGGCCGAGCGAGCTCTTGCCCTCGAGCCGGGAGGCGAGGTCGTCGGGGAGCGTGATGACCTCGTAGGTGGAGGCCAGGACGAACTCCCCGGGATGCAGGATGAACGGCTCGTCACCCTCCGGCTCCACCAGCCGCGTGAGGTCCGCCTGCTCGACCGAGGGGTCGATGTGCGGGTACCGGTGGTTCTCGAACACCCGGAAGTAGCGGTCGAGGCGCACGTCGATGCTGGACGGCTGCACCATGGATTCGTCGTAGGGATCGATCCGTACCCGTCCGGCGTCGATCTCGGCCCGGATGTCCTTGTCTGAGAGAAGCACGCCCCGAGGATACGCAAGGCGCGCGGACCGGCCGTCATCAGGACGATTCCGCGCGCCAGGCCGCTGCCGCCGCCGGAGCCGCTCGCCGCTCCCGCAGCCGGCCGCTCCGCTACCGCTTCTCGAAGGTCACCGGCACCACACTGCGGAGCCGGGCACACCGAGGACACCGGACGAGCCGCCCGGGACCGAGCCGCTCGGCCTGCTGCATCGGGAACGAAGCGGTGCTGAACACGTGCCCATCGGCACAACGGACGACGGTGTGATCCATCAAGTCGTCGAGTCCCTTCCCCAAGAGCCGCGTCCGGCTGCTGCTCGCCGGACGACGAAAGCCACATTACGGGAGGAACGAAACGACCCTCCAGGCGGCACTCCGTCCACCCAGGGACCCTCTCCTGCCCTCTTACCGTACGCCCCAACTCCCGCCCCGGTAACCCGGATCCCGCCCCTCGAAACACACTCGGCCCCCAGGGCTTCAGCACCGGGGGCCAGGGATGAGGTAGAGTAACGGCGCGATCAGACACCGGCCGGACCGGCGTCTTACGCGGGTGTAGTTTAATGGTAGAACATCAGCTTCCCAAGCTGAGAGCGCGAGTTCGATTCTCGTCACCCGCTCTTCTTCAAGCCCCAGGTCAGCGACCCGGGGCTTGTTTCATGGGGGTCTCGTTGCTGCGGTTTGCGAGTGCTCCCGCACTCCGAGACTGGGCACGCAGAGGGCGCGCACGCCTTGCGAGGGTGTCCCCATCACGTCGCAGCATGGCGCTGACCTTTACTTTCATACAGATGAGCCGGAGGCGAGCCCTCAGCCCGCTGTTCCCGGGCGATGGCGGACGCCCGTCCTGCACCTGCTTCGTCGTGGGCGGCACACAAGCCCCTTGCGGGAGCGGGTACTTGACCGCCGCGGGTCCTGCGTCAGAGGGGAAGGTCGTCAGGGAGCACCCAGAACGCCTTATAGCGGCCCAGCGGGTGTACGGCCGGAAGTCTCGTCGGTCGAGGGTCAGGATCGCGTCCGTGTCGTAGTCGGCGGCAAGGGCCACGTCCACCGCGTCGGCGAGGTCGAGGTCCAGCGCCTCGACAATGTCGTACTCAGCCGTGGGTGTCCGCGTTGAAGTGGGGCGTGGCACGCCTTACGGCGAAGTCCACGCCCGGATCGCCGGGCTCGCCCGGGTCGACCAGCAACACGCCGATCCGGCGGTCCGGATCGGTGGCCTTGGGACGGGCCACCGCAAGATCGAACGTCTCACAGGACGGGAACCCGACATCCCGGAGGGCTACACCGAGGTCACCTGGTTCCAGGAAGAAGTATTCCGGGGTATGCGGCGCCGGTGTCCGGAGGGCTGGGGCGAGGACTACCAGAAGCAGGCCGAGTACGAGATGGGCGTCATCATTCAGGCGGGGGTTCCCCGGCTACTTCCTCGTGGTCGCCGACTTCATCATGTGAGCCAAAGAGCAGGGCTTCGCCGTCGGTGGATGCTTCCTCCGGACGGGGACCACCTCGTCACCACCACGTGGCATGCCCTGTCGGCCCACCTGGTTCGCGACAGCGTGCGGACCGACCAAGGAGTACGGCCGGGACGGAAGGTGATCCCTGGTCAGTGCCGCCGAGCGCCATCCCGTCCTGGCCCAGGATGAGGACCTGGGGGCTCTCCTGCGACCTGTCGTTCCTCGGCATCTCCATGCCGCCGTTCTCGCGCACGCATGCTTTCCCACACGGTGTGCCCCTGCACGGTGTGCCCCTGGACGAGGGTGATCCGCCCTCGTCCAGGGGCACGGTCCGGCAACGGAGGCTCAGTGCGCGGCGCGGCGGGCCAGCGCCCCGCGCGAGCGGGTCACCAGCGCGGCCAGCAGGGCGGCGCCGAGGGGCACGGCGACCAGGAGGGCGGCGAGTGTCTCCCAGGGGACGACGATCGGCACGTACGGCGGGGCGTCACCGACGCCGACCCACCCCTGGTCGAGAGCCTCCTGGTAGGAGCGCATCTGCTCGCGCTCCTCGGTGAGCCGCAGCCCGACCGCGGGCAGGACACCGGCCGCCGAGCCGAGGACCACACCCATCGCGGCGACCACACCGCACTGGAAGCCGCTGAGCATGCGGCGCACCCGGGGCGGGGCGCCGACCGCGGCGAGCGTCTTGAGATCGGCCTCCGCGTCGGCCTGGGCGAGACCGGTGGCTATGCCGGCCGCACCGATGGTGACCAGGCCGGCGAAGACGGTCAGCGCGAGCAGGACGAGCCCGTTCTCGTCGACCCAGCCCTGCTCCACGGTCAGCTCGACGTTGCTGCCGAGCTTGGCGATCTCGGCGTCGAGCCTCTGCCGCTGCTCGGAGCTGGGCATCCGGTCGGTGCTGAAGACGGCGCCGAGAGGGACGGTGGTCAGTCCGGCGGCCTTGGCGGCGGCGGGGCTGAGCACGCTCTCCACTCCGTAGGAGTCGGGCGAGCCGGGCACCTGGTAGGCGGGGAAGGACTTCAGCTCGCCCGGGACCGGCTTGTTCTGCTCGACGGCGCGGTCGGCGGCCTTCGGGTCGGTGATCAGCTTGATGCCGACGGTGCCGTTCCTGTCGACCTGGGGCCTGTGGAAGCTGAGGAGCTTTCCGTCGGCGAGGGCCTTGGCCGCATCCGGGTCGTCGATGCCGAGGACCTTCAGGAGCGGGGCGTCGGCGACGAGGAGACCCTCCTCGACGTAGAGGCCGTTGCCGTCGTGCGAGAGGCAGCGCCAGTCCTTGGCGAGGGCGCGCCGCTGCTCCTTCGTGTACTTCTCCACCACGTCGGAACCGTCGGGGGCGACGGCCCACAGCGGGCACTCGTTGGCCGGCGGGATGACGACGTCGAAGCGGCCACAGCCCTCGCCCTCGCCGTACGGGGCGCAGCCGGGCTTGCCGACGACGATCCGGAACACGTCGGCGCGGACGTCGACGGGCAGCGTCCGCTGCACGGCGTCGCGGACCGCGGGGACGTCCCGGCCTCCCTCCTCGGTGACGAGCGCGGCGCCGGCCCCGTACGGCAGGCTGGCCCGGTACTCGGCCAGACTCTGGGCGTCGCGGCTCGCGGCGTACGTCGAGACGGCGACGGTGCCCGCGACGGCGGCCAGGACGGCGGCGACAGCGGGTGCCGTACGGCCCCGGTTGCGGACGGCGTCCCGCAGGGCGAGGCGCGGCGAGAGCGGCAGCCAGCGGCTGGCCCGGCCGAACAGGCCGACCAGGGCAGGCGTCATGGCGACCACACCCAGCTCGGCGATGGCCGAGCCACCCGCGACCAGGACGAACTGGTCGGAGACGACCGAGCCGTACAGGGCGATGGCCGCGCCGAGCAGGACAGCGCCGAAGCCGATCAGCGGCAGCACGCGGTTGCTGCGGCGCACGCCGCGACGGCCGGTGAGGGAGGCCAGGACGGTCTGCCGGGAGGCGGTGACGGCCGGGATGACCGCGGAGAGCAGGCCGGTGAGGACGGCGAGCGCGGCGATGGCGAGCAGTTCCAGCGGCCTGACGGTGAAGCCGCCGAACCGCTGCCCCACGTAGTCCTCGAGGAGCGGCCGGAGGGCGAAGGTCAGGACCAGGGCGAGGACGATGCCGACCAGGGCCGCCGCGACGCCGATGACCAGGCCGCCGCTCAGCACGATGGCCCGGATATGGCTGCGGGCACCGCCGTTGGCGCCGACCAGGCCGAGCTGGCGGCGGGAACGACGGGCGCCGACGGCGAAGGCGGGACCGGCGAGCAGGCAGATCTCCAGCATCGCCAAGCCGACGACCGTGCCCACGGCGGCGAGCGCGGCGGCGTCGGCACCCCCGCTGTTCTTGGCCCAGTCTTTTCTCTGGTAGAGCGGCACCTCGGAGTCGGCGGGCGGGTCGAGGACCACGACGCGCGAGGTGACCAGGACACCCTTGACGTTGATCGCCTGGACCATGTTCCACGTGAAACCACCGGCCTTCTTCACCAGGTAGGTGGTGGAGACGTCTGGCTTCGGCAGTCCGGCCTTCTCGACCGCTTTGGCGTACGGCGCCAGGAAGGCCCCCGGCAGGGCGTTGACCTGCTGTGCCGTGAGGTCGCTGGGCAACTCGTACGAGCCGCTGATCACATAGGTGCGGTCGAAGCCGCGGGCGGTGAGGGTGGAGCCGACGGACAGCCCGCTGCTCTCCAGGAACCGGGTGGTCGCGGCGATCTCGTCGTTCTTCTCGGGGAAGCGGCCCTCCTGCAGCCGCATGATGCCCCGGGTGAGGGGATCGGCGGCGGCCAGCTCACGGACCTCGGTCTGGAGCAGACCGTGAGTGGTGGTCAGCTTGGCGGTGCCGCTGCTGTCGGTCAGCACCGTCGAACCGGCCGGGATGGACTTGGTGACATCGGTCGGGCCGTCGGGCCAGGACGTGCCCGGCGAGTAGTAGTCCCCGGCCGGCGTGTTCTGCTCGCCCTCGGGATCCTGCAGGATGGCCACGCCGCCCGTCCGGGCGTCGGAGAAGCGAGCGTCGGCGGCACCCAGGGTGCGCTCCACCCGCTGCGCGGGGGTGAGTTCGGCGCTGCGCAGGGTCAGGTCCAGGGCGCTCACGCCCAGGATCGGCAGCGCGATCATGGCGAGGACGAGGAAGCTGCGGCCCTTGGAGCGCCAGGCGTCACGGCGGGCGATGCGGACCGCGGCCCGCCAGGAGTGGAACCAGGTCGTCACCGCTGGGCCGCCCGGCCGGTCAGGAGCGAGTCGGCGTCGCTGCGTAGGGTCTGGTCGACGACGGCGCCGTCCCGCAGGAAGACGACCCGGTCGGCCCAGGCGGCGAACCGCGGCTCGTGGGTGACCATGATGCCGGCGGCTCCGGCGTCGCAGCGGGAGCGCAGCAAGGCCAGCACGGACTCGCCGGTCTCGGAGTCGAGGGCGCCGGTGGGCTCGTCGGCGAGGACGAGCCGGCGGTCGCCGACGAGGGCGCGGGCGATGGCCACGCGCTGCTGCTGGCCGCCGGACATCTCGTCGGGGAACCGGTCGGCGAGTTGGCCGAGGTCCATCTCGGCGAGGGCGGCGAGGGCCTCGGTGCGGGCCTTGCGGGCCGATATGCCGTCCAGTTCGCGGGGCAGGGCCACGTTCTCGGCGGCGGTGAGGGCCGGGATGAGGTTGTAGTCCTGAAAGACGTAGCCGATGCTGCGGCGGCGCAGGGCGGCGAGCCCCTTGATGCCGAGGGCGGTGATGTCGGTGCCCTCGACGAAGACCTGCCCGGAGGTGGGGTTGTCGAGGCCGCCGGCGATGGTGAGCAGGGTGGACTTGCCGGAGCCCGACGGGCCCATGACGGCGACGAGTTCACCGGGGTGGACGTCGAGGTCGATGCCGCGCAGGGCGTGCACCTCGGTGGCGCCGGAGCCGTGGACGCGGGTCAGGTTCCGCAGACTCAGCACGGGCTGCTGCTGTTGTGTGGACATGGTTTCCCCTCGGGCGTACGCCGGCGAGCGGCCGGACGTCGGTGCGACGGACGGTCGTTGGCAGCGCCGTGCGTACGGTATGGGTCTGGTCGGGTGGTTCGGAGTCTTCAGGTGCTACGAATGGGTCGGGTGGAGCCGGTGGACTCGGTCGGCCCTGTGGGGCCGGTCGTTCGGGCGCTCAGGGCCGGTCGTTCGGGCGCTCAGGGCCGGTCGTGAAGGTCGGACGTCACGGGCGGTGGCGTGCGGCCTCCTCTGCCCCGGCCGTCGCCCCCGTCCCCGCCGCTCCCGCTACCGCCCCCGGCGAGACCGGCTCCGGCCCCGCCGCCTGGGCGGTCGACGAGAGACGGATCAGCCGGGACTCGCAGTGGTCGAGCCAGCGCGCCTCGGCCTCGGTCTGGAAGATCAGCTGCTCCAGGACGAGGAGCCAGGCGATGTCGTCCCGCTCCCCGTCCCCGTTCTTCTCCACGGCGGTGAGGGCCTGCGCCTTCAGCCGGGTGTAGTCCTGCATGGCCTTCACGGTGTGCCGGCGCTGGGACTGGATGACGTCACGGATGTCGACACCGGGCGCCCCGACGGCCATGGCCAGCTTGATGGCCAGCTCGTCACGGGCCGGGCTGGTGCGGTCGACGGGGTGCTCGAACCAGCTGCGAAGTTCGACGCGACCGCTGTCGGTGATCGCGTAGAGCGGGTGGCCGGCCTCGTCCTCACCGTCCTGCACGACCATGCCGTCGCGTTCGAGCCGGCTGAGCGTCGTGTAGACCTGACCCACGTTGAGCGGCCAGGTGGAGCCGGTGCGGAACTCGAACTCGGTACGGAGCTGTGAGCCGTAGCGCGGGCCGCGTTCGAGGAGAGGGAGAAGCCCGTGGCGGATGGACATACCGAGTATGCAATACCGAGTAAGTCCGCGTGGACAATCGTCCTGAGGCGGACGCCGGGGGTCCGACTCAAGGGGGACCCGGGCCGTCGCGAGCCGCTCAGGGGCGGCGCATCCGCGCCCCGAGGAAGCCGATGCCGAGGCCCACCAGAGCCAGCCCCACACCCAGTGTGAACACGGGAATCCGCCGGTCGGAGAGGCCGAAGGGGGCCTCGGTGCCGGTCCTATGAGCGGCCGCCGGCTGCTCCGCGGGCAAGCTCTCGGCGGCCGGGGCATCCGTCTTGAGTACCGCATCGACCCCCTCGTCCGGCTCCTCGGCGGGCTCCTCCTCTTGTTGCCGTTGCAGGTTGACATCTGAGCAGGTCTTCAACTCGTCACAGCGGGTGCCGGAAGCATCGTCCGGATCGAACGCGTCGTCACGGACAACGGTGCCTGCTACCGCGCCGGCACATTCGCCCGGGCCATGCTCGGTGCGCGGCCGGCGCTGGCAGGTCTCTCCTTGGCCATCGACGAAGCCCGACCGTTGGTTGGGTCCCGGGTCGTACCCCCGGGCCGCCCCCAGACAGAGCCGGGGATGCAGCTGCTCCACGGAGCTGGACACCTCGGAAGCCGGCCGCGCGACTGAGACCCTAGCCACGCCCACTGACAACGTGCCCTCTGACGACTTGCACCTTGAACACCGGCTGCACTACAAGCGCACCGGATCGAGCGGGGAACAGCGGGGAGCCACGGTGAAGGCGGCCCCTCCCCGCGAGACCCCACCGTGACCGTTCGCGCAGGTCAGTGCCCGAACAAACCACAAATGCCCGCAGCTTCCCAGGCTGAGAGCGCGAGTTCGCCCCTCGGCCTCTCGTCGTATCAGAGCGGGAGATCGTCGGGGAGTACCCGGAACGCCTTGTGGTGGCCCAAGGGGCGTACGGCCCGGAAGTCGCGTCGGTCGAGGGTGAGGATCGCGTCCGTGTCGTAGTCGGCGGCGAGCGCCACGTTGACCGCGTCGGCGAGGTCGAGGTCGAGCGCACGGTAGCGGACACGGACGGACTGGGCGGCGCCCAGGTGGTCCTCCGTGATCTCCGGCATGACGACACGTCCCCGGCTCATCCAGCGCCGGAGGTCGTCGACCGCGCTGAGGGCGGCCGCCCTGCCCAGCTCGCGCGTGGCGACGTGATCCAGCTCGGCCAGCAGCAGCGGGGACATGACCAGGAGGCCGGCCGCCATGATCGCCTCGTTCGCCGCCCGGTGCTCCGGGTGAGCCGAGTCCAGGGCCGCCAGGAGGCCGGACGTGTCGGCGATGACAATGATCACGCGGCGGTTCCGGAATCCGAGCCGGTCTCACGGCGGACAGCGTCGGCGACCGCTTCACGGACCTCCGGCCTGGAGGGCGTGCGTCCCGCCCCCTCGAAGGTGCGCGAGAACAGCGGCTCGTCCCAGACCCTGTTCGCCATGGCAGCGAGGTGGATGCCCTGGCGGATGATCTCGGCCTCGCTTATGCCCCGGCGCTTCGCGGCCTCCTTGATGATCGCCAGGTCTTCGGGGTCGGCGTAGACGTTCGTGCGCTTCATGGACATGTACCAAGGGTAGTCCATGTACCAACTTGACACCCGCAGGTGCCGTGAAAAATGACCGGCTCCTCAGCGTGCGGAATCCGGTCCTTCGGTGCCGGCGGCGCGTGGGACGGGCCGGTTTGGACGTCACACAGTTCCGTGAGGACGGCTTCGCGGCAGGACGCCCGACGCACCCGGTCGGTCTCGGGCACGACCCGCAGGTCGGCGGTGCGCTCGGTCAGGTGCCCGCAGTGCTCCTCCAGCCGGGAAATCCCGGCCCGGGCTTCCGCTTCCGCGCTGCAAGGACGGAGGCCCGCGAACCACGGCTGCGGCACGATCTTCGCGGGTCGCGCCACAAGCGCACCGGATCGGGCGGGGACGCTCGGGGATGCACGGGAGCACCGGCACCGCCGGCGACGCGGAGTCCAGCCGTTTGTCCGGTTCGGCGTTCCAGTGGACCTCGAATGGCCGCAGCCTCCCAGGCTGAGGGGCCGACCGCTCAACCAGGTAGCGGGAGTTCGTGCGGGCAGGTACGGGCGGTCTGTCGCGCATGCCGTACGAGGGCCCAGCGGCCCACAGGACGCCTCCCGGGATACCCTCGCAGCCTTGCCGCAGGTCGGACGCATGGAGCCGGGGGATTTGTGAGTACGGCAGAGCGAGGCTCCGTGCAGCGCAGAGTGACGGGCATGGCGCTCGCCGCCGTGCTGCTCGCGGGGGGAGCGGTTGCCTGCGGAGGGGACTCCAGGAGTGGCTCCGTGAAGGAGGAGCCGTCCGAGGTGACGCCCGTGGCAGCCGTGGCGAGGGCGGCGAAGAACTCCGAGGGCATCACGTCCCTCCGCTACCGGGTGACCGGCACCGTGCCGGAGAAGGGCCGTCTGAGGGCCGAAGCCTCCATGAGCACGGATCCGCTGACCATGAGCATGAAGATGACCGCACCCGGCAGGGACCGGGACGGCCGACTGGAGATCCGGTTCGTCGACGAGGTCATGTACGTCGGCGGGAGCGCGGTCGATTCCGGGAAGCTGCAGGGCAAGAGCTGGTTCAGAGCCGAGCCGGCCGTATGGGGACGCGGCGCGGCGGACAACAGGTCCTCCGGCGTGCTGCCTCGTCAGATCGAGGGAAACCCGATCGTGCAGTCCACGCTCCTGACGGGTTCCACGGACCTGCGGATGATCGAGACCGAGACGATCGACGGGACCAGGACCACGCATTACAGAGGAACGGTCACCGGCGACGGCCTGCGCGCCGCCCGTGAGGCCGCTGCGGACGAGACGTCCCGGGAGCGCCGGATCGAGGGTCTCGATCAGTTCATGGGGCTGGGAGTCTCCGACACGCTCACCATGGACCTGTGGATCGACGGTGACGACCGGGCCAAGCAGTTCCGCATGCGGGCCGCTCCCGGCGACACCATGGGTGGCGTCGGCGGCGGGCCGCTCGATCTGACCGTCACCTTCCTCGACATCGATCAGCCGGTGGCCGTCAAGACCCCTCCGGCCGAGGACACCGCGGCTCTTGCGGACGACACGCTGAAGAGCTGAGCGTCACCCTGCCCGGAACGGCAGCGCGGATTCCCGGCCCCGCACGGCGGGCGGCACCGACCGCGAGGAGCCCGGGGCCCCGCAGCCGGCGACTCGGGGCCGCTCGCGCCCGGGACGCTCACAGCATGAAGAAGGGCGTGTGCTCAGTGAGCAGCAGCCTCCGCAGCAGCGCGCGCAGGCGTGACGGCAGGGTGGTGCGTCGTGAAGACATCGCCGCGGACATGACTCCTCCATGGGTAAGGTACGGCTATCGACGTACCTGAAAGGAAGGTACGTCGATAGCCGTACCTTGTCGAGAGGGTGAGTGATGACGTCGAGCGAGCTCCCGCATCCGGCCGTGGAAGACCTGAGGATCGGGCCGATCCTCACGGCGCTGGCCGACGACAACCGGCGCCGGGTCGTCGTGGAACTCGCCGAGCGGCCGGACGAGGAGCGCCTGTGCGCCTCCTTCGACCTGCCGGTCGGCAAGTCGAGCCGCACCCATCACTGGCGGGTCCTTCGCGAGGCCGGCCTGGTCCACCAGCGTGACGCCGGGAACGGGCTCTACCTGCGGCTCCGCAAGGAGGACCTGGACCGGCGGTTCCCGGGGCTGCTCGAGGCCGTGGTCGCGGCGGGATGAGACGCCCCGGCGGGCTCGCGGGCGGTTCTCCGTCCCGCACGGGTCCCGGCCACGGGCGCCGGCCACGGGCGCCGGCAGGCCGCGTCCGTCCCGCCGGCCGGTCGTCACGCTGCGGCCACGGCCGCGTCGGCCGCGGCGGACCCCCACGGCGGGCGGCGCTCCCCGGGGGGCGTCGGACAGCGGCGTACGGGTCCGCCCGAACCTTGCGGCCGGCGGGAGCGGCCGGAAGGGCTCCGCCCGGCCGGCGGCGGGGGAACGCGAGCCCGTCCACGCGCCGCGCACGTCCTGGCCCCGTGGATCCGCTGCGCTACGCTCCCGCGCCATGAAGCTGAAGAGAGCGGTCACGCCGGTCCTCGTCGGCGCGGGCGGCATGACCGTCGTCGCGGCGACGGGCGTGTGGGCGTTGTCGGGCGGGCTCTACGGCTGCACCGACGCCGACCGGGAACTCGCCCCCGCCCTGGCCTCCTTGTCCATCCTCGACGCGCACCCCAACCGGACGCGGCCCGAGGACGGGCGGTACTCGGGCTGCGACGAGGACGACGGGTTCGCCTACGCCGGGCAGTCCTACCGGTTCACGACGTCCCGGGCCGACGTGCTCGCCTTCTACCGTCGGGCCGCCGCGGAGGACGGCTGGCGACTCGAGAGCGCCAACCCCTCGCCGGCCCCGGCGCCCGGCAGCCTCGCGGTCGACGTCTCGGCGCTCTGCTTCGACAAACCCGTCGCGGGCACCACCGCCCACCTCGCCGTGTGGTTCCCCGGTGATCTCGGGGACGGCGCCGGCGACTACGGCCTGGAGGTCACGGCCGGCCATGACGGATCCGCCTGGTGCTGACCCGCCGTCGCCGCGAGCCCGGCCCGCTCCGCTCACGCACCGGCGCACGGCGGTTCCGACGGGGTGCCGGGCGGGAGCTCCTCGCGTTCCCCGGCGGTGAAGGCGCGGCCCACGCGTGCGCAGAGGTGACGGAACCAGGTGTCGGGATCCAGGGCGAACGCCGTGCGGCGGCCCTTGTCCTCCACGACCAGCCGGGAGCCCCGCAGGACCGCCGTGGAGTACGGGCTGCTCGGGATCGTGCCGACGCGGACCCCGTCGAGGTCCCACAGCCCGTATCCGGTGCCGCCCTCGGTGGTGATCACCATTCCGCCGTTCGTGACGGCCAGGACGTCGTCACCCCCGGGGGCGGGAACGGGTGTGCCGACGGGGGTGCTCTTCCCCACGTCCCAGCGGTGCACCCTGCCGTCGCTGTGGGCCACGGCCAGGTACCGGCCGTCCGGGGAGAAGACCAGGTTGTCCGCGTCGTCCCCGTCGAAGGCCGAGCCGACCTCGTCGCCCTTCAGCGTCGACGTCCGGGTACGGGCGCGCAGGTCCCAGATCCGGACGGTGCCCTCGTCCGCGTCGTCGGGCGTCACCACGACGACCTGGTCCGGGTGGCCCGGACGGCTCACGACCCGGCTCCTGACCGGGGGGAAGACCGTGCCGCGCGGTGAGGGGTCCACCGTCAGCGGTTCTCCCGTCCGCACACCGCGCTCCGGGTCCACCCGGAGCAGGCCGCCGCTCCTCGTCAGGGCGACGACGTCGCCGTCGGGCAGGGGCTCGGCCGTGCCGGTGAGTTCCCGTTCCCCCGCGGTCGTCAGGCCCTCGCCCGGCGACACGTCGGTGGGGTCGGACAGCGCGTCGGCGTCGTACACGTACAGGTGTGAACCGCCCTCCTGCACGAGCACGAGGTACTCGCCGTCCTGCGTCCACACGAGGCTCGACACGTCCGGGTCGAGCCCGGCCGGCAGGCCGGCGGCCGTGGTCCCGCCGCGCACGAGGTCCACCACCCGCACCTCGTGCTGCGCCAACCGCGCGCTCCTGCCGCCGTCCGGCGACAGCAGCGACACCTCGTCGTTCTCCGAGGAGTCGGGCCGGGGCACGGCGGGTGCGTCGGCCACGACCAGGGTGTCCCCGACCGGGGACAGCACGGTCCGTCCGTCCCCCTCGCCCCGGGCGACGACGGTGAGCGTCGGGCCCTGGTATCCGGGCTCGTCGTCCATGGGCAGCCGGGTGGCGTACGTCTCGTGCGTGTCCCGCCTGCCGAGGGTGACGTCGGCGTAGCCGAAGTCGGCGTTCTCGGTCGTGTCGAACGCGTAGGCGCCCGTGGCGTCGGAGCCGGGCCAGTCGCCGAAGGCGCCGTCGGCCGGGAGGCTCCGCAGCACGCGTCCCGTGCCCAGGTCGCGCAGCACGGTGCCGTCGGGGGTTCCGGCGTCGTCGGAGTCGGTCGTCGTGACCTGGACGGTGCCGGCGTCCCGGCCGAAACGCACGGTCTGGTCCCCCGCGGTCGACACCACGGTGTCCGCCACCGGCAGCGGCTTCCGGTCCTCCAGGTCCCACACCCCGAGGAAGGCCCGCGGCTCCACCGCCGGCTCGCCGGGGGTGTGGATGTCGAGCCACCGCAGCAGCCGGCTCCCGTCCGCGCTGAAGGCCAGCCCGACGCTGACGCGGTCGCGCCCGCCCGTGAGCCGTCCGCCGAGCCGTGTCGGCCGGCCGCCCCGCCCCTCCAGTCGCCACAGCCACACCGTGCCGTCGGGCATGGCCGCGGCGTAGTGCCGTCCGTCGGGACTGATCGCGCCGCGCTGCTGCGTCGCGGGCACCCCGTCGAGCGTGTGGTGGCGCGGTGCGCCCTCCAGCACGCCGGTCACGACCGACACCTCGTACGGGTCCTTGCCGTCGGGCTTGGAGCGCACCGCGAGGGTGCGGCCGTCCGGGGTGGCGGCCAGGTCCTGGACCCGGCCCCGCCACAGGCCGCTGTGCAGGCCGCGGACGTACCGGGCGCGGGCGTACTGCGCGAGCAGGGCCTCCCGCGCCTGCGGCGTGGTGCGGTCGGCGTGCCAGGCGGCGAGCGCCCACTGCACCGCCGTGGCCGGCTGCCGGGCCTGCCGGCTGCCCGACTCCTCCGCGAGCGCGCGGGACGCCAGGGTCCGCAGCTGGGTCCTGAGCTTCCCGCCGGTGTCCCAGGCGACCGCTCCCAGTGCCGCGGCCACCAGCAGCAGCACCGTCAGCAGCGCGCCGCCCGCCAGCAGCCTGCGGACCGTCCGCCGCGCGTAGCGGCGGCCCGCCTCGATGTAGGCGCGCTCGTCCGCCGTCACGTCCTCGGGCAGCCGCTGGAGCCACTCCTCCCCCTCGGCGAGGGTCCTGCCGCGCTGCAGGGCTCCCGTCTCCCGGCCCTTCTCCTCCCAGCGCGCCATGTCCGTGCGCAGTTGCTCCTGCCACTGGCGGAAGTCCCTGCTGTCGTCCAGCCAGGTGCGCAGCCGCGGCCACAACCGGGTGAGGGCCTCGTGCGCGAGGTCGACGATCTCCGTGCCCTCGGCCGTCTCGCCGAGGACGACCAGCTTTCCCCGCGCGAGGCGGCGGGCGAGCGCCGCGGCGGCCGGGTCGAGCCGGGCGGCGGGTACGGCGCGGCGGATGTACCCGCCCCGGTCGTCGGGACGGGCCAGCTGGACGAACAGCCTGCGGGCCGGGCCCTCGTCGGCGACGGGCACGTGCGTCCGGTAGGCGTCGTCCGCGTAGCCCACCAGTGTTCCGGCGACGCCGCCGAGGTCGTCGTAGGCCGCGTGGGTGAGCATGGAGCGCTCGCGCCGCTCCCACAGCCTGGTGAGGGTGAACTCCACCAGCGGCATCCGGCCGGGCTCGTCCGCGGCGTCCTCGACGACGCGCTCGGCGAGCCCCGGCTCCAGCCACAGCCCCGGCACGGCGTCGACGGGACCCGTCACCGCGCGGTGCAGGTTCTCCGCGTCGAGCGGGGCGAGGAAGAGGACGGCGTCGCTCAGGGAGCGGGACGTCCGGGAGGTCAGCAGGACGTCGAGGGACTCCTGGCGCGCGGTGGCCACGACGCGCACGCCGCGCCCCGGGCCCGGGCCCGGGCCCTCGGTCAGCGCGAGGAGGAGGTGGAGCAGGGTGCGCGCGGCCGCCGGTTCGGCGCCGGCGTACTCCTCCAGCTGGTCGACGACGATCAGGTGACCGGCCCGGCCGGCCCGCTCCTCGAGCGAGGCGCGCAGGGCGGCGACGGCGGGCGGGGTCCGCCCGCCGTCCGCCCCGGCCGGCTCCCCGGGCCCGGGGCGGTCGCCGGACCCGCCGCCCAGCATGCGCGCCAGTCTTCCCGCCTCGCCGATGCGGTCGACCTCCCCGCCCCCCGGTTCCAGGACGGGTGCGAGCGCGTGCGCCAGCAGCGTCTCGGGCGGTGTGCCGGGCACCGGGCGCAGCACGGTCACCCCCGTGCCGTCCGCGCGCACCCGCGGCAGCAGGCCGGCGCGGATCAACGAGGACTTGCCGCATCCCGAAGGGCCGACGACCACGGTGAGGGGGCGTGCGGTGACCGACGCGAGGAGCCGCCCGGTGTCGTCCTCGCGTCCGTGGAAGAACGCGCCGTCCTCCTCCTCGAACACGTCGAGGCCGCGGAACGGGCACGTCGGGCGCAGCACCTCCTCGTCCACGAGCGCGGCGGACGGGACGAGGAACGCGGTGCCCGCCAGGTCGCCGCGACCGGCCGCCACGGCCATCCCGACGACCCCGCCCTGCACGTCGTCCCACACCGCCGCGCCGCTGTAGCCGTTGGTCACCCGTGGCGCGCCGGGGCCGGTGTCCATCTGCACCCAGCCCGCGCCCTGGACGCCCCGCAGCGTGCCGGCCGCCCACAGCCCGTGGTCGCCGCCGCCCGGGAACCCGTACGCGCGGAAGGAGTGCCCCCACACGGACGTCCCGTCCACCAGGGGCACCGGGCGGACGGCGGGGACGGGCGCGTCGAGACGCAACAGGGCCACGTCACCCCCGTCGTCCCGCCGCAGCGGCTGCCAGGAGACGACCCGGACGCGGCGGGCGGGGACGTTCCCCTCCGTGTCACGCGCGAGCGGGAACTCCACCCGCAGGGTGCCGGGGGGCGCGGTCACGGTGTCCCGCGGCAGCCCCAGCGCGTCCGCGACGACATGGGCGCAGGTGCAGACGACGTCGGCCGCGACGAGGAAACCCGCCCCCGCGATCCCGTCGGTGCCCTGCACGCGGGCGAGGCCCGACTCCAGCGCCGCTTTTTTCCCCCGTAACGCCGTCATGCACCGGATTATCGGGGTTCCGGGCGTCCCCCTTCCAGGCTTATTCCGGGCGTACGGCGAAGCCGGCCCCGCTCGCCGCCTCCGGCACCTTCTATGCCCCTGCGGCCGGTGGCCGGCCCCGCCCCTCGGTGTTCCCCCACCGTTCCCGTACCCGCTCGGCGACGGCACGGGGATCCCGCCGTACGCGTGCGTGAACGCGGGCCACCGGAAAGGGTGTCCAGCGGCGCCACCGTGGGTCCGCCGTGCCCCGACCCGGTCCGGTCAGCCCGGGCCGCCGCGGCCCGGCCCGGCCGGGGCGGCGGTCGAGGGCGTGGCCGTCGGCTTCGTGCCGGTCGTCACCGGGAGGGTGTCGCCGAGGCGGACCCGGGCGTGACTGGAACTGGCGCCCGGAGAACTGCTGGCGGCGGCCACGGGACGCGGGTCCCGGCTGGAGGGCATCACCGGCGTCCTGCTCCTCACCGACGAGGACGACTTCAACAGCCTCGCGTCGATGGTGCTGAGCAACGACGGAGAAGTCCCGGTCTTCCGTCTCGGACCACGCAGCGGCGACCACGGCGTCGTCGCCCCCTACGGCGGAGGCGGGACCCTGCTCGCCCGGCACTCACCCGCCTCGCCGTGGCCCAGCGGTACGCGCAGGGGGCCCGCATCGTCACGCGGCAGGTCGACGGTGCGGACGGCGCGCGCGACCGGCCATGACCTCGCCCGTGAACCGGGGGAACGCCCCTGCACACCGTCCGTCCCACCGCCGACACCGGTGGAAAGCGTGCGACTGCTCCCGCGGTGGCGCCGTGCTCGGTACGTCGCCGGCGCCGGCAGGTCTCTCCTCAGCCATCGGCGAAACCCGGCGGGTTCGGCCGTTGAGGCTTGCTCTGGCTGACGGACACGCGGACAGCGTGGCTGAGGCCGGTGGGGGTGCCGCGAGGCACACGCGTGCACCGTCCGCCGGCGCGCCCGCCGCCGTGGCCGACTGTCGTCGGCCGAGGCCCGGACGGGCCCGGGATCCGCCTGGTGTGGTGACCGTGCCGCAGATGCGCCACGAGGCAGGAGCAGCACTCGTCGGACGCGTGGCCGACGAGCCGGACCCCGTGTCTCGCCCGGGTCGACACGGCGGCCCGGAGCGCGTGACACGCCCCGGGGCCATGGGGGTGAAACCTGGCGGGTGGCCGATCGGGCGGTCTCGGCCCGGAAACGGTTCCGCTCGTCACGGGACGGAGGCGGCTCGGCCCCGCCCGCGGCCGCGCTCCGGCACGGCATCGCCGGGACACGCGCGCAGGAGGTTCCGCGCCGACCCGTGCGAACCTTTCCCAGGAATTCACTCCACGAAATTCGGTGCAGAATAAATCGCCCCCTCCCTTGCGGAAGTGCGCTTTCACACCGAAGGACTCCGAAGAACACAGGGCGATTAAACGTGCGCCTTCGTCTGCGCACCCCTCGATGAATCCGGCGGTCCGACATTCGC
The DNA here is from genome assembly GCF_043081325.1 of Streptomyces sp. NPDC014882. Taxonomy (NCBI): domain Bacteria; kingdom Bacillati; phylum Actinomycetota; class Actinomycetes; order Kitasatosporales; family Streptomycetaceae; genus Streptomyces; species Streptomyces sp. NPDC014882. The sequence continues at coordinate 301,786 of NZ_JBIBWL010000003.1, forward strand.
GAACAAGCCCATCATTCACCCGTCCGAGTGAGTCGAACCGGCAGTTCAAGCCCTTGGGCAAGCCGTCCGGAGAATCACTGGGAAACCACCCCTCACTCCTCTCGAACGAAACCGGGCAATGGCCTGGAATCAGCTTCCGTGACATCGGAAAAATTTGATGTAGCGTCAGATTCAACATGGGGTTGAAACCAGCCCCGATGTTCGAAAGGAGAGCATGTGAAAACCTTCGCCAAGGCAGTGGTAAGCGTAATTTTGGCGACCGGAACCGTAGCGGTGCCTCTCTCGGCCCAGGCGATCGCGGCACCGTCACAGTCGGGTCCGTCCGCCACTGCGTCGGTCGCCCCCTCGTTCCACGGGAGCGACCCGTCTTCCGTGCGCGACAGCGGGACCCGAGAGTTCCGCGACGACGACCGGTGGGACCACCGCCGCAACGACCAGTGGCGCCGTCACCACGGTGACCGGTACCGGCACGACCACAGGTACCACTGCAACTGGGGTCCCGACCGGTACCGGTATCGGTACCACCACCACCACAACAACCGCCACGCCTGGGACTGGGACTGCTCCCCCTACTGGCGTCGCTAGTCAGGCAGAGTCCGCGCCGTCCGTCGTCACCGTTGCCGACCGCGGGCGGCGCGACTGCCGTGGTGTCTCCCCGGACACGTCCGGCAGACGGGCGGGCGTCCGCGGGAGCAGAATGCGCGCCTCAGGAGCGCGCGGTGGCCCCGCGCCCGGACGTCCGCCCCTCTCCCGCGGGCGGTCGACGGCTCCCGGCTTGCGGACGTGAGCCTGCCGGGGGCCGCACCGGTCACTCTCCGGCCTGTCCGCCCGGCGCCTCGTCCCGCCCCGGCGACCGGCATCCGTCACGCCTCGTCACGACCGGGCGAGGCGTCGACGGCATCGGTGCGTGACGGGCCCCTGCGGCCGGCCGGGAAGGCCGCGTCCGCGCTCCCGTCGGGGCGCGGACGCGGCCCCTGCAACTACGCGCGAGGGGCTCTCGTACGCCCCTCCCGCGGAAGCGAGCGAGAACGCCTCGGACGGCCGGCCGCCGTCCGCCGGAGCGCACCACCCGCCCGACCGGGCCGGGTGAACGCCCTACCTCGGGGAGGCCGATCCCCCGCGCCCCGCGGACCGTGCGGCCGGGCGAGGCCGGCCCACCGTCCCGGAGAACACCGCCGCCCGGGAAGGACCCCCGACCGCTCGTCCTGGAGCGGCGGCATTCAGATCGTGCCCGTCACCTTGTACACGACCAGGACGGTTCCGTCTTCGGCGACATGAACGTTGGGAAAGTTTGCACTCAGTTTGTTGATTGCGTCCTTAAAAATTCGGAGCTCGTCCGAGTCGAGAACGACAAGCGCCGCCTTCACCAGGTCCTCAGAAAACCTTTCACTGCCTGTCAGGTAAGGCTTGCCGGGTAGCAGGATCACCGGTTCTCCGGTGCTGCCACGGACTACCGCGGTCATGGATGTACCCTGCACAAAGAGCACCTGCAACCCCTCTCGTCAGAGCAAGAGTCCAAAACTGCTGTCCTGGCATGACATGAGGATATCTTCAACTCCATCAAACTTTCGTGCATTCGCCGAGAGCGCGGAAGAGAACACCTGGGCGAGACCGGCCGACTCGGCATGACCGACGGCTATGGGGAACACTCCGCCGCTGCCGCGCTTCACACCACCGGATCCGCCGCCGCAGCGGCCCGCATCGCACGGCGGAACGCCGTTCCGCCGTCGGCGGGCCCGGTGCCGGAACGCACGAGCGGCGGGCTCTCGGGCATCCCCGCCGCGGAACCGCATGACACACCGCGGAGTTCCTGACGGACCGCGGGCACCTGACACAAGAGATCCCGGGCCACGGCACGAGGGGGACGAGCACGGCCGGAGCGGCTGATCGGCTTCCCGGCCGGCACGGAGGACACGGCTCCTCCGTGCCGTCCGTGCCGGAAGGCGTCACGCGGCCTCCGCGCCGTTCCTCGTTCCGTGGGGAGCGCACAGCGGACGAGGCGCACCGCCGGGTACGGAACACGGACCCCCGTGAGGTGCGGACCTTCACCGGCTGCGGCCGCCGTCGGCTCCCGGACCGGCGGGCGGGATGCCGCCGAACTCCGTTACGGGCAAGCCGGGTTCGAGGAGGCGCTGGGCCGACGCAATGCACGGCTGAGCCACGGGGCCTTCCGCGTCGGGAAGTGGCTGGAAAATCAGGCGTCGTGGCGGGCCGCGGCCGGCGGACCGTGCCCTTTTCCGCGGGTCGGACGTTGACCCGGCGTGAAGACCAGGCCGGTGAAGCCGCCCCGTCGACCGAAGGGCGCTCGGACGCCGCCGACCCCCCTCGACGGCGCGGGGCCGCGCCCGGGCCGGGCCGCGGGGAGGCCGGGGAGCGCGCCCCGTCCGGGAACCGCTGTACCCGACGGGCAGGTGCGACAGGGCGGACGTCTACGACTCGGGGGAGACCCCGGGGCCGTCATCACCGGCGAAGATGCGCACGATCGCTCCGGGAGGGAGGATCCAGCGCAGCCAAGAGCTACCTAATGGTAAGGCCGTTAGACTCCTTGACAAGGAACCCCTTCTCTTTCTGGAGGAAGTGCCAGCGGTGCCCAACGCCTTGCAGGAAATGATCAGGCACAAGTTGGATCAGAACGGCTGGTCCTACAACGACGTGGCCCGCCGCGGCGGCGTCTCCCGCTCGACGGTCCACCATTTGGCGACGTCGGAACGGCTGGCGCAGATGCCTCAGAAGACCACTCTGGAGGGTTTGGCCAAGGGACTCGGCATACCGGTGGCAATGGTGAAGCGGGCCGCGGCCGAGGCCGCGGGCGTCAACCTGTACTTCGAGGACGCACCCGAGATCACGGATCCAGAAGTGGAGATCCTCATCGCGAGTGTGCAGAAACTGAATCCGAAGGACCGCCGGCACGTGGCCGTCCTCGTCGAGTCCCTGCTGCGGGCCGAGGGGTCCGAGTAGCCGAGGGGCCCGACGTGGGCGGGGCCGTCCGGACACCCGGCGCACCAGCGCCGGCGGTCATCCGGTGAAGGCGGTCTTCGCCGTCCTCGTGCCGGTTATCCAGGCGATGACGGCCTGTACCGTGATGTAGTCGAGCTCGGCGACCTGGAAAACGGCCTGGACATCGACGACGTCGAGTGGGACGGCTGCCGTGTCCAGAGCGCAGTACAGCAAAACGCGATGCGACCGCGTTGCCGCTGTGTCTTTCTCCCCGTGGCCCCCGCAACCGGATGGACCGGCAATCGACAGGTGCGGCTTCATGTCCATTTATCCACCCTCACCAAGGGTCGGACGAGCTATCGATTCGTTCACTTTTCGCTGAAATTCTGGAAGATTTCCAGAAGCGCCGCCCCGAGAGCATGCGGTTCCGGGCGGAGATGTGGGGGCCCCAGTTCGCCGCCGACCTTCTTCCAGAAGATCTCGACCACACCGTGGTCGTACCAGTCCTCCGTCTCCCCGGAGGCGGGGGCGAAGCCCAGGGAGCCGGCACGCTCCGTGAAGGAGCACGTGGGCATCCTGGTGCTCCCGGCGTCCGCGGAAGGACTCATGGCGGCACCCCGCGCGACGGCCGCGTCGAGGGCCCGGCGGACGAGTGCGCCGTCGGCCGTCCCGGCGGTGCTCCAGCCGACCGGGCGACGCAATGCCGTGTCCAGGACGACTGCCGCGCAGAGATGTCCCCTGACCGTCTCGCAGACCTGCACATCGACGATCCAGCGGCGACCGGACGCCTCGACGGGAGGTCGGAGGATCCGGCGGTGCGGCCGTCCGGCTTCGCCCCGGATGCCGGCCCGGTGCATGAGGAGTTCCACGGTCGCGCGGCTGACATTGATTCCGTAACGGCGTTCGATCTCTTCCTTCACGCGGCGGTACCCGAATGTCGCATCGGAATCGCGATGGATTTCAAGGATCGCCCGGGAGAGCCACACGTGCCTGAGCGACCGGATCGACGGAGGGCGGCGGCGCCAAGAGTAGTAGCCGGATTCGGATACACCGAGGAGGGTGATGAGCATACGCGTCGAGAAACCCTGGCAAGCCATCCCGGAGATCACTTCGTAACGCCTTTTGGGGGCATCTCCTCCTTCATCGCCTCGATGATCCTCCGGTAGGTGAGGACTTCCTCCTCGAGCTCCCTGATCCGCATGCCGGCCTGCACCGGATCCGAGTCGGGGGAAGGGGAGACGCTCCAACGACGCACGGTCTGCTCCGAGATGCCGAGCTGCCGTGCGACCTCTGCTGCCGGCGTGCCCTCGGAGATCATCTCGAGAGCACGACAACGCATCTCTGCGACATGTGAATTGCCCACCGGTCCTCACTTTCCGGGTTCGGTTCTCCCACCGCGTGATGACGGCGGACCTCGTGCCGGCCCTGCCGTCGCCGGCGTGCCCCGGGCCGCGCCGGCGGTGCGCGGCCCGGGGCTCCGGCGGCTAACGGACGTGGCGGTGCATGGTCACGGTCGGCTCGAAGTCGGTGAGGGAGCTGTCCGTCCCTCCCCGGGGAGCCCGTTGCGCCTCCCGGTCGAGGACGTCTTTCACCTGGGCGGCCAGTTCGTCGGCGCGGCGCTTGACCTGTGCGATGGTCAGGCCGGACCTCCTCAGCAGTCCCACCTGGCTCTGGATGCTGCCGAGTTCCCCACGTGCCGCCCTGCTCAGGCTCATGGCGCGCGGAGTGGCCACCACGAACTGATAGGCACCGGAGAAGGTCTGGCACGAGGGGCAGTGACCGTTCGCCGCACGGCTGATGTTGGTCGCGTTGATCAGCCGGGCGTACCGGCCCGAGGCGGTGACGATCTGGAAGGACAACGCGATCGAGCGGCACGGAGCGTCGAGGGAGCACCCCACGGACTCCGCCATCGCGCGGTTGTTGGCCGTCACCGCGGCGGACGGACCGAATTCGTGGATCTCGAAGCTTTCGTCGAACTGGTTCACGTGCGTCCTGTCAGCGCGGCTGTGCGCCATGTCCACCGCGATGGCGGCGCCGTGGGAGATACCGGGGCCCGTGGTGGCCGAGGCCACGGTGGTCGTCATGGCGAGGCCGGCGGTGGCGACCATGCTGAGGCCGAGCGCCTTCTTCGTGACGGTGCCGGTACGCGGTTTGCGGTGGTTCACGTTTCTCTCCTGTGAGTAGGGGATGGTGGGCGTCAGGAAGGACTGGGGCTCGTCGACGCCGTCCCGGAGGGGGAGGGGGACACGGTCACGGACCCGGACGCCGTCGGGGAGGGAGAGACGGAAGCCGTCTCCCCGTCGGAGGGACCGGCGGTCGGGCGCGCGGACGTGCGGGTGGGCTGCGGCACGGTGGAGGCGGAGGCTCCGGCGGAGGCCGACGGAACGGCAGCCGCGCTCGTCGGCCGGGTGGGGGACGGGGCGGTGCCGGAGGAGGACACGGACCCGGAGGTGTCACGGTTGCCGGGGAGGTCGGTGTCGTGGCGCTCGGCCGTCGGGTGTCCTCCGGACGGGGAGGGCGTGGGCCGGCTGGTGGGCCCGGAGTCCGTGGACGTGTCCTGCGGGGAGCGGACCCAGGGGGCCGCGGGTTGCAGAGCGGGGGTCACGGGGGCCGCGGCGGGAAGCGGCTCGGGGGTCATCCCGTGCCACCACGCCCCGGCGAGGACCCCCGTGGCGGCGCAGGCCGCGACGGCCAGCACGAGGCGCTTCGCCGGCTTCCCCTCCGTGGCTCTCACCACCGCGCGGAACAGCCGGGCCGCCACCCGGCAGGCGAGATAGGCGCCGCCGAGCATCGGGCACAAGAGCATCAAGGTGCCGATGACTCCGACCAGTCCGGCGGCCGGATGGCCTTCGCTGAAGGCCGTGTAGGTGCCGGCGCACTGGTTGTTGAGGCTTCGCACCGCGGTCGCCAGCAGTCGCGGGAGATTCCAGACGACGTACGCCACCTCGGCCACGAGCAACGGAATCATCGTCAGCACCCAGACGGTGACGACGGTCCGGGCGGAACGCTTGAGGCCCAGGGCGGCGGGGCTCCGGCCGGGCAGCATGCTCCGGAGGATCGGCTTGACCTTGCCGTACAGGTCGGGAACACCCGCCAGGTCGCCCAGGATGTAGTAGCCGTCGAGCCGCACCACCGGCATCAGCTGTTCCAGGACCTCGAAGTGCACGAGGTAGATCGACGCGAGGAAGAACGCCTCGCCGGTGAGGAGATAGCCGGCCATCAGGAGCAGCATGAAGACGGCGTTGAAGTAGACGCCTCCCAGACCGGTACGCAGCCTTCCGGCCTTCGTGCTCCGGTAGACGTCGGTGACGTCCGTGTACATGGACGGCCAGATGAGGTAGATGCCGTACCCGATCTTGCCGGGGGCCGCACCGCTGTAACGGCAGGCCGAGGCGTGCCCGAACTCGTGGAAGAGGAGCGAGGCGACGGTGAGGGCGAACACGATGAGCATCCAGAGCGGCTGCTCGAGCACCTGCAGCACCGGGGTGATGGCGCCGTGGACCGTGAAGAGCCAGATGTCCATGGCCGCGGTGCCGGCGAGGGCCAGAGCCACCACCACGGGTCTGTGGAGCCAGGCGAAGGCGGCGGCGATACGGGCGACCTGCGCCTCACGGAAGATGACCCGATGACCGCGGAGGGACAGCAGGAGATCGGACGTGGGCGGGGCGTCCTCCTCCGAGGGGTCGCCCGAGGGCGCCGTGACGCCCATCGGAGCAAGTCTGTTCTCCAGCAGGTACACGACGTTCTGCGTGGTGACCTCGGCCCCGTACCGGCCGCTGACCCGGTGGGAGATGGCTTCGGCATCACGGATGCCGTCGACGGAGCACACGACGAGGTAAAGCAGTCGCGACAACAGGAGCACCTGTCCGTCCCCCCGGCGGACGATGTACTTGCGCTCGGTGAATCCGGATCCTCGGTACTCCCCGAGGATCTCGAGCCCGTCACCGAGCCTGGGCACGGGCGCGGGCGCGGGCGCGGGCGCGGGCACGGGCGCAGGCGCGGCGTCGGACGAGGGGGCGAGGGGCGTCGTGTCCTGAGTGCCGGCGCCGGGCGGTTCGAGGTACTGAGTCGGGGCCGTCGCCCAGGACGGTTCGTCGTGCGGAGGTGAGGCGTGATCGTTCCAGGCTCGGAAGGAGCCGTTGTCGTCTCCGGACAGCGTCATTCTCTTCTCCACAGCATGTGACGCTCCAGCGAGTACGCGGACCTTCTCCGCCGCAGGAGGAAGTACGGCGGTGGAGAAGGTCCGCGTTCCGAAACCACCGAGGAGCGTCCCCGTTGTCGGTGATGCCTGGCGCGGTGCTGCGGGGGCGGGTGTCGCGGCCCTGCCCCCGCAGCACGCGTGCGTTACTGCCGGACGCTGACGGCCTGGGTCGCCTGGGACTGCGCGACGGCCAGCGGGGAGAACTGGTTCGCCGCGGTGGACTCGTTGTGGACGCCCAGGTTCGCGACCTTCGTCGAGACCGTCGTCAGCTTGGTGAGGTTGAAGGAGAACCTCCCCAGGGCCTCCCGCCCGGGCAGCAGTTCCGCGGTCTCGCCCTCGAGCTGGTCCATGTTCATCAGAAGTGCCTTTCCTTTCGTGTGCGGAGGGACGGGACATCGCCCCTCCCGTCGTGTTCTTCCTCCTCCGGTGCAACCGGGTCCCGACGAACGGAGGTTCACCGGTCCGTCTGCACCGAGAAGGCGCGGACGACGGAACCGTCTCCTGCGTGGGGCCGGGGAACGGCCCTGCCGAGGAGACGCGCGGGGCCGGCCGGCGTGAAGCAGTCCGCAGGCACGCGCCGATCCCGTCGTCCAGAATCTCCGGACGTCTCGTCCGGAGATTCTGGACAGTAGCCGAAGGTGCAGGGAGTACGCAAACCCTCGATATCCGACATGCGTTCAAAAACTGTTCTCAGTTTGATTTTTTGTCATTAGGGGCGACCTGTCGCACGACGCCGGGGCCCGCCCGGAGCGGACGCCCACGGGCGCGGGACGCCCCCGAAGGGCAGCCCGCCGAGGGACGGCGGCACCGAGGGACGGCGGCGCCGAGGGGCGGCGGCACCGACGGCGGCACCGCCGCCTCGCCCGACGGCCCCGCCGGGGCGCCTCGGCTCAGCTCGCCGGCTCGTCGGACTCCCGGCCCTCCGGAGGGCGGCACCGGCCGGCCAGCCATCGGAACCCCGCCCCCATCTGGGCCTCGGTCAGCCCGGACCGCTCCAGCAGTTCGGGCGGCTTCATTCCCTCGGGGCTGGCGGCCAGGGCTCGTTTCAGTTTTCCGGCCCACAGCTCCTCGGGGACGAACGGGCGCCTCAGGAACCGTTCCTCGATGGCCCTTCGGCACGCCTCGGAACAAGCCGTCGCCATCCGTTGGCCGTCCATGTCGGAGGGATGGGCGCCGACCGCCGAGGAGTCCGGAAGGATCACCGGATGCGGGTAGCTGCCGCGCTGCGGCTCGACACACAGCGTCGTCCCGCATTCGTCACACTTGACAGGAAAATTCTTTTCGTCCGATTCATCGCGCATCTCCGGATGCATGCCGGGACGTTACCCGGCACCGGCGATCCACACACCGTCCGCCCCGGACTCGCCCCCGCGCGTTCTCGGCCGGAGGAAGAGAACGGGATTCCGCCCCGAGGAGGGCGCAGGAGCGCCACCCGTCTTCCGGCTGGAAGTGCTGATGATCGCAACAAGTCCGCACCCGGCCCTTCGGGCGTCGGGGGTCACCGGGCCGTCCCGCCTCCGAGGCGCCGCGAGAGCGCGGGGGCGGCGCCGAGGACCAGGGCGTCCACCGCACGGTGCGCGACTTCGAGTCCCGCGGTGTGCCCGTCGGCTGCGCCGGCCTCCGGTCCCACTCCGGCACCGGCGAGAACCCTCTGGCTCAGGGCGAGTTGCGGATCCTGGGCGGCACGTGCCCGGACGCGGCGGGCAACGGCGCCGAGGCGCGGATCCGCGCGTGCCGGGGCGGTGACGGCCAGAAGGGGCCGATCGACTCCGACGGCTTCGTCCTGAGCCGGACCGGACTGCCCCGGTCCGCCTCTGGAGGGCAGGGCTTCAAGGCCGGGCCTCAGTGCTCCCCGCGTGCGCCGGCGGCACGGGGGGATGCCGTGGCGCCGGGTGCCTGAACGGCGTCCGAGGGCGTGGCCGCCGGCTTCGTCGCGGTCGTCACCGGCACGGTGTCACCCGGGCGGGCCCGCGTATGAAACCACTCGGCGTCCTCGGCGCCGAGGCCGATCCAGCCGTCTTTGGTGTCGTCGTCGCTGAGGTCCTCGAGCTGCGGGGAGAAGAGGCCGACGTAGTGCGGCAGGCCCTCCCCGTCGCGCAGTTCGACCACGTACCGCACGCTCACCGTGGTGGGGGCTATGGTCGGGCCTTCACGGGGCACGTCGAGGGGCATCTCCTTCGGGTCCTCCTTCGCGACCACCGTCATCGGGCCCGTGGCCCGGAACAGGGCCTCGGACGCCGAGAGGATCCGCATCGCCCGGCCGCCGAACGTGAGGGTGCGCCCGTACAGGTCGAGCGTGCTCCCGACGACGGGCGTCGGGACGGCCGTGGACGGCGGGACGGAACGGGACGGGGCCACGGCCGCGGGACCGCTCCGGTCCGGGTGGTCGCGGTCCCCGTCCAGGTGCAGTCCCAGCGCGAGGCCCAGCAGCGCGAGGGCCGCGGCTCCCGCGCCGAGGGTCGCGGCGGCCCGGCGGCGGCGTGCGCGGCGCATCGCCCGGGCCCGTGTCGCGGGGCCGCCGACGACCGGAGCGGTCGCGTGCGCCGCGGCCAACTCGCGCAGCTTGGCGGAGAGTTCATCGGCCACGGCCGCTCTCCTTCCGCACCGGTCCACCGGCCTCGTCGATCCGCCCGTCCGCTCTGCGCCGGCCTCCGGCCCGGTCCGCCCCCGCGGCTTCGCCCCGCCCCTCGGCCTCGTCCTCGTACTCCGCCAGGCGCTTCGCCAGCTTTGCCCGTCCCCGGGCCAGTCTCGCCTTGACCGTCCCCACGGGCGCACGGGTCTCGGAGGCTACCTGCTCCACGCTCAGGTCGCACAGATGGTGCAGGACGATCGCCCTCCGCTGGGCCTCGGGCAGTTCGCGCAGGGCGGCCACGAGCGCGGCGTTCCCGGGGTCCGGCCCCGGCGCGGGTTCGGGCGGCGGGGTGCGCCGCACCAGTTCCAGCCAGCGCCTCGAACGCCGCCAGCGGCTCACCGCCAGCCGCATGGCCACCGTGCGGATCCACGCCTCGGGGGCGCTGTCGGCGAGGAACCGCCGCCGTCGGGCCCAGGCCCGTACGAACGCCTCCTGGACGACGTCCTGGGCCTCGCCGTGGTCTCCGGTGAAGGCGTAGAGCTGCCCGGTCAGCCGGGGGAACGCGCTCGCGTAGAAGGCGTCGAACTCGTCCTCGGTCATGCCCCCACCGGAATCTTCTTCCTTCTCTTGCAACCCGGCCGCCTCCGCCGTGCGTACAGGTCCCGTGGTCGCGCGGGTCGCACGGGCCACGCGGGTCGCACCGAACGGGGCGCGGCCCACCGGGAGGACGGCGCGCGGCGGTCGCGGGCTCCCTCCCCCGACGGTGACGGCTCGTCGGCTGCCCAACCTACCCGCACGACCCCGCAGTTGCCTGACCAGGACGGACGCCCGCACGTCCGGCCACGACCGAGTTCCCGAGCCTAAGGACCTCCCCCGTGCCACCCACCCCCGATGTGCTCCCCACCGGCGACGACGTCGCCGCGTGCACCCGCGCGGACTTCGCCGCCTACGCCCGCACGCACTGGCCCCGGCTGGTCGTGACCGCACGCCTGCTCACCGACGACGCCGGCGCGGCGGAGGAACTGGTGCGCGGAACCCTGGTGCGGATGTGCGCGCGGTGGCGCCGCGTTCCGCGCGACGACCGGGACTTCCACGTGCGGCGCTGTCTGGTGCGGGGTCACCTGCGCCGGCTGCGCGGACGGCGGGCCGCGCGAGGGCGGGCCGTACTGGTGCTGCGGATCTGGGAGGGGCTGGCGGACGCGGAGATCGCCCAGTTGCTGGGCTGCTCGCAGGGCGCGGTGCGGGCCCGCTTCCGGCACGGTCTGAAAGCGGCCGGGGCCGACCCGGGGCGGCTGCGCGAGGCGTACGCCCGTGCCGCCCTGGACGTCGTCCCGTCCGAGGTGCCGCTGGCCGCGCTCCGGGCCGCGGGCCGGGTCCGGCGCCGACGCCGTCTCGCCGTGGCCTCGGCCGCCGGCGCGGCGCTGCTCGTGCCCGCGGCCCTGCTCGCGGCCGGCCGGGCCGGGAGCGGCGGTGCTCGGGACGTGGCGTCCGCGGCGGGGGCGGGGAGCGGCGCCGGTCCGGCGACGAGCCCGGTCCGGGTCGTGGCGCCGGGCGAGCGGGTGGCCGTCGGCGAAGGGGTGCGGGTGTGGCTGACGGCCGACGGCGGCCACTGGTCGGTGCCCACGGACCTCCCGGGGGACAACAGCGACCGTCCGCGCGGCCGACCGGGCGTCTCCGTGCGGGTGGACAGCGTGCCCGGCGGGTTCTTCCTGTCGGGTCTCTTCCACGGTCTGCGCGGCGAGCCGGGCCGTGTCGAGGTGCGTGCCGGTGCCGGCGGGACCACCGCGAAGGTCCTCGTGCTGGCGGGCGACCCGGGCTGGGGCGTCTGGTACACGAGCGCGCCGGTGCCGGAGAAGAACGTGCGGATGCTCTTCGACGCGGGAGGGGACGAGCGGATCGTCACGGTGTACGACGCCTCGGGCAGGGTCGCCGCACGGTCGGACAGCACCTGGCGACGGATATGAACGGCGGGAACGGCACGAACGGCGGGAACGGCGGGAACGGCGGGGCGTCCGTGCCGCGGACGGCGCGGACGCCCTGGACGCCGCGGACGGCGGAGGAAGCGCCAGCGGCACCGACAGCGGAGGAAGCACCGGCGGCGGAAGCACCGCCGGCGGCGGAAGCGCGAGCGGCGCGGCGGCCGGGGAGGCGGACGCGGTCGGTGTCCCGTCGGCGCGAAGGGCGCGTGCCGCTCCGGATCCGGTACCGGCGCACCCGGGGCCGGCGGCTCCGCCGGCTGTTCCACGCCACGCTCGCGCTGGTCGCGGCCCTGTGCGCGGCGGCCGTCGTGGCGTACCACCTGACGACGATCCCGCAGCCGCACCCCGAGACCGTCACCCAGAGCACCGTGTTCCTCGACGCGGGCGGCGCCTACCTGGGCCGGCGCGGACCGGTCGACCGGCAGGACGTCCCGCTGTCCGCGGTCCCCCGGCACGTGCAGGAAGCGGTGATCGCCGCGGAGAACCGCTCCTTCCGCACCGACAGCGGGATCTCGCCGCGGGCCCTCGCACGGGCCACGCTGGCGGCGCTGACGGGCGGCGACCCGCAGGGCGGCTCCACCATCACCCAGCAGTACGTGAAGAACGCGCTGCTGAGCCCGGAGCGGTCGCTGTCCCGCAAGGCCCGCGAGGCGCTCATCGCGGTCAAGCTGGACCGCACCCGCACCAAGGACGAGATCCTCGAGGGCTACCTGAACACCGTGTACTTCGGGCGGGGCGCCGCCGGCATCCAGTCCGCCGCGCGCAACTACTTCGGCGTGGACGCCCGGGACCTGACGGTCGCGCAGGGCGCCGCGCTGGCGTCCATCGTCAACATCCCCTCGTACTACGAGAAGGCGGGCTCCGATCCGCGGGTGACCGCGAAACTGAGGTACCGCTGGGAGTGGGTGCTCGACGCGATGGCGGCGGGCGGGAGCATCACGGACGGGCAGCGGGCCGCGGCGCGTTTCCCGGCGTTCCGGTTCTATCCGCCGGGCGAGACCGAGGGGCAGCGGCAGTACCTGATCGACGTCGCCGCCAGGGAGGCGGCCGACCGGCTCGGCATGACCGAGGACCAGCTCGCGAGCGGCGGTTACAGCGTGACGACCACCTTCGACCTGGCGGCGCAGGACCGTGCCGCGCAACTGGTCGGGGAGCATCCCGGGGGCAAGGGCGTCCGGGTGCACACGGCCGTCGTGGGGGTGGTGCCCGGCGACGGGGCGGTACGGCTGCTGTACGGGGGCTCGGACTACGCGCGGCAGCCGTTCAACGACGCGGTGAGCGGGGCGGTGGAGGCGGGGACGGCCCTGGAGCCGTTCCGCGGGGTGAGGGGGGCGGGCGAGCCGCTGGGCGCGCTGCTGAGGACGGCGGCCCCGACCCCGCTGCGCCTGGCGGCGGCGTACGCGGCGGTGGCGGCGGACGGCGGGTACGCCACCCCGTACACCGTCGCGCGCGTCACGCGGGAGGGCCGCACCGTCTACCGGGCGCGTCCCGAGGTGCGGAGCGTGCTGGACGAGAAGGAGGCGGAGGCGGTGGAGGCGGCGGGCGCGCGGTCGGAGGCCGGGCCGGTGCCCGTCGCCGCGGGATCGCCGGGGGCGAAGGCGTTCGGCACCGACGGGGCGGGCGGCGGGATCACCCGGCGGACCGTGTGGGCCACCGGCTACGACGGCCGGCTCGCCCTGACGGTCGCGCTGTTCGCCGACCGGGTGCGCGCGGCGGGTGGCGGGAACGGCGCGACGGTGCCCGCGCAGTTGCCGAACGAGCCCTCGCCGACCGGGTTCGCGCAGCGCGTGGCGGCGGGGATCTGGGAGGCCGCCACCGCCGGGGGCGGGCCGAAGGGCACCGCGGAGAAGGACCGGAAGGAGGACGCGGAGAAGGACGGGGAGGAGGGCGACCGGTGAGAGGAGGCCGGGGAGGCGGCACGGTCCGCCCCGTGCGCCGGCCGGGGTGACCGGAGGGCGCCCCGCCGCGCGCGGTCGAACCGGGTGCGCGGGACGTACGCGGGAAGCGCGCCGTCCTCTCCCCGTGCGCGAGCGCTCCGGGCTGCCGGGGCGCTCGCGCACGGGGCGGCCGTCACGTCGCCTGTGGTTGCAGGAAGCGTGCCAGCAGGTCGTCCAGGCTCACCATGCCGGTGAGCCGGCCGGAGGCGTCGCGGACCACGGCGAGCGAGGCGCGGCGCCGGCGCAGGAGGTCGATCGCGTCGGCGACGGTGGCGTCCTCGGTCAGCTCGGGCACCGGCCGGGCCAGCGCGCGGGCGCCGGCCGTCCGTCCCCGGGCCCGGGCCACCAGGGCGTCACGGGCGTGCACCGAGCCGAGGACGGTGCCGTGTTCGCGGACCAGGAGCCGGGTGCGGCCGCTGTCCGCGGCCAGGCGCAGGATCTCGTCGAGACCGGCGCCGCCGTCGACCGAGGTGATCCCGCCGGCCGGTACCCGCACCTCCCGCACCGGTGTCTGCGGCTCGGTCAGGGAACGGGTCAGCAGCTCCGAGTCCGTCTCGCTGATCAGGCCGAGCCGCTCGGACTCCGCCACCAGGTGGGTGAGCTGCTCCCGGTCGTGGACGGGGGCCAGCTCGTCGCGCGGGCTGACCCGGCACAGCCGCACCAGTGCGTTGCTCATCCTGTTCAGCACCGAGATCAGCGGCCGGACGGCCTTGACCACGGCCCGGAAGGGCGGCGAGAGCAGCATCGCCGAGCGTTCGGGGTGGGCGATGGCCCAGGACTTGGGGGCCATCTCGCCGACCACCATGTGCAGGAACACCACCACGGTCATCGCGACGGCGAACGCGATCGCGTAGCTCAGCGAGGCGGGCAGGCCCAGCTCGTGCAGCAGCGGGTCGAGTTCGTGGGAGATCGCGGGCTTGGACACCGAGCCCAGGCCCAGCGTGCACACGGTGATGCCGAGCTGGGCGCCGGCGAGCATCAGCGACAGTTCGCGCATGCCGGCCAGGGCCGCCTTCGCGCCCTTGCGCCCCTCGGCGGCGGCCTTCTCCATGCGGTGGCGTTTGGCGGCGACCAGCGCGAACTCGGCGGCCACGAAGAATCCGCTGCCGATCAGCAGCAGGACGGTGACGAAGAGCGCCGTCGGGAAACTCATGCCTGCTCCTCCGTCCCGCGGGCCGGCTTCCGGGCCGGTTCCCGCGCCGGCTTCCGGGCCGGTTCCCCGGCCGGTTCCCGCGCCGGCCGCTCGATCCGCACGCGTCCGGGCACGTGCCGGTCGAGGGTGCGCACGTCGATCACCGCGGTGCCGCCCCGCGGCAGCTCGACGGTGAGCCGGTCCCCGATGGCCGGGAAGCGGCCCAGCCGGTCGACGATCAGGCCGGCCACGGTGTCGTAGTCCTCCTCTTCGGGCAGCTCGACGCCGGTGACCCCGGCCACCTCGTCCAGCCGGCGTCCGGCGTCCACCACCCAGCCGGTGCCGTCCGCGACGGCGATCTCGGTGACGGTGTCGGACTCGTCGGCGATGTCGCCGACCAGTTCCTCGGCGATGTCCTCGTACGTGACGATGCCCGCCACGCCTCCGTGCTCGTCCAGGACGACGGCGAACTCGTCGTCGCGCTCCCGCATCCGGGTCACGGCGTCGGGCAGCGGGAGCGTGTCCGGCAGCAGCAGCGGCCGCCGGGCGAGGGCGCCGGCCGTGGTGTCCGCGAGGCGGTCGGCCGGCAGGCGCATCAGCTCGGCCACGCCGAGGACGCCGCCGACGTCGTCGGGGTGGTCGCCGAGCACCGGGTAGTTGGAGTGGCCGTGCTCGGCGATCAGGCCGACGGCCTCGGCGGCGGTGGCGTCCCGGCGGACGAAGACGGCGCCGGCCCGCGGCACCATCACCTCGTCCAGCGTGCGCGCGGAGAACTCCAGGGCGTGGTCGAGCAGGGCGGCCGTGCCCTCGGGCAGGGCTCCCCGCTCGTGGGACTCGCCGATCAGGTGGCCCAGCTCCTCCAGGGTGGCGCCGTGGTGCAGCTCCTCCACCGGTTCGATGCCGGCCCTGCGCAGCAGCCGGTTCGCCGCCCCGTCGAAGACGCGCACGAGCGGGCCGACGACCTTGAGGTACGCCAGCGTGGAGGCGGCCAGCGACTTCGCCAGCCGCTCCGGCACGGCGATGGCGAGGTTCTTCGGGGCCAGCTCGCCGAGCACCATCTGCACGACCGTGGCCAGCACGAAGGCCAGCACGACGGAGATGCCGCTCACGGCGGCGCCGGGGAGGCCCAGGCCGGACAGGGCGGGCCGCAGCAGCGCGGACACCGACGGCTCGGCGACGAAGCCGACGACCAGTCCGGTGACGGTGATGCCGAGCTGCGCGCCCGACAGCATGAAGGACAGGCGCTCCAGCACCTTCAGGGCGCGGGCGGCCCGGCGGTCCCCGGACGCGGCCTCACGGGCGAGGGCGAGGCGGTCGGCGGAGACGTAGGCGAATTCCTGGGCGACGAAGTAGCCCGTGCCGGCGGTCAGGAGGAAGACGGCCAGCAGGCCCAGGAGGGCGTTCGCGGCACTCATCGAACACCATCCCGCCGCGTGCCGTGCTCAGGAAGTACCTGGCGGGATGGTCCGGGACTGTGTCCCGGGGGGTCCGTCGATCTGGCGGACAACTGATGGCTCCTCGTCTGGTGCGGGTGGCTGGTACGGACGCCCGGTACGGGTGCCCGGTACGGACGCCCGGTACGGACGCCCGGTACGGGTGCCCGGTGCGGACGCCCGGTACGGGTGCCCGGTACGGGTGCCCGCGGGCGTACGTCGTCCGGGCGCAGGCCTCCGGCGCGTACGTCGTCCGGGCGTACGTCCGGACAACGATCCTGGCCGAAACCTTGTTCCCGGAGCCCGTCCGGACACCGTGTCCGGTCGGACTGCCGGCGCCGGCGTCCGGGCGTCCCGCGCCGTCTCCCGGCGGCCCGCGGCCACCGGACGGAGGGGACCCGGACCGTCGGCGGCGGAGCGGGGCGAGCACTCGTTTCCGGCCTTTCCCGGCGGGCCGGCGCCGACCGTGATCTTCCCCGTCCGCGACGACCCTATGATTCTACTCGCTTGTAGAAGGTCCGCGGCAGGGCCGGACCTCGACGTACGCGGAAGAGGACATTCATGGCTTCGATCGACCTGGACAAGGTGCTCGACAGGGCCTGGGCGGACAAGTCCCTGCCCGAGATCCTGGCCGCCCCGGTGGGGGCGCTCAAGGGCGTCTCCGACCGTGACGGCGAACTGCTCCGGGAGGCGTTCGGGGTCAGGACCGTGGCCGACCTGGCCGAGCTGAAGTACGCGCGCTGGGCGCAGGCCCTCGCCGCGCTCGCCGCGGCCGAGTAGGCCGCTCCCCCGCACGGCCGCGGTGCCGCGCGCCCACCCCGGGGCACGGCACCGCACCCGGACCGGACACGCACGCACGCACGCACAAACACACGTACACACGCACGTACAAGGAGCGGACGCCCTCATGGTGTTCAAACGACTGCTCGGCTCACTCGGCGTGGGCGGACCCACCGTCGACACGGTCCTCGACCCGGGAGCCGCCCGCCCCGGTGGCGCGCTGACCGGACAGGTCCACCTCGAGGGCGGGAACGCCGACTTCGACATCGAGCACATCACCCTGGAGCTCGTGGCCCGGGTCGAGGCCGAGCACGACGAGGGCGAGAGCGAGGGCGCCGTCACCTTCGGGCGGTTCACCGTCGGCGGCGGCTTCCGGCTCGGCGCGGGGACGCGGCACAGCGTCCCGTTCACGGTGACGCTGCCGTGGGAGACACCCGTCACCGAGCTGTACGGGCAGGGCCTGGGCATCGTGCTCGGCGTGCGCACCGAGCTGGCGGTGGCGGGCGCGAAGGACAAGGGCGACCTCGACCGGCTCGCGGTCGCCCCGCTGCCCGCCCAGGAGGCGGTCCTGGAGGCACTGGGACAGCTCGGCTTCGGCTTCAGGTCCGCCGACCTGGAGCTGGGGCGCATCGGCGGCACCGGCCAGCAGCTGCCCTTCTACCAGGAGATCGAGCTGACCCCGGCGCCGCAGTACGCGCACCAGGTGAACGAGATCGAGGTGACCTTCCTCGCGGGTCCGGCCGGCATGGAGGTGGTCCTGGAGGCCGACAAGCGCGGCGGCATCCTCTCCGGCGGCCACGACGCCCTGACCCGCTTCACCGTCGGCCATCACGACTCCCGCGACTGGAACACCGAGGTCGACGGCTGGATCCGCCGGCTGGTCGAGCACCGGGCGTCGTACGCCCCTCACGGCGCGTACGGCGCCCACGGCCACGGCGACCCGTACGCCGGGCACGGGCACGACGACCACCGCGGACACGGCGACCACCACGGGGACCACCACCGTTCCGGCCCCGGCACGGGCGCCGTCGTCGCGGCGGGCGCCGCCGGGCTCGCGGTCGGCGTCGTCGGCGGCATGGTCGCGGCCGAGGTCGTCGACGAGGTCGGGGACTTCTTCGAGGGCGACGAGGAGGGCGAGGAGGACGAGGGCTGACGGCGGCCCGGCTCCGGGGGCGGACGGGTCCGGCTCACCGCCCCACGGGTCCGGCCTCCGGCCGGCCCGGCCCGCGCGGCGGGGTCTCCCGCGGCGGCCGCGTCCGGGTCACAGGGGTGTGGCCGCGTGCAGGATGAGGACCATCGTCACGGCGGAGTTCGCCGAGGACATCGCCGACACGGCCGTTCCCACCGCGGCGCCCCACATCGCCACGCCGACCGACGTGAACAGCGAGGGCCAGCTGCGCACCGCCGGGGCGGGTCCGAGCAGGGCCGCCACCCGGCGCGGCACCGGGCCCGCCGCGGCGAAGCCCGCCAGGGCCGCCGCCGGGGCGCCGCGGGAGACCAGGGCCGCCTTGCCGATCGCGCGCGCCACGGCCCGGCGGCTGCCGACGGCCCGGGCCGCGTCCTCGTCCGCCCACCGCTCCGCCGCGTACACCACCGCCGTCCGCAGCGGCCGCAGGAACGGGTTGGCCCGCGCGGCCAGCTGGACCGCGAGGAGGAAACGGTGGTGACGGGCGGCCAGGTGGGCCCGCTCGTGGGCGAACAGCGCCCGGCGCTCGGCCGGTTCGAGGCACTCCAGCAGGGCAGTGGTCACGACCACGCGGTCCCGCCGGCCGCCCGGCAGCGCGTACGCGTAGGGGACGTCGTCCCTGAGGACGGCCACCCGCGTCTCCCGCAGGCCGGCCAGCGCCCGGTGGGCACGGCGACGCACCCGCCCGTGCCGCCACAGCGTCCTGCCGCACGCCACCAGCACCGCGCCGAGGGCGGGGATCGCCGCCTTGCCGACGACCTCGTCGTACGGGACCGCCGCGCGCACCTCGGGGTCCGACCAGCCGTCCGGCAACGGGTTGCCGGGCAGCTGGGCGGTGCCGACCACCATCACCAGGCCGAGGCACAGCGTGCTGCACGCGGCCATCAGGGCCGCCACCCCGGTCAGCAGCCGGGTCGCGGCCCGTGGGTGCAGGTGCTGCTCGGCGAGGCGCGCGATCGGCCACGCCGTCAGGGGCAGCACCAGCGGCAGGAAGACGAACACCCCCATGAGGCCTCAGACTTCCCCTTCGTCCCCCGGCCGACCCAGCAGCTCCCGCAGCAGCCGCTCGTCGTCCGGACCCAGGCCGGTCACGAAACTGGCCAGCACCGCCTCCCGGTCGCTCTCGGAGTCCAGCACCTTGCGCATCCGGTGGGCGGCCAGCCCCGCCTGGTCCGACGCGGACGTCCAGGCGAAGGAGCGGCCCGCGCGCTCCCGGGTGACCGCCCCCTTGGCCAGCAGCCGGGTCAGGATGGTGATGACGGTCGTGTAGGCGAGGCCGCCGCCGAGGCGCTCCTGCACCCACCCGGCCGTCGCCGGCCCGTCCGCCTCCCGCAGCGCCGACAGGACCAGCGCCTCCAGCTCGCCCTGCCCCCGCCGGGGGCCCTGCCGCCGCTCCGTCACGCCCTGTCTCCTCTTCCACCGCCGCCCGTTTCCCGCGCGGACATCGTATAGACGCCCCGAGGACCCGCACGGTGCCCGGACGTCACGGGGGACTCCCGGGAGATCCCGCCGCGTCCCGCACGGAACCGTTCGGGATGGCCGGGGGGGGCGGCGCGCGCGGAGCGGGCGGGTCAGAGGGGCTTCGCCGGCCAGTCGAGCAGCCGCGCGCCGATCACCGCGGTCTGGAGGCTGTAGCGGTGCACCGGGTCGGACGGGTCGGCGCCGGTGAGCTGGTGGATGCGCTCCAGACGGTAGGTGAAGGCGCGCACGCTCAGGGAGAGCCGCCGGGCCGCCTCCGCGCGGACGCAGCCGGAGTCGAAGTAGGCGGTGAGGGTGTCCAGGAGCGGCTGGGCACCGCCGCGGGCCCGGCGCAGGGGGCCGAGGGCGTTCTCCACCAGGTCGGCCATGGCCTGCCGGTCGCGGGTGAGGACGGGGTAGACGAGGAGGTCGGCGGCGCGCAGCACGGGTTCGTCGAGTTCCAGGCGCTCGGCCAGGTCCAGGGCGTTCAGCGCCTCCTCGTACGACTGGACGACGCCCGCCGGGCCGGCGTGCGGACGG
Organism: Streptomyces sp. NPDC014882; assembly: GCF_043081325.1. NCBI lineage: Bacteria > Bacillati > Actinomycetota > Actinomycetes > Kitasatosporales > Streptomycetaceae > Streptomyces > Streptomyces sp. NPDC014882. The sequence continues at coordinate 321,941 of NZ_JBIBWL010000003.1, forward strand.
CCGATCGCCACCTGGCCGCCGCCGGTCGCCGCGAACGCCTGCTTGGCGAAGTGCGCGAGGACGTCGCCCTGGTCGCCGGGGGCCACGCACACGAGCCGGCCGTCCTTGGTGGTGAGCAGGACGCTGCGGTCGCCGAACCGGCCTATCAGGGCGCGCTCCACCTCCCGCAGCACCGGGTCGCCCTCGTCGTAGGCGGCCGGGCCGCGGGCCACGGCGACCGCGTGCTCGTAGGAGAGCCGCAGCCCGTAGCGTTCCGCCCGCTGGGCCAGCCGCCCCAGGTCGCTGCGGCCGTACAGCAGGTCGTCGATGAACTCCCGCCGGGCGGCCTCCTCCTGCCGGACCGCGTGCCGCTGGGCCCGCTCGTAGCCCTCGGCGAAGGCGTCGACGGCCTGCGCGACGGCGGACAGCACGTCGTCCACGGACGCGCCGCTCCCCGTGGGCCAGTGCGCCCGGGTGGCCGCCAGGTGGGCCCCGACCAGGGCGCGCAGCGCGACCCCCGTCTCCGCGGCCTGTTCGCCCAGGGCGCGGCGCGAGGCCAGCTCGTCCCGGGAGAGCCGGCGGCCGGTCGCCGAGGCGTCGGCGAGGATGCGGGCGTACCCCTCCAGGTACGCGTCGCAGCCCTCGGGCCTCCCCGGCACGTCCCGTCCCGCCATGCCCGTCCCCCCGGAGTCGAATGCGCGGTCGATGTCCTCCCGACGCATGATCGCAGGAGATCCGTGGACGCAGGAGGGCGTTCCGCCCGCGGCGGGCCTACTGCCGGTGCTCAGGTCCGCTCCCGGTGGTCCCCGGCCCCTGACCGTTGGCGGGGACGCGGGGCCCGGCCGCGCCGGAAACGTACCGCACGCGCCGGGGGCACTTCAGTGCTCCCCGGTGCGGTGGGCCGGGTGGGCCGCGTGCCGGCCGTTCGGGTGCGCGAGCGGGGCGCGCGGGTCGGCGGCCCGCGCGATGGCCGACTCCACGGCGGCGATCCGGTCGGCCAGGAGGCCCAGGGCGGCGACCGCGCGGACGAGGGGGGCGTCCTCCGGGCCGCCGAGGGCCCGGGCGCGGACGTGGGCGGCCTTCACCTCCGCCCAGCGGGAGGCCTGTCCGGGCGTGAGCGTGCCCCGCAGTTCCGCCAGCTTGAGCAGGGCGGCCTCGGCGCCGGTGGTGAGGGTCTGGGCCTCCGCCCGGTAGTGGTCGTCGATCAGGGCCGCCACCTCGGCGGCGTCCATGACGGGCTGGACGCGCTGGGCGATCTTGTTCATGTTGCGGTACGAGCCCTGGAGCCGGAAGGGCGGCTCGGTGCGGGCGTCGTCGGACCGCGCGGCGGAGGCGAGGTACGCGGCGTTCACCGCCAGGACCGTCTCGCGGACCGTGAGCAGGTGGCCCAGGACCGCGAGGACGCGGTCCAGTTCCGCGGGGGCGTACGGGTGGGTGAGGCGGTCGGCGCGGGCCGCGGGGTCGTGCCGGGCGAGCCGGACGAGCAGGTCGAGGTCGGCGCGGGGGCGCCCGGCGAGCGGGGCGAGGACCGGGTGGGCGGTGAGGGCGTTCTCCACGAAGCTGGCGGCGAAGGCGTCCTCCTTGCCGGTCAGGACGTCGCCGAGGTTCCACACGTCGGCCCGGTTGGCGAGCATGTCGGGCACCTGGAAGCGGCCGCCGGACTCGGTGTAGGGGTTGCCGGCCATGCACACCGCGAAGCGCTTGCCGCGCAGGTCGTACGTGCGCGGCTCGCCGTCGCGCACTCCCTCGACGCGCCGGGTGGCGTCGCACAGCGGGATGAACCTCTGGAGGAGTTCGGGCGAGGTGTGCTGGATGTCGTCGAGGTACAGCAGGGTGTTGCCGCCCGCCTCCAGCGCGAAGTTGATCTTCTCGACCTCCCGGCGGGCGGTGGCGTTCGGGGCCTCGGCGGGGTCGAACGAGGTCACCGCGTGGCCGAGGGCGGGGCCGCTGACCTTCACCAGCATCAGGCCGAGGCGGTCGGCGACGTACTCCACCAGGGTCGTCTTGCCGTAGCCGGGCGGGGAGACGAGCAGCAGCAGGCCGCCGGTGCCGGGGCGCCCGGACTCGCCCGTGGTGCCGAGCTGCTTGGCGAGGCTGTCCCCGACGAGCGGCAGGTACACCTCGTCGACGAGCCGGTTGCGGACGAACGCGGACATCACCCGCGGGCGGTGCTCGTCCAGGCGCAGCCGGGCGCGCTCCTTCGCCGCCAGGGCCGTACGGCGGCGCCGGTGGTCCCGGTGGGCGGGCACCTCGTGCCTGCGGAACGCCTCGGTCCGCGCGAGGAGTTCGTCGACCCGGACCGTGAGGGTGCCGCCGGTGAGGCGGGGGTGGGAGCCGAGCAGGCCCTCGACCGTCTCGGTCAGGGGCGCGTCGGATGCGTACCGGGTCAGGTCCGGGCACAGCTCGGCGGCCACCGCCTCCGCCAGGTCGCCGGGGTCGGCGTCCGTGCCGGTGGAGGCGGCGTACGCGGACAGCCACGCCTCGGCCAGCTGCCGGCGCGCGTCCAGGTCCCCGAGGGCGGCGAGGTCCTCCTGGTAGGCGGGGGTGCCCGCCGTGCGGCGGAACGCGTCGAGCAGGGCACGGGCACCGGCGCCGAGGACGAAGCCGTCGGGTCCGCCGGTCAGTTCCTCGAAGAGGTAGGCGGAGGCGGCGTCCGCGGACGGCCCGCCGATCGCCTCCGCCAGTTCCCTCCGCAGGTCGGGGATCGCGGGCGCGCGCCCGAACGCCTCCCGGGCGCGGGCGAGGGACACCGCCCGGCGGGTCCACGCCTGGCGCTCCCCGGCCGTCGTGCGGTGCGCCCAGAACAGCTGGGCGGCGGCGCGGGCCGCCGGCTCGTGGCGGAGCGGGCCCGCGCCCTCGTACAGGCGCAGCAGCGCGGCGAGGATCAGGACGGCGTCGTGGTCGTGGACGCCGCGTTCGTACCCCTCGTCGTACGCCTCCCGGGCCGCCCGGCCGACGAGGTCGGGCAGGTCGGCCCCGGCGAGCGCGGCCGGGCCGTGCTCGTCGAGCAGCCGGGCGGCGAGGTGTTCGGCGCGGTAGACCTCCGGGGACTCCGAGGGCAGCGGGCGGTCCGCGTACGGGTCGGTCGCCCCGAAGCCGGGCTCGGTGACCGGGGCACGGTAGTCGGTGCCGGTGACCGCGAAGGCCAGTCCGTCGCCGTGCGGGACGAGGGTGAGGTCGAGCGGCTGGGTGTTCACCGCGAAGCGGTGGGTGCCCAGGCGGACGGTGCGGCCGTCGTCGCTGTACAGGTCGGTGCGGTCGCGCAGGGCGCGTCCGGCCTCCTGGCGGGCGGACTCCAGGCGGCCGTCCAGCTCCTCGGCCCGGACCGGGTCGCCGAGTGCGCGCAGGTCGCCGGCGATGCGGCGGACCTTGGCGGGCATCGGGTCGGAGCCGAAGTAGGTGGCGACGGCGTCCTCGTCGGGGAGGGCGCGGGCCCGGCGGGCGACCGTCGTCAGGACCCGGTCCGCCGAGTCGGCGAGGCGCTCGGCGCGGCGGGCCCGGGCGTCGGCGAGGTCCTGCTTGCGGACGGCGAACGCCTCGTGGATCTCCTCGCGCCGGTCGGCGAGTTCGCCGAGGAGGTCGTCGAGGCCGTCGGACTCCGCGAACCGCGCCTCCAGGTTCTCCACCTGCAGGAGCAGGCGGGCGAGGTGTTCGTCGCAGGCGTCGGGGGTGTCGGCGGACGCGAGGGCGCCGGTGACGGCCTGGCCGAGCAGGGCGGACTCGGCGGCGAACCCGGCGCGTCCCTCGTGGCCGTGGAGCTCGCGGCGGCGGCCGTCGAGGACGGCGCGGGCGCGGTTGACGCCGGCCAGGACCTCGGAGATCCGCTCCAGGACGGCCGTACGGACGGTCGCGTCGGCGATGTCGAGACCCGCGACGACCTCGGTCACCGTGCCCAGCGCGCCGGCGAGTTCGTCGACGCGGGCCGCGACGGGCGCGGCCCCGGCGACGGTGGTGACGGCGGCCGCGTCCGCGACGAGCCGTTCGACGTCCGCGTGCTGGTCGGCGAACGCGTCGTCGCGGGCCAGCTGCGCGACCGCCCGCTGCCCGAACGAGGCGAGGTCGGCCTCGACGTCCGCGGCGAGTTCGTCGATCCGGGCCGTGTCGGCGTACCGCAGCTCCTTGAGCGTGAGCAGGTGGCCGTGCGCCCGCCGCAGTTCGGTCAGGCCGGACACCCAGGCGGCGGCGCCGCGCGGGACCTCCCCCCGCAGCCGGCGCACCACCCGGGCGGCCCGGTCCGCCCCCTCGTCGAGCGCCTCGGCGGCCTGCCGGGTCAGCGCCCGCACGGTCCCGAACTCGGCCAGCACCTGAGCGGCCGTCGCCCGCACCCGCGTGAGCGGCTCCCGCAGGTCGCCGAGTTCGGGGTCCCCCAGCCAGTGGCGCGTGTCGGCCGTCCGGTCGCAGGCCGCGACCAGCGCCTCGTACGCCTCGCTCGTCGGGGTGGTCACGGCGGCCGCCCCGGCGATGGACAGGCAGTCGGAGATGCCCCGTACGAGATCGGCGTTGCCGACGCGGGCGAGCGGGCCGCCGACGGGCCGGGCGGCTGCGGCACGGGTGTCGGAGAGGTGGGGGGAGCTCCACAGCTGGACGGGGTGGACGCGTCGCGGCTCGTCCTCCTCGGCGCGCAGCAGGACCAGCGTGCCGTCGTCGAGGAGGGCCCAGCCCCGGCAGGTCAGCGGGGCCGCGACCTCCTCGCGGATCACGTTGTACGGCAGCAGGAGGGCGCGGCCCGCCGCGGGCGCGCGGAACGCGAAGAGGACGTCCTCGCCGTTCGGCGAGCGGACCGTCCGCTCGAACTCCGGCGCCGCCGGGTGCCCGGGGCCGACGGTGCCGTCGATGCCGATGGCACCGTCGAAGGTCTTGTGCGTGCCGCCGGCCAGGCAGTAGCCGCCGGGGAAGACGATGCCCCGGTCCTCGGGCAGGCGGCGGCACGCCTGCCCGATGCCGTCGAGGCGGACGACGCTCCTGGTGAGCGTGTCGAACACCAGGTACCGGTGGGCGTCCTCCTTGTAGGGGCGGACCCGCAGCAGGATCAGGGCGCCCACCCGCGCGTGGGCGATGTCGGCGTCGGCGAGCGCCTGCAGCGGCTCGTCGACGGGCTCGGAGTGGATGCCCTCGCCCGTCTCCGTGTCGTCCTCGGTCTTGACGGTGAGGGCACCGCCGACGGTGGTGACGAAGAGTTCACCCCCGACGGACACGTGCGGGTGGCGGCCGGGGACGTGGTCCTCGCGGGTCGTCGCGGTCCAGGTGAAGTCGTGGGCGGGCGGCGGGACGTGGTCGCGGTCGCCGCGCGCGTCCAGGAAGGTCACCCGCCCGTCGTCGGCGAGTGCCCAGCGCAGGACGCGGATGTCGCCCGCCTCGACGCCGGTCCGGAACACGGCGAGGAGCCGGCCCTCGACGCGGCTCAGCCGCAGCAGCCGGGCCTGGTGGTAGTAGCGGTGCAGGGCCGTGAACTCCCGTACGAAGCCGGGGTCGTCGAGCAGGCCGGGCACCGCGTCGTCGGGCAGCCCGCCCAGGTCGCGGTCGTACAGCGCGAAGACGTCGCCGACGGCCGTGTCGGGCCCCCGGCCGGTGGGCGCGTGGTGGCCGAGGAGCAGGACGTCACCGACGGCGACGAGGTCGCGGGGCACGCAGGTGCGCTCGGTGCGCAGCAGACCGGTGCCCGTGAGTTCGAGGCGCGTCGCGCCGAACTCCTCGGTCCGGCGGGCGTTGAGCTCCTCGGCGCGGCGGGCGAGTTCGGCGGCCTGCGCGGTGAGCCGGTCGCGCAGCACCTCGTACGTGCCGGTGTCGAGCGCGTCGTGCGGGCTCGTGTCGGGCGCCTCGCGCGGGCCGGTGGCCGGGCCGGTGGTCATGGGGGTCCCTCTCGGAAAGTCGGAGAAAGCGGTCCGGAGCTGCCGTCCCCTGCGCGGCAGCTCCGGACCGCGGCCTGTCAGACCTCGGCGCTGCCGTTCAGGGCGGCGAGCGAGGCGTCCGCGACGCCCAGCTCCCCCGCCCTGTCGAGCAGTTGCCGCAGGGCGTCGGAGTCGGCCCCGCCCGTCTTCATCAGCTTCATCAGCAGCGCGGAGACGGACAGGTTCCGCACGTCGGCCGTGGAGACCTGGCCGAGGACGCGGCCGAGGTCGTCGGTGAAGCTCGACGAACCGTCCAGCCAGGGCCCCGCCAGGGCCTGTGCCGTCTCGGAGTGCCGGACGAACCCGTCGACGCTCCTGCCGAGCGAGATCGAGGAGACCAGGCGGTCGAGGAAGACGGACTCGCCGCCCACGATGTTGATGTCGGCGTTCTCCAGTCCGGTGGCGAGGACGGTGGCCTGCGCCTCGGCGACGTGCCTCTGCGTCTCCAGTCCGGCCAGCCGGATGTCCTTCTCCGCCTGGAGCCGCAGCCGGTACTCCTCGTGGCCGCGGGACGCCTCGTCGAGCGCGGCCATCGCCGCCGCCTTCTCCGTCAGGCCGGCCGCCTCCGCCTTCAGCTTCTCGCCGACGCCCTCGGCCTCGGCGAGCGCCTTCGCCCGCGCGCCCTCCGCCTCGGCCCGCATCCGCGCCTCGGCCGCCCCGGCCTCGGCACGACCGGTCTTCTCGACGACCTCGGCCTCCTTGTCCCGGACCTGGACGGCCGCCAGGCCCTCCGCGGCGGCCTCCGCCTGCACGCCCTCCGCCAGCCGCAGCTTGGCCCGGGCGTCGAGGTCGGCGCTCTTCAGCCTGGCCTCGGCGAGGGTGAGTTCCTCGGCGGCGCGGTGCACGGCGGCCTGCTCGGCGGCCTCCGCGGCCTTGATGTCCTTGACCAGCCTCTCCTGCGCCTCGGCCTCCGCCGCGATGACCACGGTCCGGCGCCCGCGCTCCGCCTCCTCCACGGCGCGCAGCTTCTTGATCGACTCCTCCTGCTCGGCGACCGTGCGGTCCACGGCGATCCGCTCCCGGATCACCTCGGCGATCTCCCGCCGCTCCGCCTCGACCTCCTTCTCGGCGGCGATCCGCGTCAGCCCCGTCTCCCGCTCGCGGGCGATGACCTCGAGGAGGCGGTCCTTCTCGATCCGCTCGCTCTCGACGGCGATGACCCGCTCGCGGTTCTTCGCGGCGACGGCGACCTCGCGGGCCTGGTTCTCGCGCTGCACCCCGAGCTGCTCCTCGGTCCTCAGGAACGCGCTCTGCGCCCGCAGCCGCTCCTCCTCCACCACCCGCGCCGTCTCGGCCTCCTCCCTGGCCCGTACGGTCTCGATCTCCCGCCGCTGCCTGATCTCGGCGTCGGCCTGGCGGCGCTCCAGCTCCAGGACGGCCTCGCGGGCGTCGACGTTCTGCCGGGTGATCTCCTTCTCCTCGGTGCGCCGGAACTCGTTGGTGCGCACGTGCTCGATCGCCGTCAGCTCGGTGATCTTGCGGATGCCCTGGGCGTCGAGGACGTTGGCCGGGTCGAGCTGGGTGATCGGCGTCTGCTCCAGGTAGTCGATCGCCGCGTCCTCCAGGTGGTAGCCGTTGAGGTCGACGCCGATGACCTCGATGATCCGGTACCGCAGTTCCTCGCGCTTGGTGTAGAGGTCGGTGAAGTCCAGTTGCTTGCCGACGGTCTTCAGGGCCTCGGAGAACTTCGCGTGGAACAGCTCCTGCAGCGTGTTCCGGTCACTGGCCCGTGCCGTGCCGACGGCCTGGGCGACCTTGACGACGTCCTCGACGGTCTTGTTGACCTTCACGAAGAACGAGATGCGGATGTCGGCGCGGATGTTGTCCCGGCAGATCAGCCCCTCCTTGCCGGCCCGGGTGATCTCGATGGTCTTCACCGAGATGTCCATCACCTCGGCCTTGTGGAGCACGGGCAGCACGACCTGCCCCGTGAAGGTCACGTCGACCTTGCGCAGTTTGGAGACGATCAGGGCCTTGCCCTGCTCCACCTTGCGGAACAGCACGGAGACGGCGAGGAAGAGGAGGAGCGCTGCGAGCAGGCAGACGCCGACGCCCACGGTGATGACGGTCATGGGAAGCATCCTTGGCAGGTGGGGTGCCCGAGGCCGGGAGGACCCGGAGTCGCTCGGGAGTCGGAAGATTCGGGAGGGGGCGCGTGCCGGGGTCCGGAAGCGCCCGCGCGCTTCCGTGCTCCCCGGAGGGCGTCCCCCGCGGGCCGGAACGGGGTGCGGCCGCGGTGGCCTCCGCGGCCGCGGCTCAGGCGGTCCGGCCGCGTGCGGCGGTCCGGCCGTGTGCCCGGTGCGCCGTGTCGGGGCGGTCGCCCCGGCGGGGGCCGCCGTCCGCCCGCTCCGGGCGGACCGTGCGACGCGGCCCGGCGAAGCGCGGTGGGGGCGGCCCGGGTTCGTCGGGGCGCAGCCGCCGCGGCAGCCGCAGCAGCGTCCGGGCCGCGCACCACGAGAGCGCGGGGGCGGCGGCGAGGACGGCGAGCCCCGTCAGCGCACGCGCCAGCCCCCGGGAGGCGAGCGGTTCCAGCAGGACGGCCGCGCCGAGGCTGCCGGACCAGGCGAGGGCCGTCCACAGGGAGACCGCGACCGCGACCGGTACGCCGCCCAGCCCCAGCGCGCCGAGGTCCGCGTCCTCGTCGAACGTGCGCGGTCCGGCGGCGCCCACCGCGACCAGCAGCCAGAAGCCCGCGGCCGCCAGCAGGGGGACGGTGAACAGGAAGGTCGGAAATCCCGCGGCGGCCATGAAGAACGTCCGCATTCCCCACCCCCGATCGGTTCCGTCCCGTGCCGGCCTCGGCACGCCCGGGCAGCCCGACGCCGGGCACCTGCCGGTGCTCGGCATCGAGGCTTTTCCCCCGTGCTTCCCTCACCCCCATCCTGTCGGCGCGGGGCCTTCGGCGCATTGCCGGATCCCGGCAGTCTTGGCCGGACCGTCCATGCCGGTGCCCCGCCAAGAAAGCGTCAGGAGGACGCCGGGGCGCCCCCGTCGGAGTCCGGGGCCGAGCCGGAGTCCGCGTTCGCGTACGGCTCCGGCTCCGGCTCCGGCTCCGGTGGCCGGCGTCGGTCGCCGGGCGCGGGGGTGGCCCCCGGCCGGCCGGGGACGGTGATCATCAGCAGGGTCACGTCGTCGTCGTGGGCGGCCGGGTCGGGGAGGAGGGTGGTGATCAGGCGGGACGCCGTCCGTTCGAGGGTCTCCGGGTCCGTGCGGGTGTCCTTCGGGGTGCCGTCGAGGGTGCGGGTGAGGAGGTCGATGCGGGCCTCGATGTCGGCGCCGGGGCGTTCGACCAGTCCGTCGGTGTAGAGCACCAGGGTGCTGCCCGGCGGCAGCGGCCGGGTCGCCTCCTCGAACGGCACCCCGCCGCCGCAGGCGTCGTTGACGCCCAGCGGCACGCCGACCGGTGCGGGCAGCCGGCGGGCGGGCCCGTCGGGGGGCAGGACGATGACGGGCAGGTGCCCGGCCGAGCACAGGCTGACCTCGCCCGCCTCCTGGTCGATCACCAGGTAGACGCAGGTGACGAGCTGGTCCGCCAGGTCGGCGACGAACGCGTCCAGCCCGCTCATCAGGCCGCCGGGCGTCGTGCCGGTGCGGGCCAGCGCGTGCGAGGCGGCGCGCAGCTGCCCCATGACGGCCGCCGCCTCCAGGCCCCGGCCCATCACGTCGCCGATGACGACGCCGGTGCGGCGGCCGTCGAGGGGGATGACGTCGAACCAGTCGCCGCCGACGCCGGGGTCCTGGACGGACGCCAGGTAGCGGTGGGCGCTGGGCAGGTACGGCAGGCGGGGCGGCTCGCCCATGAGGCTGTGCTGGAGGGTGTAGGCGATGTGCCGGTGCTGCTCGTAGCGCTCGGCGCGTTCCGCCTCGGCCCGTCTGCGTTCGGTGATGTCCCGCACGCTCAGGAACACCAGGTCCTCCTCCTCGGTGCGCAGGCTGCTGACGCTCACCTCGACGGGGAACTCGCCGCCGTCGCCGCGCAGCCCGTACAGGTCGCGGTCCGTGACCGTCGGCTTCGGGTCGCGCAGGCCCAGGTAGGCGTCGAGGAGGGCGCCGTGCCGCCGGCGGCGCGGACCGGGCACCAGGTCGACGACGCCGGTCCCGACGAGGTCGCCCGGCGCCCGCCCGAACAGGCGTTCCACCTGTGCGTTGGCCATGACGATGACGCCCCGGCCGTCCGTGATCAGGGTGGCGTCGGGCGCGGACTCCAGCAGCGCGCGGAAGCGCCGGTGGGAGCGCTGGACCTCGCGCTGCGCCGCGGCGCGCTCGGTGACGTCGGTGACCACGCCGCACAGCGCGTACGGCGCGCCGTCCCCGTCGTTGAGGGGGAACAGGGAGGTGAGGAGGTCCCGGGGGCCGCCCGGGAGGGTGAGCGTCTCCTCGCGCTGCACGGAGGTGCCCGCGGCCAGCACGGCGCGGTCGGCGGCCCGCACCTGACGCGCCAGGACGGGGGACAGGACGTCCCTGTCCCGGCGGCCCAGCGTCCGGTCCCGGGACAGGCCGGTGGTCTCCTCGAACCGCGTGTTGACCGCCAGGTAGCGGCCGTCGAGGTCCTTGATGAACACCACGGCCGGGGTGTGGTCCATGAACGCCTGCAGCAGCGCGTTCTGCCGCACCTGCCACTCCGCGCGCGCGTGGGCCACCTCGATCCTGCGGCCCACGGCCAGGGCGGTGAAGACGACCGCGGTGAACACCGCGACGTGGCCGCACACCAGCAGCGCGGTGCCCAGCCGCTCCCCGAACACCCCCGCGTCCTCGCCCGCCAGGACGGCCCAGCCCAGCAGCGGCGGCACGACCGCGGCGGTGGCGAACAGCCACCGGCCCAGCGTGCCCGTGGTGCCCGCGTTCGTCAGCAGTCCCGCGGGTCCCTGGTCCGGCCGGACCAGGAAGGCGGCCGTGCCCAGCAGCACCAGGGCGAGCGCGGTGTGCAGGGCCATGCCCGTGTAGGCGCCGAACCGCTCCAGCTCGGGCACCGCGTAGAAGGCCCCGTACAGCCGCAGCATGCCGAGGGCCGCGACGGCCAGGCCCGGGATCTGGCTGATCCAGGCGGGGACCCGGGGCGTGGCGGCGCACAGCGCCGCCAGGGCCCCGAGGGTCAGCGCCGCGGCCGTGTTGGGGGCCATCCGGCCGGGCGTCTCCGCCGCCGTCGCCGTCCCCGTGCTGTCGTCGGTGAAGAGGAGCTCGTCGATGCCGAGACGCGCCCCGGTCGTGTACTCCAGCAGGGTGAGCACGCCGATCAGGGCCGCCAGCGCCGCGGCGGCCCTGGCCACGGCGGACCGGGCCGGGACGGACCGGGCCGGGACGGACCGGGCGCGGCCGGGACCGGTGGCCACCAGGCCCAGGGAGATCCCCAGGGCCAGCACGGCCACGGCGGTGTTCGCCTTCATGGCCACCGGGTCGCCGGGCAGCACGCTCTTCAGCGCCTCGACGTCGGCGATCCACCCCGTCAGGCTCACCGCGCCGAGCAGGGCGGCCGTCAGGGCCGCGGCCCGGGCCACCGTGCGGGCGGCGGTCAGGACCGACGCCCGGAACGGCAGGCCGTCGGTCTGCACCGCTCCCCGTGCACCGGGCAGCTCGGGCGCCTGCTGCTCTCTCGTCACCGCGTTCCCTGGGGATGGAGGACCGATCCGCATCTTTCAGATTAAGAGCGGCAAAGGGAAAATGTGTGATGACGTGCTTTTCCGTTCCGTCCCGCCCGGCCCCTCGGCCTCACGCCTCCGTGTCCGCGCGCCTCCACGCCTCCGCGTCCGCGCGCCGCGGGATCCCCGGCGCGCAACGGTGAAGCCCGCCCCGCCGCCCGTCGGGAGGACGGGCGGCGGGGCGGGCTCGGGGGTGCCGGTTCGGCTGCGGCTGTCAGCCGGCTGCGGCTGTCAGTCGGCGGCGGGCACCGGCGGGCGGGTCCCCGGCACCGCTCCGTAGCCCATCTGGCTGGGCATGTCGCCGTCCTGGCCGTAGACCTGCACCTGGTAGTGGGACGTGGTCCCGGCCGGTGCGGCCGTGTCCAGGTAGGACACGGCGGTGCCGGGCAGGGTCGAGGTCAGCTCGTCCCACACCTGGGTGGCGGGGTTCCAGCGCTGGACCGCGACCGAGGACGGGGCGGGACACCACTCGTTCCGGCAGGACCACTTCCAGGTGAGCAGCACGCCGTCCGCCGAACCGCTCGCGGCCAGGGTCATGGAGGCGCCGTAGCCGTCGCTCGTCCATGGCAGCACCGCGGCCTCGGAGCGCACGCCGTCGGCGCCCACGGCGACCACCGCGTAGTAGGCGTTGGAGGACGGGGAGGGGGCCGCGGTGTCGGTCACGGTGGTGGCGGTCGCCGGCTGGTCCTGGACCGGGGTGCCGGGGTGGGCGGCGTCGCCCCAGTACCGGTACACGAGGTAGCCGGTGGCGCCGGGGACGGGCTGCCAGGACAGCACCGCGTGATCGCCGTCCGGCCGGGCGGCGAGTCCCGCGGGCCGGTCCGGGCGCGCGGTGCCCGCGGGGTACGGGCGCAGCGCGCAGGTGTCCTCGGACAGGCCCGAGCGGCCGCCCGTCGCGTTCACGGCGACGGTCCGGTAGCAGGAGGGCACGCCGGCGGGTGCGCCGGTGTCGGTCCACTCCGGGGAGTCCGTCGCGGGGATGTCGGCCTGCTCGAGGTACTCGGGGTCGGTCTCGGTGCGGCGCCAGATCTCGTAGCGGGCCGCGGCCGGGTCGTTGACGGGCCAGGTCAGCCGGATGCCGTCGGCGGTGCCCGTCGCGGCCGGCATCCCGGGCGCCTGCGGGGCGGGGGCGGGCTCGTTGCTGACGTCGATCCAGACGGGGTCGCTGTAGTTGCCCTGGAAGCCGCGCACCGTCAGGCAGTACCGGGCCATGCGCCAGGGGCTGGTGTCGACGTAGTACGAGTCGGCCGTGTGGAAGGTGTCGGCGCTCGCGCAGGGGCTGCCGTAGGTCGTGCGGTACAGGTAGTAGAGGTAGACCTCCGACGCGGGCGAGTCGTCCCAGTCGAGGAGGATGCCGGCGTCGACGCGGGTGGCGGTCAGCCCGGTGGGCGTGGGCGGCTTGGGCACCGGCGGGAGCGGCCGCTGCAGCCGCACCACGGTGCCCGAGGAGCGGTTGCCCGCCAGGTCGACCGCGACGACCCGGTAGTACGGGGTGGCGTCGGCGGCGATCGGGCCGTCGGTGAGGGTGCAGCGGACCCGTTCCTCGGTGTCCGGCACGGCGGCGCACTGCGGGGTGCGCAGGGCGCCGACGTCGGTGAACGGGCCGTCGGGGGACGTGCCGCGGGTGACCTGGTAGCCGGCGAAGTCCTCGTCGTAGCCCGGCCATCCGTTGGTGGTCCAGGCCAGGGTGGCGGTGGTGCCCCCCTCGGGAGCGGTGACCTCGGGCGTGCCGGGCGCGGCCGGCGCGGTGGTGTCCGGCGGCAGCGGGCGGCTGACCTCGACCGGCTCGGTCCAGGCCGAGTACGCGGGCGGGGTGTCGGCGTCGACGGCCCTGCCGACGGCGCGCACCCGGTAGTGGCGGGTGCCGCCCTCGGACAGGGTGGTGTCGGTGAACCGCGAGGCGGTCAGCGGCGCGTCGCCGCCGCGCGGGGTCCAGGGGCCCGAGGCGGAGGCGGCGGACTGCACCTGGTAGCCGGCGGTCAGGCCGTGCACGGGGCTGCCGACCGGGTTGTCGGCCCAGTCCAGCGCGACGTCGCCGCCGTTCAGCCCGGCGGTGAGACCGGTGGGCCGCTGCGGCGGGCGGAGTCCGGTGTCGGGACGGAGCGCGGAGGCGACGGTCGGGGCGTACTCGCCGGGCTCGGTGGTGGCCGGGGCGGACTCGTTGCCGGCGGTGTCGACGGCCGTCACCCGGTAGTACGCGGTGACGCCGATCGGGGCGTCCTCGTCGGCGTAGGCGTTGTCCTGGACGACGCGGGCGTCGGCGCTGCGGATCCTGGTCCACGGGCCGCCGGGGGCGGTGGCGCGGTAGACGTGGTAGCCGGCGAACGCGTCCCGCGTGCTGTGGTCGTCGTCCCAGCTCGGGCCCCAGCTCAGGTGGTTCTCGCCGAGGTCGTCGCCGGGGCCGGGCAGGCCGTCGCCGTCGAGGTCGAGGTCGCCGTAGCCGTCGGCCCCCAGGAGGTCGGGGGCCTTCGGCGCGGTGGTGTCGGCCGGGACGGCCGACACGGCGGCCGAGGCGCGGGACTGGTTGCCGGAGCGGTCCACGGCGGTGACGGCGAACCGGTACGTGGTGCCGTTGCGCAGCCCGGTCGAGGTGAACGAGGTGCCGGTGAGCAGGCCGGAACCGCTGACCCGGTGGGCGGTGTCGATCGCCACGGGGGTGGTGGTGGAGCGGTAGACCCGGTAACCGGCGATGTCCGCCTCGGCGTTGCGGGCCCAGCCGACGGTGACCCGGCCGTCGCCGCGTGCCGCCTTCACTGCGGTGGGGGCCAGCGGGGCGGTCCGGTCCGGCGTGGTCGGGGTGAGACCGGCGGAGACGTTGGCCGGGCCCGTGAGCGCCACGTAGTCGACGCGCACGGTGTGCGTCCCGGCGGGCACGGTCACCTTGACGCTCGTGCGCTGGGTGGAGGTGTAGTCGCGCCACAGGCTGACGTACCGCTTGCCGTCGATCCAGACCCGGACGCCGTCCTGGGCGGCGGTCTTCAGCAGGAAGGGACCGCCCCCGCCGAAGTTGCGGCACATCGTCCAGCGGACGCCGAAGCGGTCGTCGGGCAGGGAGACGCCGGTGGGGTGGCCCCGGCCCCAGTTCTCGTTGACGGAGGTGTCGCACAGGGACTTGCGGGGCGTGCCGGTGAGGGTGGTGTTGGCGTAGTAGTCGGCCTTCCACACCCCTGCGGAGCAGGTCACTGACGCGACCGGAGCCGCGTCCCGCGGAACCTGGGACGGGGGGTGCACGGTGGCGGCGACGAGCGCGGCTCCGGCGGCGGCCGTGACGGGCCACAGCAGCCGGTGCGACGCGCGGGACTGCGGGGGAACGGGTCTGCCCATCCGGGGCGTCATCCTTCCTCGGACCGGGCACACCACCTCGACACGACGGCTCGAGTGGTCCCCCCGGATGATCGGCCTCTGCCTCGTGATGATCGCACGCGAACAGCAGTTCGTGTGCGAAATCATGGGGAACGCGTGTACAAATCGCGTCTTGTCAGCAGGAGTTGGCCGCACCGGAGGGACGGGAGGCCTCACATCGGCCCGCGAGGAAGAAAAGTGACGATACGTCACATCATCCGGTGCCGGTTCGTTCGGATCCGGCCGGGTCCCGGATCCGGTCGGGTCCCGGCGCGGCCACCCGTCCCGCCCCGTCCCGTCCCGTCCACCGGACACCTGGCCGCCCCGCACCGCCCACCCGCCGCCCGCCGAGGACCGCCCACCGGGCACCCGGCCGTCCCGAAGGCCGTCCGGCCCTGCCGGGCGCCCCACTCGTTCCGGACACCGACCACGGCCGCGCGGGCCGGACGGCCCCGCACCGGGATGTACGGGGACGTACGGTTGCCTACAGCGACGTACGGTTTCCTATGGGGACGTATGGGGATGTACCGGGACTTGAGTGCCCGGCGGAGCCTGCCGAAGACGTGGGCACGGCGGGACCGGGGCCGCGGCCCGCGCGGGGCCGGGACCGGGACCGGTCATCACGAGTGGCGGGGAGATCCGCATGGACGTCAACGAGGTGCTGCTGCCCGGTGTGGGACTGCGCTACGAGTTCGTCAACCACGAGGGCGACCGGATCGGGGTCGTCGCCCAGCGTTCGGGCGACTTCGAGCTGGTGGTGTATCCCGGTGACGACCCGGACGAGGCCCAGCCGGTCGTGCGGCTCACCGGCCAGGAGGCCGACGCCCTCGCCGAGATCCTCGGCGCCCCGCGCATCGCGGAGCGGTTCGCCGACCTGACCCGCGAGGTGCCCGGCCTGAGCGCCGGCCAGGTCTCCGTGGGGCCGGGCAGCCCGTTCGCCGGACGCCTCCTGGGCGACACCCGGGCCCGAACCCGTACCGGCGCCTCGATCGTGGCCGTCGTCCGCGGCGAGGACGTGATCGCCTCGCCGGGGCCGGGCCAGAGCCTGCTCGCCGGGGACGTCCTGGTGGTGATCGGCACCCACGAGGGCATCGCCGGGGTCCAGCGCATCGTCCAGGGCTGACCGGTGCGCACACCCGTCGCCCTGCTGCTGGAGCTGGGCGTCATCCTGACCGTCCTGAGCCTGCTCGGCACGGTCGCGCGGCGTTTCGCGCTCTCGCCCGTGCCGCTGTACCTGGTGGCCGGGCTGGCCCTGGGCGACGGCGGCCTCGCCCCGGTCCCGGCCGCCCGGGACTTCGTCGACACCGGCGCCTCGATCGGGGTGGTCCTGCTGCTGCTGACGCTGGGCCTGGACTTCACCGTCCGGGAGTTCACCGCCAGCGTCCGCCGGCACCGCACCTCCGCCGCCCTCGACCTCGTCCTCAACGCCGTGCCCGGCGCCGCGGCCGGACTGCTGCTCGGCCTGGACGCGGGCGGGACCCTCGCGCTCGCGGGCGCCACCTACGTCTCCTCCTCGGGCATCGTCGCCCGCCTGCTCGGCGACCTGCGGCGGCTGGGCAACCGGGAGACGCCGGCGGTGCTGTCCGTGCTGGTGGTGGAGGACTTCGTGATGGCCGCCTACCTTCCGCTGCTCGCGGTCGTCGCCTCCGGGGGCACCTGGTGGCAGGCGCTGCTCGCCGTCGCGGCGGCGCTGGCGGCCGTCACCGCGGCCCTGGGGGCGTCCTGGCGCTGGGGTCACCACGTCGGCCGGATCCTCGCCCATCCCGATCCCGAGCAGGTGCTCCTGAGGGTCCTCGGCATCACCCTGGTCGTCGCCGCGCTGGCCGAGATCGTCCACGTGTCGGCCGCCGTGGGCGCCTTCCTGATCGGACTCACCCTGACCGGAGCCGCCGCCGACCGGGCCCGGGCCGTGCTCGGGCCGCTGCGCGACCTGTTCGCCGCCGTGTTCTTCCTGGCCCTCGGCCTGTCCGTCGACCCCGCCGACCTGCCGCCGGCGCTGCCGGCCGCCCTCGCGCTGGCGGCGGTCACGGCGGCCACCAAGGTGGTCTCCGGCTGGTACGCCGCCCGCCTCGACGGCGCGGGACGGCGCGGCCGGCTGCGGGCCGGGACCGCGCTCATCGCCCGCGGGGAGTTCTCGGTCGTCATCATCGGCCTGGCCGCGCCCGGCGAGAGCCGCCTCGCGGCCCTCGTGACCACCTACGTGATGCTCCTCGCCGTCTGCGGCCCCGTCCTCACCCGGTTCGCCCCCACCCGGCCGCCCGCACGGCCGTCCACCCGGCCGCCCGTCCGGTCCGCGGCCCCCCGCCCGTCCGCACCGCGGGACGGCGCGCGGGGGCGCGGGCCGGGCCCGGTCAGGGGGACGCCTCCGCTCCCCGCACCACCGCGACCGGGCAGTGGGCGTGATGCAGCAGGGCCTGGCTGACGGAGCCGAGCAGCAGGCCGGTGAAACCGCCGCGGCCCCGGGCGCCGACCACGAGCAGCTGCGCGGACCGGCTCGCCTCGATCAGCGCCTCCCGTGTCCCGCCGTGCACCACCCTGTGGTCCACCACCACACCGGGATACCGCTCGCGGCAGCCGGCGAGCGCCTCGGACAGCAGGCGCTCCTCCTCGCCGGCGAGGGCGCCCGGCGGGTTCGCGTACGGCTCCGACGCGTCCTGCGGCGCGGGCAGCGGAGCGTTCCACGTGGTCCAGGCGTGCAGCGCCACCAGCGGCGCCTTCCGCAGCTCCGCCTCGGCGAACGCGAAGTCCACCGCCCGCCGGCCCGCCGCCGAGCCGTCGACGCCCACGACGACCGGGCCGTCGGCGTGGGCCGGCTCGCGCACCACCAGCACCGGACACCGGCCGTGCGCCGCCAGGTGCACCGCGGTCGACCCGACCAGGAGCCCGACGAACCCGCCCATCCCCCGCGACCCGACGACCACCAGCTCCGCCTCGCGCGACTGCGCCTCCAGGACCGTCAGCGGTTCACCGGGCACCACCGCGTGCCGGACGTCGACGTCCGGCGCCGTCGCCCGCGCGCGCTCGACCGCCTCGGCCGTCAGCCGGTCGACCATGTTGCGGATCCCGCCCCCGGGCGGCCCCAGCGGCGAGGGACCCGTGGGCACGTGCATCGCGGGCCAGACGAACGCGTGCACGATCCGCAGGACCGCGCCACGTGCCCGCGCCTCCCGCGCCGCCGCCTCCACCGCGGCGAGACTCGACGCCGCCCCGTCCACACCGACGACCACCACACCGCTCATCACGCCTCCCGCCGTACGCCTGCCTCCCGGGGAACGGGGTCGCTCCCCCCTCCAGGGTCGCCCCGCCGCCGCCCTTCGGCGCGGGGCCGGGTGGTGCCGTCACCGGGGCCGACCGGCACATCTCCACGGCGCTTCTCCGCGGCGGCGAGGCGTCGCGCGTCGCGTTCCGCGCCCGTGCCGGTGCCCGTCCGGCCCCGGGCGGGGGGCCGGACGGCCCTTCTGCGCGCGGGGCACCCGTGGTCTTCTGTAGGTGACGGGGAGGGCCCGTACAAGGACGCGGAGAAGCAGCCGGGAGCTGCGCACCGCGTGATCAGGATCCGCGAGAAGCGGGTGGGCCCTCCTCGTCCACTCGTGTCCGCGGGGCCGCCGTGCGACGCCGGCGGGTGAGGTCGCACGCCGTGCGGCAACGGCGGCGGCGTGCGACGACGTGCGACGGCTTTCCCGGCGTCGGACCGCCCGGACGCCGGTGACGGTGCGTGTCCGGACGATTTGCGGCGGCTCCGGCCGCATCACAGACTGAAAGCCGCCCTCACCTCGGTGAGCAGGCGGTTTCCGGTTTCCCGCCTTCCCCCTCCGCCTTCCTCCCCGACGAGCAGGTGACAGCGTGTACAGAAGTCTCTCCTCCACCGCGGCGGCCGGCCTGGCGGTGCTCGCCCTCGTCACCACGGGCTGTGGCGACTCGGACGGGCAGCCGGACTCGGCCCGGACGGTCACGGCGACCACCACCATTCCCGGCACCCCGGCCGCCTCCCCCGGGGAGCGGACGGCGAGTCCGGCCCCGACGACCGGCAGCCCCGACGAGGACGAGAGCACGGGACCGGTCCGCAAGTACCCGGGCGCCGAGGTCGTCACCGACTCCAAGGGCTTCACCATGCTGCACACCGACGACTCGGTGGAGAAGGTGGGCGACTTCTACATCGACCTGCTGAAGGACGAGGACTGGAACATCACCTCCAAGTATGAGGGGGAGACGAGCGTGCACCTGCTGGCCACCAAGGACGGCGACGGCCTGACCGTGCAGGTCAGCCCGACGGGATCCGGCACGTCGATCTCGCTCTCCTACTACGGCGTGTAGCCCGGGCCCGGGCCGGCGAAGGACTCCGCGGAGAAGGCGGTCACGGCGGAGTCCCGCGTCCGGTGAGTGGACGGGGACCGGATCCCTCCCGTACCTCCGCGATCGTCTCCACCGACCGGTCGGGGCCCGGACCGGTCACGGGCCCGGCCCGGTCGGGACCCGGCCCGGTCGGGACCCGGCGTCCCGCGCGCCGCCCGTCAGGCCGGCGTCCCGGCCGGGGCCGCCGCGCGCGCCGCCGTCCCCACGACCCGGCGGCGGCGGGCCGGCAGGCCCAGGGTGGGGTTGGCCACTCCCCAGGCCGCGCCCTTGCAGACCAGTTCCTTGTAGAGGGCGGCGGTGCGTCCGGTCAGGGCCGCGCGGACGGCCCGGTCGTCCGCGGTGACGTACTGGATCAGGCCCTGCCTGCGGCCCAGGGAGACGCACTGGTTGAAGTAGCGGATGGACACCTGGGGGATCTTCGCGCCGGTCAGACGGGCCGCGATGGCGTCGGCGGCCTGCCAGGCGGTGGGCACGCCCGAGGCGCACGACATGCGCAGCGGCTTGCCGGCGGGACCCGTCACCGCGGCCGCGTCGCCGACGGCGTACACGTCCGGGTGGGAGACCGAGCGCATGGTCCGGTCGACGACGATCTGACCGGTTCCGGTGACCTCCAGGGTGGTGGCCCGCGCGACCGGGTGGACGGCGAAACCGGTGGTCCACACGGTGACCGCGGCCGGTACGGACGTGCCGTCGGCGGTGGTGACGCGGTCGGCGGCCACGGCGGTGACGGGGGCGTGCTCGTGCACGGTGATCCCGAGGCCGTCGAAGACCTTCCGCAGGTGCCCGCGGCCCTTGGGCGAGAGCCAGTCGCCGAGGCCGCCGCGGACGGCGAGGGCGACGTCGAGGTCGGGGCGGGCCTCGGCGATCTCGGTCGCGGCCTCCACGCCGGTGAGGCCGCCGCCGACGACGACCACGGGCCGTCCGGCGTCCAGGCCGGCCAGGCGCGCGCGCAGCCGGAGGGCTCCGGGGCGGCTCGCGATCTCGTGAGCGTGCTCGGCGGCGCCGGGGACGCCCTGGTCGTTCCAGGCGCTGCCGAGGGCGTAGACGAGGGTGTCGTACTCCAGTTCCTCCTCCGCGGCGGCCTCCGGGCCGGCGTCCGCGCCGACGCCGGTGACGGCACCCGTGCCGGTGCTCGCGTCGGCGCCGGTGACGGTGACGGTCCGGCGGTCGGGGTCCACGGCGGTGACCCTGGCGAGCTTCAGCTCCACTCCGGTGCCCGCGAACATCTCGGCGAAGGGCCGGGGCCGGAGGTCCTGGCCGACCGCGAGCTGGTGCATCCGCACGCGCTCGACGAAGTCGGGCTCGGCGTTGACGAGGGTGATGGCGACGTCTTCGCGGTGCAGCCGCTTGGCGAGGCGCCCGGCGGCGACGGCTCCGGAGTATCCGGCTCCGAGGACGATGATGCGGTGCTGCATCTCCATGCTCCTGTCTTGAGCGGGTTCGCCCCTTGAACCGGGCGGCCCCGCGTTTCCTGACGGGAACGGGATGTGAAGCAGCTCACATCCGCGTCAGAACGTGACGCGGACGGGATCGCCGTGGCCGGTGGCCGCCCAGTGCCGCGTCGCGCGTCCGAGCTTGTCGGGGTTGACCTGGTTGCGGAGCCCGGCGATGCCCTCCGGGGTGACCTCCAGGCACATGACGCCGATGACGCGGCCGTCGACGACCACGACGACCGCGGGATCGCCGTTGGCGACCGTGGCGTACATCTCGGCCGCGTCGCCGATCAGGTCGCGTTTGGCCTTGCCGGGCCGGAACAGGCCGCGCAGGAACTTCGCGACCGCGAGCGCGCCCTCGAACGCCCTGGCGCGGGCCGGGACCTTGCCGCCGCCGTCGCCGATCGAGACGGCGTCCTGGGTGAGCAGCCGCACGAGCGGCTCGGTCCGGCCGCTGGTGGCGGCCGCGAGGAACTCGTCGACGATCCGCCGGGCGGCGGCCTCGTCGATCTCGGTACGGGTCCTGCCGTCGGCGACGTGCTTCTTGGCGCGGTGGAACAACTGCTGGCTGGCGGCCTCGGTGATGTCGAGGATCGCGGCGATCTCCCGGTGCGGGTAGTCGAAGGCCTCCCGCAGCACGTACACCGCCCGCTCGCCGGGCGACAGCCGCTCCAGCAGCGTGAGCACCGCGTACGACACCGACTCGCGCTGTTCGGCGGTGTCGGCGGGGCCGAGCATCGGGTCCCCGGAGAGCAGCGGCTCGGGGAGCCACTGGCCGACGTACGTCTCGCGCCGGGCGCGGGCCGAGGTGAGCTGGTTGAGGCACAGGTTCGTGAGGACCTTCGTCAGCCACGCCTCGGGAACCTCGACGCGCCCGACGTCGGCGGCCTGCCAGCGCAGGAACGTCTCCTGCACGGCGTCCTCGGCCTCGCTCGCCGAGCCCAGGAGGCGATAGGCGATGGCCTCCAGGCGTGGCCGGGAGGCCTCGAACCGTTCCACGTCGTCCACGGTCAGGGCCATGTCCCGGATCCTAGCCCGCACGGCCCCGGGGGGCGCACGCCCGGGGACTGATCCGCCCGGGGGCGGCCCGGCAGGGCGGCCGCTGGGGCCGCTGGGCAGGCGGCCGGGGCGCCGGAGCGCCGGGTTACCGGAGCGCCGGGTTACCGGAGCGCCGGGTTACCGGAGCGCCGGAGTGCCGAAGTGCCGCGGCGTCAGAAGTCCGGCGCCGTGGCCCGCGGCCGCCCCGGCACGGCCCGGCACGCCCCCGGCCCGGTCCCGGCCCGGCGCAGTCCCGACGCCCCAGCCCGGCACGGCTCCGCGCGGCGGCCTGTTGCGGCCCGCCGTGGCGTGGAACTTCGGCGCCTCGGCGGCCGTTGACGAAAGGACGCGCGCGGGCCGCGCGTCGGACCGGAACGACAGGGCTGAAGCCGAGGATGGCACGCGTGGCGATGTGGGATCGGATCAAGGACCAGGCCAAGGGGCTCCAGCAGGCGCAGGGCGCGCGGGGCGCCGGCGGCCACGGGCGGCCGGGGGCCGCGGGCGGTTCGCGCGCCCAGCTGGTGAACACGCTCAAGTCCCAGCTCACCTCCCTCAAGACCGAGTTGAAGAGCGGCGCCTACCGCGACGCCAGCATGGCGATGTGCGCCCTGGTCGCCGCCGCCGACGGGCACGTCGACCCGGCCGAGCGGCAGCACGTGGAGTCGCTCATCCTGCACAACGACGTCCTGCAGAACTTCCCGCCGGAGCAGCTGCGCCAGCGCTTCAACCAGCACGTCGACCGGCTGGCGTTCGACTTCCCCCAGGGCAAGACGGAGGTCCTCCAGGAGATCGCCAAGGCCGCGAAGAAGCCGACGGAGGCCAGAGCCGTCGTCCAGACCGGGTTCGTCGTCGCGGGTGCGGACGGGTACGTCGCGCCGGCCGAGGAGCAGGTCCTGCGCGAGGCCTGCTCGGTCCTCGGCCTGTCGGCCCAGGAGTTCGGCCTCTGAGCACCTCTCAGGACCGGTAGCGGTCAGGCTTCGGGGATCAGCGGCAGTGCCGTCGTGACCTCGAAGCCGCCCTCCGGCCGGGGGCCCAGGCGCAGTTCGCCGCCGATGGAGCGGGCGCGTTCGCGCATGCCCAGGATGCCGAAGCCGCGGCCGGGCGCGGTCGCGGACTGCGCCGGGGCGGCCGGGCCGTCGTCGCTGACCGTGATCACCAGCCGGGCCCCGGAGTACACCAGCCGTACGCGGGCGCAGTGACTGCCCGCGTGCTTGGTGACGTTGGTGAGCGCCTCCTGCACGATGCGGAACGCGGTCAGGTCCGCCCCCGGCGACAGCGGCCGGGGCTCCCCCTCGGTGGTGACCGTGACGGTGAGCCCCGCGGACTCGCACGCCGCGACCAGCTCGGGCAGGCGGGCCAGGCCCGGGGCCGGTTCCAGCGGGCCGCCGGCCGGGTCGTCGTTCTGGCGCAGCAGTCCCAGCGTCGCCTTCAGCTCGCGCAGCGCGGAGGACGTGGTGCCGGTCAGGTCGGTGAGGATCCGCTTCGTCTGCTCCGGGCGGGTGAGCGCGAGGTGGGCGGCGGTGCCGGCCTGGGCGTTGGCCAGCGCCAGGTGGTGCGCGACGACGTCGTGCAGTTCCCGGGCGATGCGCATGCGCTCCTCCGTGACGCGCAGCCGGGCCTCCTCCTCGCGGGTGCGTTCGGCGTGCTCGGCGCGGGCCTGGACGGACCGGAGGTAGGCGCGCCGCAGCCGGGTCGTGTTGCCGGCGGCGAGCGGCAGCATCAGCCAGAAGACCGGGCCGATCGTCCTGAGCAGCAGGGAGAGGTCGTCCATGCTGTCGGAGAAGACGGCCGCGGCCGTCACCGCCGCGGTCGTGACGACGCCGAAGGCGCGGGTCGTCGCGGGGGCGCTGAGCGTGGCCAGCCAGTAGAGCGCCGCCATGACCGGGCCCAGCAGCAGCGGGGTGACCAGGTACCCGAGCGCGACCGCGACCACCGTGCAGACCGCGGTGACGACGACCGCGGTGCGCGGACGGTCGCGGTACCGCAGCAGGGCGAGGCAGGAGACGCCCATGAGGGCGGTGGCGGTCCCGGCGTGGTCGGGCGGCGTGATGCCGGGCATGGTGAGGGAGCCGCCGAGGCTCGCGCAGCCCATCAGCCCGAGGACCACCGCCAGGTCGATCAGGCGGGAGTGGCGGTCCGCGTACTTCCCGACGCGTTCCGAGTATTTCTCGAGGCGGTCCGTGTAGCGCTCGAGGCTGCTGCTCATCGGGGTTCGGCTCTCCGGTCGGCGGTGCTGGCTCCATCGTGGCCTCCGCCCCCGCGGCGGGGCGACGGGACCGCCCGTGGCGTTCACCACGAACGGTCCCGGTCGGACGGTCCCGGCCGGACAGTCCCGGTCGAACGGTCCCGCTCGGACGGGCGAGGAGGGTGAAGGCCCGAGTGCGGGCGGGCCCGGATGCGCGCAGGCCCGGATACGCGCGGGCTCAGGTGCGGGCGGGCTCCAGTCCGGCGGCGGCCGGCTCGCCGGCCGGGTCCCGGTCGCCGGGGCCGGGCCGGTGGGCGAGTGCCTCGCCCTCCACGTCGACGCGGGGCAGGATCCGGTCCAGCCACGCGGGCAGCCACCAGGCCTTGTCGCCGAGCAGGGCGAGCACGGCGGGCACGATCGCCATCCGGACGACGAAGGCGTCGAAGAGGACCGCTCCGGCCAGCCCGAACCCGATCATCTTGATCATGGAGTCGTTCTCGCCGACGAACCCGGCGAAGACCGCGATCATGATCAGCGCGGCGGCCACGACCACCCGGGCGCTGTGCCGGAAGCCGGACGCCACCGCCTGGCCGGGCCGCTCCCCGTGGACGTACGCCTCGCGCATGCGGGAGACGAGGAAGACCTCGTAGTCCATGGCGAGGCCGAACACGATGCCCACCAGGAAGATCGGCATCAGGCTCATGATCGGGCCGGTCTGCTCCACGCCGAGGATCCCGGCGCCGTGGCCCTGCTGGAAGACCACGACGACCGCGCCGAGGGAGGCCAGCACCGACAGCAGGAACCCGAGGGCCGCCTTGAGCGGGACGAGCAGGGACCGGAAGACCAGCATCAGCAGCACGACCGCCAGGCCGACCACGACGATCAGGTACGGGACCAGCGCGGCCTGGACCTTGTCGGCGATGTCGATGTTCAGCGCGGTGCTGCCGGTGACCTCGAAGGTCGCGCCGGTCTCCGCCTCGACGCCGGGGCGCTCGCCCCGGATGGTCTTCACCAGGTCCTTGGTGCGCTCGTCGGTCGGCGCGGTGGACGGCACGACCGAGAAGACGGCGGTGTCGCCGGCCTCGTTGAACCGGGCCGGGGAGACGGAGACGACGCCCTCGGTGCCGCCGACGCGGTCGGCGACGGACCGGACGGCCGCCTCCGGGCCGTCGTCGCCCCGCGCGTCGACGACGACGGTCAGGGGCCCGTTGAAGCCGGGCCCGAAGCCGTCGGCGAGCGCGTCGTAGGCCCGGCGCTCGGTGGTGGAGGCGGGCTTCGCCTCGTCGCCGGGCATGCCCAGCCGCAGGTCGGCCACGGGCAGCGCGAGCGCGCCCAGGCCCGCCACGCCGAGCAGCAGCACGGGCAGCGGGCGGCGCAGCACGAACCGCGCCCAGCGGGTGCCGCCGTTGTCGCCGGCGCGGCCGCCGGCACGATCACCGGCGCGGGCCCCGGCGCGGGCCCCGCGGGCCAGCACGGCGTGCGGCCAGAACCCGAGGAACGCAGGCACCAGCGTCAGCGCGATCAGTACGGCGAGGACGACCGCGCCCGCCGCGGCCAGGCCCATCTCGGTGAGCATCGGGATGCCGACGACGGAGAGTCCGGCCAGGGCGATGACGACGGTGAGGCCCGCGAAGACGACCGCCGACCCGGCGGTGCCGGCCGCGAGACCGGTCGCCTCCTCGGGCGTGCGGCCGTGGCCCCGTTCCTCGCGGTAGCGGGAGACGACGAACAGGGCGTAGTCGATGCCGACCGCCAGACCGAGCATCATCGCCAGGGTGCCGGTCGTCGTGGACAGGCCGAGGGCCGCGGAGAGGGCCGTGATCGCGGCCATGCTCACGCCGACGCCGATGATCGCGGTCAGCAGGGGCAGTCCGGCCGCGGCGAGCGAACCGAAGGTGACGAGCAGGACGACCGCGGCGATCGCGACGCCGACGATCTCGGCGACGCCGCCCGGCCCCGCGCCGTTCTCCAGCGCGTTCCCGCCGGCCTCGACGGTCAGCCCGGCGCGACGGGCGTCGTCGAGGGCCCGGTCCAGACGGGCCCTGCTGTCGTCGGTGAGGTCGTTCGCCGCGACCTCGTAGGTGACGGTCGCGTACGCCGTCGAGCCGTCCGCGCTGACCGCCCGCGCCTGGAACGGGTCGGGGGCGCTCGCCACCTGCGGTCCGCCGGCCAGGCCGGCCACCGCGTCCTGCACGGCCCGCCGGTTCCCGGCCGCGGTCACCTTCTGCCCGTCCGGCGCGACGAAGACGACCCGCGCGGTGGCGCCGTCGGCCGAGGCACCGGGGAAGCGCTCCTCCAGCAGGTCGAACGCCTTCTGGGACTCGATGCCCGGCATCGAGAACCCCTCGTCGGAGGACGCGGGCGCGTTGAGGGCGCCTAGCCCGACGGCGGCCAGGACCGCCGCCCAGACCAGGGCGACGTACCAGCGCCGCCGGAAGGCCAGGCGGCCCACGCGATAGAGGAAAGTAGCCACGACAGGGGGTCTCCGCATCTGGTGCCGACTGTCCGCCCAGCCTCCCCGCGCCACCCCCCGCCCGTCGTCGTCCGCCTGCCGACAATTCCTCCTACTGAGAACGCAGTACGGCCGGCCCCGCGGGATCCACCGGCAGGACTACGGACCGGTCCGCGCATCGGACTCTTGTTCCCGCCGATGTGTCCTTCGTCGCACTCGGGGGGAATTCGAGGCTGCGCGGGTTTCGCGCGGGACGGCGCCCGCGGCGGCCGTCGCACGAGGTCACGAGGGTGCTCCGGGCCTCTCCGGCCGGAAGGCGAAGGCGTCGGCGGAGCAATATCTGTGGTCACCGGATGAGAAATTGACGCAGTGCCCGGGGAATATTCCCGCACCCCGCTCACCAGGGGAAATTGCACCGCCCACTCGGCCGAACGCACCGTGCTAGTGTCGTCGCCAGTTGCAGTTGTGGTTGCCAGAAGGTTTTTCCATCGGGGTGATCATCACGGCGACCGGAGGCACACAGGGTGACTCCGAACCGTCCCGAAGGAGAACAAAATGGCCAGCGGCACCGTGAAGTGGTTCAACTCTGAAAAGGGCTTCGGCTTCATCGAGCAGGACGGCGGCGGTCCCGACGTCTTCGCTCACTACTCGAACATCGCGACCCAGGGCTTCCGTGAGCTCCAGGAAGGCCAGAAGGTGTCGTTCGACATCGCTCAGGGCCAGAAGGGCCCGACGGCGGAGAACATCGTTCCCGCCTGACCCTGCCTGACGCGTGACGCAGCCGGGGCCCGCACCGTGGGGTGCGGGCTCCGGCTCGCCGCTTTTCCGGGTGCCGCGCGGGATGACCTGATTTCCCGCAGGACGGTGACGCGTTTCCCGTCCACCTGTTCCGGCCCCACCCACTCCGGCTCGTTCTCGCAATTCCCCGTGCCTTTCACGTGTTCCGGGAATTCCTTGATACGCGCCGCATCAAGGAAGGTTCCCCGCATGAACCGTGCACGTTCCGGCGCCCGCTCCTACGGCCGCTCCGCAGGCGCCCCGCAGCGCTCCTCCGGCAACCGCTCCTCCGCGCCCCGTCGTTCGCAGGGCGGCGCCGGCCGCCGGCCGATGGCGCAGCAGGGCGAGTTCGCGCTGCCGGAGACGGTGACGCCCCCGCTGCCCGCCGTCGAGTCGTTCGACGACCTGGGGCTGCCCGCGCCGATGTCGGCCGCGCTGGCCGGCGAGGGCGTGACCGTCCCGTTCCCCATCCAGGGCGCGACCCTGCCGAACTCCCTGGCCGGCCGTGACGTCCTGGGCCGTGGCCGCACCGGCTCCGGCAAGACCCTCGCGTTCGGTCTCGCGGTGCTGGCCCGTACCGCCGGACAGCGGGCCGAGCCCCGTCAGCCGCTGGCCCTCGTCCTGGTGCCGACCCGCGAGCTGGCCCAGCAGGTCACCGACGCGCTCACCCCGTACGCCCGCTCCGTGCGGCTGCGGCTGGCCACCGTCGTCGGCGGCATGTCGATCGGCCGCCAGGCGAGCGCCCTGCGGGCCGGCGCCGAGGTCGTCGTGGCCACGCCGGGCCGGCTGAAGGACCTCATCGACCGGGGCGACTGCCGCCTCGACGAGGTCGCCATCACCGTCCTCGACGAGGCCGACCAGATGGCCGACATGGGCTTCATGCCGCAGGTCACCGCGCTGCTCGACCAGGTGAAGCCCGACGGGCAGCGGATGCTGTTCTCGGCCACCCTGGACCGCAACGTCGACCGGCTGGTCCGCCGCTACCTCTCCGACCCGGTCGTGCACTCCGTCGACCCGTCGGCCGGCGCGGTCACCACGATGGAGCACCACGTCCTGCACGTCCAGGACGCGGACAAGCAGCGCACGACCACCGAGATCGCGGCCCGCGAAGGCCGCGTGATCATGTTCCTGGACACCAAGCACGCGGTGGACAGGCTGACCAAGCACCTGCTGAACAGCGGGGTGCGCGCCGCCGCCCTGCACGGCGGCAAGTCCCAGCCGCAGCGCACCCGGACGCTGGACCAGTTCAAGACGGGCCACGTGAGCGTGCTCGTCGCGACGAACGTGGCCGCGCGCGGCATCCACGTCGACAGCCTGGACCTGGTCGTCAACGTGGACCCGCCGACCGACCCCAAGGACTACCTGCACCGCGGCGGCCGTACCGCCCGTGCGGGCGAGTCCGGCAGCGTGGTCACCCTGGTGACCCCGGACCAGCGGCGCGCCATGAGCCGGCTGACCGCCGCCGCCGGTGTCACCGCACGGGTGACGACGGTCCGCTCGGGCGAGGAGGAGCTGAGCCGCATCACCGGTGCGCAGGCTCCGTCCGGCGTCCCCGTCGTGATCGCCGCGCCGGTCGTGGAACGTCCCCGGCGCTCCGCCTCCGCGGGCGGCTCGTCCTCCCGCGGCCGCCGCGGTCGCGGCGGCGGCGGTGAGCGCGGCGGGGAGCGGGGCGCGCGCGGTGGCGAGCGCGGTGGCGAGCGGGGCCGGTCCTCCGGCGACGCGGCGTCCTCGCGCGGCCGGTCCCAGCGCCGCTCCTCCTTCGGTTCGGCGGCCTGATCCGCCTCGGACACCACGCCCCGGGGCGTGCGGGAACGGCCGGAAAACCGCCTCCCACCTGTACGGAAGGGCCCCGTCGGCAGTCGTCGGCGGGGCCCTTCCGCATGCCCGGCCGGGGGCGGTCCGACGCGGGGTGCCCCGGAGCGGGACACCCGTAACGGCGGACCGGCACGGCGGCGGGAGCGGTGGACGGTGTTGAATCTCCTAGGGGCCCGCGTGCCGGACAGCGGCAGGGGCCCCTTCTACGCGGCGATCAACGAGGTGACATGACAGCAGACAACCCGCTCAGCGGTCGTCTGGACGACGACGACTACCCGGCGTACTCGATGGGCCGGGCGGCCGAGATGCTCGGCACCACCCCCGGTTTCCTCCGGGCCATCGGGGAGGCCCGCCTGATCAGTCCGCTCCGCTCGGAGGGCGGGCACCGCCGGTACTCGCGCTACCAGCTGCGGATCGCCGCCCGCGCCCGCGAGCTGGTCGACAAGGGCACCCCGATCGAAGCCGCGTGCCGCATCGTCATCCTGGAGGACCAGCTCGAGGAGGCCCGGCGGATCAACGACGAGTACCGTCGGGCCGCGGGCCGGGCGCCGGGTTCCGCCGCGCCCGAGCCCTCCCGCTCGGGTCCGCCCCCGGGTTCCGGCCCGGGACGGGGTTCCGGCTGACCGGTGCGAACACGCCCCCGGCCGGTGCGAACGCGGCGCGGACCACCGCCCCGGAGGAGGCCGCTTCCCCGGAGGGGGCCGTGCCGTCCGCCACGAACCGCCGGGACCGGTGCCCGCCCGCCCCGTGGACGACGGACAATGGGGGCATGAGCATCGTCAAGATCAACGTGCTGACCGTTCCCGAGGAGCAGCGCGAGACGCTGGAGAAGCGGTTCGCGGCGCGGGCGGGCGCGGTCGAGAACTCGGACGGGTTCGAGTGGTTCGAGCTGCTGCGCCCCGTGGAGGGCACCGACACCTACCTCGTCTACACGCGCTGGCGCAGCGAGGAGGACTTCCAGAACTGGATGTCCGGGCGGGCGCAGGCGGCGCACGGCGGCGGGGGCGGCGCCGAGGGCGCCGAGCAGCGGAAGCCGGCCGCCTCGGGTGCCACGCTGTGGTCCTTCGAGGTGGTCCAGCAGGCCACCCCCGGGCGGAGCGGAGCCGCCACCGAGTAGGCTTCACACTCATGGCGCACGCTGATGACCTGCTCGTCGACATCGCCGCAAGGGTGGAGTCGGAGCACGACAGCCGGATGTCCCTCACCGTGGTGGTCCCCGGAGCCGTGATCACGGGCCGGCTCGCCCCGGAGACCCTGTGGAAGCAGAGGGTGGCGGAGGTGCTCGAGGCCTCCGACCAACTCGCGGGGTTCTCCTCGGTGTTCACACCCCCGCGGGCGACCGGCGAACCCCCCGAACCGCGGGCCGCCCGGCCCACCCACCTGCACTTCCACGTGGCACGCATCCTCCAGGGCAACGTCGGCCTCCCCGACACGGGCGGCATGTACCGCGTCGCCCTGGAGGACGTGAGCGCGTGGACGATCGGGGACCTCAGGTACGCGGATCAGTGAGGCGACGCTGAGGACGCCGGGTGCAGGGGGCGCCGCCGCCTCCTGCACCCGGCGCGGACCCGTCGGTCCGCCGCACCCGGCGCGGACCCGTCGGTCCGTTACGCCCCGTCGGACACCGTGACGCTCCCGGAGAGCGTGATCCCCGCTCCCGTGCCGTCCTCCGGGGCCGCCGTCAGTTCCCAGGTGTACGTCCCCGCCGGGACGGGGGTGCCGTCGGCGAGGGTGCCGTCCCAGGCAGCCGTCAGCGCGGCGCCGGCCGGCGCCGCGTCGAGGGTGCGCAGGATCTTCGTCCTGCGCTTGATCACCAGCTTCGCGCCGGTCGCCGGCCTGGACAGCTGCCAGGCCGGGGTCCAGGCGGCGCCGGCGGTCCGGGTGTACGCCGCGGGGGCCTGGGACGCGGTCACCGCGAGCGGCTGGACGGGGACGCCGCTCGGTACGACGTGGGCGGTGCCGTCGGTCTCCAGCCAGGCGACGCCTCCGCCGAACTTGTCGACGTCGTGGTTCTTCCAACCCGGCACGGTCGGCAGGCCGGTGAGGGTGCGCGGGGCGGCCGCGGTGCCGGTGTGGAAGTCGGTGAGCCGGAGCAGGCCGGCGTCGGTGTCGTGGTTGACGACGAAGCCGTCCCCGAGCGTGCCGCGCACGGGCAGGGCGATGTCGGCGCCGGTCACGAGGTCGTGCACGCCGAAGGGGGTGGTGGGGTCGCCGCCGACGATGTCCTGGCCGAGGCAGTCCCAGTACACCCAGCGGCCCACGGTCCGCAGGTCGCGGATCTGGCAGGAGGCGTCGACGGTGTGCGCGGTGACCTGACCGGTCACCAGGTCGCGGGCCTCGATGCGGCCGCCGGTGCCGTCGGTGGTCCACAGGGTGGAGCCCCACAGGGCCGCCGCGGGGGTGGTGAGCCGCTGGACGACGGCCGGTCCGCCGGGGGCCTCGAAGTCGACGACGGCCCGTTCGTCGCCGCCGCCGTAGACCGCGTACCGGCCGGAGGCGTCGCGCAGGCCGCGGCCCGAGGTCGAGGGGGCGGCACGGTCGAACGGCACGGCCTCGGTGCGGGCGCCGTCGGCGGTGGCGCGGACGAGGACGTCGCGCTGGGTGGCGTCGTCGTGGCGGACGTGCACGACGGAGCCGTCCCCGGCGGCGAGGGGCTGGCCGTAACTGTCGCCCAGGGGCGCGGTGGTGACTTCCGAGCGGGGTCCGGCGGCCGGCGCTCCGGCCAGGGTGACCTTGCGGGTCAGGTAGGCGGGGAGCGGCGCGCTGTCCTCCTCCTTGGTGACCAGCATGCCGACGCCCAGGGCGATTCCGCGCAGGGTGGCGGGCCGGGCGGGCACCTCGGACAGGGTGCGCAGGACCGGTGCGCCGTCGGCGCCGGTCTCCACCCGGCGGACGGCCCAGTCGCCCGCGTCCGCGCCGCCCACGGCGACGGCTCCGCCGCCGGGGACCTGGAACAGGTCGGGCTGGGCGGCGGCGAGCAGGGTGACGGGTGAACCGCCGCTGATCGGGGTGGCCTTGAGGGGGCCTCCGTCGCGCAGCGGCGGGTTCTGCCCGGTGGGCGCGGCGAGCCGGTAGGAGGTCAGCAGCCAGTCCCCGGCGAGGCCGACGACGGGGATGTCCGCGCCGGAGGCCGGCACCGCGACGGAGGTCTGGGCCCCGGCCGGGTCGTCGCGGCGGACGACGCGGGCGGTGCTCATGCCCTCCTGGTACCAGGCGATGTGGGTGGGCGAGACGGCGGCCTGGATGTTCCAGGACTCGTCGACGGCGACGCGGGAGGTGACGGGCGTGAGGGTGCCGGTGGCCAGGTCGAGGACGCCGATCGTGCGGCCGCGCGCGAACCGTACGACGGCGGTGGTCCCGTCCCCGGCGACGACCGGGTACCGGTCGAACCGTTCGCCGGCCGCCGGGTCCACGGCCGTGTCGGTGGTGACGCCGTCCCGGACGCGGAGGATGTGCAGCTTGTCGACCTGCCAGACGTCGTTGTACGAGACGGTGAGCACCGTCCCGCCGAACGAGCCGACGGTGTACTGGCCGTCCGGCACGGTCAGCGGGGTCGACCCGCCGGTCGCCGGGTCGCGCAGTTCGACGACTCCGCTCGCGTCGATCGGCACGGGCAGCAGGTCGGTGCCGGCGCCGTAGTAGCCCTGCTGGCCCGGCACCTTGCCGGTGAAGCCGTCGACCGTGCGCTCGGTGCCGTCGTAGCCGTGCCACCGGTACGTCGCGGCGGAACCGTCGGTCGTCTCGCGGCGGTGCAGGTAGCCGGTGTCGCCCGCGGCGTACAGCGTGTCCTGGACCGGGACGTGTCTCGCCGGGGCGGGCAGCACGAGGGCAGCGGGGTCCTCGGCGCGGGCGGTGGCCGGGACGGCGAGGCCGGCGAGGACGGGCACGGAGGTGACGGCGAGGAGGAGTGCGAGACGACGGGCGATATCGGGCGTACGTTCGAATTCGAAGCTCATGTCGATCACAGCGCGCGGGGTGGCGGAAACGTCACCCCCGGCGCACGGCGTGCGAGGGCGACCTCACGCCCCGGTTACATTTCGTTCAACCCCTGGTAGCCGGGCGGTGATCGAGCGACCATGGGCACATGACTCTGGCCGATCGCGCCATGGCGCGACTGGAAGTCTGGCCCGACCTCAGTACAGGACAGGCCAGTTGCGGCGCAGGACGGGCCCTGCGCTCCGTCCACAGCGAGATACTCCACTTCCACTCCGACCGGGACGTCGACCTGCACCTGACCGTCCCGGCCATCCAGCGGATCCACTCCGACCTCATGGACTCCACGGCGGTACGGGTGGTTCCCGGTTCCCGCTGGGTCACCGTCCACCTCGACTGCGACACCGACGTGGACCTGCTGATGAGCCTGGTCAGCGTCGCCCTCAAGGCCCACCTGTCCCAGGGCCCGGTCGCCTCCCCCGTACCGTCCCCCTTCACCTGCAACCTGCACCGGGTCACGCTGGTGCCGCGCGACGACCCCGACGGCCGCTGAGGCGCGGGGACGGCGGACCGGCGGCCTTCCCCCGGAGGCCGCGGGGTTGCGGGCGCCGGGTGCCCGCTTCCGTCACGTGGCCGCCAGGAGGATGGCCGTGTAGTGCGCGGCGAAGGCGGCGATGGTCAGGGCGTGGAAGACCTCGTGGAAGCCGAACCAGGCCGGGGACGGGTCGGGGCGCTTGAGTCCGTAGACGACGGCGCCCGCGGTGTAGAGCAGGCCGCCGGTGATGACGAGGGCGACGACCGCGGTGCCGCCGGTGCGCGCGAAGTCGGGCAGGTAGAAGACGGCCACCCAGCCCAGCAGGATGTAGCACGGGGTGTACAGCCACCGGGGAGCCCCGATCCACAGGGTGCGGAAGGCGATGCCGGCCAGGGCGCCCGCCCACACCGCGGACAGCAGCACCCGCTGCTGGTCCGCGTCCAGCAGCAGCACCGCCAGTGGGGTGTAGGTTCCGGCGATGATCAGGAAGATGTTCGCGTGGTCCAGCCGCCGCAGGACCGCCTCCCCGCGCGGGCCCCACGTCCCGCGGTGGTAGACGGCGCTGGTGCCGAAGAGCAGGCAGGCCGAGAGCGCGTACACCGAGCAGGCCGCCACGGCCGCCGCCGAGCGCGAGACGGCGACCAGGACGATGCCGCCGGCCAGGGCGAGGGGGAACACGCCGGCGTGCAGCCAGCCGCGCATCCTCGGCTTCAGTGCGGCCGCCGCGCGCTCGACACCGTCCTCCAGGGCGGCGGCGGCCGCGGCCGCCCGGCCGGTCGGGGCGGCCGGCGCGTCGGTGGCCGGGGGGCGGAGGGGATCGGGCGGGGTGCCGGGGCGGGGCCGGGCTTCCCGTTCGCGGGCCGGCGGCTGGGGGTCTTCGGCGATCATGCGCTCGTCTTCCGAGGTCGGCGGGAGGGTACGTACGGTCCCGCGCATCGTCGCGGGGTGCGGGTCGTCCGCCGTCACCCGCACCTCCGCGTGGGACGCGTCGAGGGCCCTGGCGCCGTGCGGCGCCAGGGCCCGAAGGAACTGCTACACCATCTGCCGGCCCGGTTGTCGCGCCGGCCCTCTGTTTCCGCAGACCCGCGGGGGACACTGTCGGGGCTGCTGGGATCGCGGTTGCTCGACCGGAGACCACCTCACTATCGATGTCCTGCGGTACCCGGGCTCGAGACGTCCGCCCGGGCGATCCTGATGGCGTTCTGCTCCTCCGTCCTTCCCTCGGTGATCAACTGAGTACCGCACCTGCGGGTACTGCCACTGCTTCCACCGCGGTACCGCTCATGGCGGCCCCTGATCACTGCGGGCCACCCGGTCCGGTCGTCAGTCCCGTCGCCGTCCTGCGACAACCCTGGCTTCGGCACTCCACCACCGGACCGTGCTGCGTACTGCGTCCTTCGTCTGCGGTACCGCGCCCGGCAGTCCGTGTCTGCCGGGCCCTTGGATTCTTCTGGCTACGAGAGAAACCATAGCCGGACCGCGCCCCAATGTCTACGTTGGCCACCACAGATTTTTGCTTCTACGAGGGTGAGGTAATCGGCCCCTTCCCGCCCGGTCCCTTCCCTGCCCTCGCGGAGGCCTCGGCGACCATGCGGCGTACGGGCTCGCCGGGCACGCGTTCGCCGCCACCACGCTCGCCACCGTCGCCGGGCACCGCGACGAGACGATCGCCGACATCGTCGCCGGGCCGGCCGGCCGCCCCGAGGGTTCGTACGGGCAGGGCCGCGCCGCCGCGCCTTCGCCGTCACCGGACCGAAGGGCCGGGACCGCTACGACGTCACCGTCACCCCGACCCCCGCCGCCGGCGACGACCGGCCCGGCGCGGCGCGGCCGAGCAGGTCGCCGTCACGGAGACCGAGTTCTTCGGCCGGTCCAGCGCGAGCACGTCCTGACGGTGACGGGGGCGGCCACCGCACGGCCGGCCGCTCCCGAACTCGTCGGCCACGAGGGGGAATCGAGGAGGGGGCGAGGTGGGGGCGGGGAGATCCGGGGAAAGCCGGGGAAAAGCAACGAGTCCCACCCCGTTCGACACGGGATGGGACTCGTCTGCTGGAGCGCCGGGCAGGCCTTGCACCTGCATTTCCCCGCAGGAAGCGGGGCGTCTTTCCTTGGACCACCAACGCAGAACCTTTTCACCGTTGTTGCGGTGACCGGCTCATGATCAATGTTACATGGTTACCCGCGCCCCGCCAACCCGGCCGCGGGCCGTGTCCCCGTACGGCCCCGACGGCGGTCCCTAGGAGCCCTTGAGTCCCAGTTCGTGGACTTCCCTCAGCCACCGTTCACGTCGTTCCGGGGTAGCCGACTGCATGTTGGCCAGGAGGGTGCGCCGGGCCGGACGGAACCCGCAGTGGCGGAGGAAGGCCCTGCGCATGTTCCGCCAGAACAGGTCCTCCCGCGCAAGGACCGCCAGCGCCTGCGGGGAGTTCTGCGTATAGATCACCCGCGCCGAGCGCCCCTTCATGAGTTTGCGGATGTAGGGGGGACCCTTGAGGTACTCGACCCCGACGCCCGGCAGGAAGAGCCGGTCGATGAATCCCTTCAACAACGCCGGGACATGCCACCACCAGCAGGGGGTCACGATCACCAGGTGCTGGCACCAGCGGACGTCGTCGCGTGCCTCGATGAGATCCGGCTCCAGCGGTTGTGGACGGGTGAAACCGCCGTGGAGGATCGGGTCGAACCGCATGTCCCTGAGGCGCAGGAAGCGGACCTCGTGGCCGCCCGCGCCGGCGCCTTCCACATACGCACGTGCCAGGGCCGCGCAGTAGCTTCCGGCGTCCGGGTGGCCGTCGATGACGAGAATGCGTCTCATTCGTGCTCCAGGTGAACGGACCGGTCGCATCCAGTGGGATCTACCACCGTGCCGGCGTCCTGCCCGTGCCCGCGGGGCGGAGTCGCCTGTTCGGAGGCGTCACGGGCTCCTCCCGGGGCGACGGCACGCCCGGACGGCGATGGGCGGGCGCCAGGATGCCGGAACGCCGTCGGCCGGAAACGGGAACGGGGACGGGGACGGGGATCACGGTTCAGGTGAGGCTGGCGACCAGCAGGAGTACTGCCGAGACGGTCAGCAGCACCGGACAGATCTTGAACCAGACGACCTCGGTGCGGGCACCGGTGAGAGCCGTCAGCACCGCGAGGACGAGCAGCGTTCCGGCGACGACGCGGTACGACCAGTCGGCCGTGGACGTCCCGCCGCCGACCGCGGTGACGACGACGATCAGCGTGGCGAGGGACCACATGGTCACCGCCTCGGCCAGCCACTCCTGCACCAGCACGCGACGGTTGTCCACGGAGATCTCCCCGAACCCGGCGACGACGGACCGGGTCGGGATCGCGTGCGAGATCCCCCACAGGCCGACCAGGCCCGCGGCGACGTACGGGAGAACCTCTTCCATGCCACCAGCGTCGCCTCGCGGCCCCGCCCCCGCCACTCGGTCCCGCCCGCGCCACTCGGACCGGAGGGCACCGAGCCGGTCAGCCCATCTCGCCGATGTCCAGGTCCGGTCCGACGACCAGGGTGACGACTCCGGCCTGCGCGTCCGCCGCCGCGGCCGACCGGGTCTTCGGCAGCCGTGAGGAGAGCACCGCGGCCTGCTTCTCCAGCCCGGCCGGGAAGCTGACGGAGGTGCGGTCCACCGTCTCGGGGGCGTTGCCCGTGCCGCTGACGGTGAAGCCCATCGTGCGGAGCTTCTCGGCGACGGCCGCCGCGCGTCCGGACCGTCCGGTGCCGTTG
Source organism: Streptomyces sp. NPDC014882 (assembly GCF_043081325.1). NCBI lineage: Bacteria > Bacillati > Actinomycetota > Actinomycetes > Kitasatosporales > Streptomycetaceae > Streptomyces > Streptomyces sp. NPDC014882. The sequence continues at coordinate 359,043 of NZ_JBIBWL010000003.1, forward strand.
AGGACCCGGACGCTGACCTGCGAGGCGTACACGAGGTCCTTCGCCGCGGCCTGCAGGCGGGCCTTGCTCACCTCCTTGTCCTTGGCCAGGGAGGTGAACAGGTCGGCCGCCTGCGGGTACTGCCACACGACGTTGGCCTTGTCCGTCGGGACGTCCGCCTCACGCGGGTAGTTGGGCACGGTGAGGAAGGCGAGCCGGTCGCTGGGGATGCCCTTGAGTTCGTCGGCCAGCCCGTAGACCTGCTTGATGCCGGCCAGATCCGGGTCCGTGGTCAGCGACTTGGTGGCGGACTGGAGGAAGCCGTACAGGGCGTCGGGGCTGGTCAGCTTCGACTGGGCCTTCTCCGCGAGGGCGTCCATGAACTCCTGCTGGCGGCCGATGCGGCCGATGTCGGAGCCGTCGCCGACGCCGTAGCGGACCCGGACGTAGCCGAGGGCCTTCTCGCCGTCGACCGTCTGGCAGCCGGCGTCCATCTCCAGCTTGGCCTTGTCGGACTTGATGGGCTCCTTGGGGCAGACCTCGATGCCGCCGAGCGCGTCGACCATGCCCTTGAATCCGGAGAAGTCGACCGACATGAAGTGGTCGATGCGCAGGCCGGTGTGGGCCTCGACGGTCTTGATGCTGCACGCGGCGGCCCCGGCGACCTCGCCGCTGCTGCCGCCGATCGCGAACGCCTCGTTGATCTTGGCCTTGTGCGGGGTGGAGGTCTTGCCGCCGCCCATCTCGCAGGTGGGTATGTCCACCCAGGAGTCGCGCGGGAAGGACACCACCGCGGCCCATTCCCGGTTCGCCGGTATGTGCAGCACCATGAGCGTGTCCGACTGCATGGTGGTCAGGTCCTTGCCGTACTTCGCGTTCGCGCCGTCCCGGCTGTCGGAGCCGACGATCATGATGTTCTTCGAGCCCGGGCTGAGGTTCTCGGGCCGGTCGCCGCCCAGTTTGTCGTCCACGTCGGCGGAGTCGATGTTGTTGTTGAGGTCGTTGTAGACCCACGCGCCGACGCCGCCGACACCGAGGACGACCACGGCGGTCACCCCGGCGCCCCAGGCCACGATCCGCCCGCGCCGGGTCAGCCGCGTCCCGCCGGATCCGCCCCGGCCGCCGCCCCGCGCCGCCCCGCTCCCGCGGCCGGCCGCCTCCGCCCGGACGTGCCCACGCCTTCTCGTCCCGCTCACCGGCGCTCGCCTCCGCCTCGGCCGTTCTTCACCCCGTACACCCTGCTCGGATCGTCCGGTGCTGGATCTTCGTGGACGACGAAACCCTACATGCGGGTACACATACGTCCCCGATACCCCTGACGTCTCACCAGACTCCCGGGGGAGCACGATGGTTGCCTTCCGCGGTCAGGCCGGGCAGGCGTGCCCGTCGCCCGGCAGACCCAGCGAGTGCAGCCGTGACCGGCCGTCCCCGGACACGGCGAAGACGAACCGGGCGGAGGTCGCGGGCACCCTCAGGCCGCGCTGTCCGCCGAAGGTGTGCGCGGCGTCGGCCTCCCAGGGGCAGCCGGCCCGCTCCAGCGCGGCGACCACCTCGGCCTCGTCAGGACCGCCGGGGAACACGCCTTCGCACCAGGGCAGTTCGACCGTCTCTCCCCCCGCCCGCACGGTCACGAGCAGCACCCGCCCGCACCGGCAGACCAGGACCTCCAGGTCGCCGTGGCCGTACGGGCGGGGCCACCGCCGGCTCCGGAGCACCTCGCGGGGCTCCCCCGGCAGCGCGGTGACGTCCGCCCAGGACGCCCCGACCCGGACGGGCCCCAGCCGGGCGGTGAGCGCCACGCGGGCGAGGAGATCGGGGAGGGAGGACGGCACGCGGTGAGCGTGGCAGCGGGCCGGGGGGCCTGTCCAGCGGGCTCTCCCGGGCCGCCCGCCCCGCGGCCCGCTCCCCGGAAGGCGACCGGGGCTGCCGGGGCTGCCGGGGCTGCCGGGGGCGGCGCTCCCGTACTCCAGCCGTGGAGCGTCATGCGCCCCGGCCCCGGGGCTGTCCGCCACCGGCGGAAACCCAGGTGGCCTCAGCGCACGATCCGGTTAGAGTCGCGCGATGCCCGAGCTGAAGCAGCTGCGTCCCGGCCACGCCCCGGCGGTTCTCGCCTTCGAGCTGGCGAACCGCGCCTACTTCGCCGCCTGGATCCCCGACCGCGGCGACGACTACTTCGACCGGTTCACCGAGGGGTACGACGCCCTGCTGGCCGAGCAGGAGGCCGGCGTCTGCGCCTTCTACGCGCTCGTCGCCGAGGACGGCCCGGTGCTCGGCAGGTTCAACCTGTACGACCTGGAGGACGGCACCGCCGGACTCGGCTACCGGGTCGCGGAGCGGGTCGCCGGCCGCGGCGTGGCGACCGCGGCCGTCCGGGAGCTGTGCCGGACGGCGGCCGCGAGACACGGCCTGCGCACACTGCGGGCGGCCGCCTCCCACGAGAACGCCGCGTCCCGGAAGGTCCTGACCAAGGCCGGGTTCGTCCCGGTCGGCCCCGCCGCCCCGGCCGACCTCGGCGGCAGGTCGGGCACCTGGTACCGGCACGACCTCCAGCCGTAGACCCCGATCTCGCTCGCGGGCCGGCCGCCGAAGTTCGACAAGGTCGATCACAAGGAGCGCCACGCGGTGGAATGCGGCATCAACCGCCTCAAGCGCCACCGCGCGGTCGCCACTGGATACGACAAGCTCGCCGTCCGCTACGAGGCGACCGTGCTGATCGCAGCCCTCAGCGAATGGCTCCGACCGGCAGATGGCCTTCCGGTCGTCGCTCACCAGTCCCGGGTGGCGATCAGCTCCTCTACATCCGCGTTCGTGAACCCATATGCCGACGCGACGAACCAGAAGTCCTCAGCGATCACCTCGCGCGCAACCGTCTCGATCTCACTCCCGGCTGCCTCGAACTCCGCTTCCAGGCTGTTGAACTCCTCCGTTGCGGCCTGGGTGAGCGCATACAGAGCCTCCAGATTCGACGGCTGCTCAGCCTCGATCCGCTCGCACAGCCGCAACAGGATCGCCCTTCCCCGGTCGACGACGTGATCGGGGAAGTACGAGTCCGCATACATCTGCCGCAGGAACACGTGTCCTGCTACCTGCTGGTTCGTGATCGGCATGGCGCTTCCCCATCCCCGTGGAAGAACTGACGCGCCGATCATGCACGACACCACTGACAACGACGCTGCCCATGCACGCCGGGCCGCTCGCGCCCAGCGCTTTCACCACAGGCCCTAGGTGAGCCGCAGCACCGCGGGACTGCCGGAGACGGCGTCGTCGGACATCACCTTGACGTCCTTCGTCCACGAGGTTCCGTCGAAGGACGTGAGCCAGATGTCATGGCTGCCACCACTGCCCCGGTGCAGGCAGTACACCTTCTCGGGACTTCCCGGGTGCACCACGAGGGCCGGGCCGGCCGTCGTGCCGACATCGGCCATCTGCTGGTCCTCCAGCCAGTAACCGCCCGGATCCCGGTATCCCCACCAGGTCGTCCCGACCTCCCCCCTTCCTTGGCGCACGACGAGGATGTTGTTCCGATAGACCACCGCACCGGGACTCTTCGACATTCCGTAGTGGGTGGCCTTGTCGCTCTCCCATTTCGCGCCGTCGAAGGACGTGCACCAGAGCCACCCGTCGTTGGCCGCGCCCTGGTGCAGGCAGAAGAGCTTGTCCTGGTACACCACCGCGGCCGGGCTCTCCGTCACTCCGACCTCCGGATCGACTTTCGTGGCCCCGCCCCAGTCGAGTCCGTCGAAGGTCGTGTACCACAGGCAGCCGTCGGTGCCGCGGTACAGGCAGTAGAGCGTGTCGTCGAACACCACCGCGGTGGGGCTCTCCGTCATCCTGGGAGCCAGGACCACGACCTCCTCACCCCAGTCGAGGTACGAGTGGGGCCCAGGAGCGTAGGGGAGGATCTTGTCGGCCAAGGCAGCGCCGCCCCACCACCGATGTCATGCCCCGTCCCCTTCGGCCGGCGGAGAACGCACACCACCGCTTCACCACAGAGCAGTGGTCCGGTAACCGGCCACGCACCACGATCGCCCGTCGCGCTTCGCATTCCGAAGACCCGGCGTTCAAGATCGAACGACCGCGACACGCCTTCTGCCGGCGGGTCCGTTCGACTGAACCGGACGAACCGGCGGCGTGCCGTCCCGCACGGTGTGGTCGGCAGTCCGATGATCCCGAAATGCGACGAGAACACCACGCGCGCCTTCCGTGGACGTGCCTCGCCCCCGTGCGCGGGTCCCTGGCCGCCCTCCCGTCCACCCTGGCGGCCGCGCTCGTCGCGGGTGTGCTGGTCGCGCTCACCGCGGTGCCCGCAGGGGCGGCGGGCACCGCGGTGCCGGCCGCCGCACCGCCCACCGGGGCGGCAGGCCACGCGGTCCCGCCCGGGGCGGGAAGCGCGGCGGTCCGCGGGGAGACCGCCCGGGCGGCCGTACGGGCCCACGAGGAGGCCCGCGCCCTCGTCGACCGGCTGCGCGCGCGGGACGCCGGCGCCACGGAGGTCCGGGCCGCCGAGCGCCGCCGCAAGGCCATCCGGGCCGGGCTGTGGGACGCGCTGTGGTCGGTGGCCCGCGCCACGGGGGACCCCGTCGCCGTCGACCCCTCCGGACGTGCGGGCCGCTGCCCGGCAGCCCGCGCCCCCGCCCGCAGCCGGGCGCCCGAGGGCCGGGACGGGGACTGGACGGCGCCGACCCGCCGCTTCCGGCTCTCCGCCGGTTACGCCGCCCGCGGCTCCCGCTGGGCCCACCGGCACACCGGCCAGGACTTCGCGGTGCCCGCCGGGACCCCCGTGTACGCCGTCGGCCCCGGCACCGTCCGCGTGACGACCTGCGGCGACGGCTTCGGCAACCAGGTCGTCGTCCGCCACCCGGACGGCTACTTCACGCAGTACGCCCACCTGTCCCGCATCGACGTCCGCAGGGGCGGGCGGGTCGCGGCGGGCCAGCGCCTCGGCCTCGCCGGCGCGACCGGCAACGTCACCGGCCCGCATCTGCACTTCGAGGTGCGGATCACGCCGTACATGGGGTCCGCGGTGGCACCGCTGCCGTGGCTGCGCAGGAAGTCGGTCGACGTCGGCGGGTGACGGGCGGACGTCCCGGCGCCTTCGAACCCGCCCTCCCGGCCGGCGTCCTCAGCCCGCCCGTCCCGGAGCCGCCGGCCGGTACACCGCGAGGGCCCAGATCACGAACACGTCGATGGCGATCAGGACGATCGACCAGACGGGGGCGTACGGCAGGAACAGGAACTGCAGGACGAGGCTGACGGAGGCGAGGACGATGCCGGTGACGCGGGCCCAGGCCGCGCCCTTGAGGATGCCCCCTCCGGCCACCGCGGCCACCACGCCGACGATCAGCAGGATCCAGCCCCAGCCGGTGAGGTTGATCTTGTAGACGTAGTCGCCGATCCGGCCGTACACGTCGTCCTCGGCGATCGCGGCGATGCCCTGGAAGACGGCGAGGACGCCGTTGACCAGCATCAGCACACCCGCGAAGACGACTCCGCCGGCGGCCAGGCCGCTCTCGGCGGACGGCCCCGGGGGCCAACCGCCCGCACCGGTGGGGCCGGTGCCCTGGTGCGAGGGGTCCCAGACGGGAGACCCCGGGCGATTTCCGGACTGCGACGCTTCGGCCATGGCCGCGCCCCACCTCTCTGTCGGACTGCAGCGTTCTGTCGGACTGCAGAGTGCTGCACTCCTCCCGACCATCCGCCCGGGTGACGGCCGCCACCACGGGAGCTGCGCCGTGCGGGTGAGCCGGCATGCGCGGCGGGACGGGCGGGCCTTCACTGGGTGGGAAGACCCGCCGACCCCCGACCGCCCCACCCCGACGCCGGAGGCACCATGCCCGCCCACCGCACCCGCCCGGCCAGGCCGGCCCCGCTCACCGCGGTCTGCGCCGCCGCGCTGCTCGGCCTCACCGTCCTCACGGGCTGCTCGGACGAGGACAGCCCCTCGGGGGTGGCCAGCCGGGCCGCGTCCGCCGCGGAGTCGGCCCGCGACGAGGCGACCGCCGCCGCGTCCTCGCTCGCCTCCCGGGCCACGGAGGGCTTCGCGTCGGCGACCGCGGAGGCGGGCCGCAAGCTGGACGGGATCAAGGGCGGGACGGAGGTGAAGGGGGACGTGAAGGCCGGCACCCCGAAGACGGACGGCGACCGCACCGCGGTCGAGGTGACCGCCACCAACACCGACGACACGACGAGGTCCTTCTCCGTCCAGGTCGACTTCACCGACCAGGACGGCACCTGGCGCGACACGGTCGTCGTCACCGTCCCCGACGTCCCGGCCGGAAAGTCCGGCACGGCGACGGCCCGCAGCAACCGTCAGCTCCCGGGCGAGGTGAAGGCGGAGGTGGAGCGGGCGGTGCGGTACTGAGCGCCGTGTCCGAGGACGTGCCTCGGGGTACTGAGCGCCGTACCCGAGGGCGTGCCTCGGGGGTGCTGAGCGCCGTACCCGAGGACGTGGCGGTCGCGGGGCGCCGCGTCGTACGGACGGCGGCCGTCGCCGGGCCCCTACCTCGCGGGGGAGGCCTCCCGCTCGCTGACGTCGAGCGTCAGGTGCGCCGGCAGGGCGCGCAGGAAGTCGGGGGCGTCGAAGAGGGCGCCGGCGGAGGCGACGCCGGTCGTCCGGGTGCGGCCGGTCAGGATGCGGTGCACCGCCTCGACGACGAGGGGCGCGGTGACGGCGTAGATGTCCCGGCCGCGTGCCACGGCCCGCCGCTCGGTGGTGCCGGAACGGACGACGACGTCGACGAGGAAGGTCTGCGCGGACCGGCCGCGTTCGTCGACGGCGGTCGGCGCCGGGGTGTCCGAGGACGCCAGGTCCCTGGCCGCCTCCAGGGCCATCGCGGTGCGCACCTCGGGGACGGACAGGTGGCTGGGGAGGGTGACGACGTCGGCCATGGTGAACTCGTCGACGACGGTCCGCCGGCCCAGCGGGGCCGGGAACTCCCACTCCAGCAGCGGCTGTTCGTCGTGGTGGTACTCCAGCCGGCCGCCCGTGTGGCGGACGTGACGGCCGTCGCGGCGCTCGCGGGAGACCCGGCCCGCGGCGCGCGTCCCGGCGGTGGGGTGCCAGCCGCTGAGGCCGTAGGCGACGCGCGCCTCGTCCGCAGCCGCCCAGTCGCCCATGGCCGTGGTGGCGAGCAGGTCGCCGAGGCCGCCGAAGAACGCCATCGCGGGCAGGACCACCGCTCCCTGGGCGCGGGCCCGGTCCCCGTACCGCTCGAAGGTGTCGGCGTTGGCCTCGATCTCCGCCGCCACGTCCACGTAAGGGATCCCGGCGCGCAGGGCCGCCTCGACGACGGGCCCGGCGGTCGTGGCGAAGGGCCCGGCGCAGTTGACGACGGCCGCCGCACCGGCCAGCGCGCGGTCGAGCGAGACGGGGTCCTCGGCGGTGGCCGGCCGTACGTCGAGTCCGGCGGGCCCGCGCGCCGCCAGTTCCCGCAGTCTGTCGGCGTTCCGTCCGGAGAGCACGGGAACGAACCCCCGGTCCAGCAGTTCCGCCACGACGAACCGCCCGGTGTGCCCGTACGCACCGAACACCGTCACCGTCTGCCCCGATCGCATGCATCTCCCCGTCCGCCACGTGCCCCACGTACTCGACGTGGTGCTGTCCCCGGCATCCTCGCCCGCGGGGCGGCCCGCCCACGAGTGTCCGGAACGACACGCCCCGTACACTTCCGGACATGGACACCGGGGGAGCCGGGCGGACCGGCGGCACCGTCGCGCTGGCCGTCACCGACGGCATGCTGCACTTCGAACTCTCCATCGCCCAGGAGGTGTTCGGCTCCGCACCCGCCGACGTGACCGTCCCCTGGTACGACCTCTCGGTGTGCGGGACGGACGCGGTGCGGGTCGGCCGGTTCCGGCTGGAGCCCGACCGGGGCCTCGACCGGCTGCCGTACGCCGATCTCGTGATCGTCCCCGGCTGGGCGGACGTCGACGCGGCCCCGCCCGCCGAGCTGGTCGAGGCGGTGCGGGCCGCCCACGAGGCCGGTGCGCGCGTGGCCTCCCTGTGCACGGGCGCGTTCGTACTGGCCGCCGCCGGACTCCTGGACGGCAGGCGGGCCACCACCCACTGGGCCCACACCGACGTCCTCGCCGCCCGCCACCCGGAGGTGGAGGTCGACCCGGACGTCCTCTACGTCGACGGCGGCACCGTCCTCACCTCCGCCGGCAAGGCCGCCGCGCTCGACCTGTGTCTGCACCTGGTCCGCCTCGACCACGGCTCCTCGGTCGCCAACTCCGTCGCCCGCCGTCTCGTCGTGCCGCCCCACCGGGCGGGCGGACAGGCCCAGTTCGTCGCCGCGCCCGTCCCCGACCGGGACGACCACCCCCTCGCCGCGCTGCTCCCCTGGATCGTCGCCCGCCTCGACCGGCCGCTCACCGTGGAGGACCTGGCCCGCCAGGCGCGGATGAGCTCCCGCCACCTCGGCCGCCACTTCCGGACGGCGACCGGCAGCAGTCCCCTCCAGTGGCTCCTCACCCAACGCATCCGCCGCGCGCAGGAGTTGCTGGAGACCACGGACCACAGCGTCGAGGCCGTCGCCGCCGCCACCGGCATGGGCACGGCGGCGACCCTGCGCCGCCACTTCAACCGCACGCTCGGCGTCCCGCCGGACACGTACCGACGGACCTTCCGCGCGGGGTGACGCAGGTCACCACGCCCCGGTGTCAGGACGGCGGGCGCCGTCCGGTCAGGGAGGTGCGGGCACACACACCGCACCACCCACCACGACACAGGAGCCCAGCATGGAAGCACGGTTGAACGTCATGGCCGGCCCCGTCGCGGCCAAGGCGATGAAGCACATCGTCGCCGCCGCCACGGCCCTCGGGGAGTCGACGCTGCCCGCCTCGACCCGCGAACTGGTCATGCTGCGCGCCAGCCAGATCAACGGCTGCGCGGGCTGCGTCGACATGCACACCAAGGACGCCGCGGCGGCCGGGGAGACCGCGCAGCGCCTCCACCTGGTCGCGGCCTGGCGCGAGGCGAAGGTCTTCACCGACGCCGAGCGCGCGGCCCTCGCGCTGGCGGAGGAGGGCACCCGCATCGCCGACGCGGCCGGCGGCGTCCCCGACGAGGTGTGGGCCGACGCGGCCGAGCACTACGACGACGACCAGCTCGCCGACCTCGTCGTCCAGATCGCCCTCATCAACGCCTTCAACCGCGGCAACGTGATCACGCGGCAGCCCGCCGGGGACTACGTGGTGGGCCAGTACCACTGACCGGCCCGGACGATGTCCGTCCCCCCGGGTGGCGGATGCCCGGGGGACGGGCCGTCTGCCGGTGGTCCGGCACGAGGCCGAGGTCCGAGCAGAAGCCCGGCTCAGTCTGCGGCGAAGAGATCCTCGGGTCCGGCGACGTGATAGGCACGCTCCCGCCAGGCCTCCAACTGCGCCAGGTCGTCGGTCTCCCGCAGTCTCCGCCGGACGGACACCGGCACCTCGATCCCCCGCCAGAAGAAGAGCCGCAGGATCACCGACCGCTCCAGGTCCACCCGGACGCTCTCCTCGTACCCCTCCCTGAAGGCTTGCTCCGCCGATTCCAGCCAGTACCGGCGCATGGGGTCCTGCCAGATGTACGAGGGGAGCCGCCAGCGGGGGCGCCCCTCGCCCCGCGCGTCGGCGGCAGTGTCCGGCGCGTCAGGAACCGTCGGCATCGAACAGGTCCTCCGCCCGGCTCACGTCCATGGCCCGTCGCGCCCAGAGCTTGAGCAGATCCTCGTCGGTGCACGTCTCCACGCGGTGCCGAATCGCGTCGGAGACGGGGACACCCCGCCACTCGAGGATGTTCAGGGTCATCTCGACGCCCTTCTCGACCCTCCCCTCTTCGCGCCCTTGGCCGCGTACCTCCTCGGCGAGCGGGTGCCGCCAGAAGTACTGGATCGTCGTCATCATGTCCCTCCACATCTGCCGGGCCCGGCTGTCCGCCAGGCAGGAGTCGACGAACTGCACGAAGACCGCGGCGCTGTCGCGGTCGATGGTCCGCAGGGCGGCTGCCAGCGATTCCAGTATGGCGGGAGCCTCCCGGCCCCGGCCGTGCGTCATGGCCGACAGCACCGCAAGGGGTACGTCCCGCTCGGCCTCCCGCTCGTCCGCGATCACCGGCACGTTGTCCGGGCCCAGCACGAACGGGCGCACCGTCAGCGACGGGCACCCCCGCACCCCGAGGTGGATCGGCTCGGCCGCCCACCGGGCCGTGGCACTGTTCTGCGTGACCACGATCAGCACCGGCTCGCACCGGTACTTCTCGTACAGGTAGCTCAGGTAGTACGGCCAGCTGCCCCGCTTCCTCTCGTCCGGCTTGCCCTGCGACTCCACGACCAGCAGGTACGCGCCCTCGTCCGTCTCCGCCCGCAGCAGCGTGTCCACCCGCCGCTCGACGGGCTCGATCTCGGTGAGGTCGACGTTCATCCCCGCGAAGTCGTACGGCTCGGGGAACGGGACGCCCAGCACTTGTTGCAGGGCACGTGTCAGCAGCGCGGGATCCTTCTGGAAGATCCGGTGCATGGCCTCGTGTGACGAGCCGACCATCGGCTCTCCTCTCTGTGCGACAAGATCAACGAGCTATGCCACCGGCAGGTCACACCAGACGTATTTGCCGCGGTGCCCGAAGCGGGACAGCGGGTGCCAGCCCCACACCTGCGCGCAGGCCCGGACGAGTACGGTGCCGCGCCCGCGCTCGGCGTCCGCCGGGTCGGCCACCTCGCGCGGCGGGTCGGGCGGCTCCGGGTCCGCGTCCCACACCCCCACCCGCAGCACACCGTCCGCCCAGCGGATCCGCAGCGCCGCCGGACCCTTCGTGTGCAGGACGGCGTTGGACACCAGCTCCGAGGCGATCAGCTCCGCGGTGTCCACCAGACCGATCAGCCCGTGCACGGTCAGGATCAGACGCAGCGTGCGGCGGCAGACCGGGACGGCTCTGACGTCGTTGGGGATGTGAAGGGAGTACTCCCACGTGTCGGGGGTGCTTTCGGGCATGCGTCAACTCCGGGTGAGGGGCGGGTGGGTGAGGGCGCGGTGGCAGTGCCGCGGCCGTCACGGCAGGACGGGGCGGTGCGCTTCCGCAGTGTGTTCAACGCATCACTGACGGTAGGGCCACAATTTGGGACTACGCAAGCTGTTGCGTAATCTGCTCCCCGAACGAGTCAAGGAGGACGTCGTGGCCCGCAGAACGTACGTGACTGCTCGCCAGGCCCGACTGGGCGCCGAGCTGCGAAAGCTTCGCGAAGCCGCCGGGTTGAAAGGACGTGAGGCCGCCGCGCTTCTCGGCACGGACTCTGCGCAGATGAGCCAGATCGAGTTCGGTACCGCAGGCGTCAGCGAGGCACGCGTTCGGCGGCTTGCGGCTCACTACTCGTGCACGGACGCCGATCTCGTCGAAGCACTGGTGGCCATGGCCACGGACCGCACGCATGGTTGGTGGGAGGAGTACAGGGGCAAGTTGCCCACTCCGTTCCTCGACATCGCCGAACTGGAGCATCACGCGGCGTACCGGCTCGACCTGGAGTTTCTGAACATCCCGGGCCTTCTCCAGACCGAGGACTACGCCCACGCGGTGTTCTCGTACCGAGTCCCGGAACTCCCGGAAGACGACACGGAAATGCGTGTGGAGCACCGCATGCGGCGAAGGGCGGTCATCGCGGAGGGGCCCGCGCCTATCCCGTACGAAGCGGTGATCCACGAGGCCGCACTGCGCATCAGGGTCGGCGACCGCGCCGCCGCACGTGTTCAGCTCACGCGCGTCCTGGAACTGTCGGAGGCCGACAACGTCACCGTCCGCGTCATTCCCTTCGACCTGGACGGTTTCGCCGGCGCATGGAGCACGATGATGTACGCGGGCGGCGCCGTCCCCAAGCTGGACACCGTCGTGCGCGATGTCACGACCAACGGCACGGCCTTCGTGGACTCCGAGGCTCAACTCGGCGCCTTTCGAACGCTCTTCCGTAAAATCGAGGCTGTGTCACTCGACCCTGATCGTTCGCGTGACTTCGTCCATCGACTTGCGAGGGAACTGTGAGGCACCCTGTGACCGCTCCGGAGAACTGGCAGAAGTCGTCCTTCTCCGGCGGCGGAGACGGCTCCAACTGCCTCGAACTCGCCGCCACCCCCGCCACCCTCCACCTCCGCGAGAGCGACACCCCCGCCACCGTCCTCACCACCACCCCCGTCCCCCTCACCCACCTCCTCGACGCCATACGCGCCCGGGCCCTCTAGCCTTCCGCCGTATCCGCGACCTCCACCGCGTCCCCCACCGTCACCCTCCCCTCCCGCACCACCCTGAAGTAGGCCCCGAAGACCGTGCCGCCGCCGTCCTCCGCGCGGCGGTGGTCCGCCAGGGTGCGCAGGGGTTCCGGGCCGGCCCGGCGGCCCGTCTCCTGGTCGACCATCGTGATGGCGCAGCGGACCGTCAGTTCGGTGAGGGCCAGTTCGGTGCCGCCGATCAGGAGGCGGGCGGCGGTGTCCTCCGTGTGCGGGGTGTCCCAGCCGTCCACGACGAGGTTGGGGCGGAAGCGGTTCATGGGGAGCGGGGCGACGCCGCGCTCGGCCAGGCGCCGGTTCAGCAGGTCCAGGCTCGCCCGCGAGACCACGTGCACGCGGTTGTCGTTGGTCGCGGTGCCGCCGGGGGACGTACGCACGCGCAGCAGCCGGCTCGGGCGGCCGAGGACCCCGCTCACCCACGCGGCGGCCTCCTCGCCCTGGTCGACGGCGCCGTACGGCTGCCCCGGCACCTTCGTGACCTCCTCGCCCTCCCCGGTCACCCCGGTCACCCGCAGTTCGCCCCGGCCCGGCGCGCGCAGGATCATCCCGGCGCCGTCGTCAACAAGCTGGGGAGTGATCAGCGCCATCCGGGGGTCGCCCCCCTGCCAGCGCGGCCCGCCCGCCTCGTCGGTGATCACGTACGCCCGGTCGTGCGGCAGTCCGCCGGGCGTGATCAGCGCCTCGGACACCGTGATCCCGGCGCAGCTCTTCACCGGGTAGTACGTCAGTGCGCTCACCTTCGCCCGTCCTGACACCGCGACTTCCTTCCCCCGTCGGCCGATGCGACAAGTTTTGCCGGAAGCGGTGAGTTCCGGCGGCCGTTCGTCCGTACTCCTGTGTGTTGGACCCCGCCGGGCACGGACGAGTACGGGCGGTGTGCCCGATCAGGCAGGAGGAACGGTGCGCTTTTCGCGGAACGCGATGGGAACGGCCTTCGTGGGCGGCGCCCTGAGTTTGACCCTCGCGGCTCTGGCCTATCCGTCGATGCTGGGGCTGGACACGGTGTCCACCTCGAACGACCGGATCATCGCCAACACCCAGTGGGGCCCCCTGACGGAGGGCGACCGGGACTTCGTGGTGAAGGTGCGGGCGGCCGGACTGTGGGAGTACCCGCTCGGGGTGATCGGGCTGCAGAAGGGGCAGAGCCCGGCGGTCAAGACGGCCAGCGAGCACCTGATCGACGGTCACGCCGCCCTGGACACGACCTGCCGCAAGATGGCGCCCATGCTGAACATCACCCTGCCCAACGTGGCCAGTCCGCAGCAGGTGGCGTTCGTCAACCAGATCAACGCGAAGACGGGCAAGGACTTCGACGTTGACTTCGCGAACATCCTCCGCATGACGCACGGTTCGATCTTCAACACCATCGCGAAGGTCCGCTCCACCACCAAGAACAGCCTCATCCGGGCCCTGGCCGACCAGGCCAACGACACCGTCCTGGACCACATCACGGTGATGGAGAAGACCGGTCTGGTCGACTTCGAGCAGACCCTCTTCCAGCAGACCACCCCGCCGAAGCTCCCCAGCTCCGACCTGACCCCGCCGCCACCGCCCGCGGGCCAGCCGATGGTCGTCCTCACCCCGCCGCCCACCGCCACGGCCGTGCCCGTGGACATCGACGCCGCGGCGGCGGGAGCCGGGGTCGCTCCGGTGCCCGCCCCCACGCCGACGGGGTGAGGCCGCCCGGCCCCGGGCCCGTGCTACGCCAGCCAGACCGTGGTGTCCGGGCCGATCCGGCCGTCCCCGGACGGCGGGGCGCTGCTCAGCAGCACCTCACCGGGCGGGCACGGCACCGGCGCGTCCGACAGGTTGGTGACGCACCGCCAGCCGTCCGTGCGGGCGAAGGCCAGCACACCGGGCGGGGTGTCCTCCGCCCAGGTGAGGCCCTCGCCGTCCAGCAGCTTGCGGCGCAGGCGCAGCGCGGTGCGGTACAGCTCCAGGGTCGAGCCGTCCGTGCCGTCCTGGGCCTGGACGGCGTACCGCGCGAAGGACTCCGGCTGCGGCAGCCACGCGCCGCCCGCGCCGAAGCCGTACGAGGGGCCCGTGGCCGTCCACGGCAGCGGCACCCGGCAGCCGTCGCGGCCCTTGCGGACGCGGCCCGTCTGCTCCCACAGCGGGTCCTGGAGGACCTCCACGGGCAGGTCGGCGACCTCGGGCAGGCCGAGTTCCTCCCCCTGGTAGAGGTACGACGAGCCCGGCAGCGCCAGCATCAGCAGCGTGGCCGCGCGGGCCCGGCGCAGGCCGGCCTCCTCGTCGACGTGCGGGGCGCGGCCGCCGGACAGCAGCCAGGCGTTCTCGTCCGTGCCCGGCGGGAGCATCAGGCGCGAGGCGTGGCGCACGACGTCGTGGTTGGAGAGCACCCAGGTCGCGGAGGCGCCGACCGTGCGGGCCGTGGCGAGCGAGGACGTGACGACCTCGCGGATCGACTCGGCGTCCCAGGGGGTCTGGAGGTACTCGAAGTTGAAGGCCTGGTTCAGTTCGTCGGGGCGGGCGTACAGGGCGCGGCGGGTGCCCGGCACCCAGGCCTCGGCGACCGCCGTGCGGGGCGGGGAGTAGGAGTCCAGGACGCGGCGCCAGTCGCGGTAGATGTCGTGGACCTCGTCGCGGTCGTAGAAGGGGTGGCTGCCGGGGGTGAGGGTCGCCAGCACGTCCTCGGCGGCCGCCCCCGCGGCGCCGAGGTCGCGGAGCGGCTCGGTCAGGTCCTTGGCCAGGGCGTGGGCCACGTCCACGCGGAAGCCGTCGACGCCCCGGTCCGACCAGAAGCGCAGGGTGGTGCGGAAGTCCTCGCGGACCTCGTCGTGGTCCCAGTTGAGGTCGGGCTGCTCGCGGGCGAAGAGGTGCAGGTACCACTGGCCGTCCGGGACGCGCTGCCAGGCGCTGCCTCCGAACACCGACTGCCAGTCGGTGGGCGGCAGTTCGCCGTGCGCGCCGCGCCCGTCGCGGAAGACGTAGCGCTCGCGGGCCGGGGAGCCGGGCCCGGCGGCCAGCGCCTGCCGGAACCAGGCGTGCCGGTGCGAGGTGTGGTTGGGGACGATGTCGACGATCACCTTCAGCCCGAGGCGGTGGGCCTCGGCGACCAGCGCGTCGAAGTCGGCCAGGGAGCCCAGGCGCGGGTCGACGCCGCGGGGGTCGATGACGTCGTAGCCGCCGTCGGCCAGCTCGGACGGGTAGAACGGGCTGAGCCAGAGCGCGTCGACGCCGAGCGCGCCGAGGTGGGGGAGGCGCCCCGTGATCCCCCTCAGGTCGCCGAGACCGTCGCCGTCGGCGTCGGCGAAGCTGCGCGGATAGACCTGGTAGACGACGGCCTGACGCCACCAGTGGGGATCGTGGGCGGAGAAGTCGGGGGCGGACGGCTGGTCCGCCCCGGGTGCGGGCACGAAGTCGGGCACGAAGTCGGTCACGCCCACCAGCCTGTCCACTTTGCCGGGAAGACGAACGTCCGCCCCTTGCGGATTGGATCATTCCGTACGTGGGGGAGATGTGACGGAATCTTGAACTGACCTGTGTTTGCCGCAGGTTGACAGGCCTCCGCCCCGCGACCCACGATGAGCGCACGCCGTGGCGCATGTGACCGATGGGCCCGGTGTTTCTTCCGAACAGCCGCTCTGCGCCGTCACCCGGGCATCGCCATGCCGCGACCCCGCCGTGACGGGCACGCGCACTCGCCAAGATGGGAATCGCATGTCCATAGCGAGACGTGTTTCCGTACGCCGCCTGCTGGGGACGGGCGCCGTGTCACTCGCCCTGTGCACCGCGTCCGTCGCCGCCGCCTCCGGGGCCTGGGCCGGCACCGGGACGCCCGGCGGCGACGGCTGGAAGTCCGGCGGCCAGTACCAGCCGGGCACCGGCGCGGGCACCGAGACGGGGACCGACCGCTGCCAGTTCTCCCTCGACGGCACGAACTTCCACGACTCCGTCAGGGTCGACGACCAGAACCTGAGGCCGAGCGCCGACGGCAAGATCCACCTCACCGTGCGGGCCGCCGACAAGGCCGCCACCTGCACCGCCTCGCTCGCCTCCTACCTGGCCCACGGCCCGGACTTCCGGACCTCGGGCGAGCAGGTCTTCGTCGACTTCGACACCGTGACGGTCAAGCCCGGCACCACCGACACCCTCGACATCGCCGTGCCCGACGCGGGCTGCTACGCGCAGATCGACCTCTACCGGGGCGCCGTGAAGTTCGACGGCAGGCTCGACGCGAAGGACGGCTTCGACCACGGCGACCTGCCCAAGGGCCCGGACCGCCCGGTCATCAAGGACAAGCTGATCGCGGCCTGGAACGGCGGCACGAAGTACTGCGCCCCGTCCGAGGAACCACCCGCCGAGGAGCCCCCGGCCGAGCAGCCGCCCGCCGAGCAGCCGCCCACCGACGAGCAGCCGCCGGCCTCCCCGTCCACGGAGGCACCGCCGACGACGCCGTCGACGCCGTCCACCGGGACGCCCTCGGAGACCGCCCCCGCGACGCCCCCGTCGCCCTCCGCGCCGGAGCCCTCCGCCTCGCGGTCCACCCCGGCCGCGGCCCCCACCCCGAACGGCGGTGGCGGCGACCTCGCCGAGACCGGCGCCGACGGCAACACCCCCGTCGTCGCGGGCGGCGCGGCGGCCCTGCTCCTGGGCGGCGCGGCGATCGTCGTGGCGACCCGCCGCCGCAAGGGCAGCCGGGCCTGACCCCTGTCGGGATCCGCAGTCCGACCGCCCCGCC
Source organism: Streptomyces sp. NPDC014882 (assembly GCF_043081325.1). Classification (NCBI taxonomy): domain Bacteria; kingdom Bacillati; phylum Actinomycetota; class Actinomycetes; order Kitasatosporales; family Streptomycetaceae; genus Streptomyces; species Streptomyces sp. NPDC014882. The sequence goes on from NZ_JBIBWL010000003.1 coordinate 375,973, forward strand.
TCGGCACCCTGTCCGGGGCGGGGCGGTCGGACACGGCTCCCGGCTCCGTCGGCCAGGACATCCATCTGCCACGGCGAGCGCGGACAGGTCGCGCAGCCGTGCAGGACGGGACAGGAGGACCGCCCCTCACCCCTAGCCCACCGTCTCGGTCTCGGTCTCGGTCAGCCGTACATCGCCACGCGGTACAGAGTCACCAGCGCGTCGTCGAGGGGATGGGGCTGCGGTTTACCGGAGGAATCGAGCCTGTTCCACCTCTGCAGGTTCAGCGCGACGGCCATCTGCCGCTTGCCGTCGGCGCGGGTCATGGCCAGCGCTCCGCCGCCCCAGACCGTGCCTCCGTGGCCCCAGAAGGTGGCCCGACCGGGAGCCTCCGTCGGGTGGAGGCCGAGACCGTAGTCGATCACCTTCCCTTCCTGGGACACGACCGGGACGGTGCGTTGCATCTGGGCCAGCGACGAGGGGCTGACGATCTCGCCGGCCAGCAGCAGGCGGTAGAAGCGGTTGAGGTCCGCGACGGTCGATATCAGGGAGGCCGCCGGGCCCACCCATGACATGTCGTAGACGCTGTAGTCACGCGGCGGGTCGATCATGCCGAACCACGACTCGTAGAGCTGCGAGTGCGGCCCGTCGACGTACGGCCCGGTGGGGAATCCGGTGTCCCGGAGCCCGGCGGGTTCGATGACGTTCCGGGTGACGCACTCCTCGGCCGTGGTGCCGGTCACCTGTTCCAGGAGCTGCGCGAGGAGCAGGTAGTTGGTGTTGGAGTACACCCCCGGCGTACCGCCCGGGGCGCCGACGGCAGGTGCGGTGACCCCCATCTCGATCAGTTCGGTGGGGGCGAACCGGGTGAGCCGGTGGTCGTCCAGGCTCTGGGGTCCGGTGTCCGCGAGGGCGGGGTACGCCTTGAGGGAGGGATACGCGTACGGGAGGTACTCGGCGAGGCCGCTGGTGTGGTTGATCAGCATCCGGACCGTGATCGTGTCACCGCGTCCTCCGGGAACCAGCCTCGGAAGGTACCGGCCGATCGGTGTGTCGAGACCGATCCGGCCGCTCTCGACCTGCTGCAGAACCGCGGCGGCGGTGAAGGTCTTGGTGGTGCTGCCGACGCGGTGCCGCATGTCGGCGGTGACGGGGCGGCCGGTGGCGACATCGGCGACCCCGGCGGCGCCGCGCCAGACCCGGTCGCCGTCACGCACCTCGGCGAACAGGCCCGGCATCCCGGCACGGTGGACGTTCTCGATGGCGGCGTCCAGCTCCGCGGGGTCCAGTGGGTTCCTCACGACATGCGTCCTTTCGCCATGCTCGGGGTGAGCTCCGCGTCGGTCGCCCGACCCGGGTGACAGGGCACGCGCGGCACGTCGGCCCGCCTGTGGCCGGGTCACCCGGAACGGCCATGCCCTCATTATGCACGCGGTGCGTGCAACACCAAGTGCACAGATAGACTGAGTCGGACGAGAGGGGCGAAATGGCAGGTCGAAGGCGCTGGTCGACCGAGGAAATCCTGGACGCGGCAGCGGAGTTGCTGCGCACGAGCGACGCGGAGTCGTTCAGCGTGCGCAAGCTCGCCGCGGCCCTCGGGACCGATTCCTCCAGCCTCTACCGGCACTTCCGCAGCAAGACGGAACTGCTGCGCGCGGTCGCCGACCGGATCCTCCTGGCCTCCATGGACGGCTACCGTCCCGAGGGGGACTGGAAGCAGCGCATCACCGCCCTGGCCCTGCGCATGAGAGAGGCGTTCGGCGAGCAGCCCCAGCTCGCCGCGGTCTGGGGACGGTACGCGTCGGGCGGCGCCGGTTCCCGGCTGGTCATGGAAGAGGTGCTGCAGGCCCTGCGCGCGTCGGGGCTGCCCGACGAGGAGATCCCGGGGCGCTACCACCGGCTCGCGGTCCTCATCGCCGCGCTGATCGCCTCCGAGGCCGGAGTCAGCACCATCACCCCGGAAGAGCACGAACAGGGCATGGAACTGTTCCGCGTCGCGGTACTCGGCGCCGACCCCGAACGCTTCCCCGCCCTGGCCCACTTCGCCCGCGACGTCCGCCCCCTCGGGGCGGACCGCCGCGCCGCGTTCGAAGAGATCCTCGCCGCCCAACTCGCCCACGTCGAGGCCGCGATCCGCCCGAACTAGACCGCTTCTTTCGGATCATCCGACCGCTGGTTGATGTGCGTCGTCGACGGGTGCCCGGCAGGTACGCATTGGGCCGTTCCTGCCGGGTCGGACTCCGGAGCGGGGAGGACGACGGCGTGATCACCGGCAGGTGATCACGCCATCACGTTCAAGTACCGCACCGGGACACCGCGGAGGGATCCGCCCGAGCACCTCGGCTCGTGGAAAAGCGCCCACAGCCGCCTCACGCGGACCTGCCACGAGCTGGGCACCAGCCCCCGCCGGAGCAGGCCCTGGACGAAGCCCCCTCAGGCCCCCTCGACGACCGTCAGCCACAGCTTCACGTACCGCTCCGCGTCCACCCCCAGCGCCACGTCCACCAGGGCCTGTTCGCGGGGGCCGTGGTGGATCTCGGACTCGCCGTGGCGGGGGCGGCGGTCGACGACGGTCTGGCCGCGGGCGGGGCCCGGGGCCAGGCTCACCTCGACGGGGAGGGGTTCGGTGGTCAGGCCGCCGGGGTCGACGACCGCGCAGACCGCGCCCGCGTCGCCCAGGCCGCCCGTGGGGGTGGGGTCGCCCGAGGTCGCCGGGTCACGGTGGGCGAGCAGTTCGCCCGCCATGCGCAGGCGGGGCTCCGCACTCGCCCGCAGCCGCTGGACGTCGGCGGCCGGGACCAGGACCCTCGTGAAGACGTCCAGGCCGTACATCGTGATCGGGACCCCGGCCGTGAGCAGGATCGCGGCCGCCTCCGGGTCGTGCCACACGTTGAACTCCGCGACCGCCGTCGCGTTGCCGGCCCCCGCCGCGCCGCCCATGAACACGATCCGCTCGATGTTGCCCACCACCTCGGGATGCGTGCGCAGCAGCAGGGCGATGTTCGTCAGGGGCGCCATCGGGATGAGGGTCACCGGCCTCGGCGAGGCGAGGATCTCGCGGCGCAGCAGCGTCACCGCGTCCACGTCGACCGGGCGGCGGGTGGGCGCGGGCAGCCCGAGGTCGCCCATCCCGTCCGCCCCGTGCACGTGCCGCGCCGTGCGCACCGGCTCGATCAGCGGGCGCTCGGCGCCCCGCGCCACCGGGATGTCCCCGGCCCCGGCCTGCTCCAGCACCGTCAGGGTGTTGCGGACGACGCCGTCCACGTCGGTGTTCCCCGCCACGCAGGTGATCGCCCGCACGTCCAGCCCCGGATGCCGTACGGCGAACAGCAGGGCCAGGGCGTCGTCGACGCCGGTGTCGCAGTCGATGATCACCGGAATGGGCTGACCGGTCACGAGGGTGCTCCTCTGCGTGCGGGATACGGGACACGGGATGCGGAACGGTTGCACCGGTGACCCTACGCAGCGGACTCACGTGGCGGGCCAGTGAGCCGGTAGACCGGCGGTTAACCCGGACGGACCGCCGCGCTGGTCGGCCGGCGGTGGTGGTGGTGCCGTGGGAGGGAGCACCCCCGCGGTGCCGGGGCGGACGCCGCGCCCGGGTCCCGTACGCCGTACCCCGGGCCGCGGAACCCGATCCGGTGCGCACCGGCCACTCCAGGAGGCACCCCCGATGACCCGCCGTACCCTCCTCGCCTCCGCCCTCGCCGTCGCCGGACCGGTCGCCGTCACCTCCTGCGCCACCCTCGGGCTGGAGCACCCGCCCACCGCCCGGCCCGCCCTGCCCACCGTCGAGAAGTCCGGCCCGGCCCGGCCCAGCGCACCGGCCGCCTCCCCCGTCCTCACCGACGCGCAGGCGCGCGCCGCCCTCCTCACGGGCACCGACCTCGGCGAACCCTGGACCCCGACGCGCGGCGCCGCCACCTGGCGGGACGGCATGCTCAAGGCCACCACCCCCACCGCCGACTGCCAGAAACTCCTCGACGGCCTCTACAGCGACGAACTGCTCGGTGCCCCGCCCCGCGCGGTCGTCGCCCTCGACGACGCCGACACCGGCGCCCAGCTCCGCTACCAGGTCGCCGGCCGGCGGCCCGCCGACGTGGACCGCACCCTCGCCTGGCTGAAGACCCTGCCGCAGAAGTGCGCCCGCTTCACCGCCAAGGCGCCGGACGGCACGGTCCTCGACGCCACCGTCACCGAGCAGCCGCTGCCCGAGGTGGGCGACGCCCGCCAGGGCCTGCGCGTCACCCTCACCGACTGGGACACCGACGGGGAGCCCGTCGCCCTCGCCCTCGACGTCGCCGCCGTCCGCGCCGGCCAGGACGCCTTCGCCCTCACCAACGGCGGCCTCGCCGACGTCCCCAACGAGGCGACCCAGGCCGCCGTCCAGCTGGGCGTGCAACGCCTCACGGAGGTACGCAAGCAGGGGCGGGTGCAGGTGTGAGGAGGGCGGCCGGGACCGACGGGCCCCGCCTCAGTCCGGGTCGAAGCGGGTCGTGCCGTCCACGACCTCGTGGGCGACGTCCGCGACCGTGCGGCCCTGCGCGAAGGCGTGGGCCCGCAGGAGGGCGAGGGCCTCGTCGGGGTGGACCCCCTGCTGGGCCATGACCATGCCGACCGCCTGGTGCACGCCGTCGTGGCCGGTGGCCAGGGGACTCAGCCAGACGCCGTCGCCGTACCGGCCGGCGTCCTCGTCGTGGGGCAGGGCCATGAGGGCCACCGTCAGCACGTCCGCCACCAGCCTCGCCGTACGGACCTCGTCGGCGGCCAGCTCACCGGGGACGTCCCGGTAGAGGTCCAGGGTGCCCACGCACACCGCCGGGTCGCCGAGGGGCAGCGCGTACACCGCCCGGACCCCGGCGGCCGCAGCCTGCTGCGCGAAGACCGGCCAGCGCGAGGCGTCCCGGCCCGCCGTGAGGTCGGCGGCGAACACCGGCGCGCCGGTCTCCGCCGCCCGCAGGCAGGGACCGTCGCCCAGCGTGGCCTGCACCTCCATCAGGTGCGCGGCCCGCTCGCTGCTCGCGCTCACCGGCACCGGCACCCCCTCGCCGCGCAGCGACACGCTCGCGCCGATCACCGGCAGCAGGCGCACCGCCGCGACGCACAGCCGCTCCGGCACGTCCCGGGGTTCGGCGCCGCGCACCTCCTGGGCGATCACCTCGGCGGCCCGTTCCCGACCGCGGTCCTCCGGCACGGCGATCACCTCCCTCCGGGAGTCCGGCTCCGGACTGCTCACAACCCGCCGGGTACCGCCCGACCGGCCCCGGAAACCAGCCCGGCTCGGGCCTTCCCGGACTTCCTCGGGTCTCCTCTGATCCCCTCGGACCTCCTCGGACCTCCTCAGGCCTCCTCGTACGGGTCGGCGGGCTGCCGCACCCGGGTGACCGTCACCGCGTCGGGGACCGGAGGCCGGGCCGCCTCCGAGCCGAGGGCGCCCTCGGGCCGCAGGACACCGGACACCGGTGCCGGTGCCGGTGCCGGTGCCGGTGCCGGTGCCGGTGCCGGTGCCGCACGCGTCGGCGGAGAGCGACCTGCGCGGGCCGGAACCCGTACCGGACGAAACCTGTGCCGGCCGGGACCTGTGCCGGCCGGGACCCGGCGGAAGGCCCCGCGGGGCTACAGCGGCGGCTGGGCCGGCGCCGCTCCCAGGGTCGTCGTGCCGGGGGCCGTGCGGTGGCCGAGGCCCGTGCGGTAGGCGTCCAGGGCGGCCTCCACCCGGCCGGTACGGCGCAGCAGGTCGCCGAGGAGACGGCACAGGTCGGCGAGGTCGCCGGCGGCGCCCGCGCGTTCCAGCAGGCTCAGGGCGCGGACGTAGTGCTCCTCGGCGGCCTCGGTGTCGCGGGCGTCCTCGGCGATGATGCCGAGGAGGCGGTGCGCGCCGGCCGCGTGCACGGCGCCGCGCTCCGAGGACAGGTCCCCGAGCACCCCGTGCAGCAGGGCGGCGGCCTCCCCGGACTTGCCGCGACGGTGCAGGACGTCGGCCAGCTCGACGGCGACCTGGCTGGTGTAGAGGGCGGCGCGCTGGGCCGAGAGCATGGTCTGCGCCTGCTTCAGCTCGTCCTCGGCCCGCTCCAGCTCGTCGTTCTGGGCGTAGACGTAGCCGCGCATCCAGTGGCAGTTGGCGAGTTCGGTGCGCAGCTGGAGCTGACGGTAGAGCTCGGCGGCCTTGGCGAGGGAGGCGTCGGCCTCGGCGAGACGGCCCTCGGCGAGGAGGGTGCGGGCCACCGAGCGGTGCATCCGGGCGACGAGGGCGGGGTCGCCGGCCTGCGGCGCGAGCGCCAGGGCGAACTCGGCGGCCTGGGCGGCGCGGGCGTGGGCGCCCATGTCCATGTAGGGGCCGATGACGGAGGCGTAGAGCAGCAGCAGCGCGTCGGGGTCGTGCAGGCCGCCGCGGTTCAGCTCGTCGAGGGTCGACTCCAGCAGGTAGACGGCGTACCGGAGCTCCCCCGCCAGGTAGTGGGCGACGGCCCGGCCCCGCAGGGCGGGGACGCGGGCCGGGAGCGGGGCGTGCGCCAGGCACCGCTCCGCCCGCTCGAAGTGCCCGCGGGCCGCCTCCAGCTCGCCGGTGTCGATCCCGCACTCCCCGAGCCCCAGCAGGGCGGTGGCCTGCTCCTCGGCGAGGCCGTGCTCCTCGGCCTCCGCGAGCAGCTCCGCGAACTGCCGGGCCGCCTGCTCCGCCTCCCCGGTGGCCAGGGCGCGCTGGGCCTCGGTGAGCCGCAGCCGCAGACCGGTGACGAGCCGGGCGGAGCGGCCGGTGGCCAGCTCCTCGAAGTCGACGCCGAGCCGCTCCGCGATGTGCCTGAGCGCCTCGTCGGAGGGCCGCACCCGGCCGGCCTCCAGCGTCGAGACGTAGGCGGGGGTGTAGGTCGGCTCGGCCAACTGGCGCTGAGTGAGCCCCCGTTCGACCCGCAACCGCTGCACCCGGCGTCCGACGACCTCCGGTTCGTCCCGCTCACCCACGGCCCGAATCACCCTCAACTACCCCTGACCCTCTTGCCGTTCGGCTGGCGCAGCCCTAGGTTAAACGGCGTGTTAAGCATGCTTAATACACGGTTGACGCGGCGGCCGCTGCCGTTCCCGCTTTTTGTCCACCGCCGCTTTTCGCCCCTGGTCGCCGCCGACGTTGCGAGGTTGCCGTGCAGGAACGCACATCCGCACCCTACGGGCGCCCCTCCTGGCGGTACGCCAGAGCCGTCGCGGCGGCCGTCATAGCCGTGGCGGCCCTCGTCACCGCCGCCAACGCGGTCCCGGCCGCCACCGCGGACGACCCCCGGCTCTCGACCGGCGTGGAACGCACCGGCAAGTAGGCGGTACGGCCCCGAACGGGCGGCCCCGGCCCCCGGCCCTCGGAGGGACACCGGCCCGACCGCCCGGGAGCGGAGCCGGCCCGACATCCGGAGACGAGGCGGGCCGACACCCCGAGACGGGACCGACGGACCACCCGGAAGCGAGGCGGTCCAACGTTCGCAGACGGGGCCGACAGACCACCCGAAGGCGGTGCGGACAGTCCCGGGGCCGGTCCGGTGGGCCGGTCCGGTGGGCCGTGCCGGCGAGCCGCGGGGCACCGTCGGCCTCCCCCGGCTCCACCTCCGCGTCACCCCTGCGTCTGGAGCTGGCGGAGCTGCTCGCGGACGTGGTCGAGGGCGCCCTGGCGGCGGCCAGGCACCCGGCCGCGCAGCTCGGCGAGCGCCGGGCCGAGGTCGCGGGCCCTGCTCCGGTCCGTGATGCACCCCCACTGGTGGTGGGCGCGGTCCACGGCCGCCTCGACCGGCGCCGCGTCGACGGGCTGGCCCGCGGCCAGTCTCGCCGCCGCGACCGCCATCCAGGTACGGCAACTGCGCTCGGCGTCCCCCGCGAACATCGCCAGGTCCGCCCGCACCTCGGACCAGTGCAGCGCCTCCTCCGACCCGGCCCCGTGCGCGACGAGCGCGGCCTGCTCCAGGCGGGCGGCGAGGGCGTCGGCGGCGGGGTGGTCACCGGTCTGGACGGCCGCCGTGATGCGGGCGTGGGGGTCGTCCACCGGCCCGTCCGGCGTTCGGGGACCGGGCCCGTCCAGGGCCGCCGGCGGGGGTCCGGGGGTCTCGCCCCCGGGGACGACGGGGGTCCCCCCGCCCGAGCGGGGCCGGGGGTGGGGGAGGGCGGCGGGGGCGAACCCACCGGGGACACCCGCACCCGGCACGGGAGCCGCACCCGGCACGGCGCCCGCACCCACATCCGGCACGGGAGCCGCACCCGGCAGGGGACCCGCGCCCGCACCCCACAGCACCAGGTCCCCCACCTCCCCCTCTCCCGCGATCCGCGCCAACGCCGTCTGGTGCAGCTGCTCCGGCCCCGGCCGCCCCCCGCTCCGCAGCACGGTGGCGATCGCCTTCATGTACGTCGGCGCGGCCACCCTCCGCCGCCCCGCCGGAGGCGCGACCCTCCCGTACACGGCGACCCCCGCCCCGCACTCCAGTCCGCGCCCCCGCAGCCATCCCCAGGTCTCGGCGTCCGCGTGCAGGTCGAGCAGCAGCGTCGTCGTCCCGGCCGCCCGCAGCCGCAGTTCCTCACGGAACCAGTGCCAGGGGAAGCCGGTGTAGCGCACGGTCGACGGTGTCGTACGGGCCAGCGCCAGGTGCGGCAGCCGCTGCCGGCGGTCGAGCTGGAGCTGTCCGGTGACGAACACGGTCAGCGGTCCGGGCGCCGCCGCGGCGGCCCGCAGCCGGGTCAGCACGGCCTGCGGCTCCAGCGGATCGGCGAGTTCGACGACGTTCGCCGTGTCGGTGCCGGCCAGGACGGCCGGCGGCACGGCCGCGAGCACGGGGAGCACGGACGCCGCGTCCACCAGGCACCCCTTGCCCACGGGCGAGGCCGCGAGCAGCAGCACGGTTCCGGGCATGGTCCCTCCCCCTCGATCACTCACGTCAGCACCGTAACCGCTGCTGCTGCGAACGGGGACCTCAGGCCCGCAAACGTCCCCCTACGGGGCCTTCGTCTCCGTCCGTTCCCCGCGGCCCGCCCCACCCGGCCCGCTCTCGGCGGCCCCCGCCCCACCCGGCCCGCGCTCCGTGGCCCCCGCGCCCCGCGGCCGTACCGCGAAGATCGTCGTGTCGTCGTCGAGGCGGCCGCCGCAGTGCCGCAGCGTGCGGTCGCGGACGTAGGCGACCAGGCGGCCGGGGGCGGCGGTGCGCGGATCGAGGACGAGGCCGTCGGCGACGTCGTCGACGAGCGGGTAGAAGGCGCCGGTGCGGTCCCGCGCCTCGGTGACGCCGTCGGTGACGAGCAGCAGCGTCTCCTCGGGGGCGACGGCGGCGCGCAGCACCGGCGGAGGGCCGCCGCGGGTGAGTTCGGCGAGGCCGAGGGGGAGTCCGCCGCCGTGGGGCAGCGGCCGCACCCCGCCGCGGCCGACGGCGAGCGGCGCCTCGTGACCGAACACGACGACGTCGACCACCCCGTGCTCCCCCTCGGGGAAGCCCAGCAGGACGGCCGTGGCGAACCGGTCCCCGTCGTCGCGGCCGAGGGCGGCGGTGTGGGCGCGGTGGCGCCGCATCCGGGTCTCCAGCCGGTCGGCGACCGTCGCCAGGTCCGCCTCGTGGTAGCCGGCCTCCCGGAAGGTGCCGAGGAGGGCCGCCGCCGCCTCCACCGCGCCCAGCCCCTTGCCCTGGACGTCGCCGAGGAGGACGCGGGTGCCGTGCGGTCCGGGCTGGATGTCGTAGAAGTCGCCGCCCATGCGCGCTTCGGCGTCGGCGGCGAGGTAGACCGCGGCGTGGTCGAGGCCGCCCCAGCCGGGCGGCAGCGGCCGCAGCACCGTACGGCGGGTGGTCTCGGTGACGTGCCGCATGTGCAGCATCCGCCGCTCGCCGCGCACCCGGAGCGCGGCGGCCAGGACGGAGAGGAGTCCGCCGACCAGGACCAGGAGGAAGTCGCCCGCGCCCTCCCGGTACTGGGCGGGCCAGGCGGAGTCCGCGCCGACGTAGGTGACGAGGGCCAGGACGGCGAAGAGGGCCGTCGTGCGCACCCCGCACAGGACGGCGGCCAGCGCGGCGACGAACACGCACCAGGAGACGACGCGGAAGTCCCCGCTGGTGCTCAGGTCGACGGCGGCGACGACGAGCAGCGTCAGCAGCGGCACCAGCCAGGTGACGCTGTGGCCGCGGAACTGCAGCAGCTTCTGCCGCTCCAGTGCGTCCCGGCGCCCGGCGTACGGGTGGCGGGCGTACGGGGGGCGGGCGTACGGGTGCCCGGCATGCGGGTGGCGGGCGTACGGGTGGCGGGCGGGCAGCCTCCGGCCCCCTCGGTCGCTCACCGCCCCAGCGAAACACGCCCGCGCGGGGGCCGCATCCCGGTCCGCACCGCGCGCGTCCCGGCCCGCACACGCGCCGCACGCCTCCCTGCCCGCGCCGCGCGAAAGGCGCCTCCCACCGACTTGCCGCCGCCCCCGCCCAGGTGTGCCCTGGAAGCGGGGGCCCAGCAGACGGGGGCCCAGCAGAGAGGAGTGCTCCCATGGCTCATGCGGCACCCACCCCGGGCATGCGGACACCGGGCATGGGGACACCGGCCCTGACCGGGTCCCGTGCGGGCGGCACGCCCGACGTCTTCGGCGAGCGGACCCACCTGGTCATGAAGTGGGCGGTGCCCGTCGCGCTCGGGCTGGTCTACGGCTACTGGGCCGCGGCGAACCGGCGCAGCGGCGGGCCGATCACCGGCTGGAACGTCCTGTTCGGCTTCGTGACCACGCTCGTGTTCATCGCGCTGTACGTCGCCGTCCGCGCCGTGGCCCCGAAGCTGCGGCGCGAGGTGCACGCCCTGCTGTGGGCGGCGTTCGCCGGCTGCGCGATCGGATTCCTCGTCAACCAGAGCGGATCGAGCACGCTGTACTCCACGGGCGTCGCGCTCGCGGTCGCGGCGGGCTTCTTCGCGGTGATGTTCTACCGCTACTACACGCACGAGGACGCGGAGGGGCACCGCATCACCTAGTGCCGCGGCAGGCAACGTTTGCCCGTCAAGGAGCGGCGTCCGGTGCGTGCTCTCGGCGTGCCGGCCGGAAGTCCTCGTACTGGACGTACTCGGGCTTTCGGCCGGTGCGGCGGGAGTGCGTGCCGGGCGTCGCGACGGGGCGAACATTGCCTGCCGCGGCACTAGCCCCCCGCCCCCTGCCGCACGTGGGCCCCGGCGGTTCTCGCCGGGGCCCACGCCTACCCTCATCCCTCAACTCACCGGACGAGCGGGACCCACTCCCACTCCTCCGACGAGGTTCCGGTGGCACTTCCGGTGCCGCTGAAGCTCCACGAGCCCGAGAATTCACGGGGCGGGGGTCCGCGAGGCGGTCGTCCGCAGGGCGGTCGTCCGCAGGACCGGAGTGATGCGCATGATCGCCTCCTTCTCCCCAGATCCATGAGACACCCGTTCGGGTGATCGCTCCACCGGAGGACGGAATCCCCAGGTCCGGCCGAGGGCCACCCGGGCGGCCGCACCCGTCCCGCCGGAGGTCACCCGGGCGGCCGCAGCCGTCCCGCCGTGGGTCACCCTGGTGGCCGTACCCGTCCCGCCGCGCCCCACCCGAGTGGCCTCCCCCCGCTCGCGCGTCCGGCGCGCACGGCCTTGCCTGGAGGTGTGACCCGACGTCTGCGGACCGCCGTGTCGGCCGTCCTCATCGCCCTGTCCTGCCTCCTGATGCCCTTCGGCGCACTGGCGGCCTGGGCGGCGTACGGCCTCACGGACACCGGCCGGTACGTCACCGCCATGGCGCCGCTCGCCGCCGACCCGGCCGTACGGGACATCGTGGTCGACACGGTCGGTGACGGCATCCTGCGCGAGGCGGCCGCCGAGCGCGGCCCGCTGCGCCCCGAGATCACCCCCTTCGTGCACGACGCGCTGCGCTCCTTCGCCCGCAGCCGCGCCTACCGCACCGCGTGGGACGCGGGCAACGAGGCCGCGCACAGCGCCGTGATGTCGGCCCTGCACGACGACCGCGACCGCGACGTCACCGTCGACCTGGCCCCGGTGGCCGCCCGCGTCCGTGCTCAACTGGCCACCGACCACGTGGTGTTCGCCGACCGCGTGCCGCTCGCGCACACCCGCGTCGCGGTGCTCCCGGCCGATGAACTGGCCACCCTCCGGAAGGGCTACCGCGTGCTCGACCTCGCCGGTTTCTGGCTGCCCCTGGCCGCCGTCGTCCTCGCCGTGACCGGCATCGCCGTCGCGGCCTGCCGCCGCCGCGCCCTCACCGCGGCGGCGCTGGGCACGGCGCTGGGCGGCGCGTTCCTCGGACTCGCGATCGGCGTCGCCCGCCACCTCACCCTCACCGGCCTGGCCGAGGGAGCCGGCCGCCCCGCCACGGCCGCCGTCTACGACGCCCTCACCGCGCCCCTGCGCACCGCGTCCTGGTTCCTGCTGGGCGTGGGCCTGGCGGTGGCGGCGGGGGTGTGGCTCACGCGGTACGTGCGGGCGGGACTCCTGGTCCACCGACGCCGGGTGACGGCTGTGACGACTACGGCGGCTACGGCGGCTACGGCGGCTACGGCGACTGGGACGACTACGGCAGCCGGGACGGCTGCGGCGGCCGGGGCGGCTGCGGCGGCCGGGGCGGCTGCGGCGGCCCCGGCGGTCCCGCCGCGATCCGGGCCAGTACCCGCAGCGCCCGCTCCAGCTCCCCCTCCGCCGCGGACGCCAGGCCGAGTCTGACCGCGTCCGGGGTGCGGTGCGGGTCGACGGTGAAGGCGGTGCCGGGGGTGACGGCGATGCCGTGCGCGGCGGCGGCGGCCGTGAAGGTGTCCGCCCGCCACGGCGCGGGCAGCTCCCACCAGGCGAAATAGGCGTGCGGGTCGGTCCGTACGGCGAACGCGCCCAGGTGGGCCGCGAGGATCCGCTGGCGCCGGGCGGCGTCCGCCCGCTTCGCCGCCACCAGTCGCGCGACCGTCCCGTCCCCGGCCCACCGCACCGCCGCCTCCAGCGCGAACCGCCCCGCGCTCCACCCCCCGGACCGCACGGCGGCGGCCACCGCGTCCGCCCGCTCCGGCGGTACGACGAGGAAACCGGCCGTCAGCCCCGGCGCGACCCGCTTGGACAGGCCGTCGACGACGTGGGTCAGACCGGGCGCGTGGGCGGCGAGCGGAACGGCGTCCGGCCGGAGGAAGGACCAGACGCGGTCCTCGACGACGGGCAGCGCCGACTCGACCGCCGTACGGGCGAGTTCTCGCACGCGGCGCTCGCTCGTGGTCAGCGACGTCGGGTTGTGCAGGGCCGGCTGGACGTACAGGGCGGCGAGGGGAGCGGTCCGGTGCGCGGCGCGCAGGGCGTCCGGCCGCAGTCCCTCGCCGTCGCCGCCGATCGGCACGAGCACGATCCCCAGCCGGCCGGCGATCTCCTTGACCAGCGGATACGTCAGCTCCTCCACGCCGACGCGGCCGCCCGGCCGGACCAGGGAGGCGAGCGCGGCGGCGATGGCCTGGCGGGCGTTGCCGGTGAAGAGGATCTGTGCGGGCTCGGGGCGCCAGCCGGGGACGGTGAGCAGCCGGGCCGCCGCGGCACGGGCGGCCGCGGTGCCGTCGACCGCGGCGGTGCGCATCGCCTCGGTCAGCACGTCGGCCCGCAGCAGCGGCGCGAGACCGGGCGCGAGCAGCTCGGACTGGCCCGGCGCGGTGGGGTAGTTGAGCTCCAGGTTGACCGGCGCGGACGTGGCCGCTTCGACCAGGGCGCGCCCCTGGGGGGCGGGCGGCGCGGCCCGCACGAAGGTGCCCCGGCCGACCTCGCCCACCACCAGCCCGCGCCGCACGAGTTCGCCGTAGACCCGCCCGGCCGTCGAGGGGGCGATGCGGTGCGTGCGCGCGAACCACCGCTGCGGCGGCAGCCGTTGGCCCGGCACCAGCCGTCCACGTGCGATGTCGTCGGCGACACGGTCGGCGATCTCCCGGTAGTCGCTCACGGCCCCTCCTCGCCCTCGCCCTCTCCGCCTTCTCCTCCGTCTTCCCTCTTCTCTCCCCGCGCCTCCCCGCGCCTCCGCCCTCTCCTCGCGCCTCCCCGCGTCCCGGCATTGCACCGAGAGCAAAGATCTTATTGCACCGAGGAGTTGGGCGACCCTAGGGTCGACACATGGCTCCCTTCCTCGCATACGAGGACAAAGGCGCGGATACCTCCGGACGTATCCCCCCGGTCCCACCGGTCCCCCCGGTCTCCCCGGTCTCCTTGGTCCCTCTGGTCCTCATCCACGGCCACCCCTTCGACCGCACGATGTGGGCCCCGCAACTCGAGGCCTTCGCCCCCACCCGCCGCGTCGTCGTCCCCGACCTGCGCGGTTACGGCGCCTCCCCGGTCGTCCCCGGCACGACGCCCCTCTCCCGCTTCGCCCGGGACGTCGAGGACCTCCTCGACGACCTGGCGGTGGACGCGTTCGTCCTCGCCGGCTTGTCGATGGGCGGCCAGATCGCGATGGAGTGCCTGGACCGCCTCGGCGACCGGGTCCGGGGCCTGGTCCTCGCCGACACCTTCGCCGAACCCGAGACCCCCGCCGGCCGGGCCGCCCGCAACGCCCTCGCCGACCGCCTCCTCGCCGAGGGCATGCGCGGCTACGCCGACGAGATCCTCCTGAAGATGGTCGCCCCGCACGCCCCGCACGCCGTCCGGGCCCACGTCCACCGCATGATGACGTCCGCGCCGCCCGAGGGCGCCGCGGCGGCCCTGCGCGGCCGGGCCGAACGCCCCGACTACCGCCCGTCGCTCCGCCGCTTCACCGCCCCCGCCCTCGTCGTCGTCGGCGCGGACGACGCGTTCACCCCCGTCCGCGACGCGGAGACCCTGCACGCCCTCCTGCCCGACTCGGTCCTGCGGGTGATCGACGGCTGCGGCCACCTGCCGAACCTGGAGCGGCCCGCCGAGTTCAACGCGGCGCTGGCGGAGTTCCTGGAACGGGTGGACGGGAACGGAGACGAAGACGGAGACGAAGACGGAGACGGAGACGGAGACGGGGACAGGAAAAGAGACCGGTAGGGGGACGGATACGGAGACGGACACGAGGAAGGAGGTGAGGACGAGGAAGGAGGTGAGGACGGCAGGTGACACGCCCGGCGGGACGGCAAACCCTTGGCCCGGCGGACGTCCCCGCCTCTACCGTCACCTCATGAGCAGCACGACGACAACGACCCTCTGGCGGCCCACCGGCCCGGAGGAACTGGCACTGGTCGAGGCCTCCGGATGGCGGGGGTGGCCGCCGCGCCTGCCCGAGCAGCCGATCTTCTACCCGGTGCTGAACGAGGACTACGCGATCCGCATCGCCCGCGACTGGAACGTCCCCGCCTCCGGGGTCGGCTACGTCACGCGGTTCGAGGTGGAGAGCGACTTCCTCGCGCGGTACCCGGTGCGGCGGGCGGGCGGGGCGACCATCCTCGAACTCTGGGTACCGGCGGAGGAAATGGATGAGTTCAACGCGCACATCGTCGGAACCATCGACGTCGTACGGGAGTTCCACTGACGTGCGGCCACGGCGCGGGCGGGTCCTCGGGGCGTGGTGCGCCGGACTGCTGCTCGCCGGGGTGAGCGCCGTCGTCGCGTGCCGCGCGGCCGACACCGACCTGCGCACGCCGGTCCCCCAGCTGCTCGCCTTCCTGCCCTGGCTGCTCGTCCCCACCGGGGCCGCCCTGCTGCTGTCACTGCTCGCCCGCTGGTGGACGGGGCTGGTGTGGGGCGTCGTCGTGCTCGGGATGCTCGCCTGGTTCATCGAGCCGTACGGCAACGGCGACGAACCCGCGGGGCCCGCCGTCGCGCGGCTGCGGGTGCTCACCTCCAACGTGGAGTTCGGCGGGGCGACGGACGCCCTCGTCGGCGCCGTCCGCCGGGAGGAACCGGACGTGGTGTTCGTCGCGGAGTGCGAGTACGGCTGTCAGGCCACCGTGCGCCGGGAACTCGGGACGGCGTACCCGTACCGGCGGGCCGTCGAGGGGGGCACCTCCGTCGGGTCCGTCGTCCTCAGCCGGTTCCCGCTGACGCCCGCCCCCGCCGTGCCCGGCCGGATGGGCATGCCCGGGGCCGTCGCCGACGTCGACGGCCGGCCCGTACGGCTCCAGCTCGCGCACCCCGAGCCACCGCTGCCCCGGCAGGTCGCCGTGTGGAAGCGCGAGCTGGGGCGGCTGCGGGACTTCGCCGACGCCCACCGCGACGACGGGCCGCTGATCCTCGCCGGGGACTTCAACGCCACCCAGGACCACGCCGCGTTCCGCCGGATCATCGACACCGGACTGCGCGACGCCGCCCGGCTCGCGGGCAGCCCCCGGGAGCCGACCTGGCCCAGCCGCACCACCCCCGTCCTGGGCGCCCAGATCGACCACGTCCTCGTCTCCGGGGAGTTCTCCGCGACCCGCGCCCGCTTCCTCGACCTCCCCGGCACCGACCACCGCTCCCTCCTGGTCGACGTCACCCTCCACCAGCCCGGCTGAGCCGGGGCGGGGACCGCGGGGTCCGTCCGTGGACACGACGACGGCGGTGAGGCCGACCGCCTCACCGCCGTCACCGCCCGCAGCCGTGGCCTCCGCCCCGGCCGCTTCCGTCTCAGACGCCGATGTCCTGGCCGTCCTCGCGCCACACCGACACGACCGCCGGACGGACGATCTTGCCGGGTCCGTCGGGCCAGGTGCTCTTCGGGTTCTCCACGGAGGCGCCGTCCAGCTCGCCCGGGTGCTGCACGGCGATCAGCACGCGCCGCTCCTGGATGAGCGGACCGCAGGTCTCGGCGCCCGACGGCACCGTCAGGAACTGCTTCAGCTCACCGCGGCGCGAGCCGCGGGTGGCGACCCCGAACAGTCCGTCGTGCGAGCCGAGCTGCGCGCCGTCCGTGGAGATCCACAGGTTGCCGTGCGCGTCGAAGGCCACGTTGTCCGGGCAGGAGATCGGGCTGACGGAGTCCTTCGGGAAGCCCGCGAAGTACGTCGCCGGGTCCTCCGGGTCACCGGCCACCAGGAACAGCGACCAGGCGAACCGCGTCGACTCCGGACGGTTCCAGCGCTCGGTCAGCTCCAGGACGTGCCCGTGCTTGTTGGCGTTGCGCGGGTTGGCCTCGTCCGCCTTGGCGTTCGCGTCGACGCCGCGCTTGGTGTTGTTCGTGAGGGCCACGTACACCTTGCCGGTGACCGGGCTCGGCTCGATGTCCTCGGGGCGGTCCATCTTCGTCGCGCCGACCTTGTCACCGGCGAGACGGGTGAAGACGAACACCTCCTCGGCGGTCATGCCCTCGACGTGCGAGACGGCGCCCTTCGCGGTGGCGGTCGCCAGCGGGATCCACTCGCCGGCGCCGTCGAACTCGCCGTCGGCGGGGAGCTTGCCCGTGCCGTCGATCTCGATCGCGGGGGAGTCGCCGGTGAGCCTGGCGACGTACAGCGTGCCCTCGTCCAGCAGGGAGAGGTTGTGCTCGCGCACGGACCGGCTGGTGCCGTGCCGCATCCGCTTGCTGCCGACGAACTTGTAGAAGTAGTCGAAGCGCTCGTCGTCACCGGAGTAGACGACGGGACGGCCGTCGTGCGTGAGCCGCACGGTCGCGGCCTCGTGCTTGAAGCGGCCCAGCGCGGTGTGCTTGCGCGGCGTGGACGTCGGGTCGTACGGGTCGAACTCGACGACGTAGCCGAAGCGGTGCACCTCGTTCGGCTCCTGGGCGACGTCGAAGCGCTTGTCGAAGCGCTCCCACTTGCGCTCGGTGGCCCCGGTCCCGATGCCGTAGCGCTTGTCCGTCGCCCGGCCGGCGTTGGCGAAGTACTGGTTGAAGTTCTCCTCGCCGTGCAGCGTCGTGCCCCACGGGGTGGTGCCGCCCGAGCAGTTGTTGAGCGTGCCGTACACCTTGGTGCCGGTCGGGTCGGCGGAGGTCTTCAGCAGGTCGGACCCGGCGGCGGGCCCGGTCAGCCGGAACTCGGTGGTGGCGGTGACCCGCCGGTTCAGGTGGTGGCGCGGAACGGCGACGAGCTTGCCGGTCCTCCGGTCGCCCTCGACCACGACGGCGGACAGGCCGTGCGCGGCCCAGGCGACCTCGACCTGCTGCCGGGTCGGGGCGGCGGGGTCGTAGCCGCGGAACATGAGCACCTCGTCGGTGTACTCGTGGTTCGCGACCAGCAGCTGCCGGTTCCGCTCGCCCGGCAGCGGCAGCAGCGCCAGGAAGTCGTTGTTGTAGCCGAACTGACCGGCCTGGGCGGCCGCCGTCTGGTTCTCCGGGTCGAAGGCCGGCGCCCCGCGCAGGATGGGCTCACCCCAGCGGATGACGACGTTCTGGGTGTACCCGTCCGGTACGACGACGGCGTCGACGGTGTTCGGCGCGACGCTGCCGTAGCGCAGCCCGCGCGCACCGGACGGCTTCGCGGGCTTCGACGGCTTCGACGGCGTCCCGTGGCCGGGCGTGGCCGCGGTGGCCGGGCGCGCCCCGGCGACACCGGCCGCCCCGGCGGCACCCGCCACCGTGACGACGGCGGCGGCGCGCATCATCGAGCGGCGGCTGAGGGCCCCCGCGATGACGTCGCCGACGTACTCGTTGTCGCTGGTGTTGGGCACCTCGTGGAAGCAGGCGTCACCACACCGGAAACGACAGGTCATGGCGGAGCGTCCGCCCGGATGCGACGGGGACGGCGTTCCGATGAGCGGCAGCAGCTTGCGCACCTTTGATCTCCCTTGCGTGCCCTTGGTATGGGCGTGACGGTAGGGGCACGCATGTGCGCAGGCGCTGACGCTGAGTGAACGGGAGGTGAATCCCCGACTGCCGCCAGGGTGTTCACGGAGCCGGGAGGCGGTGTTGACACACCCGCCGGACGCCCACTCACCCCTGCCGAAGATCACCCCCGGAGGCCGCTAACCTTACGTGTCCGTCCTGGCCAGGGATTGACGGGATCAACTCACGCGAAGGGTTGCGCACATGGGCATTCTCACTCTCCTGCGGAACGCATTCGGCCGTTCACGCAAGGGGCGGACCGCCGAGGCGGAGGGTGCGGCAGGGATTCCTTCGCAGCCGGAACCCGCCACCCACCCCGAACCGCAGCCGACCACCACGACCGAAGCGGCCGCGCCCGAGCCGGCGGCCGCCTCCGCCCCCGCGCCCGAGCCGGTGGTCCAGGTCCCCGAGCCCCGCACGGCGGCCGAGGAACACGACCTGGTCGCGGCGGCCTTCGACAACATCACGGTCCCGACCCCGACGACCTCCCCGAAGACGACCCCCGACCCCACCCCGACCCCGGAAGAGCCCGCCGCGGAGAAGCCCGCCGCGGAGAAGCCCCTGGTCTCGGAGGAGCCCGCCGCTCCGGAAAAGCCCGCTGCCGCGGAGGAGCCTCCGGTCGTGGAGGAGCCCGCTGCTGCGAAGCCGCAGGAGTCGGAGGCGGAGCCGGTGACGGAGGAGCCGGCGGCCGAGCCGGTCGCCGAGAAGGTCGCCGAGCCGGTGGTTGAGCCGGTCACGGAGAAGGACGCCGAACCGGTGGTTGAGCCGGTCACGGAGCAGGTCACGGAGACGGCCGCGCCTGCGGTCGAGGAACCCGTCACCGAGGAACCGGCCGAGACCGTGGCCGAGCCGGCCGCCGAGGACGAGACCCCGGAGGCGACGAAGCCCACGGAAGCCCCCGAGGCGGAAGCGGAGGCCGAAGCCGAGGCCGAGGTCGCCACCGAGCCCGAGGCGGAGACCGCTCCCGAACCCGAGGCCGAAGCGGAAACCGAGCCCAAGGCACAGGCACAGGCGGAGTCCGAGACCGTGCCCGAGCCCGAGGCGGAGACCAGGGCCGAGACCGTGCCCGAGGCGGAGACCTCCCCCGAAGCCGCAGGGGAGGCGGAGACCGAAGCCAAGGCGGAGCCCGAGCCCAAGGCGCAGGCGGACTCCGAACCCGAGCATGGGGCGAAGGCCGAGCCTGAGGCGGAGGCCAAGACCGAGGTCGAGCCCGAGGCGGAGACCGCTCCCGAACCCGAGGCCGAAGCGGAAACCGAGGCCGAGGCGCAGCCCGAGCACGGGGTGCAGGCAAAGTCCGAGCCCAAGGCGGATGCCGAGGTCGAACCCGAGCACGGGGCGAAGGCCGAGCCGGAAGCGGAGGCCGAAACCGAAGCCGAGGTCGCACCCGAGCCCGAGCCCGAAGCCGAGGTCGCACCCGAGGTCGAGGCGCCCGCCGCCGAGACCGACACCACGGAGGCCGTCGAGGCCGAGGCCCCCGAACCCGAGGCCGCCGACGGCGAGGACGCCCCACAGGAGTCACCCGCGGACGACGTCGAGACCCGCACGGGTGGTGCGGGTGGGAACACCCCGGCCGAAGGCGAAGCCGAGGCCGGAGCCCCCGAGCCGGCGACGTCGATCCCCCCGCACCTCACCACCGCCCACAGGGCAGCCGCGGCCACCCTCGCCAAGCTGGACCTCGCCTCCGCCCGGGCGGACGTCTACCTCGTCCTGGACCGCTCCGCGTCCATGCGCCCGTTCTACAAGGACGGCTCCGTCCAGGCCCTGGCCGACCAGACCCTGGCCCTCGCCGCCCACCTCACCGCGGACCAGGACCAGGACCAGGACGGGGACGGGGACGGGGACGGGGACGCGACCGTCCACGTCGTCTTCTTCTCGACCGAGCTGGACGGCACCGCCGACCTCGCCCTCACCGACCCCGAGGACAGGATCGACGACCTGCACGCGGGGCTGGGCCGCATGGGCCGTACCAGCTACCACGCCGCCGTGGAGGCCGTGGTGGCCCACCACGAGAAGCGGAACGAGAAGCACGCCGCATCCCCCCGCCGCCCCGCCCTGGTGGTCTTCCAGACGGACGGCGCGCCCGACGCCAAGACCCCCGCCACCCAGTCCCTCGCGGACGCGGCGGAGAACCACCCCGCCCTCTTCTTCTCCTTCGTCGCCTTCGGTGAGCACGACAACAAGGCGTTCGACTACCTCCGCAAGCTGAAGACCGGCAACACGGCGTTCTTCCACGCGGGCCCCACCCCCCTGGAGCTCACGGACCAGGAGCTGTACGAGGGCGTACTGGCCGCCTGGCGCCCGTAGCCCCACCGGAGGGAGTCCCCGCCGGGCCCCTCCCCCTCCCACCCCGACGCCGCCCGCTTCTCACCCCGTAAAACGGGAAGCGGGCGGCGTACCCGTGTCGGCTACGATTTGAAGGATCCGTACATAGCAACCTGGGAGCAGCCCCCGATGGCTCGACACCTCATCACCAGCGCCCTTCCGTACATCAACGGAATCAAGCACCTGGGCAACATGGTGGGGTCCATGCTCCCGGCGGACGTGTACTCCCGGTACCTCCGCCAGCGCGGCCACGACGTCCTGTACATCTGCGCGACGGACGAGCACGGCACGCCGGCCGAGCTGGCGGCGAAGGAGCAGGGCCTGCCGGTGGCGGAGTTCTGCGCGCGGGCGCACGACGCCCAGAAGGCGGTCTACGACGGCTTCGCGCTGGCCTTCGACCACTTCGGCCGCAGCTCCTCGCCGGAGAACGTCGAGATCACCCAGCACTTCGCCCGCCGCCTGAACGAGAACGGCTTCATCGAGGAGCGGGCGATCCGTCAGGTGTACTCGCCCGCCGACGGCCGTTTCCTCCCGGACCGCTACGTGGAGGGCACCTGCCCCCACTGCGGCTACGACAAGGCCCGCGGCGACCAGTGCGAGAACTGCACCCGCGTCCTGGACCCCACGGACCTGATCGACCCGCGCTCGGCGATCTCCGGCTCCACGGACCTGGAGGTCCGCGAGACCAAGCACCTCTTCCTCCTCCAGTCGAAGCTCCAGCACGAGGTCGAGGAGTGGGTGTCGCGGCACGAGGCGCAGTGGCCCCAGCTGGCCTCCTCCATCGCCCGCAAGTGGCTGACGGAGGGCCTGCACGACCGCGCGATCACCCGCGACCTGGACTGGGGCGTGCCGGTCCCGGCCGACACCTGGCCGGACCTGGCCGCCGAGGGCAAGGTCTTCTACGTCTGGTTCGACGCCCCGATCGAGTACATCGCGGCGACGAAGGAGTGGGCGGACGCGGCGCCCGACGGAGAGGTCCGCGACTGGAAGTCGTGGTGGTACGAGGCCGACACCGGCGAGAACCCCGTCCGCTACACCGAGTTCATGGCGAAGGACAACGTCCCGTTCCACACGGTGATGTTCCCCGCCACCGAGCTGGGCGTGCGCGAGCCGTGGAAGATGGTCGACTACGTCAAGGCCTTCAACTGGCTGACGTACTACGGCGGGAAGTTCTCCACCTCCCAGAAGCGCGGCGTCTTCACCGACCAGGCGCTGGACCTCCTGCCCGCCGACTACTGGCGCTACTTCCTCATCGCCAACGCCCCCGAGTCGGACGACTCGTCCTTCACCTGGGAGCACTTCACCGCCACGGTCAACAAGGACCTCGCCGACACCCTCGGCAACTTCGTCAACCGCGTGCTGTCGTTCTCGAAGAAGCGCTTCGGCGAGGAGGCCCCGGCGGGCGGCGCGCCCGGCGAGGCCGAGGCGAGGCTCGGCACGGAGATCGCGCGTCTCCTCGCCGAGTACGAGGAGCAGATGGAGGCGCTCCAGTTCCGCAAGGCGGCCGCCGCGCTGCGCGCGCTGTGGTCGGCGGGCAACTCCTACCTGGAGGAGAAGGCCCCCTGGCTGGAGATCAAGACCGACCAGGACGCCGCGGCCCTGACGCTGCGCACGGCGATGAACCTGATCCACCTGTACGCGGTGGTCTCGGAGCCTTTCATCCCGGCGACGGCGAAGGTCATGCGCGAGGCGTTCTCCCTCCCCTCCGACACGGCCGCCTGGGTCACCGAGGCGGAGGCGAAGGCCCTGACCGCGGTCCCGGCCGGCACCCCCTTCACGGTCCCCCCGGTCCTCTTCGCCAAGCTCACGGACGAGGACCTGGAGACGTACAAGGAGCGCTTCGGCGGCCAGGAGGCCTGACCCCGACGGCGTGACACGTCACGACGCCCCCAGAACCATCACCGGACCCGCTCCCCCACCGGCACCGCCGAGGGGCGAGCGGGTCCGGTTCTTCACCGGCACCGACGAGCACGGTCGTTGAACGTTTCTTCGCCCCTCGAAAGGGTGAACCCCTCCGCATCGGGCCGATAGTCGGCCATAGGTCGATCTACGGTGCGCACATGGTCACATCAACCCACGAGGCCGCACACCGGATTTTCCAGGACCATCCGGAAGCCCTCGACCTCGTCTTCGAAACGCTGGGAGTCCCGCCCCCGGCCAAGGAGGACTACAAGGCGCTCAGCCCCGACGCCACGGAGATCCGGCCGCTGGAGCGCCGTGTCGACACGGTGCTGAAGGTCGAGCCACCCGAGGGAGAGAGCTATCTGCTCGCCATCGAGTCCCAGACCAAACAGGACCCGGACAAGGCGACGAGCTGGTCCTACTACGTGGCGTACCTGAGCGCGAAGTACGCCATGCCGGTGCTGCTGGTCGTGGTCTGTCGCGACCGGCCGACGGCGAACTGGGCCGCGGGCCCCTTCCCGTGCGCCGTCGGCACGTGGACGACTCAGGTCACGCACCCCTTCGTGCTGGGGCCGGACACCGTCCCGGAGATCACCGACGAGTCGACGGTGGCCCGGCAGCCGGCGCTGGCGGTGCTCTCCGCGATCGTTCACAGCGAGAGCCGCAGGGCCCCCGCCATACTGGAAACGCTGGCCCGCGGATTCCAGTCGCTCGGCCGGGGCCCCACGAAGTACTGGTGCGAGGCAACCGAAGTCGGCCTGGAGAACACTCCGGTCAAAGTGAAATGGAGAGAGCTGATGTCGAAGGTCATCACCTACTTCCCGGGGCACGGGACGCTGTTCGAGGAGACGTACCTGGAGGGGAAGGCCGAAGGCAAAGCCGAGGGTCTGACCGAGGGCAAGGCCGAGGACCGTGCCTCGCTCGTCCTGCGCGTGCTCGACAAGCGGGGCGTCGACGTCCCGGAGGGTACGCGCGAGCGCATCACCTCCTGCACCGACCTCGACACCCTCACCCTCTGGTTCGACCGGTCCCTCACCGCGACCACGGCCGAGGACCTGTTCGCCGAAGCTCCCGGGGACGACTCGCCCAGGGCCTCCTGACCGCGAAGCCGCGGCACGCGGGCGAGGGACCGGCCGTGTCCCTCGCCCGCGCCCGCGTCCACGTCCGCGCCCGCCCGGAGCGGAGGCCGATCGGGACAGGACGTGACGGAACAGGCGCAGGGGTGGTCCCCCGCTCCGCCGTGTTCCCGCCGAGCCGTATGGTTTCCGCCATGGCAGTTCCCGAGGTCGTTCCGATCGCCTACCAGCCGAAGCACCGCACCGAGTCATCGGGCGGTACGCGGACGGCCAGTTCCTCGCGTCGGTCACGTACGCCTTCCCGCAGGGCTTCCGTCCCGACGACGGCTGGGAGGAGCACAAGCGCCTCTACACCGTGCTGCACACCTTCGACGCCGAGGGCCGCTACCGGGACTCGGACATCTGGTGCGCCGGCACCTGGGCGCAGCAGCAGCGCGACCCCCACGGCGACGACTCGCCCCTGACCCGCGCCCGCGTCCGTCTGGCCGGCCTCCTGCGCAGCCTGCCCCGCCGCTCGTACACGGACATCGCCGTCCGCCCCTTCCAGGTCACCCACGAGGACGTCCTGTTCGGCTTGGTGGTCCGCAAGGACGAGGACGGCGACGAGGACGAGGACTGGGCAGAGCTGTACCCGGACCGGCTCGGCTTCGGCGCCCCGTGGAACGGCACCTACGACACCTGACGGCAGCCCCCGCCCGGCACGGCCGCGCAACTGTTCGGCCACCCGGCGGCGTCCTCCCCTGCGACACCGACGACACGGCGGGGGACCTTCATGGCTCTGTTCGGCAACGCCCACACCATCGACTCCGGCACGGCCCAGCAGGACTACGCGCGGCTGCTGGGCCAGGGGGAGCAGGTGCACGCCGCGTACCTGCTGATCCGCGACACCATCCTGTTCACCGACCGGCGGCTGCTGCTGGTCGACAAGCAGGGCATCACCGGGAAGAAGGTGGAGTACCACTCCGTCCCGTACCGCAGCATCACGCACTTCGCGGTGGAGACCGCCGGCACCTTCGACCTCGACGCCGAGCTGAAGATCTGGGTGTCGGGCACGGCGACGCCGATCCAGAAGACGTTCACCAAGGGCGTGGACATCTACGAGGTGCAGGCGATCCTGACGCAGTTCGTGGCGGGGTAGCCGGACCCGCCCGTCAGCGTGCCGAGGCGTACCCCACGAAGTCCGCCCAGGCGCCGGGGGAGAGCGCGAGACGGGGGCCGTCTATGTTCTTGGAGTCGCGGACGCGCACGGTGCCGGGGGCGGTGGCGATCTCGATGCAGTCGTTGCCGTCACCGCTGCTGCTGTAGCTGCTCTTGAACCAGACCAGCGCGGAAGCGTCGTGACCGGTGGAGGTGCTGATCATGTCTCTCCAAGCATCTGCTCGACGAGGGCCCGCGATGCGCGGGGCGTGAGAGCCTGCGCCCGGATCATGCCATAGCGCAGTTCGAGGATCCTGAGCTGCTTCGGCTCGGAGACCGGGCGCCCGCTGAACGCACCCTCGGAGCGCCCCACCGCCGTGCCGTCGGGAAACTTGAGCACCTCGATGAGCCCGCCCGTTCCGAAGTGGTCCTCGCATCCGGTCGGCATCACCTGAATCGAGACGTTCCGCAACTGCCCGAGCTCCAGAAGGCGTTCGAGTTGCCGCCGCCAGACCATTCTGCCCCCGACCGGGCGGCGCAGCGTCACCTCTTCCTGGACGAAACTCAGCGTCGGCGCCGGTGACCGCTCGAAGATCGAACGGCGGGCCAGCCGTGCGGCCACCATGCGCTCCGTCTCCTCGTCCGAGTAGGCGGGAAGCCACGCGTCGAAGAGCGCCCGCATGTGCTCCTCGGTCTGCAACAGGCCGTGGATGTTGTGATTGCTGTACAGCGCCACCTCGACCGCCTGCGCCTCCAGCTTCCCCAGCTCTCGAACCTTCTTCGGATACCGGACCTTCTTCACGTCCTCCCAGGCCGCCGCGAGGAGTCCGCCCGCGCCCAGCACCTCGTCGGCCTTGTCCAGGTACTCCTGCCGGGGGATCCGCTTGCCGCCCTCGACCTTGTAGACGAGGTCCTCCCCGTACCCGACCGCCACCGCGAAGTCGGCGGCACGCATCCCCACCGACTCCCTCCGCAGCCTCAACTGCCTCCCCACCGTGGCGAGTACGGCCACGCCCCACTCGTCGTCGGGGTCCACCTCCCACCCCGGCTCGTCCGCCTCGGTCCGGAGCCGTACCGCCTCGCCGTCCACCGACATACCGCACCCCTCTGTCGTACCGCCGTGCCGTGACGCCCTTACCCGTAGGCCTGTTTCCGACGGTCCGGACAACGGCCGACAACCCCCGGACAGTCACCCTACGTATCAGCGCTGTCACTGTTCACGGTAAGCGCGTGCGGCCACGCTCGGTCACGTGAACAGCGAAAAGTCCACCCAACTCCTCCCGCCCGCCGACCACTTCAGCGTGCTCCTGTCACCCACGCCCCGCGGCGCCCGCCTCGCCCGGCTGCTCGCCGCGGACTGGATGCGCGACCGGGACCTGCCCCACCGCGTCACCGAGGCCGCCGAACACCTCGTCGCCGAACTCGCCGCGAACGCGGCCGTCCACGCCCGGCTCCCCGGACGCGACTTCCGCCTCGTCCTGCTGGCCCGCGGCGCGGTCCTCCGCGTCGAGGTCACGGACACCCGCGGTGACGACCTCCCGCACCGCCGGCGGCCGGACCCCGACGCCGAGTCCGGACGCGGCCTGCTCCTCGTCGAGGCCCTCGCCGACCGCTGGGGCGTGCGGCTCGGACCGGTCCCCCGCAAGACCGTATGGGCAGAACTCGATCTACCGCCACTCTGACCAGCGGAAACGTCACCGGTACCGGAACCCGATCGCGTGGGTTCCGGTACCGTCGGCCGTCTTTTTCAAGGACCACCGGGGAGAAAGAAACCCCACCAAGCCCCACCCCTCCCGCCCACGGCGCAGGCTCACTCTCGCGAGTGAACATCACCAACTGGAGTGGATTTGGCACGGGTTGCCTGCCCTACGCTCAGCGCAGCACGGCACAGCCAGCGCAGCACACCAGCGCATCACCCCAGACACGCAAACGGCCCCCGCCGGGACTGGCATCCCACTGCGAGGGCCTGACCACCAAGGAAGCAAGCACCTTCCCGATGGATACCCAAAACCCTAGCGTGCCCCCGCACGCCCAGTCCCGTAACAGCGGGAAAAACCACCCCTACCGGCGCGCTCACGCCAAGGGGCACCCCGGCGGCGTCACCCACGACAACAGCCACCACAGCACCCGCTTCACGGTGATCGGCAACCACCTCGCCCAGCACCCGGACCTGTCGCTGCTGGCGATCGGACTGGCCTGCCACATCCAGTCCCTCCCGACCGGCGCCCCCATCGGCATCAAGACCCTGGCCGCCCGCTTCCCCGAGGGCCCGACCCGGATCGCCGCCGCCCTGCGCGAACTGGAGACCCACGGCTACCTGCGGCGCACCCGCGAACGCACCCCGGCCGGCCGCATCGTCACCCGCACGGTCTCCTGCAACCAGCCCGGCCGACGCGACGACCCGTCCGGAACGGGCGAGGCGACCGAGCCCGAGCCCAAGCCCCCGGCCCGCCGCGCGGCCGACGCCCCGCAGCGGGAACCCGCACGCCGCCGCGCCCTCCCCGCCGTACCGAAACCCTCGTACAGCTCCCCCGTCCTCCTGCGGACGGCCACCGACGTCCTCGCCGGCCTGCGCCGCGAGGACCCCCGCCTGCTGCTCTCCGCCACCGACGCCGAACACCTCGCCCCCGGCGTCGTCGCCTGGCTGGAACGCGACCTCACCCCCACCGCCGTGCGCAAGGCCCTGGCCCGCGACCTGCCCCTGGAACCCCTGATCCGGCCCGCCGCCTTCCTGGCCCACCGCCTGACGGACAAACTGCCACCCCTCCCGCCGTACCGCGCCCCCGAGCCACCACCGCCCGTCCGGCACCCCCTGCGCTTCTGCGACACCTGCGACCTCGGCTACCGGGGCCCCGACCCGCACCACTGCCGGGGCTGCCTGGCACTCCGGCAACCACCGCCCACGACCGTCTGACGAGTCGCCCGTCCCTCTGTCACCTCACCCCACGGGAATCCCCATGGTCAGCTCGCCCCACGAGGCGATGCACCGCATCTTCCAGCAGTACCCGGGCCTCTTCTCCGGGGTGTCCGAGGTGCTCGGCATCGACCTCCCCCGGCCCACCTCGGTCACCGTCCTGCCCAACGACCTCACCGAGACCAGCCCCGTCGAACGCCGCGTGGACACCCTCCTGCGGCTGGAGGCGGAGGACGCCGAGCCGCTGCTCCTCGCGGTCGAGGCCCAGGGCCGGAAGGACCAGGACAAGCCCGCAAGCTGGGCGTACTACGCCTCGTACCTGCTCACGAAGTACCGGCTGCAACCGATGCTGCTGGTCGTCTGCCAGGACCGCGCCACGGCGGAATGGGCCGCGCGCGAGGTCAGCTTCGGCCCTCGTCAGTGGCCCCTGCTGACACTGCGGCCGCTGGTCGCGGGACCGCACAACATGCCGGTGATCACCGACCCGGCCCAAGTCCGCAAGGACCTCGCCCTCGCCACGCTGGCCGCTATCACTCACGCCGCGCACCCGGATGCCGGGGCCATACTCAAATCGATGACGACCGTTCTGCGGGACACGCCGCAGAACATCGCCGCCCCGATCGTCGAACTCGTCGCACAAGGCCTGGGCAAGCAGCCGGCCGCACAACTGTGGAGGAAACTGGTGGCCGTGGACCTCTCTTTTTACAAGTCACCCCTCTCCGAGGAAATCCGGGACGAGGGACGGGCCGAGGGCGAGACGCGCCGTGCCGCCGAAGACGTCCTGGACATCCTCGACGTGCGCGGCATCGACGTCCCCGAGGCGGTCCGGGAGCGCGTCACCGGCTGCGGCGACCCCGAGATCCTGCGCCGCTGGCACCGGCGTGCGGTCACGGCCCCGACGGCCGAGGACATCTTCACGGAGGAGTAGGCCCAGCCCCCGCTCCCCCTCACCGGCGTCGGCCGCGGCTCGGTGACGCCGCCCGTACCGGACGGGCCGGTCCGTGCGGTGTTCTTCGGCGTTCCGGAGACTCACGCGGCCCACCGCGGGCATACTCCACGGGCAGCCGGCCGGGGGGCCGGTGCGTGGCGGGGACAGCGGGGGCTGACAGGGTGGATCTCACGTCCTGGGGAGACTGGGTACGCGTATGCCTGGGTGCGGCGGTGTCGTACCCGTTGCTCATGGCGGGCTGGTGGGCGGCCGCGCAAGCGGCCGCTTTCAGCGATCCGCACCGGCACACCGGCCGCCGCGTCGCCTTCGTGCCGCGCCGTGCCGTCCGGCCACGGACGGAGGCCCTGCGCCGTCGGCTGCGAACCGCGCTGGCCCTGCGCCGGCATCAGGGCGTGACGGGTTCCGTCCCGGCCGCCGAACTGCTGCGGCGCCTGGTGGAGGCGGACCGCTCGGCGCGCGTGCTGGCGGCCGGCCGCCGGGTGTGGTGCCTGGCCGTCCCGCTCACGCTGCTCGCGGGCGCCGTCCTGCTCGGGACGTGGCTCCTCGTGTTCGAGTACGTCATGGCGGGCCCCTTCGCCGAGATCGACGGCCCCTACGCCTACCTGGGCAAGCTCCTCGGCACGGACGGCTGGTACATCCCGAACGACGAGACCTGCTCCTCGTGGTCCGTGCTGAGCGGATGCGACCCGGACATGAGGCCGTGGTGGTACGGCGCGGAGTCGGGGCTGCTGTTCGGAATCGTGCCCGCGTCCCTCGCCGCCGCATGGCGGATACGCCGGGCGGCCGCGCGGAGCTTCGCCCTCTGGGCACGGCAGGAACCGCCTCTCCTCGCCTGCCTGGACGCGCTGACGGCCTGCCGCGACGCCCTGCGGCCGGCGCCACCGGAGGCGACCGTGCTCGACGAACGCATGTCCGCCCTCACCGACGCCCTGCGTGACTTCGCCCGGGACGGCCTTCCCCTCGCGCGGGAGCGGCGCGCCGAACTGGAGGCGCACACCGCGCGCGTGGCCGGGACACTGGAGGAGGCGACGGGGCGGTACCTGCGCGACGGCGACACGGCGCTGCCCGCCCTCATCGGTCTGCTGGCCACCCTCCAGGACCGGCTGCACGCCTCCCGGTGGTTCCTCCTGCTCGACCCCGCCCAGCTCACCCCCGCCCCCGGCCCGGGACCGGCTCCGGCCGCCGCCCCGGCGTCCGCGCCCTCCTCCGACGCGGGCCGCTGGCAGCGCTACATGTGGGTGGCCACCGCGATGCCCGCGGTACCGGCCCTGCTGGCCCTCGTCTTCACCGCCGTGACGATCGGCCAGGCCGACCAGAACCTCGGTCTCACCGAACGCAACCAGGTGGCGTCCACCTACAACGAGACCGTCGCCAACCTGGGCGACGAGTCCATCAACGTGAGGGTCAGCAGCATCTACGCGCTGCAGCGCATCATGCGGGAGTCGCGCGACGAACAGCCGGCGATCGTCAGCGTATTGAGCACCTACATCAGGGACCACGCGAAGATGCCCGGCACGGCGACGGCGGAACGCCTGCGCAAGAACGACAAGACACGCGCCCCCGACGACGTCCAGGCCGCCCTCGACGTACTGGGGGCACGCACGGAGGACCTGGAGGGCGAACCGAAGATCGACCTGCGCGATACCTTCCTGGTGGGCGCCACCTTCTACGGGACGTTCGACAACGCGGACCTGCGGGGCGCCGACCTCACCCGGGCCGACCTCCAGGGCGCCCGGTTCGAACTCGCCTGGTTCGACAACGCCCGTATGAACGACGCCTACCTGAGCAACGGGAACTTCGAGGACGCCGACTTCCTGGAGACGGACATGACCGGTGCCTGGCTGGACGGCGCGGTACTCCACGACGCGGATCTGACGCAGGCGAAACTCGTCGGCGTCCACGGCAACTACGAGGGCTCGTTCGCCCGGTTCACCGACGCCGACCTGACGGCCGCCGACCTGACGGCCGCGGACCTGAGAGGGGTGAACCTGGTGCACGCCGATCTCGGGCGGGGGATCGACCAGGGCCTCCCCGCCGCGACCGTCGACGGCACCGTCCTCATCGGCGCGGACCTGACCGACGCCCTGCTCGACGGTGTCGACACCGATGCCGCCGTCTGGGAGGAGACGGACCTGGCGGAGAAGGCGCCGGGCCAGGGCGGCTGACGCCACCGGGAGCACGGACGGACGGCAGGCGGCCCGCACGGACCCGTCGCGGGGGCCGCCCATGGGTGCGGCCCGCACGGGTACGCCCGTGCGGGCCGCATGGGTACGCCCGTGCGGGCCGCATGGGTACGCCCGTGCGGGCCGCATGGGTACGCCCGTGCGGGCCGCATGGGTACGCGAGGGCCGGGGGCTCGTGGTCTCCCGGCCCTCGCGTGTCTCGGGTGCCCTACTTGAGCACGCCCGCGCCCGTCGTCGTGGCCAGCGACGTCGGCAGGCCGGACGCGGAGGTCTCCAGGCCCGTCGTGAGGGTCGGGGTCCAGTTGACCGTGGTCTTCAGGTCCTTGGAGGACGCGGCGTTGTAGGCGGCGACGAGGTCGGTCACCGTGCCGTTGACCTGGTTGCCGGAACCCTTGACCGAGCCGGTGCCGTCACCGCTGAGGAGCTTGGCGGCCTTCGCGCCGGACGGGAGCTTCCAGTAGTTGTTCTCGGCGACGACCTGGGCCTTGGCGCGCGAGTTGATGCTGTACTGCGGCGCGTAGCCGTTGAGGGTCGTGACGTCGTAGTAGTTGTTGTAGATGTGGATCTGGCCGATGCGGGCCAGGGGGGCGCGCTGCATGATGCCCTTCCACACGTTGTGGTGGAGGGAGACGCGCAGCTTGCCCACGCTGTCGGTGTCGCTGCTGCCGATCAGCATCGTCTTGTCGTGGTTGGTGAACTGGTTGCGCGAGACGGTCACCAGGTCGGAGCCCTTGGTGATGTCGAGGGCGCCGTCGTGGATCTGGTACTCGCGGCCGAAGTACTTCGGGTTGGCGCTGTCGAAGTGCGGCGCGTCGGTGAACGTGTTGTGGTCCGCCCACACGTGGGTCGCCCCGCGCAGGGTGACCGAGTCGTAGTTGGAGTTCCAGTTGCCGTCGTCGCCGTCGGTCGGGTCCCACTGCGGGAAGCAGTCCTCGGTGGCGGCGAAGGTCAGGTTGCGGACGATGACGTTGTCCACGTTCTGCACCTGGAGCATCGCCCCGGTCAGACCCGCGTCCGTGCCGGGGACGCCCACGATCGTCGTGTTGGCCGGCACCTTGAAGGTGACGTTGAGCGCCTGCTTCTTCTGGGCGGCGGCGCGGGCGCTCTCCTGGGTGCCGGAGGGCAGCTTGGAGCGGCCGTAGGTGGCCGGGTCGTAGGCCTTGAGGTAGGACGACAGCGAGTAGCCGGTGCCGGCCGCGTAGTCGGCGCAGGTCAGCTTCTTGCCGGAGTCGTCGGTGTTGGCGTCGATGGTGCCGCTGACCTTGATGATCCGGGGCGTGGTGTCGCTCGCGGAACCGAGCGCCTTCACGAGCTGGGCGCGGGTGGAGACGGTGAAGGTGTGGGCGGCGTCGGCCTTCGCACCACCGGTGGTGCCCGTACCGGACGACGCCCAGCCGTCCTTGGCGGCCAGCGTCTGGTGGTACAGGTCGACGGTCCCGGCGTTGGCGTTCATCACGAAGGCGCCGGCGCCGACACCCGCGGCCACGACGGCGGCGGAGAGCACGAGGGCACGGCGCGAACGGAGAGACCGGCGGTGGGAGGGAGCGGCCACGGTGGATCCTTACGGGGGAGGAGCGGGGTTACGCCCTGTCAGTGGTCGCCGCCCGATGAAGAGTTGCCGTGCGGCGAGAAGTTTTTTCCCCGCCCCCGCCACGGCCCTGCTCCGCCTCCCCCTCCAGCCCCCTCCGCGCCTTGTGCAGCTGGTCCAGCCCCCGCCGTGCCGTCCGCGTCACCTCCGCGTACTCCGCCGCCGTACGGGCCTGCGCCAGCCGGGCCCGTGCCGCGCGGTGGCACTCCGCCGCCCTGGCCAGCGCCCGCGCCGTGTCCTCACCGGCTCCCGCCCAGGCCCGCGGGTCCGGCGGACCGAGGCCCGCGCCGAGGCGTACGAGCCACTGGTTGGCCTCCACCTCCGCGTCCAGCCCGGACGGGGGGCGCGGCCGCCGCGAGCGGCGCCGGGCGACCGTCCCGGCGACCGCGGCGGCCACGGCGGTCACACCGATGAGCAGCGACACCGACCACACGACCACGCACCCCATGACCGCGTCCCTCCCTCACCGCACCCGTCTGTGCCTCCCATGAGACGCCGCCGCGCTGTGGACGGGCCCCGGGGCTCCTGTGGGGCGCCGGTGAGGTCTTCCGCGAGAGGCAGGCCCCGCCGCCACGGGCCGCAGCCGTCAGTCACCGGGGAAGACGGAAGTGGCCCGGAACCGACGTCGGTTCCGGGCCACTCGTGTCACACCGGCTACTTCGGCTGCGGCTTGCGCACCGTCAGGTGCAGCTCACGCAGCCGGGCCTCCTCCAGCTCCGTCGGCGCGCCCATCATCAGGTCCTGGGCGTTGCCGTTGAGCGGGAAGGCGATCGTCTCGCGGATGTTCGGCTCGTCCGCGAGCAGCATGACGATGCGGTCGACACCGGGGGCGATGCCGCCGTGCGGCGGGGCGCCGAAGCGGAAGGCGCGCAGCATGCCGGCGAACTTCTCCTCGACGGTCTCCCGGTCGTAGCCGGCGATCTCGAAGGCCTTGAGCATGATCTCCGGCTCGTGGTTGCGGATCGCGCCGGAGGACAGCTCGACGCCGTTGCAGACGATGTCGTACTGCCAGCCCAGGATGTCCAGCGGGTCCTGGGTCTCCAGGGCCTCCAGGCCGCCCTGCGGCATCGAGAAGGGGTTGTGCGAGAAGTCGATCGCGCCGGTGTCCTCGTCCTTCTCGTACATCGGGAAGTCGACGATCCAGCAGAAGCGGAAGACGTCCTCCTCGAAGTGCCCGGCCCGCTTGGCGGCCTCGACCCGGACCGCTCCCATGATCTTGGAGACCTCGTCGAACTCGCCCGCCCCGAAGAACACGGCGTGCCCGGCGGCGAGGGAGAGCCGCTTGGTCAGCTCGGCCACGTTCTCCTCGGTGAGGAACTTCGCGATCGGGCCCGTCAGCGAGCCGTCCTCCGTCACGCGCACCCAGGCCAGGCCCTTGGCGCCCAGCGTGACGGCGTAGTCGCCGAGCTGGTCGAAGAACTTGCGGGGCTGCGCGGCGACGTCCGGCACCGGCAGGGCGCGCACGTGCTTGCCGGCGAAGGCCTTGAACTCGGAGCCCTCGAAGATGTCGGTGATGTCCACCAGCTCCAGCTGGGCCCGCAGGTCCGGCTTGTCCGAGCCGTACTTCAGCATCGCCTCGCGGAACGGGATGCGCGGGAACGGGGACGTCACGTGCCGGCCGTTGCCGAACTCCTCGAACAGCTCCGTCATGAGCTTCTCGATCGGCTGGAAGACGTCCTCCTGCTCGACGAAGGACATCTCCACGTCGAGCTGGTAGAACTCGCCCGGCGAACGGTCCGCGCGGGCGTCCTCGTCCCGGAAGCAGGGCGCGATCTGGAAGTACCGGTCGAAGCCGGAGATCATCAGCAGCTGCTTGAACTGCTGCGGCGCCTGCGGCAGCGCGTAGAACCTGCCCGGGTTCAGGCGGGAGGGGACGACGAAGTCACGGGCGCCCTCGGGCGAGGTCGCGGACAGGATCGGCGTCGCCATCTCGTTGAAGCCCAGCGCCGTCATCTTGTGGCGGATGGCCGAGATGACGGCCGTACGCAGCATGATGTTGCGGTGCATGCGCTCGCGGCGCAGGTCGAGGAAGCGGTACTCCAGGCGCCGCTCCTCGTTGACCCCGTCCTCGGCGTTGATCGTGAAGGGCAGCGGCTGGGCCGCGCCGAGCAGCTCGACCTCGCCGACCTCCACCTCGACCTCACCGGTGGGCAGGTCCGCGTTGACGTTCTCGGCGCCGCGGGAGACGACCTTGCCGTCGATGCGGACCGTCGACTCCTTGGTCAGCTTGTCGAGGGCCTCGTACGCGGGCGTGCCCGGTCGGGCGACGAGCTGCGTGATGCCGTAGTGATCGCGCAGATCGATGAAGAGGATGCCGCCCAGGTCGCGCCGATTGTGCAGCCAGCCGCTCAGCCGGACGTCGGTGCCGACGTCAGAGGCGCGGAGCTCGCCGCAGGTGTGGGACCTGTACCGATGCATCGTCGTTCATCCAGTCTTCGCGGATCGGGGGCGTGTTTCACGTGAAACAACCCCCAGGGTACCGGGCGCCCCATGATCGGCTCCCACTCTTACGAACCCGGCGATCAGTGGCATTCCTCGATCGCATGTTCTTAAAGTGGGGCAATGCGCACTGGCGAGCCGCTGCCCGCCGTGGGGGAGGTCCTGGTTTCCCTCGCGACCGGCGTGTGGCACTGGGACACCGCCACCGGGCTGGTCACGGTCGATGCCGAGGCGGCCCGGCTGCTCGGGCTGCCCGCCGAGGGCGCCGTCCTCACGGAGGCCCAGGCCAGGGCCCGGCTGCACCCCGTCGACTGGAACGAGATCACCGGCGTGGTCCAGCTGGCCGTCGCCGAGGGCACCCTCGCCGAGGTCCGCATCCGGATCATGGACGAACGCGGGCGGATCGTCCGCGTCGTCCGCAGCCGCTCCAAGCCCTCCTTCGACCCGGCCAAGAAGGCGTACGAGCTGATCGGCACCCTCCAGGAGGTCACCGAGCCCTCGCCGGGCACCCCGGCGGGCCGCAGCGCGGTCACCGGCGACTGGCGGCGCTCCCGCGAGGCGTTCCTGCTGGACGCGGGCCGGGCGCTGGCGGAGGCCCGGTCCACGGAAGAGGTGCTGCGGGTCGCGGCCGGTCTGTCGATGCCGGGCTTCTCGCCGGACGGGCTCGCCGTGTTCGGCGTGGAGGGCGACCGCCTGACGACCATCGGGTACCACGGGGAGGGGGAGGGCGGCGAGGCCCCCTTCACACAGATGTCCCTCCAGACGGACTACCCGGGGGCGGAGGTCGTCCGCACCGGCAAGGCCGTCTACCTCTCCTCACCCGAGCAGTACAGGGCCCGCTACCCCCTCACCTGGCCCCTCGCCGCGCAGTTCGGCCGCCGTTCCTGGGCGTACCTGCCGCTGACGGTGGCCGGGCGCACCATGGGCACCTGGATGGCCGCCTTCAGCTACCCCGTCGCGTTCACCCCCGACGAGCGGTCCGTGCTCACCACCGTGGCCCGCATGCTCGCCCAGGCCCTCACCCGGGCCGGGGCCGCCGAGACCCAGCGTGAGCTGGCGGAGGGGCTGCAGCGCTCCATGCTGCCCAGTCTCGGCCCCGAGATCCCCGGCATGACCCTCGCCGCCCGCTACATACCGACCGGCGGCGGCCTCCAGGTCGGCGGCGACTGGTACGACCTGATCCCGCTGCCCAGCAAACGGTTCGCGCTGGTCATCGGGGACGTGCAGGGCCACGACGTGCGGGCGGCGAGCCTCATGGGCCAGCTCCGCATCGCCCTGCGGGCCTACGCGGCCGAGGGCCACGGCCCCGACGCCGTCCTCTCCCGCGCCTCCCGCTTCCTCTACGGCCTCACCCGCGCCGGTGCCACCGACGCCGCCGGCGCCCCCTCCGACCTGCGCTTCGCGACCTGCCTCTACGTCGAGGTCGACCCCGTCACCGGCGTGCTGACCACCGCTCGCGCCGGGCACCTGGACCCGGCGATCCGGATGGCCGACGGCACCGTCATGGTCCGCGCCACGGCCGGCGGTCTGCCCCTCGGCATCGACCCGGACTCCGACTACCCCACCAGCCGTCTCGGCCTGGAGCCCGGCGAGGCGCTCATGCTGTGCACCGACGGTCTGCTGGAGACCGGCGGGCACGACCTCGACACCGGCTGGCGGCGCGTCCGGAAGACCCTGGAGACGCACCAGGGGGGCCTGGAGGAACTGGCGGACGCGTTGGTCCAGGCGGTGCACGGGCCGTCGTCGCACCACACCACCGGTCCGCTGGCCGACCGCCGCGAGGACGACATCGCCCTCCTGCTCGCGTGCCGCCGGGGCGGCACGGGCCACGGCGGGCCGAGCACCGCCGCACCGGCCCGCCCGGCCCTGCGGCGCTCCATGCTGACGATCGCCCAGGCCGAACCCGAGCGGATCGCCGAGGCCCGCGGGCAACTGCGCGAGCTGCTGCACGACTGGCCCAGCGACGACCAGGTCGACTCGGCCGTCCTCCTCGTCTCCGAGATGCTGACGAACGTCCTCGTGCACACCGACGACGACGCGCTGCTGGTGGCGGAGGTGGCCGGCGATCCCGGCGAACGCCGGATGCGGATCGAGGTCACCGACACCAGCGACTCCCTCCCCCACAAACGCCGGCCCGGTGAGCTGGCCTCGTCCGGCCGCGGCCTGGTCCTGACCGAGCTGCTCGCCGACGCGTGGGGGGTCTCCCCGCGCGGCGAGGGCAAGACCATCTGGTTCGAGCTCTACGAGCCGGGGGCGGGCGGCGCGGAGGGGGAGCCCGGCGACGACGGCGCAGCGGGATCCCCCGGCGAGGGCCCCGGGGAGCCGGGGGCGGCGTAACGCCGCCGCAGCTCGTACAGCACCCCGAAGGCCGCCGCCGTCAGCGGCACGGCGAGCAGCATACCGAGGATCCCCGCGACCGACGCCCCCGCGGTGATCGCGAGCATCACCACCGCCGGATGCATCTGCACGGTCCGGCTCTGGATCAGCGGCTGCAGCACGTGCCCCTCCAGCAGCTGCACGGCGAGCACCACCCCGAGCGCCCACAGCGCGATGACGAACCCCCGGTCGGCCAGCGCGACCAGCACGGCGACGGTCCCCGAGACGAACGCGCCGAGATAGGGGACGTACGCGCCGACGAAGACGAGCGCCCCCAGCCCGACCGCACCGGGCACGTCGAGGACGAGCAGCCCGACGGTGATGCACACGGCGTCGATGAACGCGATCAGCGAGGTCCCCCGCATGAACCCCTCGACGGCCTGGAAGGCCCGCCGCGCCATCGCCTCCAGGCCGTCCGCGGCACCCTCCGGAGCGGCGGCCCGCAGCGTGGCCACGACCCGGTCGGAGTCCCGCAGGAAGAAGAAGACGAGCAGCAGCGCCAGTACGGCCATGGCGAGGCTCTCGCCCACCACGCTCACCCCGCTGATCACCCCGGAGGCGGCCGTCCCGCCGAACTTCGTCGCCAGCTCCCGGGCGTTGGAGGCCATGTCGTCCAGCGAGGTCCCGGCCGCCCCGAAGTGCTCGGCGACCCCCTGCGCCGCGTCCTTCAGCGAGGCGACGATCTGGTCCCCGCTGTCCACGAGCGCGGCGACGACGATGTACACGGCCCCTCCCACCACCGCCAGGACCGCCAGGCACGTGACCCCCGCGGCCACCGACCGGTTGACCCCCGCCTTGACCAGCCGCCGGTGGAAAGGCCCCAGCAACGCCGTCCCCAGCAGGGCGAGCAGCACCGGCACGACCGCCGTGCGGAACTCCGCACACAGCCGGATCCCGACGTACGCGACCCCCGAGAGCAGCAGGATCACCACGCACCAGGCGGCGAGACGGCGGACGGGGGCGGGAAGCGACGACAGCACGCCTCCAGCGGACCACGCGCTCCGCGGGCTGTCCTGCGCGGACGACCCGAACGGGTGAACATGCCCATTTCGCACATCAGTCACACCTGCGTCTCCCTACCGTCCGAGACGGAGGTGGTGCTCGATGCACGAGCAGAACGACATGCCGTCCGACCGGACGGCGACACGGCGGCAGGACGCCATCGAGATCAACGACTTCGTGTTCGCGGCTACCGGCGCGCGGGTGCGGAGGCTGACGACGCCGGACGGGACACACTGGTTCCCGGCCGTCGACGTGTGCAGAAACCTGGGGTACTCCCATGTGGGTTCCGCTCTGCGAAACATCGCCGACAAGGCCAATTTCGCCAGTGCCGAGAGTGTGCTCCAGAAGCACACTCTCGACGTTCCCGCAGGTCGGGAGTGGCGTCGAGACATGAATCTCGTGAATCTCCCAGGGCTGATCCGGTTGGTCAACGGCTGCACCAAACCCGAGTCCCAGCCCTTCAAGGCCTGGGTCTGCGACGTCATCGCGACCATCCAGCGCGACGGCTCCTACTCCCTGGAACCGGCCGCCGTGCAGCCCGGCACTTCCGCCGGCGGCACGGCGTACGCCATGCCCCGGCAGGTCGCGGACGCGATCGTGCGGCTGGAGACGCGGAACATCCAGGCCGACGAGATGCTGGCGGCCGCCCAGGAGCAGCACACCGAACTCCTGCGGGAGATCAGTCGCAGTCAGCAGGCGATCGCCCGCAGCCAGACCGCGCTCGTGCGCAGTCAGGACCAGATCGCCGAGGCGCTCCAGGAGATCGCGCACGTCCTCAGGGGACGCCAGCCCGACCCGAAGCTGACGCCCCAGCAGCTCCTCGCCTCCTGGAAGGCCAGGAACCTGGTCTTCACCGAGGACATCCACGCGGTGGCGGCCTGCCTGGCGCCCGCGCTCGTCCGGGGCGAGGCCGATTACCGCATGGAGGAGATCGCCGCCCGCACGGGTCTGCCCGTCGCTCGTGTCCACGACTGCCTGCGCACGCTGCTCAAGCGCGGCTGCATGCGGCAGACGGGCTGCACCGCGGACGGGGCGCCCGTCTACGCGCTGCCGTAGAAGCCTCCCGACGACGAAGGGCCCGAAGTCGCAAAACGGAGTTGCGGCTTCGGGCCCTCTCGTACGTTAGCGGGTTCTTCAGGCCCGCGGGCCGCTCCCGGACATCCCGTGGACCGCCGGGACCGTACCCAGCCGTCCCTTCTGGAAGTCCTCGAACGCCTGCTGGAGTTCCTCACGGGTGTTCATGACGAAGGGGCCGTAGTGGGCCATCGGCTCGCGGATCGGCTGCCCGCCGAGGAGGACGACCTCCAGGTCCGGCGTGTTCGCGTCCTGCTTCTCGTCCGCGCGCACGGTCAGGGAGGAGCCGGCGCCGAAGACGGCCGTCTGGCCCAGGTGGACCGGGCGGCGCTCCGCGCCGACCGTGCCCCGGCCCGCCATGACGTAGGCGAGGCCGTTGAAGTCCTCGCGCCACGGCAGGGTGACCTCCGCGCCCGGCGCCAGCGTCGCGTGGACCATGGTGATCGGGGTGTGGGTGATGCCGGGCCCGGCGTGGCCGTCCAGCTCGCCGGCGATGACGCGCAGCAGGGCGCCGCCGTCGGGGGAGGTGAGCAGCTGGACGCTGCCGCCGCGGATGTCCTGGTAGCGCGGGGCCATCATCTTGTCCCTGGCCGGGAGGTTCACCCACAGCTGGAGGCCGTGGAAGAGGCCGCCGGACATCACCAGGGACTCCGGCGGGGCCTCGATGTGGAGGAGGCCGGACCCGGCCGTCATCCACTGGGTGTCGCCGTTGGTGATGGTGCCGCCGCCGCCCTGGCTGTCCTGGTGGTCGAAGATGCCGTCGATGATGTAGGTCACGGTCTCGAAGCCGCGGTGCGGGTGCCACGGGGTGCCCTTCGGCTCTCCCGGCGCGTACTCCACCTCACCCATCTGGTCCATCATGATGAACGGGTCGAGGTGGCGGTAGTTGATCCCCGCGAAGGCCCGGCGCACCGGGAAGCCCTCGCCCTCGAAACCGCCGGGCGCGGTGGTGACGGTGAGCACGGGACGTGCCACGGCGTCGGCCTGCGCGGTCACTCGGGGCAGGGTCAGCGGGTTCTCGACGGTCACTGCGGGCATGTCCGTACCTCCTTGGGCGGCGTACGTCTCACTTTAGTTGAGCGTTGAACTTTCTGCCACCCAGAACGACGAGGGCCCGGAGGACATTCCCTCCGGGCCCGAGCCATCCGGGTGGCCGCCGTCCGCCGCCGGGTCGCGGGCACGTCCGCACCCACGACCGGACGGGCGCGTCAGCCGTACATCCGGCGCATCGCGAAGTCGACCATCTGCTCGACGGCCTTCGCGTCGAAGACCATCCGGTGCTCGCCCTCCATGTCGAGGACGAAGCCGTAGCCGGTGGGCAGCAGGTCGAGCACCTCGGCACCGGTGATCACGAAGTACTTCGACTCCTTGCCCGCGTACCGGCGCAGCTCCTTGAGCGTGGTGAACATCGGGATCACCGGCTGCTGCGTGTTGTGCAGGGCCAGGA
Organism: Streptomyces sp. NPDC014882; assembly: GCF_043081325.1. Classification (NCBI taxonomy): domain Bacteria; kingdom Bacillati; phylum Actinomycetota; class Actinomycetes; order Kitasatosporales; family Streptomycetaceae; genus Streptomyces; species Streptomyces sp. NPDC014882. The sequence continues at coordinate 417,013 of NZ_JBIBWL010000003.1, forward strand.
ACCCGGGGTTGTCGCCGCGCGGGCAGTAGACCTTCGAGGTGGCGAAGACCTGCTGGAAGTCCTCGGCGGCCAACTGCCCGGTGGTGAAGGCCCGCACCGCGTCCGCGAGCGAGGGCGGGGACGGCTCGGGGTACAGAGGCGGCTGCTGACCGTATCCGCCGAGGCCGCCCGACTGCTGCGGCTGGGCGTACTGCTGCTGCGCGGCGCCACCGTCCATGGGCTGGCCGTATCCATACATGGGCGCAAGCGTACCGAGGGGGGACCCCGGCGTCCGTGGGTAGACCCTTCTCACACTTGGCCGAGTGGGGGTTGCGCCTTATTACCGACGGGTAGCATCATCGGAGCTACTTGTCGGTACGTGAACCAGCGCGAGGATCAAGTGCCTCGCCGATCCTTCTCTACGGAGCGCAGTCGCCATGGGGCACTACAAGTCGAATCTCCGCGACATCGAGTTCAACCTCTTCGAAGTACTCGGGCGCGACAAGCTGTACGGCACGGGCCCCTTCGACGAGATGGACACCGAGACCGCGAAAAGCATCCTCGAGGAGCTGACCCGCCTCTCGGAGAACGAGCTGGCCGAGTCCTTCGCGGACGCCGACCGCAACCCGCCGGTCTTCGACCCGGAGACCAACACCGCGCCGGTCCCCGCGTCCTTCAAGAAGAGCTACCAGGCCTTCATGGACTCCGAGTACTGGCGCCTCGGCCTGCCCGAGGAGATCGGCGGCACCACCGCGCCGCCGTCGCTGATCTGGGCGTACGCGGAGCTGATCCTCGGCGCCAACCCGGCCGTGTGGATGTACTCCTCCGGCCCGGCCTTCGCGGGCATCCTCTTCGACGAGGGCAACGAGACGCAGAAGCACATCGCGAAGTTCGCCGCGGAGAAGCAGTGGGGCTCCACCATGGTCCTCACCGAGCCCGACGCCGGCTCGGACGTGGGCGCCGGCCGCACCAAGGCCGTGCGGCAGGAGGACGGCTCCTGGCACATCGAGGGCGTGAAGCGCTTCATCACGTCCGGCGAGCACGACATGTCGGAGAACATCCTCCACTACGTGCTGGCCCGCCCCGAGGGCGCCGGCCCCGGCACCAAGGGCCTGTCCCTGTTCATGGTCCCGAAGTACCTGTTCGACTTCGAGACCGGCGAGCTGGGCGAGCGCAACGGCGTCTACGCCACCAACGTCGAGCACAAGATGGGCCTGAAGGCCTCCAACACCTGCGAGATGACCTTCGGCGACCGGCACCCCGCCAAGGGCTGGCTGATCGGCGACAAGCACGACGGCATCCGCCAGATGTTCCGCATCATCGAGTTCGCCCGCATGATGGTCGGCACGAAGGCCATCTCCACGCTGTCCACGGGCTACCTCAACGCGCTGGAGTACGCCAAGGAGCGCGTCCAGGGTCCCGACCTGGCGAACTTCATGGACAAGGCCGCGCCCAAGGTCACCATCACCCACCACCCCGACGTGCGCCGCTCGCTGATCACGCAGAAGGCGTACGCGGAGGGCATGCGCGCCCTCGTCCTCTACACGGCCTCCGTCCAGGACGCGATCGCCGTGAAGGAGGCGAACGGCGAGGACGCGAAGACCGAGCACGCGCTCAACGACCTGCTCCTGCCGATCGTCAAGGGCTACGGCTCCGAGAAGGGCTACGAGCAGCTCGCCCAGTCGCTCCAGACCTTCGGCGGCTCCGGGTTCCTCCAGGAGTACCCGATCGAGCAGTACATCCGCGACGCCAAGATCGACACCCTCTACGAGGGCACCACCGCGATCCAGGGCCAGGACTTCTTCTTCCGGAAGATCGTCCGCAACCAGGGCGCCGCGCTGAACTCCCTCGCCGAGGACATCAAGAAGTTCCTGGAGCTCGGCACGGGCGGCGAGCAGCTGGCGGGCGCCCGCGAGCACCTGGCCAAGGCCGCCGTCGAGCTGGAGGCCATCGTCGGCCTGATGCTGACCGACCTCGCGGCCACCGAGCAGGACGTCAAGAACATCTACAAGGTGGGCCTGAACACCACCCGCCTGCTGATGGCCTCCGGTGACGTCGTCGTCGGCTACCTGCTGCTCAAGGGCGCCGCGGTCGCCGTCGAGAAGCTGGAGACGGCCTCCGCCAAGGACGTGGCCTTCTACACGGGCAAGATCGCCGCGGCGAAGTTCTTCGCGGCCAACGTCCTGCCGGGCGTCACCCTGGCCCGCAAGATCGCCACCGGCGTCGAGCTGGACCTGATGGAGCTGGACGAGGCCGCCTTCTAGCCTCCGGCAGGCCCCGGCCGGCCCCGGCCGGCCCCGGCACGCGCGTGCCGGCACACGTCGGCGCGCATGGGCACGCGTACCGGTGCGCGTACCGGCACACGTCGGCACACGACCGGCACACGTCGGTACGCCCCCGGCGGCACCGTCCGGACCGGTCCCGCCCGCTTCGGCACGGTTGCCCGAACTCCACACCGTCCACACGAAGGCCCGCTCCCCATCACCGGGAGCGGGCTTTCGTACGTCGTTAAGGTGAACCCCATGAGCGAACCCTCCCGCTTCGACCGCGGCCACACCGACGACCTCATGTCCTTCCTGACGGCGAGCCCCACGCCGTACCACGCCGTGGCGACCGCCGCCGAACGGCTGGAGAAGGCAGGGTTCCGCCAGGTCGCCGAGACGGACGCCTGGGAAGGGACGAGCGGCGGGAAGTACGTGCTCCGCGGGGGCGCGATCGTGGCCTGGTACGTCCCCGAGGGCGCCGCGCCGCACACCCCCTTCCGGATCATCGGCGCGCACACCGACTCGCCCAACCTCCGCGTCAAGCCGCTGCCCGACACCGGTGCGCACGGCTGGCGCCAGGTCGCCGTGGAGATCTACGGCGGGCCGCTGCTCAACTCCTGGCTCGACCGCGACCTGGGCCTGGCCGGACGCCTCACCCTGCGCGACGGCTCGACCCACCTGGTCGACATCGGCCGGCCGCTGCTGCGGGTGCCGCAGCTCGCGATCCACCTCGACCGGGCGGTCAACACCGACGGCCTCAAGCTGGACAAGCAGCGGCACCTCCAGCCCGTCTGGGGCCTGGGCGGCGACGTGCGCGACGGCGACCTGATCGCCTTCCTGGAGGAGGAGTCCGGGCTGGCCGCGGGCGAGGTCACCGGCTGGGACCTGATGGTGCACTCCGTCGAACCGCCCGCCTACCTCGGCCGCGACGAGGAACTGCTGGCCGGCCCCCGGATGGACAACCTGCTGTCGGTGCACGCCGGTACGGCGGCCCTGGCGGCCGTCGCGACGAGCGGCGCGGACCTGCCGTACATCCCGGTGCTCGCCGCCTTCGACCACGAGGAGAACGGCTCGCAGTCGGACACCGGTGCGGACGGGCCGCTGCTGGGCACGGTGCTGGAGCGTTCGGCGTTCGCGCGCGGAGGCTCCTACGAGGACCGGGCGCGGGCCTTCGCGGGCACCGTCTGCCTGTCGTCGGACACCGGGCACGCGGTCCACCCCAACTACGCGGAGCGGCACGACCCGACGCACCACCCCCGCGTCAACGGCGGGCCGATCCTCAAGGTCAACGTCAACAACCGCTACGCCACGGACGGTTCGGGGCGGGCCGTCTTCGCCGCCGCCTGCGAGAAGGCGGGCGTGCCGTTCCAGTCGTTCGTCTCCAACAACTCCATGCCGTGCGGCACCACCATCGGACCCATCACCGCGGCCCGGCACGGCATCCGCACGGTCGACATCGGCGTGGCCATCCTGTCGATGCACAGCGCACGGGAGTTGAGCGGAGCGGACGACCCGTACCTGCTGGCCAACGCCCTGGTGGCGTTCCTGGAGGGCTAGCCCCAGGCCGGCAAGGAAGTGCTCCCGCATGGGAGTTGCCCGCCGGGGTACCCGGTTGCCGTGACCGGAACGACCGGTACACCGAGCAGGGAGGCGACATCATGGGCCTCGGCGGGTGCATCATCCTCATCGCCGTGGGAGCCATTCTCACATTCGCGACCGACTGGGACATGCAGGGCGTCAACGTCGACCTGGTGGGCGTCATCCTGATGATCGTCGGCCTGATCGGCGTGACGACCTTCAGCAGCATCGCCCGGCGTCGCCGCGTGATGGTCCCCCCGGCCTCGACGACCGTGGTCGAGACGGAACGACACCACCACCGCGACGGATACGGCGACGGGTACGGCGTGTGACCGCTCCCTGCGGGAACGGGCGTCCGTGACCGCGAGCACCGACGCAAGCCGGTCGGCGCCGCCCCCGGCGAGCGTCGCCGGAAGGTCCCGGTGCCGCCGGTGGACGCGGCGGGCGGGACGTTCGGCCGACGGGCCGTCGTCGCGGGACGCGGCCGCCGCGACGACGTGCGGGACCCCTTCGCGCACCGCGCGCCTGGTCCTCCACGGGATCTACGGGATCTACGGGATCCACGGGATCCACGGGATCCACGGGATCGACAAGAGGTGACCTGAGAGAGCGGCGCTCCGCCCCGTCCGCCCCGCTGCCCGCAGCGGGGCGTTTGCCGTGGGGCCCGGACGGCGGTACCGGCGAACGCGGTGGATCACGGGTGCCCCGGCTGCGGCACTCGGCCCGTCGGGCTAGTGAGGGCGTTCCGCGCCGCCCCGCGGGGAAGCCGTGAAGCCATGAGATTCCTCGTGCGCGACCGCATCCTCGGCTTCGGCGACGACTACTGGATCGAGGACGACCGGGGTGAAAAGGTCTTCCTCGTCGACGGCAAGGCGATCCGGCTGCGGGACACCTTCGAACTCAAGGACACCCAGGGGCGGGTCCTGATCGACATCCGCCAGAAGATGTTCGCGCTGCGCGACACGATGGTGATCGAGCGGGACGGCGAGCCCCTGGCCACCATCCGCCGCAAACGGCTGTCCCTGCTGGGCAACCACTACCGCGTCTCCCTCGCGGACGGCCGCACCGTGCTGGACGTCAGCGGCAGGATCCTCGACCGCGAGTTCGCCGTCGAGTACGACGGCGAACTGCTCGCCGTCATCTCCCGGCGCCGGCTCCACGTGCGCGAGACGTACGGCGTCGACGTCGTCCGGGACGACGCCGACCCGGCGCTGCTGATCGCGGTCGCGGTGTGCGTGATCCACCTGGCGGAGAAGGAACGCGAGGACTGAGAGCGGCGCGGGGCCGGCGCCTCAGCGGCCCGGAGAGGCAGCGGCGCGGGACCGGCGCGTCAGCGGCCCGGGAGAGGCAGAGGTGCGGGAGCGGCCCGGGAGCGGCAGCGGCCCGCACGCGGCAGCGGCCCGGGCGTGTCAGCCGCGCGGCGGCCGGAGTCCCAGGACCCGGTCCTTCAGGGCCGGGAACTGCTCCCTGGTCGCCGCGACCTTCGACGGGTCGAACTCCACGGTGAGGACCTCCTCGCCGGGCCCGGCCTCGGCCAGCACCTCGCCCCACGGATCGACCACGATCGAGTGACCGGCCTGCGGAACTCCGGCGTGCGTCCCGGCCGTTCCACACGCGAGCACGAACGCCTGGTTCTCCACCGCCCGCGCCTGGGCCAGCAGCGTCCAGTGCGCCCTGCGGCGCTCCGGCCAGCCCGCGGGGACGACCAGGGTCTCGGCGCCGGCGTCGACGAGACCGCGGAAGAGTTCGGGGAAACGGAGGTCGTAGCAGGTCGCCAGGCCCAGGGTCGTCCCGGGCAGGCGCACGGTCACCAGGTCCTGGCCCGCGCCCATCAGCACGGCCTCGCCCTTGTCGAAACCGAAGCGGTGGATCTTGCGGTAGGAGGCGACCGGCTCACCGGCGGGGGAGAGGACGAGCGAGGTGTTGTAGAGGGTGCCCCGCCCCGCGGCGGAGCCGCCGCCGGAGGGGGCCCGCTCGGGGATCGAGCCCGCGTGCAGCCACACGCCCGCGTCACGCGCCGCCTCGGCCATCGCCCCGTACGTCGGCCCGTCCAGCGGCTCGGCCCCGGCGGCGAACTCCTCGTAGGCGAAGGCGCCGGTCGTCCACAGCTCGGGCAGGACCACCAGGTCGGCGACACCGGCCTGATCCCGCACCAGGGCCGCGACCCGACTCCGCCGCGATTCGGCCGATTCACCCTCATCCACGGCAATCTGGATCAGAGAGGCGCGCACACTACCACCGTCCTGGCATTCGAGCCGTCCATACGGGCCTACGATCGTCACACGAAAGCACTGCCGGGGTGCCTCACAGCAGCGTAACTTAGCGTTTCGAGACACCGCCGAGAGCCGCCTCCCGCTGGCAACGCTGCCACAACCCGCCCGTGTACCGACCGCCGAGGGGTCCCGTTCCGTGAGTCTGCATCCCACCCTCCAGCCCTACGCCGACGCCTGGACCCACTCCATCGAAGCGATATCCGAGCTGGTGCAGCCGCTTGTCGAGGGTGAGTGGAACAGGCGGACGCCGTGCCCCGGCTGGTCGGTCCGCGACCTCGTCTCGCACGTCATCGGCCTGGACAGCGAGATGTACGGCGATCCGCGCCCCATCCACACGCTGCCGCGCGACCTGTTCCACGTCACGAACGACTTCCAGCGCTACATGGAGATGCAGGTCGACGTCCGCCGCCACCACACGGCGCCGGAGATGACCTCCGAGCTGGAACTCATGATCATCCGCCGCAACCGGCAGCTGCGGAACGAGACGCGCCAGCCGGACACCATGGTCCGCGGTCACCTCGGCACCGAGCTGACCCTCGAGGACTCGATGCGCAACCACGCGTTCGCCGTATGGGTGCACGAGCAGGACCTGCGGGCCGCCCTCGGCCACCCCGGCAACCTCGACTCCCCCGGCGCGCACATCGCCCGCGACGTGCTGCTCGACGCGCTGCCGGCCGTCGTCGCCGAGAAGGCCGACGCGCCGCGCAGCTCCGCGATCGTCTTCGACGTCCACGGGCCGGTCGAGTTCCTGCGCACGATCCGCGTCGACATCCAGGGCCGCGGCACCCTGGAGACGGCCCCCGCGCTCGGCCCGGCCGCCTCCTTCTCCCTCGACTGGGAGACGTACGTCCGGCTGGCCTGCGGCCGGGTCACCCCGGCGGCGGTGGCGGACCGGGTGAAGGCCGAGGGCGAACCGGAACTGACGGCGGCGATCCTGCGGAACTTCGCGGTGACCAGGTAGCCGCCGGGGCGGCCGCGACGGAACGGGCCCGCCGTGTGGATCACGGCGGGCCCGTCGCACAAAGGATGTACCGGCGTCAGCTGATCCTGGCGTAGCCGTAGTTGATGAGCTTCTTCACGTCGGTCGTGCGGCTCGCCGCGTCGGGAGCCGTGAGGACGGTGCCCACGACCGACTCGCCGTTGAGCGTGGCGGCGAAGATGAGGCAGTACTTGGCCTGGGTGCCGGAGCCGGTCTTGATGCCCAGCGTGCCGTTCCAGCCCAGCAGGGTGTTGGTGTTGGTCCACGGCGCCATGGTGCGGGTGGCGCCGGTCTTGGTGATCGTCTTCGCCGTGTAGGACTTGGTCTTCACGACCGCCTTGAACGTGGAGCTCTTCATCACGCTGCGGCCGAGCTTCGTCAGGTCGCGCGGCGTCGAGTAGTTGGAGCCGTTCGTGAGGCCGTCGAACGAGTCGAAGTGCGTGTTCGTCATGCCCAGGTTCTTCGCCGTGGTGTTCATCTTGGCGATGAAGTTCTTGGTGCGGGCCGCGACGGTCGTGCCGGTGCCGAACTTGTCGGCGAGGACCATCGCCGCGTCGCAGCCGGACGGCAGCATCATCCCGTACAGCAGCTGGCGGACGGTGACCTTGTCGCCGACGATCAGCCTGGCCGACGAGGGGTAGCCCTCGCGGACCATGTAGTCGCTGACCTCCTTCCTGACCGTGACCCGGGTGTCGAGGTTCAGGTTCGACTGCGAGAGCACGACCTTCGCGGTCATGACCTTCGTGGTGGAGGCGGTGAGCCTCTTGTAGTCGGCGGACTTGCTGTAGAGCGTCGCGCCGGTCGCGCTGTTCATCAGGTACGCGCCCTTGGCGGTGACGGTGGGCGTCGTGACGGCCTGCGCGGGCGCCGCGGTGAGGGCGCCGGTCGCGAGCACTGCGCCGGCCGTGACGGCGACGGCTGCGGCTCTGCGGCCACGGAACCCCTTGATGGCGGTTATCAACTGAAATACCCCGATTACGTCGAATGCCCCTGCGATGCGGCCGAGTTGGAGGGGAAAACAGGAGGGGCCGCATGTGTGTGACACGTAAGTAGCACAGATGGTTGTGCGTCCGCCGCGAGGAATTCCCGACCCGCCCCTCGTCCTTCAGCCCCCACCCCTCGCCCTCTCGCCCCGGGAGCCCTCGCCCCCTCACCCCCTCGCCCTCTCGCCCCCTCGCCCCCTCGCCCCCTCGCCCTCTCGCCCCCTCGCCCTCTCGCCCCGGGAGCCCTCACCCCCTCACCCCCTCGCCCCGGGCCGCGCGGACGCCGGACGGACGCCCGTTCCGCATGCTGGAACCGGCTCCCCCTTGCACCCCTGTTGTATCTATGCTGTCCGCATGTCTTCCGCCGCACCCGCGCCCGTCAAGCGGCCCCCCGCCGCCGAACGCGTCTACGCGCACGTCAAACAGAGTGTCCTGGACCGCCGTTACGAGGGCGGCGCCCTCCTCACCGAGGGCGAGCTGGCCGAGGCCGTCGGGGTGTCGCGGACACCGGTGCGCGAGGCACTGCTGCGCCTGGAGGCCGAGGGGCTGATCAAGCTCTACCCGAAGAAGGGCGCCCTGGTCCTGCCGGTCTCCGCCCAGGAGATCAAGGACGTCGTGGAGACCCGGCTGCTGGTCGAGGAGCACGCGGCGCGCAAGGCCGTCCCCGCCCCCGCCGGGCTGATCCGGCGGCTCGAGGAACTCCTGGCGCAGCAGAAGGCGCAGGCCGCCGCCGGCGACCTCGCCGGGGCCGCCGTCACCGACCGCTGTTTCCACGCCGAGATCGTCCGCAGCGGCGACAACGAGATCCTGTCCCGGCTCTACGACCAGCTGCGCGACCGCCAGTTGCGGATGGGCGTCGCCGTGATGCACTCCCACCCCGACCGGATCGCCAAGACCCTCGCCGAGCACGAGGAGATACTCCGGGCCCTGCGCTCCGGCGACGCGGAGGCGGCCGTGGAAATCGTCCACCGGCACGTCGACTGGTTCTCGCACCTGGCGCGGGGTGAGGTCCGATGAGCAACATCACCCTGCCGGGTGACCCTCCCCCGGAGGGGGCACCCCCGGGCGGACGGCGCGCGGCAGCCGTCTGGGGGATCGGCGTCTCCGTCTACTTCGTCGCCGTCATCTTCCGCACGTCCCTGGGGGTGGCCGGCCTCGACGCCGCCGACCGCTTCGACGTGAACGCCTCGGCCCTGTCGACCTTCTCGATCCTCCAGCTGCTGGTCTACGCCGGCATGCAGATACCCGTCGGACTGCTGGTCGACCGGCTCGGCACCAAGAAGGTGCTGGCCATCGGAGTCGTCCTGTTCACCGCCGGACAGCTCGGCTTCGCCTTCTCCCCCACCTACGGCACCGCCCTCGCCTCGCGCGCCCTGCTCGGCTGCGGCGACGCGATGACGTTCATCAGCGTGCTGCGGCTCGGCACCCGCTGGTTCCCGGCCCGGCGCGGCCCCCTCGTCGCGCAGCTCGCGGGCCTGGCCGGCATGGCGGGCAACCTCGTCTCCACCCTGCTCCTGGCCCGGCTGCTGCACGGCATCGGATGGACGGCCGCGTTCGCGGGCAGCGCGCTCGCCGGGGTCGTCGTCCTCGTCCTGCTCCTGCTGTTCCTGAAGGACCACCCCGAAGGCCACGAGCCCCAGCCGTTCCCGCACCGGGGCACCGCCTACGTACGGCGGCAGATCGCCGAGTCCTGGCGGGAGCCGGGGACGCGGCTGGGCCTGTGGGTGCACTTCACCACCCAGTTCCCGGCGATGGTGTTCCTGCTGCTGTGGGGCATGCCGTTCCTCGTCGAGGCGCAGGGCCTCAGCCGCGCCACCGCCGGCGAACTGCTGACCCTGGTCGTCCTGTCCAACATGGCCGTCGGACTCGTCTACGGCCAGGTCGTCGCCCGGCACCACGGGGCGCGGCTCCCCCTGGCGCTCGGCACGGTCGGGGCGACCGCGCTGCTGTGGGCGGCCACGCTGGCCTACCCCGGCGACCACGCGCCGATGTGGCTGCTCGTCGCGCTGTGCACGGTGCTGGGCGCCTGCGGACCGGCGTCGATGCTCGGCTTCGACTTCGCGCGGCCCGCGAACCCGCCGGAGCGGCAGGGCACCGCGTCCGGCATCACCAACATGGGCGGGTTCGTCGCCTCCATGTCGACCCTGCTCGCGATCGGCGTCCTGCTGGACGCGACCGGCGACGACTACCGGATCGCCTTCTCCTCGGTGTTCGCGCTCCAGGCGCTCGGGGTCAGCCAGATCCTGCGGCTGCGCTCCCGTGCGGCCCGCCGGGAACGGGAACGCCTGGTCGCCAGCCGCGTGTCGTCCGTCCACGTGCCCGCGTGACCTGACCCACCACCGGGCCCACCGCCCGCCGCCCGCCGTCCCTCACCCGAAGCCCGAGACCCGCCGCCCGCCGCCCGGGCTCCGCCGTCCGTCGTCCGAGGCCCACCACCCGTCGCCCGCCGCCGTCCTTCGTGAAATCCCCTTGTCCGCACGCCCGTCCGGGTTCTAGCGTCGGTGCCGACGACGTGTAGCTCAGCAGCAGAGCACCGGGCTCGGGACCCGGAGGGCGCGGGGGCGGAACCCGCCACGTCGGCTCCTCGGCGTGTAGCTCAGCAGCAGAGCACCGGGCTTCCCTCCCGGAGGGCACGGGGGCGGAACCCGTCACGCCGGCTTATGAACCACGACGCTGACCAGCAGCATCCCGCAGAGGCGAACCCGGGCCACGCGTACCGCCGACTGGCCGAGGCACTCGCGACCGCCCGGAACCACCAGGACCCCGAGACCCGCCGCCGCGCGCGGGAACGGGGCCGGCGCTGGCGCGACGTCCTGTCGGGCATGGCGGACGGACGGCTGACGATCGGCTCCCGCACCCCCGTCGCCGGGCTGCCCGCCTGGGTGACGCCCGAGGTCGTGCGCGGCGGCTTCGCCACCGGGAAGCCGGCCGCCGGCGGACCCCTGCTGGCCCATGAGGCCGAGGCCGCGCGCCGGGCGGGCGTCCCCGAGAACCGGCGGGACCTGTTCGCGTACTGGCTGTCCGAGGAAGGGCTCGGCCTGCTCCACGAGCTGCTCGACTCCGGACGGTACGAGGTGACCGTGCCCGAGGAGGCCGCCCTGCTCACCGTGGCGTGGCTGGCGCGGGCGGGGGAGACGGAGGCGGCGCTCGACCTCGTCGGGGAACTCGCCCCGTTCGCCGGCCTCCTGCGGTTCACGCCCAAGCCGTCCGGCCTCCCGGCGCCCGACCCCGGCGCAGTGCACCGCCGTACCGTCGGCGACGCCGTCGACGCACTCGCCCGGCGCACGCCCAGCCGGGCCGTGGAGACACAGCGCGAGGCGCTGACCGTCTGGCAGCCGTTCGGGGACGAACTGCTCGCGCTCTGGCTGGAGACGGCCGACGAGGACGGGCGCGTCCTGGCCCGCGCCCCCGGCGCCGACTGGCGCGGGCGCGGCGGCGAACTGCTGCGCCGCTACGCCGGCCTGGCCCTTCGGCACACGTACTGCACCAAGCACCTCGACCCCCGGCAGAACCTGGCGATCCTGCGGAACGCCCTGGAGGAGACCGTCGCCGGGCGGGAGCTGGACGCGCGCGGATCCGGGCTGCTGCGGCACGCCGTCACCTCCATGGTCCGGCGCCGCGGGCTGCCCGGCTCCGCACGGCTGACGGCGCTGCGCCGGGAACAGGCCGCCCAGGCGGCGCTCCCCTCGCACCACGCGCTCGCCCGGCTGGTGCTGCGGCGGCTGGCCGGACTGCCCCGCGAGACGGGAGCCGCGGAGATCGAGCCGCTCCTGCTCCCGGTGGGCGCGCGGGAGGCGCGGGAGACCGGACTGCCCGCGGGCGCCGCGATCCCGGCCGCCCTGCGGCGGCCGGTCGAGGCCGCGCTGAGCGCGCCCGTCGGCACGCTCGTGGAGCGCGGTCTCGTGCCGTCCGCGGAGGTGCTGGCCGAACTGGTCCCGCAGCTCGTCGCCGTCACCACCGCGCGGGCCTACCCGGACGAGTCCCTGCGCACGCTGGCCGCCGCCGGCCACCGGGCCTTCCGCGACCGCCGGTCGCTGCTGCTGCTCAACCTCGAACGGCAGGTGCGGGCGGAGGAACTGCCCTGGGTGAGGGCCGTGGCCGGGCAGCGCTCCGACCCCGGGACGGGCACGGAAACCGCGCTCACGCTGCGGCAGCTGGGCGAACTGGCCGTACAGGCCTTCCCGGCCACCGTCCTGCCCAACCCGCTGGTCCGCGAGCTGGCCGTGCTGGCCCGCCAGGCCGAACTGGGCGCTCCCCTGGTGGAGGAGCTGGCCGCGGACATCTTCATGGGCACCTTCACCCCGAAGTTCCTCGCCGCGGCCCGCGTCGCGGCGGAGCTCCTGGGCGGGGGCTCGCTGTACGAGCGCTACTACGCCGTCGACTACCGCGCGATCCGCGACATGGCGATCACCGAGGCCGCCGAGGCGCAGAACCGGCAGACCCGGCCCCGCACCTCCCCGGGGTTCGCGAAGCTGTGCGCCGAACGGGCCCGGCCGTCCTCGTCCGGCCGCGAGCACGGCTCCGGGCGCGGGTACGGGCACGGGTACGGGCACGGCTCCACGGCGGCGAACGGCACGGTGATCGAGCAGGCGCAGATCCTCACCACGCACAACCTCGCCACCCTGGTCCACCGGGTCGGCATCGCCCCCGCCACCGGCTGGGAGGACCTGGCCCGGCGCAGCTTCGGCACGGTGTGCCGGCTGACCGCCCGGATCCACGGCAACCCGCGCCCCCTGGCCACCATCAAGGACACCGCCTACGCCTGGCGCCAGATGGTGTTCCACCTGTCCCTGTGCACGGCGGCGGAGCGGGACCGCACCCTGTCCTGGCTGGCGGAGGAGGCCGAGCGCCGGCCGGGGCACGTCGCGGGCCGGCTGTACCCGGCGGTCACCGGGCTGTGCCAGGTCGCGGAGGGCGGCTCGGCGGATTCCGGAGCGGGCCGTCGGCTGCTGGGGTGGAGCACCACGGGGCACTGGATGCGGGAGGACCCCGGGGGCGCGGTGCGGAGGTGAGGGGAGGCCGGCCCCGCCGGTGCGGGGGGGACCGGCCCGCTCCCGATCCGCCGCCGCGTCCCCGCCGCCCTCGCCCCGCCTGCGGAGGAGGCCGCGTCCCCGGCACGCGGGTACGCGGCTCCTCCGGACGGGGTGTGCGCGGGTCAGCCCCAGGTGATCAGTCTCTTCGGCTGCTCCAGGACGGCCGCCACGTCGGCGAGCACCTTGGAGCCCAGTTCGCCGTCGACCAGGCGGTGGTCGAAGCTCAGCGCCAGCGTGGTGACCTGGCGCGGCTTCACCTTGCCCTTGTGGACCCACGGCTGGAGCTTGATCGAGCCCACCGCGAGGATCGCGGACTCGCCGGGGTTGAGGATCGGCGTACCGGTGTCGACGCCGAAGACGCCGACGTTGGTGATGGTCACCGTGCCGCCCTGCATGGCCGCGGGGGAGGTCCTGCCCTCGCGCGCCGTCGCCACCAGCTCGCCGAGCGCCTCGGCCAGCTCCGGCAGCGTCTTGTCGTGGGCGTCCTTGATGTTCGGCACGATCAGCCCGCGCGGGGTCGCGGCCGCGATGCCCAGGTTGACGTAGTGCTTGCGCACGATCTCCTGGTTGGCCTCGTCCCAGGACGCGTTGACGTCCGGGTTGCGCCTGATGGCGACCAGCAGGGCCTTGGCGATCAGCAGGAGCGGATTGACCCGCAGACCCCGCATCCCGTACTTGTCGGGGTCCCGCTTGAGTTCCTCGACGAGCTTCATCGTGCGCGTGACGTCGACCGTCACGAACTCGGTGACGTGCGGCGCCGTGAACGCCGAGCCCACCATCGCCGCCGCCGTCGCCTTGCGGACACCCTTGACCGGGACACGGGTCTCGCGTGCCGTGTCGTACGCGGCGACCGGAGCCGGGGCCTGCGCGGGGGCGGCGGCCGGCACCGGGGCGGCCGCCGGCACGGACTGCGGTGCCGTCGGCCCGGCCGGGGCCTGCGCGGGGGCCGCGGCGGCGTGGACGTCCTCGCGGGTGATGATGCCGTCCGGGCCGGACGGGACCACCGAGGCGAGGTCCACGCCCAGGTCCTTGGCCAGCTTGCGCACGGGCGGCTTGGCCAGCGGGCGGGACCGGTCGGCGGCCGGGGCGGCGGCGGGAGCGGGGGCGGCCGGGACGGGGGCGGCCGCGGGGGCCGTGCCGTGTCCGTTCAGTTCCGCCTGGACGGCCGTGGAGGCCGCCGCCGGCTCCTGCGCCGGGATCTCGGCGCTCTTGCGCGGGCGGCGCTTGGTGGAGGACGCGGCCACGCCGTAACCGACGAGGACCGGCTGGCGGCCGGACCCCTCGGTCTTCGGCTCCTCGGGCTGCCGCTCCACGGCGGGCGCGGGGGCGGGAGCGGGGGCGCCGGCCGGGGCCGACCCTCCCGACACGTCCACCGCGATGATCGACACGCCGACGTCGACCGTGGTGCCCTCGGGGAACCGCAGCTCCCGCACCACGCCGTCGTAGGGAATGGGCAGCTCGACGGCCGCCTTGGCCGTCTCGACCTCGCACACCACCTGGCCGTCGGTCACCGTGTCGCCGGGCTGGACGTACCACTTGAGGATCTCGGCCTCGGTGAGGCCCTCGCCCACGTCGGGCATCTTGAACTCGCGCACGGACGCTTCCGTCATCGTCGTCACGACCCTCTCCTCAGTACGCCAGGGCGCGGTCGACGGTGTCGAGTACCCGGTCCAGACCCGGCAGGTACTCCTCCTCCAGGCGCGCCGGCGGGTACGGGGCGTGGTAGCCGCCGACCCGGAGCACCGGGGCCTCCAGGTGGTAGAAACAGCGCTCCGTGATCCGGGCCGCGATCTCCGCGCCCGAGCCGAAGAACACCGGCGCCTCGTGGACGACGACCAGCCGGCGGGTCTTCTCCACCGAGGCCTGGATCGAGTCGAAGTCGAGCGGGGAGACCGACCGCAGGTCCAGGACCTCCAGGTTCTTGCCCTCCTCGGCGGCCGCGGCGGCGGCCTCCTGGCAGAGCTTGACCATCGGGCCGTAGGCGACCAGGGTCAGGTCGGTGCCCTCGCGGACGACCCGCGCCCCGTGCAGGGGGCCGGGGATCGCCTCGGGGTCGACCTCGCCCTTGTCCCAGTAGCGCCGCTTGGGCTCGAAGAAGATCACCGGGTCGTCGCTCTGGATGGCCTGCTGCATCATCCAGTAGGCGTCGCCGGCGTTCGACGGGGAGACCACCTTCAGGCCCGCCACGTGCGCGAAGAGCGACTCGGGGGACTCCGAGTGGTGCTCGACGGCGCCGATGCCGCCGCCGTAGGGGATGCGGATGACGACCGGCATCTTGACCTTGCCGAGCGCACGCGCGTGCATCTTCGCGAGCTGGGTGACGATCTGGTCGTAGGCCGGGAAGACGAAGCCGTCGAACTGGATCTCCACCACCGGGCGGTAGCCGCGCAGGGCCAGGCCGATCGCCGTGCCCACGATGCCCGACTCGGCCAGCGGGGTGTCGATGACGCGGGACTCGCCGAAGTCCTTCTGGAGGCCGTCCGTCACCCGGAACACGCCGCCGAGCTTGCCGACGTCCTCACCCATGACGAGGACCTTGGGGTCCGACTCCAGGGCCTTGCGCAGCGACTCGTTGATCGCCTTGGCCAGAGCCATCTTCTCCGCCATCTCAGTTACCCCCCTCGGGAGCGTCCGCGAACGACGCCTGGTAGGCGGCGAACTGGGCCCGCTCCTCGTCGACGAGCGCATGCCCGTCCGCGTACACGTTCTCGAAGATGGCGAAGTGGTCCGGGTCCGGCATGGAACGGACCGCTTCGCGCACTCGCCTGCCCAACGCCTCGCTCTCGGACTCGAGTTCCGCGAAGAATCCGTCGTCCGTGTGGTTTGAGGCCTCCAGGTACCGGCGCAGGCGCAGGATCGGGTCCTTCGCCTCCCAGGCCGCCCGCTCGTCGTCGTGGCGGTAGCGCGTCGGGTCGTCGGAGGTGGTGTGGGCGCCCATGCGGTACGTGTACGCCTCGACGAGGGTCGGCCCCTCGCCCCTGCGGGCCCGCTCCAGCGCCCACTTGGTGACCGCGAGGCAGCCGAGGACGTCGTTGCCGTCGACGCGGACGCCCGGGAAGCCGTAGCCCTGGGCG
Source organism: Streptomyces sp. NPDC014882 (assembly GCF_043081325.1). Classification (NCBI taxonomy): domain Bacteria; kingdom Bacillati; phylum Actinomycetota; class Actinomycetes; order Kitasatosporales; family Streptomycetaceae; genus Streptomyces; species Streptomyces sp. NPDC014882. The sequence goes on from NZ_JBIBWL010000003.1 coordinate 433,176, forward strand.
CGCTGGTAGAGCGGCACGCGGGTCTGTTTCTCGGTCGGCTCGGAGATCGCCCACTGGTTGTTCTGGCAGAAGAACACGACCGGCGCGTTGTAGACCGCGGAGAAGGTGAACGACTCGGCCACGTCGCCCTGGCTGGAGGCGCCGTCGCCGAAGTAGGCGATGACCGCCGAGTCCGCGCCGTCCTTGGCCACGCCCATCGCGTAGCCCGTGGCGTGCAGCGTCTGCGAGCCGATCACGATCGTGTACAGGTGGAAGTTGTTGCCGTTGGGGTCCCAGCCGCCGTTGTTGACGCCGCGGAACATGCCGAGCAGGTTCGCCGGGTCGACGCCGCGGCACCAGGCGACGCCGTGCTCGCGGTAGGTCGGGAAGACGTAGTCGTCGTCGCGCAGGGCCCGGCCGGAGCCGATCTGGGCGGCCTCCTGGCCGAGCAGCGAGGCCCACAGGCCCAGCTCGCCCTGGCGCTGGAGGGAGGTGGCCTCGGCGTCGAAGCGGCGGGTGAGCACCATGTCGCGGTAGAGACCGCGCAGTTCCTCGGGCGTCACGTCGGCGACGTACGGGTCGTACTCGGCGTTCTTGACGCGCTCGCCCTCGGGCGTCAGCAGCTGCACGAGCTGGGGCTCGGCGGTGCCCTTCCCGGCGGCGGCGCGGCTGGTGCGGGTGGCGCGCTTGGCGCCGGTGGCCTTGGCCGCCGTGCCGGTGGCCTCGGCCGCCGTCCCGGTGCCGGTGCCGGTGGCGCCGGCCTTGCCTCCGGCGCTGCGTCGCGGCTTGCGCGCGGCAGTGCTCTCCACGGTCACGTGTGCTCCTCCGTCGGTCCGGCCCCCGGGGTTGCCGGGTGACCAGTGCGGCTCACCTGTTCCTCGACCCGTGCACGGGGTGGGTGCCCTCGGCCGGAACAGGCGTGACAGGTGCCCCGGCGAGCGCCCTGCAAGCCTCACGTTACCCAGTGCGACACATTTCTGTGAAACCCCACTTGACCTGCGTTTTTGCTTGGATTTCCAAGTAAATCGGCAAAGTCCGGAAGGGGCCTGGTCACAGCCTTGCAGGAGGCCGGAGCAACGGCACGTTATCCCGCGCACCCAGGTCACGGGAAGAGTTTCCGCTCGGGAGTGGCTCCGCACCCACATTCAGATAAAAAGGAACATTTCTCCACCGTTCCCTCCGGATCCGCACTCCGGGAAGCCCGCCGCGCGCCCCCGCCGACCGCCGCCCCCGCCTGCGACGAGTGACCGACCGGCCGGCGGACGGCACCCGCCGGGACCACTTCGCCGCCGAGGCACGCCCCAAGCCGACCACCCGAGATCACTTGTGACGTTCGGTGACTGTCTGTGACAACGCCCAGCTCACAGCCTCGCCACGTGCCCTACCATCGGCGCGTGCCGCGCTCCTGTGTACCACCCCTGATGCCCCACGCGCCCCCTGTGGGCGCCCTGCTCCGGCGCTACGCCGCCGGTTCCGCGCTCGCCTGTGAGCCCGTCGACCAGGGGCTGCTGAACCGCGGCTACCGGCTGCGCACCACCCGCGGCCGCTACTTCCTCAAGCACCACTTCGATCCCGACACCGCGGACCCGGACTCGATCGCCCGCCAGCACCGGGCCACCCAGCGCCTCGCCGCCCTGGGGGTCCCGGTCGCGCCCCCGTTGCCCGGCCGCGACGGACGCACGGTCGCCGTCGTCGGCGGCCACGCCTACGCCCTGCACCCGTGGATCGACGGCCGGCACCGCCACGGCGCCCAGCTCACCCCCGGCGCGTGCGGGCGTCTGGGGGCGCTGCTGGGGACGGTCCACGCCAGCCTGGAACGCGTGATGCCGTCCCGGGCGCGAACCGGCGCCGCTCCCGCCGAGAGCCCCGCGCCCGCCGACACCTTCGCCCTGATCGACGGCCTCCTCGCGCGCGTGCGCCGGCACCGCCCCGCCGGCTCCTTCGACGAACTGGCCCGCCACCGGCTCCTGGAGCGCCGCACCCTGCTGGAACGGCACGCCGACCGGCGCCCCCCGCACGCCGGCCCGGCCGGCTGGGTGCACGGCGACTTCCACCCGTTCAACCTGCTCTACCGCGGGGAGGCCCCCGCCGCCATCGTCGACTGGGACCGGCTCGGCGTGCAGCCCCGTGCCGAGGAGGCCGTACGTGCCGCCGCGATCTTCTTCGTCCGGCCCGACGGCACCCTCGACCTGCCGAAGGCGCGGGCGTACGCGCGCGCGTACCGGCCCGCCGCCGGGGCCACGTCCCGCGAACTGGCGGCGGCCGTGCACCGGGTGTGGTGGGAGCGCCTGAACGACTTCTGGATGCTGCGCTGGCACTACGAGCGCGGCGACACCCGCGCCGACCCGCAGTTCCCGGCCGCCTCCGCCCTCGTGGTGTGGTGGACCCGGGAGTACGACGCGGTGTGCGACGCGTTCACGGACTGAGGGCCGCCGAGGGGAGTGCCCCGCAACGCGCACGCGCGCGTGAGGCCCCGTCAAAAAGGGCTCACGCGCGCGTGCGCGGCGTCGTGCGGCCGGTCAGCCGGCCTCGCCGGCACTGCCGCCGGTGGTGACGCCGGAGAGGGTGCCGCCCTGCGTCGTACCGCCGTCGGTGGTGCCACCGTCGGTGGTACCGCCGCCGGTGGTTCCCGGGTCGGCGGTGCCGCCGCCGGTGGTGCCGGGGTCGGCGGTGCCGCCGGTGGTGGTGCCGCCGGTGGTGCCGGGGTCGCTCGACACCGGATCCGACGGCTTGTCCGACGGCTGACTGCTGTAATCCGGGGACGGCTCGTACGACGGCGTGTACGACGGCGTCCAGTCGGACCCGGAGTTCGAACCGGTGCTGCCGCCTTCGGAGGTGTCCTGCGACGCCTCGTCGGACGGCTCCTCGCTCGGCGACGGGCTCGTCCGGTCGTCCGAGGCGGACGGGGTGGCGCTCGGCGACGTCGAGGTCCCGCTGCCGCCGCCGCTGCCGCCGCCCTTGGTGTTCAGCGCGAGCGCGACGCCCGCGGCGATGGCGATCACCGCGAGGACGGCGAGGATCCACAGCCTGCCGCGGCCGTTGCCCTGGTTGCCGTGTCCCTCGAACCCGCCGTCGTCGCCACTGCCGTAGCCGGCGGGCAGGATCGGCTGCGGGATCTGCGAGGTGTGGGAGCCGCCGGTGCCCTGCGGCAGCACGCTGGTGCTCGCGAAGCCCGCCGCGGCGGCACCCGCGCCGGTGGCCGCCCCGACCGGGCCGGTGTTCCAGGTGCCGGAGTGGGCACCCTGGTCGTACAGCATCTGGAGGCCGTACTGGACGAGGCCGCGCATCTCCTCCGCGGTCTGGAAGCGGTCGTCGGGGTCCTTGGCGAGGGAACGCATGACGAGGCCGTCGAGTTCCGGCGGGCACACGCCGTCCGAGGTCCGCGACGGCGGGACCGGGATGTCCTGCACGTGCTGGTAGACCACCGACAGCGGCGTCTCACCGGTGAAGGGCGGCCGCAGCGCGAGCAGTTCGTACAGCAGGCAGCCGGTGGCGTACAGGTCGGAGCGGTGGTCGACGGCCTTGCCGAGCGCCTGCTCCGGGGAGAGGTACTGCGGGGTGCCCATCACCATGCCGGTCTGCGTCATCGTCGTCGACGCCCCGTGCAGGGCGCGCGCGATACCGAAGTCCATCACCTTCACCGCGCCGTTGTCGGTGATGATCACGTTCGCCGGCTTGATGTCGCGGTGCACGATGCCGTGCTGGTGCGAGTAGGCGAGCGCCTCCAGCACCCCGGAGACGATGATCAGCGCCTGCTCGGGCCCCGGCGCCTCGGCGTTGAGGAGCAGGTCGCGGATCGTCCGCCCCTCGACCAGCTCCATCACGATGTACGGCACGCTCTGGCCGCCGACGACGTCCTCGCCGGAGTCGTACACGGCGACGATCGCGTGGTGGTTGAGACCGGCCACCGACTGGGCCTCGCGCGTGAAGCGAGCCTTGGACACCGGGTCCTCGGCGAGATCCGCGCGCAGCAGCTTGACCGCGACGGTACGGCCGAGACGCACGTCCTCGGCGGCGAACACCTCCGCCATGCCGCCCCGCCCGAGTCTGCCGGTCAGCCGGTAACGGCCGTCCCCGACAAGTCCGCCGTTACCCCACATCTCCGGCGCATCTGACATACCGCCGCCAGTCGCCTCGGGGTCGGACGGGCCCTGAGCGCGCTGCTGCTGTGCCATCAGTCCTCGCCGTCGTTTCTGCCCGCGGTGCGCGCGGTGTTGTCACGGTCTCCGTCGGCCACGCTACAGCCTCCGCGCAAGCCGCCGGTCCGGGATCAGCCCGGGTATCGGCCCCAGACGGATCGGCCATCAAACCCGCACTCCGCATCGGCGTGCAAATCCTGTGCACCGGGAGTACGGCACCTGTAACGCTTCCGCGACTCTTCTTGCGCGTACGGTCACGGAACGGGCACCGAGCTTGACGTGTCGGTGCCCTGGGGCAGACTTGGCCGGGAATAGCACTTTCGATCAATGGGCAAGCCACGGCGAGCGGCAGCGCTGAGGGCCTGACGGGGGACGCAGAGAATGAGCCAGGACGGCGCGCAGGGCCGGTACGCGGGGCGGGCGCTCGCCGGTGGCCGCTATCAGCTGCGCGACTTGCTCGGCGAGGGCGGCATGGCCTCGGTCCACCTCGCCTACGACTCGGTGCTCGACCGGCAGGTCGCGGTCAAGACGCTCCACACCGAACTCGGCCGCGAACAGGCCTTCCGCGAGCGCTTCCGCCGCGAGGCCCAGGCCGTGGCCAAGCTCACCCACACCAACATCGTCTCGGTCTTCGACACCGGCGAGGACGACGTCGACGGCCTGACCACGCCGTACATCGTCATGGAGTACGTCGAGGGCCGCCCGCTCGGCTCGGTGCTCGACGAGGACGTGCGGCGGCAGGGCGCGATGCCCGCCGACAAGGCCCTGAAGATCACCGCGGACGTGCTGGCCGCGCTGGAGATCAGCCACGAGATGGGCCTGGTCCACCGCGACATCAAGCCGGGCAACGTGATGATGACCAAGCGCGGCGTCGTCAAGGTCATGGACTTCGGCATCGCGCGCGCGATGCAGTCCGGCGTCACCTCGATGACGCAGACCGGCATGGTCGTCGGCACTCCGCAGTACCTCTCGCCCGAACAGGCCCTCGGCCGCGGCGTGGACGCCCGCTCCGACCTGTACTCGGTCGGCATCATGCTCTTCCAACTGGTCACCGGACGACTGCCGTTCGACGCCGACTCGCCGCTGGCGATCGCGTACGCGCACGTGCAGGAGGAGCCGGTGGCCCCGTCCGCCATCAACCGCGCGCTGCCGCCGGCCGTCGACGCCCTGGTCGCCCGCGCGCTGAAGAAGAACCCGAACGAACGCTTCCCCACCGCCGTCGCCATGCGCGACGAGTGCCTGCGCGTCGCGGCCTCCTTCCAGCCCGCGCCGCCGAGCATCGTGCCCGGCACCCCCTCGCAGAGCGGCTCGGGCGTCGGCTCCGCGGTGTTCCCGCCGGTCGGCCAGAGCCCCCAGACCCCGGTGGGCAACGTCCAGACGCCGTACCAGCCGGCCCCGACACCCAACCCATACGGAACTCCCCAGACGCCCGCTCCGTCGTACGGCTATCCGCAGCAGGGCTACCGGACGCCCGCTCCGGCCTACGGTCACCAGCAGGGTCCGCAGACCCCGTCCGGGTACCCCACGAACCAGCAGGCCCCGGGCGCGTCCGGAGGCGGCCGCAGGAACAACGCGGGAGCGCTCGTCGGGTCGGCGATCGTGGCCGTCGCGGCCGTCGGCGCCCTGATCGGCACCCTCGCCTCCGGCGGCGGCGGTGGCGACGACAAGGACGGCGAACCCGTCACCATCGCCTCCACCTCGACGACGAAGGACACCGGCTACCGGGGCCCGGACACGTCCAAGACGATCGACACGAGCGAGTGCACGGAGCCGCAGGAGTCGTACAACGACCCCGACAAGATCCGGGTCCCCAGCTTCAAGTTCAAGAACATCGATTCGGTCAAGGCCTGTTTCCAGGCCGCCGGTTGGTCGATCAAGACGAAGGACCAGGACGAGAACACCTACGGCGACGGCACGGTCATGGACCAGTTCCCCTCCGCCGGGACGGACGTCGACCCGGAGAACATGCCGGAGATCGAGCTGAGCGTCTCCACGGGCAACCCGCCGTCCTGACCCCGGACGACCGAGAAGGGCCCGGCGTCGGTCGCCGGGCCCTTCCTCGTCGGTACGGACGCGCATCGGTTCCCCGGGCGGGGCCCTACAGGTACGGGCCGCCCGAACGGCCGCCCGCCCGCGGGTCCTCGGGACCCTCCGGACCACTCACCCCCGGCGGCAGGGCACGGCGCATCTGCTCCAACTGGGCCCGCGCGGCCATCTGCTGGGCGAACAGCGTGGTCTGGATCCCGTGGAACAGACCCTCCAGCCAGCCCACCAACTGAGCCTGCGCGATCCGCAGTTCCGCGTCGCTCGGGGTCGACCCCTCCGTGAACGGCAGGGAGAGCCGCTCCAGTTCCTCGACCAGCTCCGGCGCCAGGCCGTCCTCCAGCTCCTTCACCGAGCTCGAGTGGATCTCCTTGAGACGGACGCGGCTGGCCTCGTCGAGGGGAGCCGCACGCACCTCCTCCAGCAGCTGCTTGATCATGCTGCCGATCCTCATGACCTTCGCCGGCTGCTCGACCTGCTCGGTCACGGGGATCTCACGGGAGTCGTCGTCCGCGTCGATGCCACCGAGAGCCATGCCGTCCTGGCCTACGACCAGGATCTTCTGGGCGTTCTCCGGCGACCGTTCGTTCCTCGGCATCTCCATGCCGTCATTCTCTCGCACCCCTACACCTCATCATCGGGGCGCCCCCCGTGAAGGGCGATCGCCCGCTTTCCCGTCCGGCGCAGTCCGGAATGCGGCCCTCAATCCGTCATGTGAGGCTTGTGCCCTCATTGTGTGACGACTGGACACCGGGAGGGGGTCACGGGTGTGACTCCATGGCGGCGGGGGCTGTGCGGGGTGGGAGTGGGGACGGGGCTGCTGGTGGCCGTGCTGCCGTACGGAGGTGTGCGGGCGGACGCGGCGGTACCGGCGTACGGCTCCGGGGCGGCGTACGCGAGCAGCATCGCGCACGGGAGCGGGCCGACGGCCGGGAGCACGCCGGCGGACGAGGGCCGGCCGGTCTCCGGCCGTGGCCCGACGCACGCTTCTGGGGAGACCCACGGCTCTGGCGAGACGCACGGCTCTGGGGAGACCCGCGGTCCTGGTCCGGCAAGCGGCGACGGTCCGGCGTACGAGACCGGTCCCGCGCACGGCCGTCCCGCCTCGACGCCCTCGCAGGGTGCCGGGCACGAGCGCGTCCCGCCGTCGCCCGGCCCGCCGTCACCCGTTCCCGCGGCGGTGTCCCCGACCGCGTCGCCGTCCGCCCCGGACTCGGCGTCGCCCGACGGCCGCCGGGCCGGAAGCCGGGCCGGGGAGGGCCGGGCGCGCCCCGGCCGCACCCGGGAGACGGCCGGGACGGATCCCGAGGCCGTCGACGAGGACACGGACGCCGCTACGGATGCCGGTATGGACGCCGGTGTGGACGCCGACATGGACGCCGGTGACGAGGAGGGCTTCGCCGAGGAGACGACCGCCCCGGACGGGACTCCGCCCGGGGCCCGGCTCGTCCCCTCCGCGTCGCCGCGGGCCGCGGGGCGGACCGAGGCCGCCGAGGAGCGGCCCGTCGGACGCATGCTGCGGATCCTGCCCCTCGGCAGCGGTCTGGTCCTCATCGGCATGGGCCTCGGCCTCGGCCTCCTCGGCCTGCGGCTGCGCCGCGGCTGAGGCCGGTGGCGCCGGTTCAGCCGGTGACCAGCAGGACCTTGCCGACGTGCCCGCTGTCCTCGACGACCCGGTGCGCCGCGGCCGCGTCGCTCATCGGGAGTTCGCGGTCCACGACGGGACGGACCTGGCCGGCGGCGAGCAGCGGCCAGACGTGCTCGCGCACGGCCGCGACGATCGCCGCCTTCTCGCCGAGGGGGCGGGCCCGCAACGAGGTCGCGCTGATCGCGGCGCGCTTGCCGAGGAGCGCGCCGATGTTCAGCTCGCCCTTGACGCCGCCCTGCATGCCGATGATCGCCAGCCGGCCGTTGACGGCGAGGCTCTGGACGTTGCGGTCCAGGTACTTGGCGCCCATGTTGTCGAGGATGACGTCGGCGCCGGCACCGTCGGTGGCCTTCCCGATCTCGGCGACGAAGTCCTGCTCGCGGTAGTTGATCAGGATGTCCGCGCCCAGCTCGGCGCACCGCTCCAGCTTCTGCGCGCTGCCCGCGGTGACGGCGACCGTGGCACCGACGGCCTTGGCGAGCTGGATCGCCATCGTGCCGATGCCACTGGAGCCGCCATGCACCAGCAGCGTCTCGCCGGGACGCAGGTGGGAGACCATGAAGACGTTCGACCAGACCGTGCAGGCCACCTCGGGCAGCGCCGCGGCCCGCACGAGGTCGACCCCCTCGGGCACCGGCAGCAGTTGCCCGGCCGGTACGGCGACCTTCTCCGCGTATCCGCCGCCCGCGAGCAGAGCGCACACCTCGTCGCCGACGGCCCAGCCCGAGACGCCCGGACCGAGCGCGGCGATCCGGCCGGAGCACTCCAGACCGGGGTAGGGAGAGGCCCCCGGCGGCGGGTTGTAGAAGCCCTGCCGCTGGAGGACGTCGGCACGGTTGACGGCACTGGCCGCCACCTCGACCAGCACCTCGCCCTCGCCGGGCACGGGGTCGGGGACCTCGTCCCACACCAGCGCCTCGGGACCACCAGGTTCAGGAATCGTGATCGCATGCATGAGGGCGACGCTACCCCGCGGTGACCGGTCGCGGCCGTCCCGCCCGCCGGGCCGGCCCGCGGCGAGAATCCGGTGCGCGACCGATGAGTTCGTGCGGCGGTGGAGGTCTCCCCTGCATCATCCCGTGCGCGGAAGGGACACCACCACCATGAGCCAGCACACCGCCGGCCCGGCGATCGAGACCGCGGGCCTGGTGAAGACGTTCGGCGGGACCAGGGCCGTGGACGGCGTGGACCTCGCCGTTCCCGCCGGCACCGTCTACGGCGTCCTCGGTCCCAACGGCGCGGGCAAGACCACCACCGTGAAGATGCTCGCCACCCTGCTGCGGCCCGACGGCGGCCAGGCCCACGTCTTCGGCCACGACGTCGTCCGCGAGGCCGACGCGGTGCGCGGCCTGGTCAGCCTCACCGGCCAGTACGCGTCCGTGGACGAGGACCTCACCGGCGCCGAGAACCTGGTGCTGCTGGCCCGGCTCCTCGGGCACGCCAAGAAGGCCGCGCGCGAGCGGTCCGCACAGCTGCTGGAGGCCTTCGGGCTCACCAACGCCGCCTCGAGGCAGGTCAAGCACTACTCGGGCGGCATGCGCCGCCGTATCGACATCGCCGCGTCCATCCTGAGCACGCCCGACCTGCTCTTCCTCGACGAGCCGACGACCGGGCTCGACCCGCGCAGCCGCAACCAGGTGTGGGACATCGTGCGGGCGGTGGTCGCACAGGGCACCACCGTGCTGCTGACCACGCAGTACCTGGACGAGGCCGACCAGCTGGCGTCCCGCATCGCCGTCATCGACCACGGCAGGGTGATCGCCGAAGGCACCAAGGGCGAGCTGAAGGCGTCCGTGGGCGCCGGGTCCGTCCACCTGAGGCTGCGGGACGCCGAGCAGCGTCAGCGGGCCGCCGAGGTGCTGAGCCGGGTGCTGGACGCGCGGGTGCAGCACGACCCCGACCCGGTGGCCCTGACGGCCCGGCTGGCCGCGACGGCCGGTGACACGGCCGCCGAGCAGGCCGCCCGGGCACTCGCCGAGCTGGCCAGGACCGGCGTCACCGTCGACAACTTCTCGCTGGGACAGCCCAGCCTGGACGAGGTCTTCCTCGCCCTCACCGGACACGACACCCAGGCGGACGACGCCGTCGGGAACGAGGTGGCCGCATGAGCACCGCGACGACCAGGACGACGAACGAGAGCCGGGACCTCGCGCCGGTCCGCGCCGACTCCCTCGCGGCGCTGCTGGTCACCAAGGAGCGCCCACCGCGGCCGAGCGCCTGGTCGGCCTCCCTCACCTTCGGCTGGCGGGCCGTCCTCAAGATCAAACACGTGCCGGAGCAGCTGTTCGACGTCACGGCGTTCCCGATCATGATGGTGCTGATGTACACGTACCTCTTCGGGGGCGCACTGGCCGGCTCGCCCGGGGAGTACATCCAGTTCCTGCTGCCCGGCATCCTCGTGATGTCGGTCGTGATGATCACCATGTACACGGGCGTGTCGGTGAACACGGACATCGAGAAGGGGGTCTTCGACCGGTTCCGCTCGCTGCCGATCTGGCGGCCCTCGACGATGGTCGGCTATCTCCTCGGCGACGCCCTGCGCTACGCCCTCGCGTCCGTGGTGATGCTCACCGTCGGCATGATCCTCGGCTACCGGGCGGACGGCGGGGTCCTCGGGGTCCTCACCGGCATCGCCCTGCTGATCGTCTTCTCCTTCGCCTTCTCGTGGATCTGGACCATGTTCGGGCTGCTGCTGCGCACCGAGAAGTCGGTGATGGGCGTCAGCATGATGGTGATCTTCCCGCTGACCTTCCTGTCCAACGTGTTCGTCGACCCGAGGACCATGCCGGGCTGGCTCCAGGCGTTCGTGAACAACAGCCCGGTCACCCACCTCGCGTCCGCGGTGCGCGGGCTGATGGCCGGCGACCGGCCGACCGCCGAGGTCGCCTGGTCCCTGGGCTGGGCGGGACTGTTCGTGCTGGTCTTCGGGCCCGTCACGATGCGCCTCTACAACCGCAAGTAACGGTTGCGTCTCCACGACCGCGCAGCGCGGTTGCGCGGTGCGGCCGTGCGTAGGGCGTGCAGCCCGGTCAGAAGCGCAGTGCCTTCGGCGCCTCCGGCGGCACCCGCACGATGGTGACGAGTCGGTCCGTCAACTCCAGCACTCCGAGGGCCGGATCGTCGTAGGCCAGCACCCGGTGGCCGCGCACGACGCTCACCACCAGGTCGTCCGTCTCACGCGGGGCGCGTCCCGCCTCGGCCTTGGTGACCGGCCGCTCGACGAGGTCGAGGCCGCTGCCCTGATGGATGAGGTCCTCCATCACCCGGCCCGCCGCGGGGCTGAGCACGGACAGGCCGAGCAGCCGTCCGGCCGCTCCCGCGCTGGTGATGACCTCGTCGGCGCCGGACTGCTTCAGCAGCGGCGCGTTCTCCTCCTCCCGCGCCGCGGCCACGATCTTCGCCCGCGGATTGAGCTGGCGGGCCGTCAGGATCACGAGCACGGCCGTGTCGTCGCGTTCCGTCGCGATGATGATCCGGCCCGCCCGCTGCACCTCCGCCCGCCGCAGGACGTCACTGCGGGTACCGTCACCGACCACACCCTCGTAACCTTCAGCCGTCGCCGCGTCGATCATCCTGGCACCGGGATCGATCACGACGACCTGCTCCTTCCGCAGCCCCGCCGCACAGGCGGTCCGGATCGCGGACCGGCCTTTCGTGCCGAAACCGACGACGACAGTGTGGTCGCGCAAGGGGGACCTCCGGGTTGCTGGGCGAAAGCTCGGTACGCAAACGGGTGTCGCGTCCTGACGGGTGCGACTCCGCCAGGAACCATGGTGCCCACCGATCGGATCACCACCACAGGGGGCCACGCGATGCGAGACCACGAACGACATCCAGCCGGGCCGGGACGGCTCTCTCTCTTCCGGTCCCTGTGGTACCGCTCACGCGCCGAGGCACGGGACGACGCCGAGGCGGGCCGCTCCATCACGATGCCGTTGCAGAGCTCCCTGCCTCCGCTCCAGCAGGTGCTGCGGCGTCTCGCCCTCGCCCTGCTGGTGCTGTTGGTCACCACACTGATCGTCTACCTCGACCGCGGTGGCTACAACGACAACTCCGACAGCTCCGTCGATTTCCTCGACGCCGCCTACTACGCCACCGTCACCCTCTCCACCACCGGCTACGGCGACATCACCCCCGTCAGCGACTCGGCCCGGCTCGTCAACATCCTCGTCATCACGCCGCTGCGTGTGCTGTTCCTGATCATCCTGGTCGGCACGACCCTCGAAGTCCTCACCGAGCGCACCCGTCAGCAGGTCCGCATCCACCGCTGGCGCAGCCGCACCCACCGGCACGTCGTGGTCGTCGGCTACGGCACCAAGGGCCGGCACGCGGTGGAGACGCTCGTCGGGCAGGGCATCCCCAAGGAGCAGATCGTCGTGGTGGACGTCCAGAGCAAGGCCGCGCACGCGGCCGGGGACGACGGGCTGGTGTCGGTGGTGGGGGACGCCACCCGTTCGGAGACGCTGCTCAAGGCCGAGGTCGCCCACGCCTCCCGGGTGATCGTCGCCCCGCAGCGCGACGACACCGCCGCCCTGGTCACGCTCACCGCCCGCCAGCTGAACAGACGCGCCACGATCGTCGTCGCCGCACGGGAGGACGAGAACGTGCCGTTGCTCAAGCAGAGCGGCGCGGACACCGTGGTCACCAGCTCCAGCTCCGCCGGCCGGTTGCTGGGCGTCTCCATGGTCAGCCCGACCGTGGCCAGAACGCTGGAGGACCTCATGACCCTCGGCAGCGGCCTGGATCTCATCGAGCGCCCCGTCACCAGGCAGGAGGCCGGCAAGTCACCACGCGCCTCCACGGACCTGGTGGTGGCGGTCGTCCGCGGCAAGGACCTGCTGGACTTCGCCGACCCCCGCCTCACGCAGCTTCAGGCGGGGGACCGGGTGATCACAGTGAGCCGGGCGAAGGTGGCCGAACAGACGTGAACCAGGCTGCGGGCTTCCGAGGGCACGCCCTTTCCTCGGGATGTTTCACGTGAAACACGCCGTGGGGGACCATCAGGGTGTTTCACGTGAAACAACCGGATGACTCACCCTCTTCGGATGTTTCACGTGAAACAGGCATCGATCCCGGCCACCGCCCACGGAAGATCGAGCAGTTCCGTCTCCTGGCCGGCCCGTGCGCCCCCGGGCGGTACGACGGCGAGCGCGTCGGCCGCCGCGATGCCCCGCAGCATCGCCGGGCCGTTGTAGTGCAGCGGCACGGCGTGATCGCCCCGTAGGACGACCGGGACAAGCCGGGTGTCCCGCGGGTGACCGTGCGCCACCTCCCGCAGGGGCAGCGTGTACGGCTCCGGGGCAGGGCGGCCGGCGAGGGTGCGCAGCAGGGGCTCGGCGAGCGTGAGGAGCCCGGAGACGGCCGCGAGGGGGTTGCCCGGCAGGCCGACGAGGTATCGGTCCTGCGTGATCCCGGCCAGCAGCATCGGATGCCCGGGACGCACCTCGACACCGTCGACCAGCAGTCCGGCGCCGATGCGGCGCAGGGTGGGGTGAACATGATCGACGGGCCCCGCGGCCGTCCCGCCGGTGGTGACGATCAGATCGGCCGTGGACGTGGTGAGGGCCTGATGCAGGGCTTCCGCATCGTCGCCGAGCCTGCGCAGCGCCACCACCTCGGCACCCATCGCCCGCAGCCACGGCGGAAGCATCGGTCCGAGCGCGTCCCGGATGAGCCCGTCGTGCGGGCGCCCCTCGGTGAGCAGTTCGTCACCGAGGACGAGCACCTCGACCCGGGGTCGGGGGACCACGGCGAGCGTGTCGTATCCGGCGGCCGCGGCGAGCCCGAGCACGGCCGGGGTCACCACCGCTCCGGCGGGCAGCAACTGCTCACCGCTGCGGCACTCCTGGCCGCGCGGACGGATGTCCTGCCCGTGCTGGAGATCGCGGTCGGGGTGCAGCCGGCCCTTCTCGTCGGTGCGGCCGTGCTCACTGCGCAGTACCGCGGTCGTGTCCGGGGGGATCCGGGCGCCGGTGGCGATCCGGACGGCCTCGCCGTCGACGAGGCGTGCGGGTCCGGCATCTCCGGCCAGCACACCCTGGTCGCGCACGGCCCAGGGGCCGGGCCCGGCGACCGCCCAGCCGTCCATCGCGGAGGTGTCGAAGGAGGGCAGGTCGGTGAGGGCGGCGAGGGGAGCGGCCAGGACGAGGCCGAGGGCGTCTTCCAGGACCACGGAGACGGGCGTGCGGCGGGCGGCGAGGGAACGGGCGGCACGACCGGCGCGGGCGCGGGCGTCGGCCCAGGAGGTGACGGCGGCCTTCCCGTGGCGTGCTTCGTGGGCGGGGGCGGTGCCGTCGTGCGCGCCGTGCCCCTGGCCGTGCGAGCCGCGCTCCCCGCCGTGCGGGACCGCCGGGTCGGGTGTGGCGCCGGCGGACGGACGGACGGGTCGGTTGCCGTGCTTCACGAGGGCGAGCGCCTCCTCGACGTCGAGATCCTCTTCGGCGTCCTCACCGTTTCGGATGCCGGGGGCGGTCATCCGGCGTCCGGGCGCGTGTCGGGCGTGGCGTCGGGGGCCACGTCGGGCTGTCCCGGGACGGCCCCGGCACCGGAAGCGACGCCGTCCGTCCCACCGGCCCCACCGGCACCGTCGGCCTCCCCTGCTTCGTCCGCCCAGCGGATCGCCAGGGCGGCGGCCTTGCGGGTCGCCTCGGCGACGGCCTCCGGGCCTCCCCCCGCCCGCCCGGCGACGTAGCCCACCAGGAAGGTGGTCAGGGGAGCCGCCGGCCGGGCCACTCCGTGGGCGGCGTCGCGGGCGAGGTCGAGGAGAGCGCCGGTGTCGACCTCGAGATCGATGCCGAGCTCGTTCTTGACTGCGGAAATCCATTCGTCCAACACGTGACCATGCTCCCTGATGCGTGCTCTGGCGGCGGCGATGTCGTCCCAGGTGTCGCAGTCGAAGGACGCGACGGGGTCGGGGACGCGGGTGAGGTCGAGACCGGCGGTCAGCCGGCGCAGGGGCAGCCCCGTGAGGCCGCCGTGCTCCTCGCCGAGCGCCGCGAGTTCACGGCGCAGGGCGGACGTGCGGTAGGCGGCGACGAGCGGCTGGTCACGGCCGTCGGCGTCGGTGAGCAGCGCGCCCTCGGCGCCCTCGGCGTTCAGGGCGGTCAGCAGCCGGCGGACGGTGTCCGCGGCGAGGAACGGCAGGTCTGCGGAGAGGACGACGACGAAGTCCGCGGTGGCGTGGCGCAGCCCGGCGCCGAGTGCCGCCACCGGTCCCGCGCCGGGCGGATCCTCGCGTGCCCAGCGCACGGGCCGGACGGTCGGCCGCCGGTCCGCGACGACGACCGTGGTCCCGGCGTCGGCGCAGGCGCCGAGCACCCGGTCGAGCAGGGCGCGCCCGCCCACCGGCACACCGGGCTTGTCGGCGCCGCCCAGCCGGCGGGCACCGCCGCCGGCGAGCACGACGGCATCGTGACCGACGCCGTCGTGGCCGGGGACGCCGCCGGCACCCTGTTCGAAAGGCGCGGCGGCGTCCTGGTCGGGGCGATCGCCGGAGGTGACCGCCCACGGCTCGTTCGGAGTCACCCCTCGAGTATGCGCGGCACCCCGATCACGCGGAACGGCGGAGTGCCCCCACGGTCACAGGGTGCGCAGCAGCACCGCCGGTTGTTCCACGCAGTCCGCCACGTGGCGGAGGAAGCCGCCCGCCGTGCCGCCGTCGCACACCCGGTGGTCGAAGGTGAGCGAGAGCTGGACGACCTGGCGCACGGCCAGTTCGCCCTCGTGCACCCAGGGCTTGGGGATGATGCGGCCGACGCCGAGCATGGCGGCCTCGGGGTGGTTGATGATCGGCGTGGAGCCGTCGACGCCGAAGACGCCGTAGTTGTTCAGCGTGAACGTGCCACCGGTCAGGTCGGCCGGTGTGAGGGTGCCGGTGCGGGCCGCCTCGGTGAGCCGGGCGAACTCCGCGCCGAGGCCCTCGGTGTCACGGGCGTGCGCGTCGCGCACGACGGGCACCACGAGACCACGGTCCGTCTGGGCGGCGAAGCCGAGGTGGACGTGGTCCAGTCGGACGACCTCGCGGGCTTCCTGGTCGACGGTGGAGTTGAGCTCCGGGAAGCGGGCCAGGGCCGCGGTGCAGATCCGGGCCAGCAGCGCCAGGAGGGAGATCTTCGGCCCCCCGGCCGCGTTCATCGCCGCGCGGGCACGCATCAGCTCGGTCGCGTCCGCGTCGACCCAGCAGGTCGCGTCGGGTATCTCGCGCCGGCTGCGGGAGAGCTTGTCGGCGACGGCCCCGCGGACGCCCTTGAGCGGGATGCGGGTGCCGGCCGTGGCGGGGGCAGGGACGGGGGCGGGGGCGATGACCGCCGTCCCGGGGGCCACGCGCGGGTGCGGATCGGGCGTCGCCGTGGCGGTCCGGCCCTGCGCGGCCGCGGCCCGCAGCGCGTACTCCACGTCGGCCCGCAGGATCAGGCCGTCGGGACCGGAGCCGGTCAGCTCCCTCAGGTCGATGCCGTTCTCACGGGCCAGCCTGCGCACGAGGGGAGAGATCACCGCCACGGGGCCGTCCACCGCCTCCGCGGTCCGCACTCCCCCGTTCGCCGAGGCCACCGCCGGCGCCGCGGGCACGGCGGGGGCGGACACGGGAGCGGGGGCCGGCCGGTCCGGCCGCACCCTGCGGCGACGCGCGGGCGCCTCGGAGGTGCCGTACCCCACGAGGACGTTGCCCGAGCCCTTGCCGTCCGCGGCGGCCGGTGTGTCCCGAGTGCCCTCGGTGACCGGCCCGTCCGGGGCGTCCGTCGAGCCGCCGGAGGCCGGTTCGCCCACGGCGACCGTGATCAGCGGGGCGCCGACGGGCAGTTCCGTCCCCTCCTCGCCGAAGCGGGCGGTGACCACACCGCCGTAGGGACAGGGCACCTCGACCATGGCCTTGGCCGTCTCGACCTCGACGACCGGCTGATCGACGGCGACGACGTCACCGACCTCGACCAGCCAGCGGACGATCTCCGCCTCGGTGAGTCCCTCCCCGAGGTCGGGGAGCTTGAACTCCAGCACCTGTGCCATCAGCTCTCGGCCTCCCACTGCAGACGCGCCACGGCGTCCAGGATGCGGTCGACGCCGGGCAGGTGGTGGCGCTCCAGCATCGGCGGCGGATAGGGGATGTCGAACCCGGCGACGCGCAGCACCGGCGCTTCCAGGTGGTGGAAGCAGCGCTCCGTGACGCGGGCCGCGATCTCCCCGCCCGGGCCTCCGAAGGAGCCCGATTCATGGACGACGACCGCTCGTCCGGTCCGCCGCACCGAGGCGGTGACCGTCTCGTCGTCGAACGGCACCAGGGAGCGCAGGTCGACGACTTCGAGGTCCCAGCCCTCGGCCCGGGCCGCCTCGGCGGCTTCGAGGCACACGGGCACCGACGGCCCGTACGTGATGAGTGTGGCGCTCCGGCCCGAGCGCCGCACCACCGCGCGGCCGATGGGTTCAACGGCCGGCGGCTCCTCCGGGTTCCAGGAGTCCTTCGACCAGTACAGGCGCTTGGGTTCGAGGACGACGACCGGATCGTCCGAGGCGATGGCGGCGCGCAGCAGGCCGTAGGCGTCGGCGACCGTGGCGGGCGTGACGACGTGCAGCCCGGGGGTGGCCATGTAGTAGGCCTCGGAGGAGTCGCTGTGGTGCTCGACTCCGCCGATGCCGCCGCCGTAGGGGACGCGGATCGTGACGGGCAGCGGCATGCGGCCGCGGGTCCGGTTGCGCATGCGGGCGACATGGCTGACGAGCTGCTCGAACGCCGGGTAGGCGAAGGCGTCGAACTGCATCTCCACGACCGGGCGCAGGCCGTACATGGCCATGCCGACCGCGGTGCCGAGGATGCCCGCCTCGGCCAGCGGGGTGTCCGTGCAGCGGTCCTCGCCGAACTCCGCGGCGAGTCCGTCGGTGACCCGGAAGACGCCGCCGAGGGTGCCCACGTCCTCACCGAGGACGTGCACGGACGGGTCGGCTGCCATCGCGTCGCGCAGGGCGCGCGTGAGGGCCTGCGCCATGGTGGCGGGCTTGACGGCGACGGTGGTCATCAGTGCGTTCCTCCCTGCTCCGCCTCGATCTCGGCCTGCAGCAGGGCGCGCTGTTCACGAAGTTGCGTGGTGGGCTCGGCGTACACATGGGCGAAGAGCTCCATGGGGTCGAGCGGGGCGTCCTGGTTCATGCGGGCGCGCAGGTCGGCGGCCATGGTCTCGGCGGCGTCCCGGGCCGCCTGCCTCGTCTCCTCGTCGAGCAGCCCGCGCGCGGTCAGCTCGTGCTCCAGCAGGTCGATCGGGTCGTGCCCGCGCCAGGTCTCGACCTCGGCGTCGCCGCGGTAGCGGGTCGCGTCGTCGGCGTTGGTGTGGGCGTCCACGCGGTAGGTGATCGCCTCGACGAGCGTGGGACCGCCGCCCGCGCGGGCGTGCCGTACGGCGTCGGTGAGCACCTCGTGCACGGCGGCCGCGTCGTTGCCGTCGACCAGCCGGCCGGGCATGCCGTACCCGACGGCCTTGTGGGCCAGCGAGGGCGCGGCGGTCTGCTTGGCGAGCGGGACGGAGATCGCGAATCCGTTGTTCTGGACGAGGAAGACGACCGGCGCCCGCCAGACGGCGGCGAAGTTCAGCGCCTCGTGGAAGTCGCCCTCGCTGGTGCCGCCGTCGCCGACCATGGCGAGCGCCACCACGTCGTCGCCCTTGAGGCGGGCGGCGTGGGCGAGGCCCACGGCGTGCGGGAGCTGGGTGGCGAGCGGGGTGCTCAGGGGGGCCACGCGGTGCTCGTAGGGGTCGTAGCCGGTGTGCCAGTCGCCGCGCAGCAGCGTGAGGGCCTCCACCGGGTCCACGCCGCGGGCGACGACCGCGAGGGTGTCGCGGTAGCTGGGGAAGAGCCAGTCCTGCTCCTGCAGGACGAGGGCGGCGGCGACCTCGCAGGCCTCCTGGCCGGTGCTGGAGGGGTAGACGGCGAGGCGGCCCTGCTTGGTCAGGGCGGTGGCCTGCACGTTGTACCGACGGCCGCGCACCAGCTGGGCGTGGAGCCGGCGCAGCAGCTCCGGGTCGGCCTGCGCGGCCGCCTCGGTGCCGAGGACGCGGTACGGCTCCGCGTCGGGCAGCAGCGGCGCGGGGTCGGTGCGGGGCTGCCAGGCGGGCGGCGGTGTCGGCCGGTATCCGCCCCGCTGCTCCATGACCGTCATGACGGCACCTCCTCGTGGGGGTGGCTACGGGGGACGGATCGGCTGTGACCCGTCTCACCTACCGATTGTTCGGTCGTCGGCACATTTTGGCTACAGGGCCCCTCAGGCTGTGGACAAACGGTTCTCCACAACCTGAGATGAACGCAGGACGTCCACGACGAAGAGGTGGGGGGACATGACAGCTGAACAAATGGCCGAGAGTCCGGACGGCGGCTCACCACCGCGCACGGAGACCACGGCCCCGCCGCGCACGGAGACCACGGCCGCGGCGCGCACGGAGGGCAAGGCCCCGGCCCGCCCGCTCGACGCCATCGATCAGGACATCCTCAAGATGCTCCAGGCGGACGGCCGTGCCTCGATACGCTCGGTCGCCGAGCGGGTCCACGTGTCGCGCGCCAACGCCTACGCCCGCATCAACCGGCTCGTCGAGGACGGCGTGATCCGCGGCTTCGGCGCGCGCGTGGACCATGAGCGCGCGGGCCACGGGACGTCCGCCTACGTCACGCTGAAGATCGTCCAGAACTCCTGGCGCACGGTCCGCGAGCAGCTCAGGCGGCTGCCCGGCGCCTCCCACATCGCCCTGGTGGGCGGCGACTTCGACGTCCTGCTGCTGGTGCACACGCCCGACAACAGGTCGCTGCGCGAACTGGTGCTCACCCGCCTCCAGGCGATCCCGGAGGTGCTCAGCACGCGCACGCTGCTGGTGTTCGAGGAGGAGGACCTGGAGCCGCAGGGATGACCTCAGGCCTGCCGCAGCCCTGAGAACACCAGCCGGGCGACCGCGTCGCCCACCTCGCGCTCACCCATGCCCCGCCCGTCCGGGCGGTACCACTCGACGATCGAGTTGATCATGCCGAAGACGAGCCTGGTGGCGAGCCGCACCTCCACGTCGCCGCGTACGTCCCCGTCGGCGGCGGCCGCCCTCAGCAGCGCGGCCACCCGGTGGTCGAAGTCGCGCCGCCGCTCCAGCGCCCACCGCTCGGTACCGGTGTTGCCGCGCACCCGCAGCAGCAGCGTCACGTACGGCAGTTCGGAGATGAGCACCTCGACCATGCGCCGCACGACGTACTCCAGGCGCTCCACGGCACGTCCCCCGCGCGCGTGCTCCTCGTCGAGGATCGCGAAGAGGCCGTCCAGCGCCCGGCTCACCGCCCGCCGCAGCAGTTCCTCCTTGCCGCTGACGTGGTGGTATATCGACGACTTGGAGATGCCGGCCGCCTTGGAGAGGTGCTCCATGGAGGTGCCGTCGTAGCCGCGCTCGATGAAGACCTGCACGGCGACCGAGAGCAGGGTCTCCGGCGTGTACGTGTCGCGCTTGGCCGTGGTCATGGGGTGCCCTCCCGCTTGTCGGCGGAGTGTCCGTGGCGGTAGAGCGCGAGAGAGGGCGCGTAGCGGCCGGAGGGCTCGCGCAGGTGCAGCTCCTCCAGGAGGTCGTGGGCCCAGACCCGGCCGAGCCTGCGGCTCCACTCGAAGGGGCCGAGCGGGTAGTTGACCCCCAGGCGCATCGCGGTGTCGACGTCCTCCTCGGTGGCGACGCCCTTGGCGACGGCGTCGTGCGCGAGGTCGACGATCCGCGCGACCGTACGGGCGACGATCATGCCGGGGACGTCGCCGATGACGCTGACGTCCTTGCCGAGCGCCTGGAAGAGGCCGATCGCCTCCGACAGCGTCCGCTGGGGGGTGTCCTGGGACGCGGACACGGCGACGCGGGTGGCCTTGCGGTAGTCCAGGGCGAGGTCGAAGTAGACGACGTCCCGGAACTCCACCGAGGTCTGGCCGTCGGCGAGGGCGAGCTGGCCGCCGCTCGGCAGCACCAGGCGGGTGCCGCCGTCCTCGTCCTCCTCGCGGACCTGGATGCCCGCCTCGCGGATCATCGCGAGCAGCTCCGAGGCGGGCCCCAGGTCGCCCTCGGCGACCACGTACGCGGGCGGCCGGCGCTTCTCCGCGGTGTGCGGCTCGGCCCGCTCGGCGCCGTCGCGGTGGTCGAACCAGCCCTGCCCGGTCTTGCGGCCCAGACGGCCGGACTCGACCAGGCGCCGCTGGGACAGCGAGGGGGTGAAGCGCACGTCCTGGAAGAAGGACTGCCACACGGAGTGCGTGACGGACTCGTTGACGTCCTGCCCGATCAGGTCGGTGAGTTCGAACGCCCCCATCCGGAAACCGCCGGACTCGCGCAGGACCGCGTCGATGGTGGCCGGGTCGGCGCCCTGGGCCTCGTGGACCGCGAAGGCCTCGGCGTAGAAGGGCCGGGCGATGCGGTTGACGATGAACCCCGGGGTGTCGGCGCAGGCGACGGGCGTCTTGCCCCAGGCGCGGGCGGTCTCGTACGCGCGCGTGGCCGACGAGACGTCGGTGGCGAACCCGGAGACGACCTCGACCAGCGGCAGCAGCGGCGCCGGGTTGAAGAAGTGCAGACCGACGAGGCGGCCCGGGTTGCGCAGGGCGCCCCCGATGGCCGTCACCGACAGGGAGGAGGTGTTCGTGGCGAGCAGGCAGTCCTCGCCGACCACGTCCTCCAGGGCGCGCATCAGGTCCTGCTTGACGTCCAGCCGCTCCAGGACGGCCTCCACGACCAGCGCGCAGTCCGCGAGTCCGGCGAGGCCGTCCACGGGGGTGAGGCGGGCGCGGGCGGCGTCCCGCTCGGCGGCGGTGAGGCGGTCCTTCTCGACGAGCCGGTCGAGACGGGCACCGATCGTGGCGGCCGCTTCTCCCGCGCGCCCGGCGACGGCGTCGTACAGCCGCACGGGGTGTCCCGCGGTCAGCGCGACCTGGGCGATGCCCTGGCCCATGGTGCCGCTGCCGACGACGGCCACGGGGCTGCTGAGGTCGAGTGCTGTCATGTGCGCGATCCTCCCGCACGGGGTTTTCCACAGATGCGGCGGACCCCCTTGTCCCGACCGATCGTTCGGTTACTCTAACCCTGACTGCCCGTTCCTGTCCCTGTTTCCGTCCAGGTCCAGAGCTCGACGAAGAGTTCTCCAGACGAGGAGTTGGTCCCGCATGGCCGCCGAACTCACCGCTCACGCCTTGATCGCCAAGCACCGGCCCACCCTCGACCAGGCCCTGGAAGCGATCCGCACCCGCGCGTACTGGTCCCCGCACCCCGAGCACCCCAAGGCCTACGGCGCCGACGGCAGCCTGGACGCGGCGGCGGGCAAGGCGGCCTTCGACGGCGTCCTGGGCACCCGCCTCGACCTCGGCCAGCCCGGCACCGACGGCTGGGTGGGCGGCGAGGTCTCGCCGTACGGCGTCGAGCTGGGCGTCGAGTACCCGCACGCGGACGTCGACGAGCTGCTGCCCGCCATGAAGGCCGGTCAGCGCGCCTGGCGCGACGCGGGCGCGGAGATGCGCGCTGTGGTCTGCCTGGAGATCCTCAAGCGCGTCAGCGACCGGACCCACGAGTTCGCGCACGCGGTCATGCACACCTCCGGCCAGGCCTTCATGATGGCGTTCCAGGCGGGCGGCCCGCACGCCCAGGACCGCGGCCTGGAGGCGGTCGCGTACGCGTACGTGGAGCAGGTCCGCACGCCCGACACGGCGGAGTGGACCAAGCCGCAGGGCAAGCGCGACCCCCTGGTGCTGACCAAGCAGTTCACCCCGGTGCCGCGCGGGATCGCCCTGGTCATCGGCTGCAACACCTTCCCGACGTGGAACGGCTATCCGGGCCTGTTCGCCTCCCTCGCCACCGGCAACGCGGTCCTGGTGAAGCCCCACCCGCGCGCGGTGCTGCCGCTCGCGCTGACCGTGGCCGTCGCGCGCGAGGTGCTCGCGGAGGCGGGCTTCGACCCGAACCTGGTGGCGCTCGCCGCCGAGCGGCCCGGCGAGGGCATCGCCAAGACCCTGGCCACCCGCCCCGAGATCAGGATCATCGACTACACCGGATCGACCTCCTTCGGCGACTGGCTGGAGGCCAACGCCCGCCAGGCGCAGGTCTACACCGAGAAGGCCGGCGTCAACACGGTGCTCGTCGAGTCGGCCGCCGACTACAAGGGCATGCTGTCCAACCTGGCGTTCTCGCTGTCCCTGTACAGCGGCCAGATGTGCACGACCCCGCAGAACCTGCTGATCCCCCGCGACGGCATCCGCACCGACGAGGGGCCCAAGACCTACGACGAGGTCGTCGCCGACCTGGCCCGCGCGGTCGACGGCCTCCTCGGCGACGACGCGCGCGCGAACGCCCTGCTCGGCGCGATCGTCAACCCGGACGTGAAGGCCCGCCTGGAGGCCGCGGCCGGTCTCGGCGAGGTCGCCCTGGCCTCCCGCGAGGTGAGCAACCCCGAGTTCCCGGACGCCGTCGTGCGCACGCCCGTGATCGTCAAGCTCGACGCGGCCAAGCCCGACGACGAGGCGGCCTGCATGAGCGAGTGCTTCGGACCGGTCTCCTTCGCCGTCGCGGTCGATTCGGCGGCGGACGCCGTGGAACTGCTGCGGCGCACGGTCCGCGAGAAGGGCGCGATGACGGTCGGCGCGTACACGACCGACGAGGAGGTGGAGCGGGCCGTCCAGGAGGTCTGCCTCGAGGAGGCGGCGCAGCTCTCGCTCAACCTCACCGGCGGGGTGTACGTCAACCAGACGGCCGCCTTCTCCGACTTCCACGGCTCGGGCGGCAACCCGGCGGCCAACGCCGCGCTCACCGACGGCGCGTTCGTGGCGAACCGCTTCCGCGTGGTCGAGGTCCGCCGGGAGGCCTGAGACCCCGCGCCGGGCCTACGCGCGCGCGGCGCCCCCGGCCGGCGCCGGGCCCACGCGCGCGGCGCCCCCGGTCGCACTCCAGTGGTAGAGCGTCATGGCCACACTGGTGGCGAGGTTGTAGCTGGAGACCTGGGGGCGCATCGGCAGGGCCAGCAGGTGGTCGGCCCGCGCGCGCAGCGCCCCGGACAGCCCGCTGCGCTCCGAGCCGAAGGCGAGGACGGCGTCGTCCGGGAGCCTCACGCCCCGGATGTCCTCCCCTTCCGGGTCGAGCGCGAACACCGGCCCGGGCGGCAGCTCGTCGGCGGTCAGCCGCTCCACGGCGGTCGCGAAGTGCAGCCCGGCGCCGCCGCGCACCACGGTCGGGTGCCAGGGGTCGAGCGTGCCGGTGGTGACCACCCCGGTCGCCCCGAACCCGGCGGCCAGCCGGATCACGGCACCCGCGTTGCCGAGGTTGCGCGGGTCGTCGAGGACCACGACGGGCGCGGGGCGGGGCGTGCGGGCCAGCGCCCGCAGATTGGCCTCGCGGGAGGGCCGTACCGCCAGGGCGGCCACGGCGGTGGGATGCGGCCGCGGCACCAGCGAGGCGTAGACCGCCTCCGGCACCTCCGTCAGGAGGGACTCCAGTGCCGCCCCGACGTCGGGGGCGAGGTCGTCGGCGAGGGCGAGCGCCGCCCTCCGGTCCACGGCGACCGCCACCGGCACGTCGGCCCCGAAGCGCACGGCGTGCTTCACGGCGTGGAAGCCGTCGAGCAGCACACAGCCGTCGGCGAGCCGGCGCCACCGGCCGAGCGGATCGGGATCGGTCATGCCGAGAAGCCTACGCGGCTGGGCTCGGCCTCCTCGGACTCGTGTGCCCCCCGCTGCCCGGGCACCGCGGCACGGCGCCGCGGCAGCAACGCCTCCCACACGCGCGCGGCCCAGCCGCCCAGTCTCCGCAGGAACGACGTCGGCAGGAAGACCGCGTCCGCCGCGATCATCGCCAGCGAGAAGAACGGCAGCCCGAGGAGCACCGCGATCGCGGTGTGCTCGGTGATCATGGCGACGAGCAGGACGTTCTTCACCCGCCGGTTGAACAGGGTGAACGGGAAGGCGACCTGCACGACGACCGTCCCGTACGTCACGAGCATCACCATGGTGCCGCTGGACGACAGCAGGTCGCCGAGCACCGGCCAGGGGGAGAAGTAGTCCAGGTGCAACGGGTAGTAGGCGGCGGTGCCGTCCTGCCAGCGCGAGCCCTGGATCTTGTACCAGCCGGCCGTCGCGTAGATCAGACAGGCCTCCGCCATGATCACCAGCAGGGCGCCGTTGTGCAGGACGTCGGTGATCACGTCGAGCAGGACCCGGGGTTCCGCGGACGTCGCGAGGCGTCCGACGGCCCACCGCACGCCCAGCGCGCCCCACACCGTCCACAGGATCACCGGCACGGTCCAGTCGCCGTCGAGCCGGCCGCCCGCGGTCGCCGCGACCAGCACCACGCCGGACACGCTCCACAGGGCGGGCCCGACCCGGTCGGTGACGCGCTCCCCACGCGCGCGTGCCCCGGCCGCGCGCCGCTCCCGCCGCGCGTCCAGCGACCAGACCCGGCCGCAGCGCAGGAAGACCAGGTACATCGACATCAGGTGCAGGACGTTGTCGCCGCCGTCGCCCACGAAGACGCTGCGGTTCTGCAGCGAGAGCACGCCCACCATGAACAGCACCGACATGGCGCGGGTGCGCCAGCCCAGCAGCAGCAACAGGCTCGACAGGACCGACAGCGCGTACACCGTCTCGAACCAGCCCCGGCCGTCCGACCACATCAGGGCCGTGAAGGCTCCGTTGTCGTCGATCAGCCGCCGGGCCAGCTCCCAGCTCCACGGGCCGTCGGGACCGTACAGCTCCGCACGGTGGGGAAACTCGCGCAGCAGGAACAACAGCCAGGTCAGACTGAACCCGATGCGGACCACCGCGCTCTGGTACGGCCCGAGCGCCGACCCGGTGACGCGCGCGATCACGGCGGACAGCGACAGGGAGAACCGGTTCACCGCGCGCCTCCCTCGGTGTCACCGGCGGCCAGTGGCCACCAGGGCAGCACCCGGTAGACCGGCTTCGACGAGACCTCGTCGGTGCTCCAGGAGGGCGCCGGCACGTTGGTGGTGCGGGAGCGGACCTGGACGCGTTCCACGGTGCCGCCCCGGCCGGCTGCCTCGCCGCGTTCCAGCCGCAGCACGACGATGTTGCGCAGGTAGGTCTCGGCGAGGGTGCTGCGCGGGCCCGCCGAGCGGTTGTCGGAGTCGTGCGAGCCGACGTAGAAGTCCCAGGCGCGGCGCAGCTCGTTCTGCTGGGTGTGGCTCGGCACCAGGTTGCCGTCGATGCCCCGGCCGTCCTGGGCGGACAGGTCGAACCAGCCGGTGGTGCGCGCCGTGCCGTCGGCGGTGCGGACGTCGGCACGGACCTGGACGGCGATGTTCTGCTGGAGCGGGTTGGGCGCGAAGAGCTTCCAGTTCTGCTCGAACTCCGGGTAGACGTATTCGTCGATCGCCCTGCCGTGCTTCTTGGTGACCGTGTTGGACGGCGCGACGTGGAGGAACACCATGCCGACGTGGACGCAGACGGCGACCGCGACGACGGCGAGCGCCAGGGCGGCGACGACCTGGTAGCGCGGGGAGAGGGCGGCGACGCCACCCCGCGGCACGGCCCCGGCCGGGGGCCCGTCCGGCACGGCCTTGGCCGGGGGCCCGTCCGGCACGGCCCCGGCCCGGACGCCGGACAGGCCCTCCCGTATGTGCTGCTCCTCCGCCGGCGCCTCCGGCCCCCGCGGCGCCTCGCCCTCCCGCGGGGGGCCGGCGCCTCCGTCGTACGCGTTCATTCCGCCCCGTTCCCCGGTTCCGGTCCGTCTTCCGCCTGCTCGCCGGGCCACGTCGGCCCGTTCGTACCCGCCGGCGCGTCCACGTCGGCCCGCTCTCGCGCACCGCGTGCGCGAGAGCGGCCGGACGGCCTTCGCCCGGCCGCCGCACAGTCGTCGCACGGAACGGTACTCAGCCCGGCCCGTCCCGCGCAGCCCTCCCCCCGAGCGGGGCCGGCCCGGTACGCCGCGAAGCCCCGCCGCCGGCGGGCCCGCCCGGGTTTTCCCGCCGGGAGGCCCGCAGGTCGTCCACAGCGGTTGACACCTTACGACGGCCGTCTCACCATGGAATCGCACGGACCGAACGATCGGTCGGGAGACGGCTCGCAGAGAGCCCGAGGTCGAGGGGGACCGCATGGCGACAGCAGCCGCGCACCAGACGGCCCGCACACAGCAGTACGGCGGCCGGGAAACCGCCGACGGCGAGCAGGACGCCCGGGAGCGCGCCTTCGACGCCATGGTGGCCGCCGACGAACGCGTCGAGCCACGCGACTGGATGCCCGAGGCCTACCGCGCGACACTGGTCCGCCAGATCGCCCAGCACGCCCACTCCGAGATCATCGGCATGCAGCCGGAAGCCAACTGGATCACGCGTGCGCCCTCGTTGCGCCGCAAGGCCATCCTCATGGCGAAGGTCCAGGACGAGGCGGGCCACGGCCTGTACCTCTACAGCGCCGCCGAAACGCTCGGCACGAGCCGCGAGGAGCTGCTGGACAAGCTGCACAGCGGCCGCCAGAAGTACTCCTCGATCTTCAACTACCCCACCCTGACCTGGGCCGACGTCGGCGCGATCGGCTGGCTGGTGGACGGCGCCGCGATCACCAACCAGGTCCCCCTGTGCCGCTGTTCCTACGGCCCGTACGCACGCGCGATGATCCGCGTCTGCAAGGAGGAGTCCTTCCACCAGCGCCAGGGGTACGAACTGCTGCTGGCCCTCAGCCACGGCACCCCCGAGCAGCACGCGATGGCCCAGGACGCGGTGGACCGCTGGTGGTGGCCCTCGCTGATGATGTTCGGTCCGCCCGACGACGAGTCCGCGCACTCCGCGCAGTCGATGGCCTGGAAGATCAAGCGGCACTCCAACGACGAACTGCGCCAGCGCTTCGTCGACATCTGCGTCCCGCAGGCCGAGTCCCTGGGCCTCACCCTCCCCGACCCGGACCTGAAGTGGAACGAGGAGCGCGGCCACCACGACTTCGGCCCGATCGACTGGACGGAGTTCAAGGAGGTCCTCAAGGGCAACGGCCCGTGCAACGAGCAGCGGCTCACCCAGCGCACCCGGGCGCACGAAGAGGGCGCCTGGGTCCGGGAGGCAGCCGCGGCCCACGCGGCCAAGAACCGCCGTGAGGACGACGAGATCCACGACAGCCGCGAGAACCACGACAGCCCTGGGACGGGAGCGAAGCAGGCATGACGAACACCGACTGGCCCCTGTGGGAGGTCTTCGTGCGCTCCCGCCGCGGCCTCTCCCACACCCACGCGGGCAGCCTGCACGCACCCGACGCGGAGTTCGCCCTGCGCAACGCCCGTGACCTGTACACCCGGCGCGGCGAGGGCGTCTCGCTCTGGGTCGTGCCGTCCGCCGCGATCACCGCCTCCTCACCGGACGAGAAGGACCCGTTCTTCGACCCGGCCGCCGACAAGGCGTACCGGCACCCGACGTTCTACGAGATCCCGGAGGGGGTGAAGCACCTGTGACCACGGCCGCGCGCACGAACACCGCCGCTCTCGCCCTCGGCGACGACGCCCTGGTGCTCTCCCACCGCCTGGGGGAGTGGATGGGCCACGCGCCCGTGCTGGAGGAGGAGGTCGCCCTCGCCAACATCGCCCTCGACCTGCTGGGCCAGGCGCGCATCCTGCTGTCGATGGCCGGCGACGAGGACGAACTGGCCTACCTCCGCGAGGAACGCGCCTTCCGCAACCTCCAGTTGGTGGAGCAGCCCAACGGCGACTTCGCCCACACCATCGCCCGGCAGCTGTACTTCTCCACCTACCAGCACCTGCTCCACGACCGGCTTGCCTCCGGAGGCGGGCCGTTCGCGGGGCTCGCGGCCAAGGCCGTCAAGGAGGTCGCCTACCACCGCGACCACGCCGAGCAGTGGACCCTGCGCCTCGGTGACGGCACCGAGGAGAGCCACGAGCGGATGCGCCGGGCCTGCGACGCCCTGTGGCGGTTCACCGGCGAGATGTTCCAGCCGGTGGACGGCGTCGACGTCGACCCGGCCGGCCTGGAGACCGTCTGGCTGGAGTCGGTCGGAGCCGTGCTGCGCCGGGCCGGACTGGAACCGCCCCGGGGACCGCGGACCGGGGCATGGCGCGCGGGCGCGGGCCGCCAGGGCCTGCACACCGAGTCCTTCGGACGGATGCTCGCCGAGATGCAGCACCTGCACCGCAGCCACCCGGGGGCGTCGTGGTGACCCTCACCCCGCTGGAGGCGGAACTCCTCGCGGTCGCCGGTTCGGTGCCCGACCCCGAGCTGCCCGTGCTCACCCTCCAGGAGCTGGGCGTCCTGCGCGCGGTCCACGTGCGCGACACGGACGCCGTCGAGGTCGAACTGACCCCGACCTACACCGGCTGCCCCGCCGTGGAGGCGATGTCCGCGGACATCGAGCGCGCGCTGCGCGACCACGGCGTCCGCGAGGTCACCGTGCGCACGGTGCTCGCCCCCGCCTGGTCGACGGACGACATCTCCGCCGAAGGCCGCCGCAAACTCCGGGAGTTCGGCATCGCGCCGCCACGCGACCGACACGCGGCCGGACCGGTCGGTGTCGCCCTCGGACCGACCCGCACCACCGAGCAGGAGCCGGTCCGCTGCCCCCACTGCGGCTCCGCCGACACCGAACTGCTCAGCCGCTTCTCCTCCACCGCCTGCAAGGCGCTGCGGCGCTGTCTGGCCTGCCGTGAACCCTTCGACCACTTCAAGGAGTTGTGATGGCCCGCTTCCACCCGCTCCCCGTGGCCGCGGTGGACCGGCTCACCGACGACTCCGTGGCCCTGACCTTCACCGTCCCCGCCGCGCTGCGCGAGGAGTACCGGCATGCGCCGGGCCAGCACCTCGCGCTGCGGCGCAGGACCGACGGGACCGAGATCCGGCGGACGTACTCGATCTGCTCGCCCGCACCGGAACCCGGCGGGGAGGGCCCCCGCATCCTGCGGGTGGGCGTGCGGCTGGTCGAGGGTGGTGCCTTCTCGACCTACGCGCTCAAGGAGATCGGCATCGGGGACGAACTGGAGGTGATGACACCGGCGGGCCGGTTCACCCTCGACCCCGCACCCGGTCTGTACGCGGCGATCGTGGGCGGCAGCGGCATCACCCCGGTGCTGTCGATCGTCTCCACCCTGCTGGCGCGCGAACCCGGGGCCCGGTTCTGCCTGATACGCAGCGACCGTACGGCGGCGTCGACGATGTTCCTGGAGGAGGTCGCCGACCTCAAGGACCGGTACCCGCAGCGGCTGCACCTGGTCACCGTGCTCTCCCGGGAGGAACAACAGGCGGGGTTGCCGTCCGGGCGGCTGGACCGGGAGCGGCTGACCGGGCTGCTGCCGGCGCTGCTGCCCGTGGCGAACGTGGCGGGCTGGTTCCTGTGCGGGCCGTTCGGCCTGGTGCAGGGCGCGGAGCAGGCCCTGCGAGAGCTCGGCGTCGCGCGCGCCCGCATCCACGAGGAGATCTTCCACGTGGACGTCACCGCCCCCGCGCCCACCACCCCCGCCCCGGCGCACAGCACGGTCACCGCCCGGCTCGACGGCCGCGGCGGCAGCTGGGCCGTGGCGGACGGCGAGTCGGTCCTGGAGACGGTGCTGCGCAACCGGCCCGACGCGCCCTACGCCTGCAAGGGCGGGGTGTGCGGAACCTGCCGGGCCTTCCTCGTCTCCGGCGAGGTGCGCATGGACCGCAACTTCGCGCTGGAACCGGAGGAGACCGAGGCCGGCTACGTACTGGCGTGCCAGTCGCATCCCCTGACCGAGGCGGTGGAGGTGGACTTCGACCGGTGAGCCGGGAGGGACACGGCGGCCTGCCGGCCGCCCGCGCCCCCGGCTGAACCCCCACCCGCTCACGGGCGGCACACGGGCCCGCGGGTCCGTGTGCCGCGTCCGGGACTACAGGACGAAGCCGGGCTGCCCGTCGTCGGTGACGACCGGGCGGCCCACGGCCGACCAGTACTGCATGCCGCCGTCCACGTTCACCGCGTCGACGCCCTGCTGCGCGAGGTACATGGTGACCTGGGCGGAACGGCTACCGGAGCGGCAGATCACATGGACCCGCCCGTCCTGCGGGGCCGCCTCGGTCAGCTCCCCGTAACGTGCGACGAACTCGCTGACGGGAATGTGCAGCGCCCCTTCTGCGTGGCCCGCCTGCCACTCGTCGTCCTCCCGGACGTCCAGCAGGAAGTCGCCGTCCTTGAGGTCCTCGACCCCGACCGTGGGCACACCAGCTCCGAAACTCATGGCCCCGACGCTACCGGACGCCCCGCACCCGCCGGAGGCCCCGCCGCAAGTCCGGTGGCGCCGCCGCCGGACGACAGGCCGGAACGCCGCGGAAGACGCCCTGGCCCGCCCGCCCCGGCCCGGCAGACCCTCAGCCCCGCCCGGCAGCCCCTCAACCCCTCAGCCCGTCAGCTCCGCCAGTTCGGCCTCCCGCTTCGCCACCTCGGCCAGAAGCTGCTCAGCGATCTCCTCCAGAAGCCGGTCGGGGTCGTCCGGCGCCATCCGCAGCATCGCGCCGATCGCGCCCTCCTCCAGCTCCCGGGCCACCAGCGCCAGCATCTCCTTGCGCTCGGCGAGCCACTCCAGCCGGGCGTACAGCTCCTCGCTGGGGCTGGGCCGCCGCTCCTCGGGGGCCGGGCCGGCCGCCCACTCCTCGGCCAGCTCCCGCAGTACGGCCTCGTCGCCCCGGGCGTAGGCCGCGTTGACCCTCGTGATGAACTCCTCACGCCGCGCCCGCTCCGCGTCCTCCTGCGCCAGGTCGGGATGGGCCTTGCGGGCCAGCTCCCGGTAGAGCTTGCGGGCCTCGTCACTGGGCCGCACCCGCTGCGGGGGCCGCACCGACTGGTCCGTGAGCATGGCCTCGGCCTCCGGGAACAGCCCGTTGCCGTCCATCCAGCCGTGGAACAGCTCCTCGACCCCGGGCATCGGCATGACCCGGGCCCGCGCCTCGTCCGCCTTGCGCCGGTCCTCCGGATCGCCGGTGCGGGCGGCCGTGGCCTCGGCGATCTGCGCCTCCAGCTCGTCGAGCCGGGTGTACATCGGACCGAGTTTCTGGTGGTGGAGCCGCGAGAAGTTCTCCACCTCGACGCGGAAGGTCTCCACCGCGATCTCGAACTCGATGAGCGCCTGCTCAGCGGCCCGCACGGCCTTCTCGAGCCGCTCCTCGGGCCGCGACTGCTCAGCTTCGGGGGTCGTCACCCGACCAGCGTAGGCCACCCCTGAGGAGGAGCCCGTCAGTGCCGGTGCTCGGGGCAGTCCGCCGCCACCCACTCCGCCTCCAGATCCCGGCAGACCACGAGGAGCGTGCCGGGGCGGCAGGCCAGTTCGTGGGCGCAGCCACCGGGATGCGGGAGGATCTCGTCGAGCACCACCGCGCCGAAGACGTCGAGCCCCACCGCGCCGGCATCGTCGAGAGCCCCGGCGTCGAGGACGTCGGCCCGGAAGCGGGAGACGCCCCGGTAACGGACGACGAGGTCCTCGTCGTGCTTCCAGCAGTTGTGCCCGAAGCGGATCTCCAGTTCCGCGTCCCCCGCCCGGCGGGTCTCCACCGGCCGGAGATCCTTCACGCACCGTCTGCCCGAGAAGTCGTAGTGGTCCGGATCGGTGGCGAACGCGCGCGCTCCGGGGGGCAGTTGTCCGCCCGGTGCCGGCAGCCGCTCCAGGTACGGCGTCGGATCGAGGACCCCGGTGAGGTCGCCGACCCGGCCGTCCAGCCCGACGTACTTCACCGGACGCCCCTCATGCCGCCTTCACCGGACGCCCCTCGCACGACCGCTCACACCCCCGTCTCCGCCGCGATCCTCCCCGTCCGCACCGCCGTCACCAGGTCCGCGTGATCCGCCTCCGTGCGGTCGGCGTAGGCCACGGCGAAGGCGGCCACCGCCTCGTCCAGTTCCTCGTTCTTGCCGCAGTAGCCGGCGACGAGCCGCGGGTCGGCGGTGTGCGAGTGGGCACGGGCCAGCAGGGCGCCGGTCATGCGGCCGTAGTCGTCGACCTCGTCGGCGGCGAGGGCGGTGGCGTCCACGCTGCCTTTGCGATTGCGGAACTGCCGGACCTGGTAGGGCCGGCCCTCGACCGTGGTCCAGCCCAGCAGGGAGTCGCTGACCACCTGCATGCGCTTCTGCCCGAGGACCACCCGCCGCCCCTCGTGCTCGACCGCCGGAGGCTCGAAACCCGCGCTCGCCAGATGCGGCACCAGCGCCGAGCGCCGCGCCTCCTTCACCTGGAGCACGAGCGGCTCGCCCCGGTGGTCCAGCAGCAGGACGACGTAGGACCGGGTGCCCACGCTGCCCGTGCCGACGATGCGGAAGGCCACGTCGTGCACCGCGTGCCGGGCCAGCAGGGGCAGCCGGTCCTCCGGCAGCGTGGTCACGTACTGCTCGAGGGACGCGGCCACCGCGGCGGCCTCCGCGTCGGGCACGCGCCGCAGCACCGGCGGCGCGTCGACGAAGCGGCGCCCGCCCTCCGGGGTCGGCTCGGTCGACTTCGCGGCGAACCGTCCGCTGGTGTTGGCCCGCGCCTTCTCCGAGACCCGCTCCAGCGTGCCCAGCAGGTCGTGGGCGTCGGCGTGCGAGACGAGTTCCTCGTCGGCGATGGCGTTCCAGGCGTCCAGCGCCGGAAGTCCGGCCAGCAGACGCATGGTGCGGCGGTAGGCGCCGACCGTGTCGTACGCCGCCCGGCGGCAGGTGTCCTCGTCGGCGCCGGCCTCCCGGCCCGCGAGCACCAGGGACACGGCCAGCCGCTTGAGGTCCCACTCCCAGGGGCCGTCGACCGTCTCGTCGAAGTCGTTCAGGTCGATGACCAGGCCGCCGCGGGCGTCGCCGTACAGCCCGAAGTTGGCCGCGTGCGCGTCACCGCAGATCTGCGCCGTGACGCGGGTCATCGGGGTGCGGGCCAGGTCATGGGCCATGAGGCCCGCCGAGCCTCGCAGGAACGCGAACGGCGTGGCAGCCATCCGCCCCACTCTTATCGGCGTGAGCTCGGGGAGGCGGCCCCGCCCGGACTCCTCGACCGCGGCCACCGCGTCGGGGCGGGAGGGGTCCAGGTCGAGCCCGGCGTGCGCCGCGCGCGGCACCCGGCGACGCAGCGCCTTGCCCTCCTCCTTCGGTGAACCCGGGGCGGGCCACCCGGCGAACCCCCGGGTCCTGGGGAACCGCGGCCCCTCAGCCCGGACCGCCCGCCCGCCCTCGTCCGCACCCGCGGTCCCGTCCGTACCCGCGCTCGCGTCCGCCCCGGCACCGACCTCTGTCACCACGACCGCCTCCCCACGCACCCGGACGAACATCAACTCCTGCAGACCGTACCGCCGCCGGCCGAAACCCGTCGGATCCTGTGGACAACCACCCCGAACCCACCCCGAAACCGCCGGACCCGCCCGGCCCCGTCCCGGACCCACCCGGCCCCGCTCCGGTCCCACCCCGTCCGTACGCGACGCCGCCCCCCTCACCCGCACCACGCGCCCCGCGCCCACCCCGTCCCGCGCCCGCTCGCCGGACCTCGCCCTCGCCCCCGCCCCCGCCCCCGCCCCCGCCCCGTGAGATACCTCACGCACGCACGCTGCGTCCACGCATCCGAACTCCCACGCCCCGAAAACGCGAAAGCCCCGCAGATCCGAAGATCTGCGGGGCTTTCAGCTGTGCGCGAGGGGGGAGTTGAACCCCCACGCCCTTGCGGGCACTGGAACCTGAATCCAGCGCGTCTGCCTATTCCGCCACCCGCGCATTGGGTGTGTCATCAGGGTGTTGGCCTTGCGGCCCGGCGCCTTCCGACATGCAGAACATTAGCACGGGGTCCAGGGTGCGTTCACATCCCTTCTTCCGGGGCAGAGGTCACCGCGGGAGGCCCGCGGCAACCTCCGTACGTCTCGGCGACGACCGGTTCACGTATCAACCTCGTACCTATGGCGCCCGTCTCCCCGGTGGGCGGGTCAGCTCCACAGTCAGGTGCGGGACACTGGTCCTCGGCCCCCTCTACGATCCTGGGCAGAAGAACGAGCGAAGGACGCGTGCAGGGCGTGTGCAGGGCACGCGGAGGAGGCAGCGGAAGAGTCCTGGAGGACGCCGCCGACACCGGTCGGCGGGGCCCGACAGGGGGAACCAGCCGATTCACCGGCGCGTGGATACGATCAGTAAGCAGTACCAGGTAGGCAGCAGGACACGGGACGCAAGTCACGACGGAGGAGGTGCCCCATGGGAGTCCTGAAGAAATTCGAGCAGCGTCTCGAGGGTCTGGTCAACGGCACCTTCGCCAAGGTGTTCAAGTCCGAGGTGCAGCCCGTGGAGATCGCGGGAGCGCTCCAGCGGGAGTGCGACAACAACGCGACCATCTGGAACCGCGACCGGACCGTCGTACCCAACGACTTCATCGTGGAGCTGAGCACGCCGGACCACGAGCGGCTCAGCCCCTACTCCGGCCAGCTCGGCGACGAACTGGCCGGCATGGTCCGCGACTACGCGAAGCAGCAGCGCTACACCTTCATGGGACCGATCAAGGTCAACCTGGAGAAGGCGGACGATCTCGACACCGGCCTGTACCGCGTGCGGAGCCGCACCCTCGCCTCCTCCACCAGCGGCCCGCAGGCGCCCGAGCGCGCGCCCGGCGGCCGCCCCGGCGGGTACGGCTACCCGCCCGCGGCCGGCGGGGCGGCGACCGCGCCCCCCATGCCCTCCGCTCCCCCGCCCGGTGCGCCCGGCGGGTACGGCTACCCGCCCGCGGCCGGCGGCCAGCGCCCGGCGGGCGGCGGACTCGCAGGTGCCCCGGCGCCCGGTTCTCGGACCCGCCACTGGATCGAGATCAACGGCACCCGCCACCAGATCTCCCGCGCGACGCTCGTGCTGGGCCGCAGCACCGAGGCCGACGTGCGGATCGACGACCCCGGCGTCTCCCGCCGGCACTGCGAGATCCGGACCGGAACGCCCTCGACGATCCAGGATCTCGGGTCCACCAACGGCATCGTGGTGGACGGGCAGCACACCACCCGCGCTACGCTCCGCGACGGCTCGCGGATCGTCGTGGGCAGCACCACCATCATTTACCGGCAAGCCGAAGGGTGAAGCGGGGGCAATGTCAGAGCTGACCCTCACGGTCATGCGGCTGGGTTTCCTGGCCGTACTGTGGCTGTTCGTGATCGTGGCCGTGCAGGTCATCCGCAGCGACCTGTTCGGTACGCGTGTCACCCAGCGCGGTGCGCGCCGGGAAGCGGCCCGACCGCAGCAGGCCCAGCGCCAGGCGCCTCCGCAGCAGCGCCAGCAACCCGCCGCCGGGGGCGGGCGCAGGGGGCGCAACGCCCCGTCGAAGCTGGTCGTGTCCGAGGGCACCCTCACCGGCACGACCGTCGCGCTCCAGGGCCAGACCATCACCCTGGGCCGCGCGCACGACAGCACCATCGTGCTGGACGACGACTACGCCTCCAGCCGCCATGCCAGGATCTACCCGGACCGCGACGGCCAGTGGATCGTCGAGGACCTGGGCTCCACCAACGGCACCTACCTCGACCGAACGCGGCTGACGACTCCCACACCGATCCCGCTGGGCGCGCCGATCCGTATCGGCAAGACCGTCATCGAGCTGCGGAAGTAGTGCTACATCATGAGTGAGCGCGAGCGGAGCGAGCACGCCAGGTCGGCCGGCACCCAGGGCCCCGGCGCGCTCCCGACCGGAGGGTGGGCAGTGTGGCTCGACACGACCGGCTGTACCCGGGGCCGACGGGCGAGGTGGGCATGAGTCTGTCGCTGCGCTTCGCCGCCGGATCGCACAAGGGCATGATCCGGGAGGGCAACGAGGACTCCGGTTACGCCGGTCCGCGCCTGCTCGCCATCGCCGACGGCATGGGCGGCGCCGCCGCCGGTGAGGTCGCCTCCTCCGAGGCCATCTCCACCATCGTCGCCCTCGACGACGACGTGCCCGGTTCCGACGTCCTGACCTCGCTCGGCACGGCCGTGCAGCGCGCCAACGACCAGCTGCGCTCGCTGGTCGAGGAGGACCCCCAGCTCGAGGGCATGGGCACCACCCTGACCGCCCTGCTGTGGACCGGCCAGCGCCTCGGGCTCGTGCACGTCGGCGACTCGCGCGCCTACCTGCTGCGGGACGGCGCACTGACCCAGATCACGCAGGACCACACCTGGGTGCAGCGCCTCGTCGACGAGGGCCGGATCACCGAGGAAGAGGCCACCACCCACCCGCAACGCTCCCTGCTGATGCGGGCGTTGGGCAGCGGTGAGCACGTGGAACCCGACCTGTCGATCCGCGAGGTCCGGGCCGGCGACCGCTACCTGATCTGCTCCGACGGCCTGTCCGGCGTCGTCTCGCACCAGACGCTCGAGGACACCCTCGCCAGCTACCAGGGCCCGCAGGAGACCGTGCAGGAGCTGATCCAGCTCGCGCTGCGCGGCGGCGGCCCCGACAACATCACCGTGATCGTCGCCGACGTGCTGGACCTGGACACCGGCGACACCCTCGCCGGGCAGCTGTCCGACACCCCGGTCGTGGTCGGCGCCGTCGCCGAGAACCAGAACCAGGCGAACGTCAACGGCATCATGCAGACCCCGGCCGGCCGCGCCGCCGGCCTCGGCCGACAGGGCCGCGGCCAGGGCGGCGGCGAGTTCGGCCCGCCCGGCTCCGGCGACGTCACCGGCTTCATCCCCACCGACGGCTTCGGCGACTACACCGACGACGACTTCGTCAAGCCCCGCAAGGGCCGCCGGTGGCTGAAGAGATCCCTGTACGGCGGTCTCGCCCTCGCCGTCATCGGCGGCGGGCTGTACGCGGGCTGGCGCTGGACCCAGACCCAGTACTACGTCGGCACCAAGGACGGGCACGTCGCGCTGTACCAGGGCATCAGCCAGGACCTGGCCTGGGTCTCGCTCTCGAAGGTCGAGAAGGACCACCCCGAGATCGAACTCAAGTACCTGCCGCAGTACCAGCAGAAGCTGGTCGAGGCGACGATCGCCGAGGGCAGCCGGTCCACCGCCCAGAAGAAGATCGACGAACTGGCCGTGCAGGCGTCCGCGTGCCGCAAGCAGGCGGAGGCGGCCACCGCGACCGCCGCGGCTCCCGGCAAGGCCGGCTCCACGGCAGACGAGGGAGGGACCGGCGGCACCGCGGGAACCACTCCCGTCTCCCTCACGTCCAAGGCATCGCCGAGCCCGAACCCGTCGGGATCGGCGCCGTCCCCGTCCGCGTCTCCGTCCACATCAGCGACCGCCACTCCCGGCCCCGGCCCCACCCTCTCGGAGGATGAGCAGAAGGTCGTCTCGCTGTGCGGTAAGCAGTAGGCAAGCCGTGAGAGGCCCCGTCACACGATGAGCAGCACAACCAACACGCCGACGCACCACACGTCCACGATCGGCTCGATCGGCACGCCGAGCCGACGCAACACCGAGCTGGCGCTCCTGGTGTTCGCCGTCCTCATCCCGGTGTTCGCCTACGCCAACGTGGGCCTCGCCCTCAACGAGCAGGTGCCGACCGGCCTGCTCAGCTACGGCCTGGGCCTCGGCCTGCTGGCCGGCGTCGCCCACGTGGTCGTCCGCAAGTTCGCGCCGTACGCAGACCCGTTGATGCTGCCGCTGGCGACGCTGCTCAACGGCCTCGGGCTCGTGGCGATCTGGCGGCTGGACCAGTCCAAGCTGCTGCAGTCCATCGATCAGGCCGGCAACGCCGCCCCTCGACAGCTGCTGTACACGGCGATGGGCATCGCCTTCTTCGTCGTGGTGCTGATCTTCCTCAAGGACCACCGCGTCCTCCAGCGCTACACCTACATCTCCATGATGGGCGCGCTGCTCCTGCTGCTGCTGCCGCTGGTGCCGGGCCTCGGCAAGAACATCTACGGCGCCAAGATCTGGATCCAGGTCGGCAGTTTCAGCATCCAGCCCGGCGAGTTCGCCAAGATCGTCCTGGCCGTGTTCTTCGCCGGCTACCTGATGGTCAAGCGCGACGCCCTGGCCCTCGCCAGCCGCCGCTTCATGGGCCTGTACCTGCCGCGCGGACGCGACCTCGGCCCGATCCTGGTGGTCTGGTTCATCTCGATCCTGATCCTGGTCTTCGAGACGGACCTCGGCACCTCGCTGCTGTTCTTCGGAATGTTCATCATCATGCTGTACGTGGCCACCGAGCGGACCAGCTGGATCGTCTTCGGTCTGCTGATGTCGGCGGGCGGCGCGGTCGGCGTGGCCAGCTTCGAGCCGCACGTCCAGCAGCGCGTCCAGGCCTGGCTCGACCCGATGAAGGAGTACACGCTCTCCCGGGCGGGCCAGGCCGGACACTCCGAGCAGGCGATGCAGGCACTGTGGGCGTTCGGCTCCGGCGGCACCCTCGGCACCGGCTGGGGCCAGGGCCACTCCGAGCTGATCCGGTTCGCCGCCAACTCCGACTTCATCCTCGCCACCTTCGGCGAGGAACTGGGCCTGGCCGGCCTCATGGCCCTCCTGCTGCTGTACGGCCTGATCGTGGAGCGCGGCGTGCGCACCGCCCTCGCCGCCCGCGACCCGTTCGGCAAGCTGCTCGCCATCGGCCTCTCCGGAGCCTTCGCCCTCCAGGTGTTCGTCGTCGCGGGCGGTGTGATGGGCCTCATCCCGCTGACCGGTATGACGATGCCGTTCCTGGCCTACGGCGGTTCCTCCGTCATCGCCAACTGGGCGCTGATCGGCATCCTGATCAGGATCAGCGACACCGCGCGCCGCCCGGCCCCGGCCCCCGCCTCCAATCCCGACGCCGAGATGACCCAGGTGGTCCGCCCGTCATGAACAAGCCCCTGCGCCGGATCGCGATCTTCTGCGGACTCCTGATCCTCACCCTGCTGCTGCGCGACAACTACCTCCAGTACGTCAAGGCCGACACCCTGGCCACCGACGACGACAACCGCCGCGTCAACATCGCCCGCTACGCCACCCCGCGCGGCGACATCATCGTCGGCGACAAGGCCATCACGGGCTCCGTCGAGACCACCAGCGGCGACTACAAGTACAAGCGCACCTGGACCAACGGCGCCATGTGGGCGCCGGTCACCGGCTACTCCTCGCAGGCCTTCGGCGCCAACCAGCTGGAGAGGCTCGAGGACGGCATCCTCACCGGCAACGACGACCGGCTCTTCTTCCGCAACACGCTCGACATGCTCACGGGCAAGAAGAAGGAGGGCGGCAGCGTCGTCACCACCCTCAACGCCGCCGCGCAGAAGGCCGCGTACGAGGGCCTGGGCAAGAAGAAGGGCGCCGTCGCCGCGATCGACCCGGCCACCGGCAAGATCCTCGCGCTGGTCTCGACGCCGTCGTACGACCCGTCGAAGTTCGCCGGGGCCTCCGACAAGGACGCCGAGGCGTGGAGCGCGGTCCAGAAGAAGAACAACCCCGACGACCCGATGCTGAACCGGGCGCTGCGCGAGACCTACCCGCCGGGCTCCACCTTCAAGGTCGTCACGGCGGCCGCGGCGCTGGAGAACGGCGTGGTCTCCGGCATCGACGACGCCACCAAGACGCCGGACCCGTACCAGCTGCCGGGCACCAAAACCGACCTCACCAACGAGCACGGTGAGTGCGAGAACGCCAACCTCCGGTACGCGCTCATGGTGTCCTGCAACACCGTCTTCGCGAAGCTGGCCGACACCGTCGGCAACGAGAAGATGATCGAGCAGGCGCAGAAGTTCGGCTACAACAACAAGGAGCTGGACACCCCGGTCCGCGCCTCCGAGAGCGTCTACCCCGAGGACAACGATCCGCAGAACGCCATGGACGGCATCGGCCAGGCCTCCAACCGCGCCACCCCGCTCCAGATGGCCATGGTCGCCTCGGCCGTCGCCAACGACGGCAAGCTGATGAAGCCGTACATGGTCGACCAGCTCAAGGCCGCCAACCTCGACACCATCGAGACGACCGAGCCGGAGGAGCTGTCCCAGGCGGTGTCCTCGGAGACCGCGCAGAAGCTCCAGCAGATGATGGAGACGGTCGTCAACAACCCGCAGGGCACCGGCGGGAAGGCGAAGATCGACGGCGTCACCGTCGGCGGCAAGACCGGTACCGCCCAGCACGGCCTGAACAACAGCGAGAAGCCGTACGCCTGGTTCATCTCCTACGCGAAGCTGAGCGACGGCAGCTCGCCGGTCGCCGTCGCGGTCGTCGTCGAGGACGGCGCCGCCAGCCGTGACGACATCAGCGGTGGCGGTCTCGCCGGCCCGATCGCGCGGGACGTGATGAAGGCCGTCATCGGCAACAAGAAGTGACCCCCATCACGTCGCCCGCGCATCGGTGCACGTGGTGATACCGGTCCGGTATCGGGTGACGGGCTTGGCCAGGTCACACAGCGCCGTCCGGGTACGGTATGCCCGGGCGGCAGCAGCCGACCGCACACGTGTGCCGGTCGGGACCGACGGAGAGGGCTGGTAGGTAGCTATGGAAGAGCCGCGTCGCCTCGGCGGCCGGTACGAGCTGGGCCACGTGCTCGGCCGTGGTGGCATGGCCGAGGTCTACCTCGCGCATGACATCCGCCTCGGCCGCACCGTGGCGGTGAAGACGCTGCGCGTGGACCTCGCGCGCGACCCTTCCTTCCAGGCCCGGTTCCGCCGGGAGGCCCAGTCGGCCGCCTCGCTCAACCACCCTGCGATCGTCGCGGTCTACGACACGGGCGAGGACTACATCGACGGGGTCTCGATCCCGTACATCGTCATGGAGTACGTCGACGGCTCCACGCTCCGCGAACTGCTCCACTCCGGCCGCAAGCTGCTGCCGGAGCGGACGCTGGAGATGACCATCGGCATCCTCCAGGCCCTGGAGTACTCGCACCGCGCCGGCATCGTGCACCGCGACATCAAGCCGGCGAACGTCATGCTGACGCGCAACGGCCAGGTCAAGGTCATGGACTTCGGCATCGCCCGCGCCATGGGCGACTCCGGCATGACGATGACGCAGACCTCGGCCGTGATCGGCACCGCCCAGTACCTCTCCCCGGAGCAGGCCAAGGGCGAGCAGGTCGACGCCCGTTCCGACCTGTACTCCACGGGCTGCCTGCTGTACGAACTGCTCACCGTGCGGCCGCCGTTCGTCGGCGACTCCCCGGTCGCGGTCGCCTACCAGCACGTCCGCGAGGAGCCCCAGCCGCCCAGCGTCTTCGACCCCGAGATCACGCCCGAGATGGACGCGATCGTGTTGAAGGCGCTCGTCAAGGACCCCGACTACCGCTACCAGTCCGCCGACGAGATGCGCGCCGACATCGAGGCCTGCCTCGACGGCCAGCCCGTCGCGGCCACGGCGGCCATGGGTTCGGTCGGCTACGGCGGCTACCCGAACGACCAGCCGACCACCGCGCTGCGCTCCGGGGACGGCGGCGCCACGTCGATGCTGCCCCCGATGAACCCGGACGACGGCGGTTTCGGCTACGACGACCGTCCCGACCGGCGCCGCCAGAAGAAGTCCAACACCTCGACGATCCTGCTGGTCGTCGCCGCCGTGCTGGTCCTCGTGGGCGCGATCCTGATCGGGAAATGGATCTTCAGCGGTGACGGCGCGGGCAACGACACGGTGCCCGTGCCCACCCTCATCGGGAAGACCCAGGCCGAGGCCACCCAGCAACTGACCAACAGCGACCTCAAGGTCGGGACCGTCACGCAGAAGCCCTGCGAGAACCAGGCCAAGGGCAACATCTGCGAGCAGAACCCCGCGCCCAAGACCGAGGTCGACAAGCAGTCCGCCGTCGACCTGGTGGTGTCCACGGGCGCGCCGAAGGTCGCCGTGCCCAGTGTCCTCGGCAAGAGCCTCGAGGACGCCAAGTCGATCCTCGAGGGCGACCAGTACCAGCTGGTCGT
Source organism: Streptomyces sp. NPDC014882 (assembly GCF_043081325.1). NCBI lineage: Bacteria > Bacillati > Actinomycetota > Actinomycetes > Kitasatosporales > Streptomycetaceae > Streptomyces > Streptomyces sp. NPDC014882. Next base: position 475,689 of record NZ_JBIBWL010000003.1, read on the forward strand.
CGAGACCAAGAACGAGATCTCCACGGAGGAGCCCGGCACCGTCCTGGACCAGGACCCGAAGCTGGGTTCCGAGGTCGAGAAGGGCTCCAAGGTCACCCTCGTCATCGCCAAGGCGGAGGACAAGGCGACCGTCCCCGACGTCCTCAACCAGAGCTGTGACCAGGCCAAGGCCCAGATGCAGGCCAACAACCTGACCGGCAACTGCACCGAGGTCGAGACCCAGGACCCGAACCTGGTCGGCAAGGTCATCTCGACCACGCCGTCGGCCAATTCGAAGGCCACCAAGGGCTCCCAGGTCCAGATCCAGATCGGCAAGGCCCCCGAGAACCAGCAGACGCAGGTGCCGGGCAACCTCCAGGGCATGAAGCTGAAGGACGCCAAGAAGGCGCTCCAGGACGCGGGCCTGAACGTCGGCAACGTCACCGTCAACGACGACAACGCCACCGTCGTCAACTCCGACCCGGCCCCGGGCAGCACGGTGAACAAGGGCCAGACGGTCAACCTGATCACCATCGGCGGCGGGGGCAACGGAGGCAACGACGGAGGGGGCGGCTTCCTCGGCGGGATCTCCGGATAGCCGCCACGCCCCTCCAGCGCACGAAGGCCTCGGGCCCTGCCGGACGACCATTCGTCCGGCAGGGCCCGAGGCCTTCACCCGTACCCGACCGGACCGGCCGAGGAGGTCAGCGCAGCTCCTTCGGCCGCGTCCGCTGCGCGTCCACCTTCTCCACGCGGTCCAGTTCGCCCCACACCACGTACCGGTAGCGGCTCGTGTAGACGGGGGTGCAGGTGGTCAGGGTGATGTACTTGCCGGCCTTCTTCTTCCCGGACTCCTCCGGGACCGCGCCGAGGACCTCGACGTTGTACTTCGAGGTCTCGGGGAGGACGGCGTACACCTTGTAGACGTACCAGTCGTCCCTGGTCTCGAAGACGATCGGGTCGCCCACGTCGAGCTTGTCGATGTCGTGGAACTTGGCGCCGTGGCCGTCGCGGTGGGCGGCGAGGGTGAAGTTGCCGTCCTTGCCGCTGGTCGGGAGCGTGGCCTTGACGGGGTCGGTGTAGTAGCCGGCGACGCCGTCGTTGAGGATCTTCGACGTGGTGCCCTTCTCGACCAGGACCTCGCCGTCGCCCATGGCGGGCACGTGCAGGAAACCGATGCCCTCCTTGGTGTCGAGCGCGCCCGGACCGGCCTCCTGCGCCCAGGTGTCGCGGACCTTGTCGCCCTGACGGCCGGCCTTGCGGTCGGCGACCACGTTGGTCCACCACAGGGAGTAGACGACGAACAGGCCGAGCACCAGCCCGGCCGTGATGAGGAGTTCACCGAAGACGCCGACCGCCCGCGCGATCCGTCCGCCGCGCCGCGGGGGCGGGGCGGCGGCGCCCCGCGTGCCGCTGTGCTCTTCGTGCTCGGTGTCGCCGGTGGTCGCTGCCACGTTCACTCTGCCCCTACTCGACTGCACGCCTACTCGACGAGCGCATCCGGCTTGCCCTTGCTGCGCGGCCGTTCCTCGACCATCTTGCCCCAGACGATCAGCCGGTACTTGCTGGTGAACTCCGGCGTGCACGTCGTCAGCGTGATGTACCGGCCCGGCCCGGTGAATCCGGATTCCGGCGGTACGGGCTGCAGCACGCTCACGTTGCTCGGCGGGGTCACCGGGAGCAGCGACGCCATCTTGTAGACGTAGTACTCGTCCTGCGTCTCGACCACGATCGGGTCGCCGGGCTGGAGCCTGTTGATGTACCGGAACGGCTCGCCGTGCGTGTTGCGGTGGCCGGCGAGCCCGAAGTTGCCGGTCTTCGCGTCGGGCATGGCCGTCTTCAGCGGGTCCTCGCCGTAGTGCCCGACCATGCCCTTGTCGAGCACCTTCTTGTTGCTGATGCCCTCGGCGATCGGCACCACCACGTCCAGCTTCGGGATGTGCAGGATGGCGAAACCCTGCCCCGGCGAGAAGGCCCCGGGGTTGCGCCTGCCGCTCGCCCAGTCGTCCTGGAGGCTGCTGGCCTCCCGGTCCGCCTGCGCGTGCGCCCGGACGTTCGTCCACCACAGCTGGTAGGTGACGAAGAGGAGCATCAGCACGCCGGTGGTGATGAACACCTCACCCACCGCCCGGCTGGCGACGACGGCCGCGCTCGGCTTGCGCGCCCGCGCCTGCCGCCGGGCCTCCACCCGTGAGAGGGGCCGCGCCGCCGTTCCCGACGGACCCTCGGTGCCTCCAGCGCCACCAGGGCCGCCCTGGCTGTCGTGGTCACCGTGGACCCCGTGGCGCCCGTGGCGGCCCTTGGCTGCCTTCCTGCGGGCCGCACGGCCTCCCGCCGGGGTTCCCGTGACAGGAGGGGCCGTCGAGGCCCCAGGAGCGGACAGGGAAGCGCCGCCGAACACGGACGCGGGCGACTGCGGCATCCGCAGCGCCACCGTCTCCTCGTCGATGGGAGGCTCGTACGGCGTACCGCCGTACAGATCCTCGCGCTCGGGGCGCACTGCGGTCACGCCGTGGCCCTGCCCACCACCGGGGCGAGCCCCGCCGACCTCGCCACGGCACCCTGGTCGCCGCACTCCACCAGCCAGTTGGCCAGCATCAGGTGCCCGTGCTCGGTGAGCACCGACTCCGGGTGGAACTGCACTCCCTCGACGGGCAGTTCACGGTGCCGCAGCCCCATGACGATGCCGTCCCGGGTGCGGGCCGTGACCTCCAGCTCGGCCGGGACCGTCGCCGGCTCGGCCGCGAGCGAGTGGTAGCGGGTCGCCGTGAAGGGCGAGGGCAGACCGGCGAAGACGCCCTTGCCACCGTGTTCCACCAGCGAGGTCTTGCCGTGCAGCAGCTCCGGCGCCCGGCCCACCACCCCGCCGTACGCCACCTGCATCGACTGCATGCCCAGGCAGACGCCGAAGACGGGCACGCCGGTGTCCGCGCAATGGCGGACCATGTCCACGCAGACGCCGGCCCCCTCCGGGGTGCCGGGGCCCGGCGACAGCAGGACGCCGTCGAAGCCGTCCTGGGCGTGTGCCGTCGACACCTCGTCGTTGCGCAGGACCTCGCACTCGGCACCCAGCTGGTACAGGTACTGGACCAGGTTGAAGACGAAGCTGTCGTAGTTGTCGACGACGAGAATGCGCGCGCTCACTGGTTGTCCACCGTCACATCGTTGAAGGGAAGCAGCGGTTCGGCCCACGGGAAGACGTATTGGAAGAGGGCATACACCACGGCCAGAACCAGCACGATCGAGATCAGCGCCTTCACCAACGCGTTTCCCGGCAGATGCCGCCAGATCCAGCCGTACATGCCGTCCCTTCCGTCGCACCACGGCACCAGACTCACGCCGTACGTCACCAGACTAGCGGCGCGGGGCCCGCGCTCCGCCTGCCTCCACAGGCTGTGGGGAGTCCGGGCGCGCCCGGCCGGTCGGCCGGTGGCCGCGACCCGTGCCCGGCCCCCCGCGGGATCGCAGGTCGCCGGCGTCGGGCGGACGGCCGGGACGCGTCCACCCGGACATACGTGTCCCGGGGGCGATCCCCTCGATGTCCGGGGCACTGTTTCGCACGGCTTTTCGCACGGCTCCCCGTACGGGGTCCGTAGGGCGTTCGCACGGCGTTCGCCCGGCCCTCGCGAGCACGCGCACCGGCGGCTCGGAGGAGGCGGCCGGTCCGGCTACTCCACCGGCTCCGCGTGGTGCAGGTCGACCGTGCCCGAGTAGCCGGGCAGGGTCACCGTGCCGTCCTCGGTGACCTTCCAGCCGAGCCCGTAGACGTTGACGTACACCATGTAGTTCTGGATCGCCGGGGAGTCCGCGAGCGCCTGCTGGAGCTTCTCGGGGTCCCCGACCGCCTGGATCCTGTACGGCGGGGAGTAGACGCGGCCCTGGAGGATCAGGGTGTTGCCCACACAGCGCACCGCGCTGGTGGAGATCAGCCGCTGGTCCATGACCTTGATGCCCTCGGCGCCGCCCTGCCACAGGGCGTTCACCACGGCCTGGAGGTCCTGCTGGTGGATGACCAGGTAGTCGGGCTGGGGCTCCGGGTAGCCGGGGAGCTTGGCGGTGGCGTTCGGCGGGGCGTCGTCGAGCGTGACTGTGACCGCCCGGCCCTTGACCTTCCGGGTGCCCGCGGCGTCCTCGAGCCGGGCCAGTTTCTCGTCCTCGGCCAGGGTGCTGCCGTCGTCGGCCTCGGCCAGGGACTCGACCTCGTCGCGCAGGGCCGCGTTGGACTCGTCCAGCTCGCCGTTCTTGTGACTGCGCTCCTGGATGAGGTCGGACAGCTTCAGCAGCGAGGCGTCCGTACGGATGTCGGTGCCCTTGGCGGTGTCGAAGCTGGTGAAGAAGATGAGCCCCGCGAGGGCGAAGACGCCGGCGGTGAGCACACGGACCGGCCGCAGGCGCGGACGGCGGCCGGGAGCGGAGCCCGTTGAACCCGTCCCGGGGAAGTCGGCAGAATTGCTCAACGTACCCTTATCTCCTTCGGCGCCGTAGAAGCACTACGCTAACGGACGCCCGGGGGAGCGGTCAGTGTCCCCTTGTACGCCGCCCCGATCCCGACCCAGTACCCTGCGCGGCCACGCAGCGCATCGACAGGAGAGACCCTCGTGCCGAAGTCACGTATCCGCAAGAAGGCCGACTACACGCCGCCGCCCGCGAAGCAGGCGACCGCCCTCAAGCTCAACAGCCGTGCCTGGGTCGCGCCGGTGATGCTGGCCATGTTCCTCATCGGGCTCGCCTGGATCGTCGTGTTCTACGTGACCGACGGATCGCTGCCCCTCGACGCCCTGGGCAACTGGAACATCGTGGTCGGCTTCGGCTTCATCGCCGCCGGCTTCGGTGTCTCCACCCAGTGGAAGTAGCCCGCGGAGCTGCTCTGCCCAGGGATGTCCACCGAGTTATCCACAGCCCTTTTCCACAGTGGGGAAAAAGAATGACCATCTGTGGATAACTCTGCGGATGTTGACGCCGGTGCGATGAACGGCCAGTAACCGAAAATCTGTTCGCCCCCTGTCTGACCTGTGGAAAAGCCGGTCGACGACAGGGGGCGCAGTGGTTTCCGCACCGTGTGCACAAGATCGGGCACACGCTGTGGACAACGCGGGCCCGGGACGCGCTCAGGTGAGCTGGGCCGTCCTCAGGAGCGTGACGACCACGATCGCGGCCAGCACGAGGGTGCAGGTGCCGTACTGCACGAGGGAACGGCGATCGCGCGGGGCGTGGACCATGGCGAACCCGATGACCACGCCCGCCACCAGGCCGCCGATGTGGGCCTGCCAGGCGATGTTGCTCCACCCGAAGGTGAAGATCAGGTTGATCACCAACAGCGCGATGATCGGCCGCATGTCCTGACGCATGCGGCGCATCAGCACAGCGGTGGCACCGAAAAGCCCGAAGACGGCGCCGGAGGCACCGAGCGAACCGCTGCCCGGTGAGGCCAGCAGATAGGTCAGGGCGCTGCCCGCCAGTCCGGAGAGCAGATAGAGGGCCAGGTAGCGGACACGCCCCAAGGCCTCTTCCAACGGGCCGCCGAGCCACCACAGGCTCAGCATGTTGAAGGCGATGTGCCAGATGGCCTCGTGCGTGAACATCGAGGTGAGGAGCCGGTACCACTCCCCCTCGGAAACCCCCTGGGTGGCGCCGAACGGCGCTGGAGGCCACTGGCCGACGAGTACCAGGTCGCCCAGCAACGACGACCGCACCTGGACGGCGAGGAAGACCGCCAGGTTGATCCCGATCAGGATCTTCGTGAGCAGCCGCGGGTCGGCCGCGACGGTCCCGCCCGCCAGGGTGCGGGGCCGGTTCGCGTCCGGCGCGTGTCCCGTACCGGAGCCGTTGCGCACGCACTCCGGGCACTGGAAGCCGACGGAGGCGCTCACCATGCACTCGGGGCAGATCGGGCGCTCACAGCGGGTGCAGCGCACGCCGGTCTCGCGGCCCGCGTGCCGGTAGCAGACCGGCAGACCGCTCTGCGCGCCGTCCGGCGTGCTGCCTGGCGCCTGATCCATGGGCTCCCCCGATGTCGTCGTGAACAAGGCTGTGCCCCGACCGTCCATACGGACGAGCGGGGCAAATGGTTCCCACGCGGCGCCGGCGCCGACCGGCCCGGGGTCGCACGGCGCCGGACCGTGCCGTGCGGCGCCGGGCGCTCAAGCGTGGATCGGGGCTACCGCTTCTCGACGACGACCGACTCGATGACGACGTCCTTCAGCGGGCGGTCGGTGCGCGGGTTGGTCTGGATGCCCGCGATCGCGTCGACGACCTTCTGGCTCGCCGGGTCGGTGACCTCGCCGAAGATGCTGTGCTTGCGGGTCAGCCAGGCCGTCGGGGAGACGGTGATGAAGAACTGCGAGCCGTTGGTGCCCGGGCCGGCGTTGGCCATCGCCAGCAGATACGGCCGGTCGAAGCGCAGGTCCGGGTGGAACTCGTCCTCGAACTGGTAGCCGGGCCCACCGGTGCCGTTGCCCAGCGGGTCACCGCCCTGGATCATGAATCCGCTGATCACCCGGTGGAAGACCGTGCCGTCGTAGAGCCTGGCCGAGGACTTCTCGCCGGTGGCGGGGTGGGTCCACTCCCGGCCCCCGGTGGCGAGGTCGACGAAGTTCTTGACCGTCTTGGGCGCATGGTCCGGGAACAGCCGGACCACGATGTCGCCGTGGTTGGTCTTCAGGGTGGCGTGGAGCTGCTCGGCCACGGTCTGCCTTCCGTCGTCTTCGTGTGACCCGCCGATCCTCGCACGCCCGCGGCGGTCCGTCGCCCGGTGCCGCCCCGTGCGCGGGAACCGTCCACTTCCCGCACGGAAAAGCGCCGGACCCGCCCGGGTCGGGGGCAAGGCGGGCCGATCCGTGGCATTGTCGACGACATGTCCCCGTTGCCCCGTATTCGTCCGCTCGTGGATCTGACCAGGACAACTCGGGCGTCCGGCACCCGTATGCCCGTCCGCGCATGCCTCGAAGGCCCTCGGCAGGCATGATCCGTAAAAGGGTGGAAAGTCGAAATACCGTACGCCACCGAGGAGGAGGAACCCGTGACCCGCATCGACAGCGTGCGCGCCGCGACCGGTTCGGCGAAGGACAGCGTGCTGCACGCCGCGGAAGTGGTGGCGCCCTACGCCGACACGGCCAAGGAGAGGGCCGCGCTCTACGCGCACGAGGCCCGCGTACGGCTCGCGCCCAAGGTGTCGCAGGCCGCCGAACAGGCCCGCGTCCAGTACGACGCCCTAGTGGCGCCCCGCTTGGAGCAGGCGTTGGCGCATGTCCCGCCGAAGGTCGACCAGGCCGCCCATGAAGCGGCCTGCCGGACGCGCCTGGCCGCACGGCAGGCCGCCGACTACTCCCGGCCGAAGATCGAACAGGCGGTGGCCGCGGCCGGTCCCGTGAAGAGCGAGGCCGCCGCCCGCAGCGCCGCCGCGCTGGCCGCCCTGCGCGGTCAGGTGACTCCGAAGGACATCGAGAAGCTGGTGCGCAAGCATCGCCGCCGGGCCAAGGCGGGCAAGCTCGCCAGGGCACTGGCGGTGGCCGGTGTCGTGGCCGGAGGCGCCTTCGCCGTCTGGAAGTGGTGGGACAAGCAGGCCAACCCCGACTGGCTGGTCGAGCCCCCCGCCGCCACCGAGGTACCCGCCGCGGGCGGCCTGACGTCGGTCGACGGCAGCACCGACGCCTCGGCCCTCGACCCCGAGGTGCAGGCGAAGGAGGACGACGAGACATCGAACCGCGAGGACCGCGGCTGAGATCCGACTCCTCGGCGCCCGCCCCGTCCCCCTCGCGTTTCACGTGAAACGCCCCTCCGGCTCAGCCCGTTGAGGCCGGAGGGGGTCAGGTGGACATCCGCACGCGAAGAGCCCCTCCGACCGGTGGTCACCGGTCGGAGGGGCTCTTCGCGACGTGGGTGCCTCCCTGCTGGGACCGAATCCTTTCGGACAGCCGTTCCCCGCCACGCCCTCGGCACCTATCATCGCGGCGCGGCCCCCGGCGACACGTCGGCCCCGAGAGGAGCGGCCATGTCGGTGAGCGAAGCGCACCCGGGAGGATCCGGCGGCGCGGGTGGCGCCACGGCGGCACCGTGGGCGGAGTTCGGGCAGCAGTTGAAGCACCTCCGCCGGCGGAGGGGACTGACCCAGCGACAGCTCGGCCGGCGGGTCGGCTACCACCACAGTCTGATCAGCAGGTGGGAGAGCGGTACCCGCGAGCCCGCCCCCGGTGCGGTGGACGACCTGGAACGGATCCTCGAGGCGGACGGCGTGCTGTCACCCCTCGTCGCGCCGCCCGCGCCGCACCCGGAACGGGTACGGCAGGAACGCCTGGGCGTCGGCTTCTTCCCGCCCCTGCCGGGCGGCGCGTGGCAGGGGCCGGTCCCGGCGCCCCTGGGAGGCATCTGGCCGGACCTGCTGCCTCCGGGCGCGTGCCCGCTGCACGGGGAGGACAGCTGCGAGGTGCCGGCCTTCGGAGACCTGCCGGTGCTGCTGGGCCTGATGCGAGCGGCGTGCGGGGACGCCGCGCCGGACGCGGCGGAGCCCGGACTGGTCCACGCCCTGGTCGCTCTGCTGGGCGGGTGCGAACGGGTCGCCGTGCACACGACGTCGACCACGCTGCTCGGCATGGCCGAGCACGTGCTGGCCGGCCTCGCCGCCTGGGCCGGGGCGGTCGACGCGGCGGGACGGTCTCCCGCGGTCCAGCTCCGGCTCGCCGCTCGCTTCGCCCAGCTCGCCGGCCGGCTGCGGATGCACCGGGGGCAGGGCGCACTCGCGATGGCGTGGGTCGGTCACGGGCTGCGCTGGGCGGGGGCGGGCGGCGACCTCGGGGTGCGGACGACGCTGATGACCGATCTGTGCACGCTGGCCAGGCTCGACGGCGACGGCGCCTCCTCACTGTCGTACGCGCAGGCCATAGGCGCGCTCGACGGACGGCGCGGCTGGATCACGACGTTGTCGCACATGTACCAGGTCCGCGGTCATGCGGCGCTCGGTGACGGGGCGGAGAGCAGACGGCAGGTGGATCTGAGCCGCAGGGGTCTGGACCGGCTGGACGGGCGGGACCTCGAGGAAGCGCCCTGGCTGGCGGCCGGGCAGGGGCAGTTGCGGATGGAGGCCACGGTGGCCGGCGGGCTGCGGGACCTGGCAGCGGTCACGGGCGACCGGGCGACCGCCCGCAGCGCGGCCCGCTCCGCCGAACGGGCACTGGGGCAGATGCCGGACGGAATGCTGCCGACACGGCTGCTGCTGACCGTGCGACTCGCGGACTGCCGTGTCTGTGCGGGCGACCTGGACGCCGCACTGGAGCCGGCGGGGGCGGTGGTGGAGCAGGCGGCGTCGGCCGGGAGGCGGACGATCTCGCAGGAGCTGGAGGGGCTGCGGTCCCGGCTCTCCGCGACCTGGGGCGGGTTGCGCGAGGTGCGTGAGTTCGAGGAGCGGCTGAGGGCCGCCGCGGAAGTCCCACAGGTCTGAGCCGAGGCGCCGCCGGCCTGGAGCGTCGCGGCCTGAGCATCACGGGCCAGGAACATCGGGGCCTGAGCATCGCGAGCCAGGAACATCGAGGCCTGAAGCATCGCGGACCTGAAGCATCACGGACCTGAAGCATCGCGGACCTGAGTATCGCGGTCCTGGAAAACCGATGCCCGGAACGCCGCCGACCTGAGCATCGCGGGCCTGAGTCCGAGGCGTCGCGCGACCGGCCGTGTTCGTGGTCCGGAGCCCGTCCGGCAGGGCGGACCACGGCTGCCGGAGAACCGCCCCTCGGGGGTGTGCGGTTATCGGTCGCTGTTTGCCGCTCTTTGACAAGGGGCCGTCCGGCGGCCGAACTCCGTTGACCGCGCGGACGGGTGGTGTGAGTGTTCTGCCGCCCAGGCATGAACATGACCACCCACCGCTCCTCCCGAGGGCACGCTCCATGCCCTCCCCCTCTGCGTTCGGTGCCACCAAGTGGTGTTCACGGCCTGGGTGTTTCTCGGCGTCCGCCGCCGGAACCAGCACGCCTCCCCACCACACCCTCTGCAAGGAGCACCGGTGAACCGAAGACTTGCCGTGGCCGGCCTCTCCCTGGCCATGGCCCTGGGAACGGTGGCCCTGCCCACCGCGTCCGCCGCTCACGCGGCACCCCCCTCCCGGGCCGCCGCGAAACCGAAACCCACACCCGTCGACCGTGCGACAGCCGCCGCGGACAAGGCCACCGCCAGCGGGTTCGACGCCCTGGCCAAGGGGCCCGACGAACGCTACGACCGCCGCATGGTGACGCCCTGGCTCAAGGGGCTGTACTCGGTGGCGTACGAGCGGACCTACCGCGGCCTGCCCGTCGTCGGCGGCGACGCCGTCGTCCTCGCGGACGGCGAGGGCAGGGTCCGCGCCGCGCACAGCGCCTCCGACGTCAGGATCTCGGCCGGCACCCGGGCCGAGGTCGGCGCGGCCGCCGCGGCGCGGACCAGCCGGGCGAAGCTGGCGAAGGCCGACCGGACCGAGTCGCAGCGCCTCGTGATCAAGATCCAGGACGACACGGCGCGACTCGCCTGGGAGACCGTCGTCACCGGCTCCGCGGCCTCCGCCGACACCCACGAGAGCCGGCTCCACGTCTTCGTCGACGCCCGCACCGGCAAGGTCCTCGACGCGTACGACGACGTGCGCGAGGGCAACGGCACCAGCGAGTGGAACGGCCCCAGCCCGCTGTCGATCACCACCGGCCAGTCGGGCGGCGGCTACCAGCTCAGCGACCCCACCCGGCCCGGACTGAGCTGCTCCGACTACAGCACCGGCGCGGTGTTCAGCGGCCCGGACGACAACTGGGGCACCGGCAGCGCGAGCAGCAAGGAGACCGGCTGCGTCGACGCCCTGTACGGCGCGCAGAAGCAGTGGGACATGCTCGGTGCCTGGCTCGGCCGCAACGGCCACGACGGCAACGGCGGCAGCTGGCCGACCAGGGTCGGCCTGAACGACGTCAACGCCACCTGGAACGGAACCAGGGTCACCATCGGCCACAACCAGGCGAACAAGTGGATCGCCTCCATGGACGTCGTCGCCCACGAATACGGACACGGCATCGACCAGTACACACCGGGCGGCGCCAACAACGAGAACGGCCTCGGCGAGGCCACCGGCGACATCTTCGGCGCGCTGACCGAGGCCTACGCCAACCAGCCCGCGCCCTACGACACACCGGGCGACTACGAGGTCGGCGAGATGATCGACCTCGTCGGCAGCGGCCCGATCCGCTACATGTACGACCCGTCCAAGATCGGCGACCCCAACTGCTACTCGTCGTCGATCCCGACCACCGAGGTGCACGCCGCCGCCGGCCCGCTGAACCACTGGTTCTACCTGCTGGCCGAGGGCAGCAACCCCGGAGGCGGCAAGCCGGCCAGCCCCACCTGCAACAACACCACGCTCACCGGCGTCGGCGTCCAGAACGCCGGAAAGATCTTCTACGGCGGCATGCTGCTGAAGACCAGCGGCATGACCCACAAGCGGTACCGCACCGCGACCCTCACCGCGGCCAGGAACCTCGACGCGACCTGCGGCCTGTTCAACAGGACCAAGGCCGCCTGGGACGCGGTCAGCGTGCCCGCGCAGTCGGCCGACCCCACGTGCACCGGCACGCCGGTCTCCGACTACTCCCTGGCCGTCGGCCCCGCCTCGGCCACCGTGCAGCCGGGCGGCTCGGCCACGACGACCGTCTCCACGACCGTGACCAGCGGAAGCGGCCAGTCCGTCGCCCTGTCGGCGACCGGAGCGCCGGCCGGCGTCTCCGTCTCCTTCAGCCCCTCGTCGGTGACCTCGGGCGGCAGCGCCACCATGACGGTGTCCACCGCCTCCTCCACGGCACCGGGGACGTACACCCTCACCGTCCAGGGTGACGGCACCCAGGCCGACCACACCGCGCAGTACACCCTGACCGTCGGCGGGAGCACCCCCGGCACCGGGGCCCCCGACATCGACGTCGCCAAGGTCAAGGCGCACCTGACGGAGTTCCAGGCGATCGCGGACCGCAACGGCGGCACCCGCAGGGCCACCGGCGCCGGTTACACCCAGTCGCTCGCCTACGTGAAGGGCAAGCTCCAGGCGGCCGGCTACACCGTCACCGAGCAGGCCTGCACCTCCGGCTGCACGAGCGGCGCGGGCGCGAACCTGATCGCGGAATGGCCCAAGGGCGACGCGACCAAGGTCTACCTGTTCGGCGCCCACCTGGACAGCGTCTCCGCGGGCCCCGGCATCAACGACAACGGCTCCGGATCCGCGGCCCTGCTGGAGACCGCGCTGACGCTCGCGCAGCAGAACCCCACCATGCTCAACCGGGTCAGGTTCGGCTGGTGGACGGACGAGGAGCAGGGTCTCAACGGATCCGACTTCTACGCCAGGACCCTGACCGCCACCCAGAGGTCGCAGATCAAGGCGTACTACAACTTCGACATGATCGCCTCCACCAACGGCGGCTACTTCATCAACCACATCACCTCGGCCGCCGCCGCGCCGATGAAGGCGTACTGGGACTCCCTGAACCTGGCCCCCGAGGAGAACACCGAGGGCGCCGGCCGCAGTGACGACTACTCCTTCGAGCAGTACGGCATCGCGACCTCCGGCTACGCGATGGGCGCGAGCGCCACCAAGACCTCGGCGCAGGCCACCAAGTGGGGCGGCACGGCGGGACGTTCGTACGACCCGTGCTACCACTCGTCCTGCGACACCACCGCCAACGTCAACGACACCGGCCTCGACCGCGCGTCCGACGGCATCGCCTACACCCTGTGGAAGCAGGCGGTCGGCACCGGAACCCCCGTCGACGACTTCTCCCTCTCGGCCGCCCCCTCCTCGGGCACGGTGGACCCGGGCGCCTCCGCCACGGCCACCGTCGCCACCGGCACCACCGGCGGCTCGGCGCAGACGGTCCGGCTGTCCGCGGCGAACGCCCCCGCGGGCGTCACCGTGAGCTTCGCACCGTCGTCCGTCACCTCCGGCGGCAGCTCGACCATGACCGTCGCCACGACGGCGTCCACCGCACCCGGCGTGTACACGCTCACCATCACCGGCACCGGGTCATCGGCCACCCACACGACGACGTACACGCTGACCGTCAACGGTTCCGGCTCCTGCGACACCGGCCAGAAGATCGTCAACGGCGGGTTCGAGAACGGCACGTCGCCGTGGACGGGCGACACCGGCACCATCGGCGCCCAGAGCGGCCAGTCGGCGCGCACCGGCACCCGGTTCGCGTGGCTCGGCGGCTACGGCAGCAGCAGGACCGAGACGATCAACCAGTCGGTGACCGTCCCGAAGGGCTGCACCAAGGCCACGCTCACCTACCACCTGCACATCGACACCGACGAAGCCGGCTCCACGGCCTACGACGTGTTCCGCGTGCAGGTGAACGGCACCACGCTCGCCACCAGGTCCAACGCCGACGCCGCGAGCGGCTACCTCCAGCAGTCCGTCGACCTGAGCTCCTACGCCGGGCAGCAGGTCATGGTGACCTTCACGGCCTCCGAGGACTCGTCCCTGCAGACCAGCTTCGTCGTCGACGACGTGACGCTCCAGGGAAGCTGACCGCCCGGTCCGAGCGCGGGGCCCGATCCGGGGCGGACGACCGCCGTCGATCCGGGCCCGTGCGCGACACCGGCTCCCAGGACCTGCCCGAGGTCCTGGGAGCCGCCGCCGTGCCGGGAAGGGGCGCCGCCCGGCCGGCCGTGGTGCGCGCACAGACCCGCGGCGTACCCGCGAAAATGCCCTCCGTCCCGTGTTTCCACGGGGCGGAGGGCATGTCACGAGTGGAGCCTAGGGGAGTCGAACCCCTGACATCTGCCATGCAAAGACAGCGCTCTACCAACTGAGCTAAGGCCCCTCATGGGGAAGCGTCCGGCCGGAGGAGACGATCCCGGCGGGCGCCGACGACAAGAGTACCGGGTCACCCCCCGTATCTCGCAAAAAGATGGGGGTCCCCGGGGATGACCACTCTCCGTAAGATGCTCGGCGTGGTTCGCGACAGCGAACCGCGGTTTCTTGGGGAAGCGATGGGGAGACGCACATGGACGCCGCACAGCAGGAAGCCACCGCGAGAGCGCGGGAACTGCAGCGGAACTGGTACGGGGAGCCGCTGGGGGCGCTCTTCCGCAAGCTCATAGACGACCTCGGCCTCAACCAGGCTCGTCTCGCGGGGGTGCTGGGGCTGTCGGCGCCGATGCTGTCCCAGCTGATGAGCGGGCAGCGGGCGAAGATCGGCAACCCGGCGGTCGTACAGCGGGTGCAGCTGTTGCAGGAACTGGCCGCCCAGGTCGCGGACGGCAGCGTCAGCGCCGCCGAGGCGACCGAGCGCATGGACGAGATCAAGCGGTCGCAAGGGGGATCGGTGCTCAGCAACACCACGCAGACGACGAGCGGTTCGGGGGCGCCCACCGTCAAGCGGGTCGTCCGCGAGATCCAGTCGCTGCTGCGCTCGGTGGCCGCCGCCGGCGACATCATCGACGCGGCCGACACCCTCGCCCCGACCCACCCGGAACTGGCGGAGTTCCTCAGGGTCTACGGTGCCGGCCGCACCTCGGACGCCGTGGCGCACTACCAGTCCCACCAGAGCTGAGCACCGGGCCCGGTGACCGAAGGGGGTTCGGCGACCGGGCCGACGGCACAGCGGGGGACCGCGAGGGGCGCGGGAACGGCGTTCTTCGCCGGGGGAGGACGCGAGCCGGATCGTGACGGGCCACGGGGGTCGTACCGCTCGTCACCGGGGTAGCGAGGGGACAGCAGGGGAATCCCGACGGGGGAGGAGCGACGCACCACCATGGGTGAGGTCTTCGCCGCACGGTACGAACTCGCCGACCCGATCGGCCGCGGAGGGGTCGGCGCCGTCTGGCGCGCCTGGGACCATCGCCGCCGCCGTTACGTCGCCGCCAAGGTGCTCCAGCAGAGCGACGCCCACGCGCTGCTCCGCTTCGTCCGCGAGCAGGCGCTGCGCATCGACCATCCCCACGTCCTCGCCCCCGCCAGCTGGGCCGCGGACGACGACAAGGTCCTGTTCACCATGGACCTGGTCACCGGCGGTTCCCTGGTCCACCTCGTGGGCGACTACGGTCCGCTGCCTGCGCCCTTCGTCTGCACCCTCCTCGACCAGCTGCTGTCCGGGCTCTCCGCCGTCCACGCCGAGGGCGTCGTCCACCGTGACATCAAGCCCGCCAACATCCTGCTGGAGGCCACCGGGACGGCCCGCCCACGGCTGCGGCTGTCCGACTTCGGCATCGCGATGCGGCTGGGCGAGCCACGCCTGACCGAGACCAACCTCGTGGTGGGCACACCCGGTTACCTCGCCCCCGAGCAGATGATGGGCGCCGACCCCGACTTCCCCGCCGACCTCTTCGCCGTCGGCCTCGTCGCCCTGTACCTCCTCGAAGGCGCCAAGCCGGACGCCAAGGCCCTCCTCCAGTACTTCGCGGAGCACGGAACCCCGGGCGCGCCCAAGGGAGTCCCCGATCCGTTGTGGCAGGTCGTGGCCACGCTGCTGCAACCGGACCCCGAGGCCCGCTTCCGCACCGCGACGGGGGCGCGCAAGGCACTGGCCGCGGCCGCCGAACTGCTTCCCGAGCCCGGTCCGGACGACGAGCAGATCGAGATCTTCGACCAGCTCGGACCACTGCCGGAGGGCTTCGGGCCCCAGGGCCCCTCGAAACCGGCGCCGGGAGTCGCGGGAACCTCCTCGTCCCCCGGGCGGACGCCCGCACGGCGGGACGCCATGGGGTCCGCTCCCGGCGGACCGGGCCCGGATCCCCTGCCGGCGTGGCCGGGCACGGGTTCCGTCCCGTCCGGGACTCCGGCCCCACCCGCCGCACCGCTCCCCGGTCCCCCCGCCGCACCGCCGCCGATGCCGCCGCGGTGGCCGCCCGTGCCGCAGGCCGGACCGGGGCCGGCCGCGGGCGCCGTACCGCACGGGAGAGGCGCCGACGACGCCGTACCACCCCCGTCCGGCCCGTCCGGCCCGCCCGATTCGTCTGGTCTGCCCGGCGGACCGGGAGGGGGAGGCTTCCCGGCAGCGGACGCTCCCCCGCACGTCCTCGACGCCGGCGATCCACGTCAACGGCGTGACGCCTCCTCCACCGGCCCCGTCCACTCCCCGTCGGACACCGGCAGCTTCCCCCTGCCGCCGCCCCCATCCCCACCCCCGCACCCGGGCACGGGCACGGGCACGGGCTCCGGGCACGCCCCCCTGCGCGGCGCCCCGAGCGAGTCCACCTTCGTGCTGCCTCCGCGGCCCCCGTCCGCCCGGCGCGCCGACACCTCCACCGCTTCCTACACCGCTCAGGACCCACGGGTTCCGCCCCCCGCAGGCCCTGCTCCGGGACCGCGGGAGCCCGTCCGCCGCCGTGGTCACCGCCGCGTGAAGGCGACCCGGCGCCCCGGGCCGCCCGCCAGGGTCGCGCTGCCCCTCCTGCTGCTGGCCCTGGCCTGCTACGCCGTCGGGTTCTGGGCGCTGGCCCGGATCTGAGCGGAGGCGCGGCGCCTCGCCGTCACCGTCCACACCCCGAGCACCAGCAGCAGCGCGCTGCCCGTACCGATGCCGCCCACGGCGACCGCCGTCATCGCGCCGCCGGCCCCGGCACCGGCACCGCCTCGGCCGTCGGCCGAGGCGCCCTGCCCGCTCCGCGCGCCGGTCTCGAAGAGACCGCCCGGCACCGACCGGCCCTCGTAGCCCGGTCCGGCCTGTGCGGTCCCGCCGATCCGGACGCGCAGCTCCACGCCGTAGGGCCCCTCACCGAAGCGTTCGGCGACGTGTCCCGAGAGGTACACGGCGAGGTAGTGGAAACCCGCGAACCGCAGGCTCCGTGCCGGGTCCGTGGGGGCGTACCGGTTGACGTGGCGGACCGGCGGCAGCGGGGGCAGGGAAGCCGACTTCCGGGTGCCCCCGTAGCCGATGCTCGCGCCGGCGACCTCGGCGCGCACCGGGTTGTAGGCCGTCAGGTCGAGGGCGGGCACCACGAATCCGGAGCCCGTGCCCGCGCTCCCCAGGTCGACGGCGGCGTACAGCTGCTGCCCCCAGTCGACCGGCACCTTGTAGTAGAGGGTCTGTCCGGGGACGATCTCGTCCCGCCAGACACCCTGCCCCACGGCGGTCGCGCCGGAGAAGCCGCCGCCGCCCGGGCGGTCGACGGGGTCCGCGGCGAGGGGCGCGGGCGTGGCGGAGTCCCACACCTCGGGCACGCTCGTCGCACCGGCGCCGCCGGCCGACGGCGGCTCGGACACGGGCGCCAGTTCCAGCTCCCAGGGCTGCCCGGCCCCGGTGCCGGTCTCGGTGCGCTCGACCACGAGGAAGTAGGTGCCGGCCTCCTGACACAAACCCTTGCCCGCCAGGATCTCGCGCGCCCCCCAGGCGGTGACCGGGTGCGGGTCCCGGGACGCGCCCACGGTCACGGTGTCGAAGGAGCAGCTGCTGCCGTCGGCGTTCCGCACGGAGACCTTGACGCCGTCACCGCTGGCGAGCGCGGCGCCTGCGCGCGGGACGGCCGTGACGGAGACGTACGCGTTCGAGGCGTCGTCGAGCTCCAGCCGGTAGTAGGCCTTCCCGCTCCCCCCGAGGGCACTGCGGTACGTGGTGCCCGGCTCCAGGCGTACGGCGTCGGCGGTGCCGTCGGCGGCGGTGACGCCCCGGGCGTCCCGGTCGAAGGCGTAGGCGGGTACGTCCGCCGCACCCGCGGCCCGGGCCACGGTCCCCGGCAGTCCTGCCGAGGCCACGCAGAACGCCACCGCCACGGCCACGCCCCGCCCGACGGCCGACCGCACCACGGTCTCGCGCAGTGCGCTCGTCCACCCCGTACGCCGGCCCATCACACGCCCCCTCGACCTCGCCGGCAGCGGTCCTGTCCGGACCCGGCCCGGGGCCATCCTGCCCTGCCGGCCCGGCCCCCGCCCCCGCATCCCGCACGATCGTCCGAAACGGCTGCCCGCCGTCCCTAACCGGGACCGGCCTCCCCCGCAACACAAAACCCCGACCGCGCGGAGCGGTCGGGGCCTGATCAGTACTCGGTGTCGGTACTCACGAACCCGTGGGCACGGAGTCAGTCGCCTCCGTCCACAGATCCTGCTCGGCGCGATCCGCCTGGATCTGGCGGTACACGAGGAGCCCGCCGATGGCGGCCAGTGCGACCAGGAGAAGCTTCTTCACCGCGCGACCTCGTCTTTCCTTGACGTAGGGGACCTCTGGCGCCCGACTATACACACCGGCCGATATCGATCGGTGACCTGCGTCGGCCCTCCAACTCCCGCCCTCGACAGCCCTGTAGGCGGGGCCGGGGCGGAGGATCACGGCCCCGGGCCGGAGGGTGATCACCCCCGCACGGACGGTCACTTCGCCCGCCTTCGACGGGTTATCGACCCTCTTGCGCCCATCCGAGTGGTGTTCATCGGAACAACGCCACGCCACGAGCGTCGGTCCACCACTTCGGACCCCGCATACACATCATGAGGAAAGTACGCAAATCGCCCGACCCGAAAGTGAGGGGCCATGACCGACAACCGGGTCATGAAGCTGTGGACCGCCATCATCACCGCCTTCCTCGCGCTGTGCACGGCGCTCGGACTCGTCACCACCACCGCCACGACGGCGGTAGCGCAGAGCGAGCCGACGCGCAACAGCGGCGAAAGCAACAACACCGTACCCGCGAACGTGTCGACGACATCCCCCTGGGCAGCCTGGCCACGGGCACGGTCCCTGCCCCCCACGATGAAGCAGCGCATCCACGCCGAGGCCCACGGAAAGTCCCCCAACTGCCGGCAGCGCCCGCTCCCCGAGACCGAACCGGACGACCTCACGACGCTGACGGAACCGGACCACCTCACGCCCCCGTGCGACACCGGTACCGGCCTCGCCGCCGAGCACGCCGCACCCCTCCAGCGCTGACACCCCGGCACCACGTGCCGCACCCCACCACGCTCACGACGTAACGGCGAACTTGCGTACAGCCGCACGATGCAGGCCCGGCAGCTCCCCAGGAGCAACCGGGCCTTCGCCATGCCCACCCCGGCATGCCCCCACCCCCGGCACCCCACCCCCGGCACCCGGCACCCGGCACCCGGCACCCGGCACCGAACGCCGAGCCTCGACGATCAGTCACCCGGCCTCGTCCCCGCACCCGCAGCCGGCCCGCCCTGCCCTCGCCCGACACCCCGGCGCCTCAGCCCCGCACTTCACCGGCGCCCCGCCGCCTCAGCCCCGCACAGACACGTCGAAGGCCCCCGACCTGGCTGGTCGGGGGCCTTCGCACCGTTGGGGCCGACAGGATCTAGCCGACCTCGTACCGGCCGACCTCCAGGAAGTGGCGCAGCGCTTCCGGGGTGTTGTCGTCGAGGGCGGCGCCGGCCGCTGCGTGCAGGGCGTCGCTGATGCCGGGGTCGGCCAGAAGCCGGAAAACGGCGACCCGGTCGTCCTCGGCCTGGGCCAGGCGGTAGCCCGTCTCCAGCCAGGCGCGCATCTCCTCCACGGTGCCGCTGTCGAGGAGCGCGTTCGCCTCCCGGATCACGCGCCTGCCGCTGTCGGGGTCGGCGAGGGTGCGCGCTATCGCCACTCGCAGGTCGTCCGCACTCATCCCGTCGTAGGGCGAGCCGGCCGTCGCGACGGCGACCGCGGGGGCGACGGGGGCGGCCACGGACGGTGTGGCGAGTAACAGCGCCGGGGCAAGCGCGCCTGCGGCCACAGCGAGGATCACGCGAGTCGATCTCATGGGGTCAACCACCTTCGTCGTCTTCAAGGGGTGTGCGGTGCCGGGATCCTCCCAGGAGGGAATGGGCCGGCGCAGTGCCTTGACCAGGCAGCCTTCGCCGATCCCGCTTGCCGGTGGCTCGCATCACTGCGGCTGACCCGCCGTCCGAAGGACTGCCGTGTCCCGCCGCGTGTTCGCGGCACGAGCAGCCCGCTCCACCGCGACCCACCGCTCTCCCGAGCTCCCGTCCCGTCTGCCGTCGCCCCACGCACACCGGGGAGCGGACGTGGTCCCTGACGTCCAGGTGGAGCGTGCCCCTGTACGAACGCCCTGGACGCCGGGCTCCGCGACTGCTCGGCTCCGCCCGGGCCGATGGCAGACGGGACGGGATTCTCCCCCGCACACCGCGCTCGGACGGCGCCCTCGACGTCTCGGAGCCTGAGCGCCCCCGCCGGAGGCCTGCCTTTGCCCCGTAGCCGCTCTCCGCGGTGATCACCCCGGGGCGGCATGCTCACCGAGCTTCTGGAAGATCCACTGATCGGCTGATGTCAGCCGTGAATGTCGAAGACCCCCAGCCGGTACCGGCTGGGGGTCCTCTCGCTGGTGGGGCTAACAGGATTTGAACCTGTGGCCTCATCCTTATCAGGGATGCGCTCTAACCAACTGAGCTATAGCCCCGCCGCGCTTTGCGGTGTGTGTCCCGCGCGCTGACTCCTGAAGATTAGCGCACGACGCGGGCAGTCCCAAAATCGGTTGTCGCCGAAGGGGCCGCGGAGGTTTGGGGCGGCCGCCGCGGCCACGTCACTCGTCTTCGGCGAGCGTCAGCTCGACGCCGCCCACGAAGCCCGCGGACAGGTTGTAGATGAACGCGCCGAGGGTCGCGAGAGCCGTCGCGAGGACGACGTCGATGACCGCGATGATCGACGTGAACAGCAGCACGTTGGGCAGGGAGAGGAAGGACTGGAGGTCGAAGCCGTTCGACTCGTTGGAGCCGGTCGCCTCGGAGATCGTGCCGCCGACCGTCGAGAAGACGCCCATCGCGTCCATGACCATCCACAGCACGGCGGCCGCGATGATCGTGCAGATGCCCAGCGCGATCGAGAGCAGGAAGCTGACCTTCATCACCGACCACGGGTCGGCCTTCGCCACGCGCAGCCGGGCCTTGCGCACGCGGGGCGTGGTCCGGGCGCCGGTGCGCGGCCGGCGGACCGCGCCAGCCGGGGCCGGGGTCGCATAGGCCTGCGGCGGGTGGTAGGGCCCGGTGGTCTGCTGTCCCCGGCGTTCGCCGGGCAGCGGGGAGGCCTGCTGGGCCTCACCGGCCTGGCCCGCTCCAGCCGCGTGCTGCTGGGTCTGCGGGCCTCGGGTGTCCGTCACAGTTCCCCCCTGGGATCCATGCGTGTCGGGCGAGTGCGGGTCCTTCGCGGGCGACTTGATCGCCTGGAGGTTGGTCGTGTGCGGATCCGTCACCTGCGCGTCGGCCGCGCGCGCGTCCTTGTTCACCGCGGCGGAGCCACGGCCGCCGTCCGTTCCCGTACCGGCACCTCTGCCGGCCGACGTTCCGACCGAACCGGCGCCCGTGGCTCCGCTCACGATGACTCACTCCTCGTGCTACTCGGTCGAGGGCGCCTCACCCTCGTCCGTGCCGCTGGTCGCGGCGTCCTCGGCGGTGTCGTCCACGGCGATGTCGCCGTCGACCTCCTCCGCCTCGCGCCCCGCCTCGGCGTTACGTGCGATGCCGACCACGGCATCGCGCTTGCCCAGGTTGATCAGTTGGACGCCCATGGTGTCACGGCCCGTCTCCCTGACCTCGTTGACTCGCGTACGAATCACACCGCCGGACAGCGAGATGGCGAGGATCTCATCGGTCTCCTCGACGATCAGCGCGCCCACGAGGGAACCGCGGTCCTCGACGATCTTGGCAGCCTTGATGCCGAGGCCGCCGCGACCCTGGACGCGGTACTCGTCGACGTTGGTGCGCTTCGCGTACCCACCGTCTGTGGCAGTGAACACGAACGTACCGGGTCGAACAACATTCATCGAGAGCAGCTCGTCGCTCGCACGGAAACTCATGCCCTTGACGCCCGAGGTGGCGCGGCCCATCGGGCGCAGAGTGTCGTCCGAGGCGGTGAACCTGATCGACTGGGCCTTCTTGCTGATCAACAGCAGATCATCGTCGGCCGAGACGAGTTCGGCTCCGATCAGTTCGTCGTCGGATCCGTCCTCCCGCTCCCGCAGGTTGATCGCGATGACACCGCCGGAACGCGGCGAATCGTAATCCTTCAGAGGCGTCTTCTTGACCAGCCCGCCCTTGGTGGCCAGGACCAGGTACGGCGCCGCCTCGTAGTCGCGGATCGCCAGGATCTCGGCGATCGCCTCGTCCGGCTGGAAGGCCAGCAGGTTCGCCACGTGCTGTCCACGCGCGTCACGCCCGGCGTCGGGCAGCTCGTAGGCCTTCGCCCGGTAGACGCGGCCCTTGTTGGTGAAGAACAGCAGCCAGTGGTGCGTGGTGGAGACGAAGAAGTGGTCGACGATGTCGTCTTCCTTGAGCTTCGCGCCCCGTACGCCCTTGCCGCCGCGCTTCTGCGCCCGGTAGTCGTCGGTCTTGGTCCGCTTGACGTAACCACCGCGCGTGACGGTGACGACGATGTCCTCCTCGGCGATGAGGTCCTCGATGGACATGTCACCGTCGTAGGGGATCAGCTGGGTCTTGCGGTCGTCGCCGTACTTCTCGACGATCGCGGCCAGCTCGGCGCTGACGATGCCGCGCTGGCGGACCGGCGAGGAGAGGATCTCGTTGTACTCCGTGATCTTCGCCTGGAGCTCGTCGTGCTCCTGGACGATCTTCTGGCGCTCCAGGGCGGCCAGGCGGCGCAGCTGCATCTCGAGGATGGCGTTCGCCTGGATGTCGTCGATCTCCAGGAGGTCCCTCAGGCCCGTGCGCGCGATGTCGACGGTGTCGCTGCGCCGGATCAGCGCGATGACCTCGTCGATGGCGTCCAGGGCCTTCAGCAGGCCGCGCAGGATGTGCGCCCGCTCCTCCGCCTTGCGCAGCCGGAACTTCGTACGGCGGACGACGACCTCGATCTGGTGCGTCACCCAGTGGCGGATGAACGCGTCCAGGGAGAGGGTGCGCGGGACACCGTCGACCAGGGCCAGCATGTTGGCGCCGAAGTTGGTCTGCAGGTCCGTGTGCTTGTAGAGGTTGTTCAGGACGACCTTGGCGACCGCGTCCCGCTTGAGGACGATCACCAGGCGCTGGCCGGTGCGCGAGGACGTCTCGTCACGGACGTCCGCGATGCCGCCGATCTTGCCGTCCTTCACCAGGTCGGCGATCTTCTGCGCGAGGTTGTCCGGGTTCACCTGGTAGGGCAGCTCCGTGACCACCAGGCACTGGCGGTTCTGGATCTCCTCGACCTCGACGACCGCGCGCATGGTGATGGAGCCGCGGCCCGTGCGGTACGCCTCCTCGATGCCCTTGCGGCCCACCACGAGGGCGCCGGTCGGGAAGTCGGGACCCTTGATGCGCTCGATCAGCGCGTCCAGGAGCTCCTCGTGCGAGGCCTCCGGGTTCTCCAGGTACCACTGGGCGCCGGCCGCGACCTCGCGCAGGTTGTGCGCGGGGATGTTGGTCGCCATGCCGACCGCGATACCGGCCGAACCGTTGATCAGCAGGTTCGGGAAGCGGGCCGGCAGGACGGTCGGCTCCTGGGAGCGGCCGTCGTAGTTGTCCGTGAAGTCGACGGTCTCCTCGTCGATGTCCCGGACCATCTCCATCGACAGCGGCGCCATCTTGCACTCGGTGTAGCGCATGGCCGCCGCCGGGTCGTTGCCCGGCGAGCCGAAGTTGCCGTTGGAGTCCACGAGCGGCATGCGCATCGACCACGGCTGCGCGAGGCGGACCAGCGCGTCGTAGATCGAGGAGTCGCCGTGCGGGTGGTAGTTGCCCATGACGTCGCCGACGACGCGGGCGCACTTGTAGAAGCCGCGCTCGGGGCGGTAGCCGCCGTCGTACATGGCGTACAGCACGCGGCGGTGGACGGGCTTGAGGCCGTCCCGCACGTCCGGCAGCGCACGCGAGACGATGACGGACATCGCGTAGTCGAGGTAGGAGCGCTGCATCTCCGTCTCGAGCCCGACGGGCTCGACGCGCATGGCGATGTCGCCGCCCTCTTCAGGGGTGACGGGAGTGTTCTCGTCGGTCATTGCTGGTGTTGATCCTTCCTGGTCCGGTCAGCTGAGACCGACTCAGATGTCGAGGAAGCGGACGTCCTTGGCGTTGCGCTGGATGAAGGCGCGGCGCGCCTCGACGTCCTCGCCCATGAGGACCGAGAACAGGTCGTCGGCCTGGGCGGCGTCGTCGAGGGTGACCTGACCGAGGACGCGGTGCTCCTGGTCCATCGTCGTGACGCGCAGTTCCTCGGCGTTCATCTCGCCGAGGCCCTTGAAGCGCTGGATGGAGTCCTCGCGCACCCGCTTGCCGCGCTGGCGGCCCATCTCGATCAGCGCGTCCCGCTCACGGTCGGAGTACGCGTACTCCACGTCGTCCCGGCCCCACTTGATCTTGTAGAGCGGGGGACGGGAGAGGTACACGTGCCCGGCCTCGACCAGCGGCCGCATGAAGCGGAACAGGAAGGTCAGGAGCAGGGTGCTGATGTGCTGGCCGTCGACGTCGGCGTCCGCCATCAGGATGATCTTGTGATAGCGCAGCTTCTCGATGTCGAAGTCCTCGTGCACACCCGTGCCGAAGGCGGAGATCAGCGCCTGGATCTCCTGGTTCTGCAGGATCTTGTCGATCCTGGCCTTCTCGACGTTGAGGATCTTGCCGCGGATCGGGAGGATCGCCTGGTACTGCGGGTTGCGGCCGGACTTGGCCGAACCGCCGGCGGAGTCACCCTCGACGATGAAGATCTCGCACTTGGTGGGGTCGTTCGACTGGCAGTCGGAGAGCTTGCCCGGCAGCGACGCCGACTCCAGCAGGCCCTTGCGGCGGGTGAGGTCACGGGCCTTGCGGGCCGCCACGCGCGCGGTGGCCGCCTGGATGCCCTTGCGGATGATGTCCGCCGCCTCGACCGGGTTGCGGTCCAGCCAGTCGTTGAGGTGCTCGTAGACCGCCTTCTGGACGAAGGTCTTCGCCTCCGTGTTGCCCAGCTTGGTCTTGGTCTGGCCCTCGAACTGGGGCTCGCTGAGCTTCACCGAGATGATCGCGGTCAGACCCTCGCGGATGTCGTCGCCCGTGAGGTTGTCGTCCTTCTCGCGCAGCAGCTTCTTGTCGCGCGCGTACTTGTTGATCAGCGAGGTCAGCGCCGCACGGAAGCCCTCCTCGTGCGTACCGCCCTCGTGGGTGTGGATGATGTTGGCGAAGGAGTACACGCCCTCGCTGTAACCGCTGTTCCACTGCAACGCGACCTCGAGGGACAGGTTCTTGTCCCTGTCCTCCGCCTCGAGGTCGATGATGGTGGGGTGGACAGCCTCGCCCTTGCGGGAGTTGAGGTACTTCACGAAGTCGACGATGCCGCCCTCGTAGTGGTACGTGACGGACTTGACCTCTTCCTTGACGTCGGCACCCGCCTCGTCCGCACCGGTCACGGCCTTCGCCGACTCGCGCTCGTCAGTGAGTTTGATCGTCAAACCCTTGTTGAGGAACGCCATCTCCTGAAAGCGCCGCGACAGCGTCTCGAAGGAGTACTCGGTGGTCTCGAAGATGTCGCCGTCGGCCCAGAAGGTGACCGAGGTGCCGGTCTCCTCCGTGGCCTCGTGCCGGGCGAGCGGGGCCGTCGGGACGCCCATCTTGTAGTCCTGCGTCCAGCGGTGGCCGTCGGTCCGCACCTCGACGGAGACCTTGGACGACAGGGCGTTCACGACGGAGACACCGACACCGTGCAGACCGCCGGAGACCGCGTAGCCGCCGCCGCCGAACTTGCCGCCCGCGTGCAGCACGGTCAGCACGACCTCGACGGCGGGCTTCCCCTCGGAGGGGACGATCCCCACCGGGATGCCGCGGCCGTTGTCGACGACGCGTACGCCGCCGTCGGCCAGGATCGTCACGTCGATGGTGTCCGCGTGCCCGGCCAGCGCCTCGTCGACGGAGTTGTCGACGACCTCCTGCACCAGGTGGTGCAGACCGCGCTCACCGGTCGAGCCGATGTACATACCGGGTCGCTTGCGGACCGCGTCCAGGCCCTCGAGGACGGTGATGGCGCTGGCGTCATAGGAGGCCGTGACCTCGCTGGTCGAGGTCTCGGCCTCGCTGGTGACGCCGGCGTCGGTGGACGGGATGTTCTCGTTGGGGTTGCCGGAATCGGCCACGAAGCGCCCTTTCTGGCACAGCACGAGCCGGGCTCGTCGGCGGGTTGCCGGAGCGGCTGCGGCATGTTGCGTTGGTAAGCCTTGATCAGCGTTGCTCAGCGTCTCCCGGGCGGTCCCCACGTTCGGGGCGGGATTGGCTTCCAGTCTACCGGTAGCGCCGACAGTGATGGGGGTTTGCCGGTACCTGAGTCCGCATGTGCCGCCCTCAACCGGTCTCCACCGGGTCCCCATATACGGAGCGGGCCCCCAAGAGGCTCACAGAGGCACTCAGCGCTTCCGGGTGTCAACCCTTGGCTACCGGCGAGTCAGTTCCGTTCCCGGCGCCTCGTCCGCACCTCGCACGGCCTCTCCAGGAGCGGGTTCCACCCCGGTCCGGACCGCCCGGATCCGGGTCGGACCGGCCCGGACCGCCCGGGATCGGGTCCGGACCGCTCACGGATCTCGGGGAGCCGGAGAGCCCGCACACGAAGACGGCCGGGACGGTGCGACAGCACCGCCCCGGCCGGAGCACGTGACAGATGTCACCCGTAGGTGTCGCCGGGTCCCTTGCTGCCCGGGGCCCGCAGGGGCCCGTACCGACGGACGGGACCCGCCGGACCCTGCACCCTGATCTGCCGCACCCGGCCATGGCCGAGGTCCTCGTTGAGCCGGGCGACCAGCGTCGGGGCGAGCAGCCGCAGGTTCGTCGCCCAGGCCGTGGAGTCGCAGCGCACGAACAGCACCCGCTCGTCCTCGTCGTACCTCTCCGGCTCGCAGTGCTTGGCGACGTCCTCGCCGACGATCCGCGGCCAGCGCCCCATCACCCCGCCCACCGCGGCCGGCGCCTCCCAGCCGCGCTCGGTCAGGAGCCGGTTGATCGCCGCACCGAGCGCCATGGGGTCGCGGCCGTCCGCCCGCGCGCCGGAGCGCAGGCCGCCGCCGCGCCGCGCCTGCTTCTTCTGCTGCACCGCGTCCCCACGCGCGCGTGCCTGCTCGCGCGCCGCCCGCAGCGCCACGCGCGCCAGGTCGACCCCGGAGGGCTCGGGCGTCTTCTTCGGCTCCTGCGGCGTCATACGCGCTCCACGGTCCCCTGCGCCACCGCGTACCGCGCGCCCGCGAGGACATGCGGGACGTCGTCGTCGACGGCAGCCGTGACGAGCACCTGCTCGCCCGGCGCGACCAGCTCCGCCAGCCGCTCCCGCCGCCGGCTGTCCAGCTCGGCGAAGACGTCGTCGAGGATCAGCACCGGCTCGTTGCCCTCGGCCCGGAGCAGGTCGTAGGAGGCCAGCCGCAGGGCCAGCGCGTACGACCAGGACTCACCGTGGGAGGCGTACCCCTTGGCGGGCAGCCGACCGAGCTTGAGCAGGACGTCGTCCCGGTGCGGACCCGCCAGGGTCACGCCCCGTTCGATCTCCTGCTTGCGGACCTCGGCGAGCGCGCCCATCAGCTGCTCGTAGAGGTCCTCCCGCGTGTGCGCCTCACCCGGAGCCGACGCCTTGTACTCCAGCGCGACCGGGCCGCCCCCGGGTGCGAGCTGCTCGTACGCCTTGTCCGCGAGCGGCTGGACCGCGGCCACCAGATCGAGACGGGCGGCCAGCAGCTCGGCGCCCACGCGCGCGAGGTGCTGGTCCCACACGTCGAGCGTGGACAGGTCCATGGTCCGGCCGCCGTGCCGACGGGCCAGCGCGGCGGACTTCAGCAGGGTGTTGCGCTGCCGGAGCACCCGCTCGTAGTCGGAGCGCACCCCGGCCATCCGCGGGGAGCGCGCGGTGATCAGCTCGTCGAGGAACCGGCGCCGCTCACCGGGATCACCCTTCACCAGCGCCAGGTCCTCGGGCGCGAACAGCACGGTCCGTACGATCCCCAGCACGTCACGCGGTTTGACCTGCGAGGACCGGTTGATGCGGGCACGGTTGGCCTTGCCGGGGTTCAGCTCCAGCTCGACGAGCTGCTGCCGCTCACCCTGGCGGACCTGCGCCCGGACGACAGCGCGGTCGGCGCCCATGCGGACCAGGGGCGCGTCGGAGGCGACCCGGTGACTGCCCAGCGTGGCGAGATAGCCCACGGCCTCGACGAGGTTCGTCTTGCCCTGCCCGTTGGGTCCGACGAAAGCGGTGACACCCGGGTCGAGCGGGACTTCGACCCGGGCGTACGAGCGGAAGTCGGCCAGCGACAGATGCGTGACGTGCATGGTCGTTTCGCCGACCTCCCCGGCGTGATGGACCGCCGAAACGGTCCTGCTACGGGCCGTCGGAACGGCCCTGTGGACTACTTCTTCTCTACCGCGTGGCCGCCGAACTGGTTGCGCAGGGCGGCGATCATCTTCATCTGCGGCGAGTCCTCCTGGCGGGAGGCGAACCGCGCGAACAGCGAGGCCGTGATGGCCGGGAGCGGCACCGCGTTGTCGATGGCGGCCTCGACGGTCCAGCGGCCCTCGCCGGAGTCCTGGGCGTAGCCGCGCAGCTTGTCCAGGTGCTCGTCCTCGTCGAGGGCGTTCACCGCGAGGTCGAGCAGCCAGGACCGGATGACCGTGCCCTCCTGCCAGGAGCGGAAGACCTCGCGGACGTCGGTGACCGAGTCGACCTTCTCCAGCAGCTCCCAGCCCTCGGCGTAGGCCTGCATCATGGCGTACTCGATGCCGTTGTGGACCATCTTGGCGAAGTGCCCGGCGCCGACCTTGCCGGCGTGCACCGCGCCGAAGTCGCCCTCGGGCTTGAGCGCGTCGAGGACCGGCTGCACCTTGGCGACGTTCTCCGGGTCGCCGCCGTACATCAGCGCGTAGCCGTTCTCCAGGCCCCACACTCCGCCCGAGACGCCGCAGTCGACGAAGCCGATGCCCTTGGCCGCCAGTTCCGCGGCGTGCTTCTGGTCGTCCGTCCAGCGGGAGTTGCCGCCGTCGACGACGACGTCGCCCGGCTCCAGCAGCTCGCCCAGCTCGTCGACGGTCGACTGGGTGGCGGCACCGGCCGGGACCATCACCCAGACGACCCGCGGGCCCTCGAGCCTGTCCACAAGCTCGGAGAGGCTGTGGACATCGGCGAGGTCCGGGTTGCGGTCGTATCCGACGACGGTGTGGCCCGCGCGGCGGATCCGCTCGCGCATGTTGCCGCCCATCTTGCCGAGGCCGACGAGACCGAGCTCCATCAGTTGTTCCTTAGGTCGCTGTGTGGCGTGTGAGGCACCTTCGTACCCCTGTCCGAGCCTAGTCCCGGCCCGTCACGCACACCTGTGGGCACACGCGCTCAGACGTACCGCCCAGCAACGCGCTCACCTGCGGCTTCATCCACAGGCCGGGAAGACGTCCTCCACGGCCTGTGGACAGGTCCGGACGGCTCAGCCGCTGAGGCGAACCGGCATGATCAGGTACTTGTAGGCCTCGTCCGCCTCGGCGTCGACCGCCGGCCTGCCGCTGAGCAGCGCCGGCTTGGTGGACGTCGTGAAGGACAGCTGGGCCACCGGGGAGTCGATGGCGCTGAGGCCGTCCAGCAGGAAGGTCGGGTTGAAGGCGATCGAGATGTCGTCACCGTCGAGCTGGGCGTCGACCCTCTCCACAGCCTGTGCGTCGTCGCTGGAACCGGCCTCCAGGATGAGCACGCCCTGCTCGAAGCTGAGCCGCACCGGGGTGTTGCGCTCGGCGACCAGGGCCACGCGCTTGACGGCCTCCACGAAGGGGGCGGTCTCGATCACGGCGACGGAGTTGAACTCCGTCGGGAACAGGGTGCGGTACTTCGGGAGGTCGCCCTCCAGGAGCCGGGTCGTCGTACGGCGGCCGGCGCCCTCGAAGCCGATCAGGCCCTCGCCCGCGCCCGAGCCGGACAGGGCGATGGTCACGCTGTCGCCGCTCGTGAGCGCCTTGGCGGTGTCCAGAAGCGTCTTGGCGGGCACCAGGGCCACCGCGGACGCGTCCGGGTTCTCCGGCTTCCACAGGAACTCGCGGACCGCGAAGCGGTAGCGGTCGGTGGAGGCCAGCGTCACGGTGTCGCCCTCGATCTCGATGCGCACACCGGTGAGGACGGGCAGGGTGTCGTCGCGGCCGGCCGCGATGGCGACCTGGGCGGCGGCGGAGGCGAAGACCTCGCCGGGAACCGTGCCCGTGGCGTTCGGCATCTGGGGCAGCGACGGGTACTCCTCCACAGGCAGTGTGTGGAGCGTGAACCGCGAGGAGCCGCAGACCACCGTGGCCCGTACACCGTCTGTGGAAATCTCCACGGGGCGGTTGGGGAGCGCCCGGCAGATGTCCGCGAGCAGGCGGCCGGAGACGAGGACGGTGCCCTCCTCCTCCACCTCGGTCTCCACCGACACGCGCGCCGAGACCTCGTAGTCGAAGCTGGAGAGGCTGAGGGCTCCGTTCTCGGCCTTCAGCAGGAGGCCGGCGAGGACAGGCGCCGGCGGACGGGCCGGGAGGCTGCGCGCCGCCCAGGCAACTGCCTCCGCGAGTACGTCGCGTTCCACCCGGATCTTCACTCTTGCCGCCTCCTGCTGTTGCCGGCGCTTCTCGCTCTGCCTGGCCTTCGTCGTCTGTCTCGGTGTCGTCGGCCCCGATGGGGGGAAGGACCACCGGGGACCAGTCTGACGCACCGCACTGACAGTAGGTGCCCGTCGGGGTCAAGTCGTGACGAGGGGCAGCCGGGACCCGGACGACGAGTTGTGCACAGGACCCCCTTCGAACCGGATTTCTCGCTCTCTCTGGTTGGGAGTAGTAGTAGGGGCTGTGGATACCGTGGATAACCCTGTTTCCGCAGCTCAGAGGCGAGATTTTGTCCACTGGCCCTGGGGACGGAGGCGGTGGACAACCGGGGCCTTCTGTGGAGAACGGAAAGTTCTGCACACCCCGTGCACAGGGTGAGGCGACTTCTCCCCAGGACCGTCCCCAGCTTTACCCGCTTTTCCCACAGCCCGATCCGACGTCCTCGTGTGACGCCTTTCACTCGGACCGGTGAGAAGGTGCGTCGAGTTGCCGAACAGTGGACAGCCATGTGGAGAAACCGGTGATCGCTGGGGACAACCAACCAAACCCTGTGGGTTGCCCGTGGACAACTTCGTACACAGGTTGTGGACCGACTCACCATCCACAACCTGTGGAAAACTTCTGTCCACCAATCCACAGCCAGGTGACCTGCCTCGATTCTCTTTCACCTAGGCTGCCTGTGGACAGGATCTGGACAACTTGGCAGTCCCCAGGATGTGGACGGGAGAAAGTCACCGAATCTGTGGAGAGTGGCCGTAACCCGGCGAGTAATCGAACAGCGGATGACCGGACGCCGGCCCGCGACACGAAGAAGGGCGTCCCGGGAACAGCCCCCGGAACGCCCTCGACAGGTCCGTGCGGCCCCGTCAGCCCGCCTTGATGCGGTTCGTCAGCTCGGTCACCTGGTTGTAGATGGAGCGCCGCTCGGCCATCAGATTGCGGATCTTGCGGTCCGCGTGCATGACCGTCGTGTGGTCGCGGCCGCCGAACAGGGCGCCGATCTTCGGCAGCGAGAGGTCCGTCAGCTCGCGGCACAGGTACATGGCGATCTGCCGGGCCGTCACCAGCGCGCGGCCGCGGGAGGTGCCGCACAGGTCCTCGACTGTGAGCCCGAAGTAGTCGGCGGTCGCGCCCATGATGGCCGTCGAGGTGATCTCGGGCGCCGAGTCGTCGCCGCCGGGCATCAGGTCCTTCAGGACGATCTCGGTCAGGCCCAGGTCCACCGGCTGCCGGTTGAGCGACGCGAACGCCGTCACCCGGATCAGCGCGCCCTCCAGCTCGCGGATGTTGCGCGAGACGCGGGACGCGATGAACTCCAGCACCTCCGGCGGGGCGTTGAGCTGCTCCTGCACCGCCTTCTTGCGCAGGATCGCGATCCGCGTCTCCAGCTCGGGCGGCTGGACGTCCGTGATCAGACCCCACTCGAAACGGTTCCGCAGCCGGTCCTCCAGCGTCACCAGCTGCTTCGGCGGCCGGTCGGAGGACAGCACGATCTGCTTGTTGGCGTTGTGGAGCGTGTTGAAGGTGTGGAAGAACTCCTCCTGCGTCGACTCCTTGTCCGCCAGGAACTGGATGTCGTCGACGAGCAGGATGTCCATCTCGCGGTACCGCTTGCGGAAGCTGTCGCCCTTGCCGTCGCGGATGGAGTTGATGAACTCGTTGGTGAACTCCTCCGAGCTGACGTACCGCACCCGCGTGCCCGGATAGAGGCTGCGCGCGTAGTGCCCGATGGCGTGCAGCAGGTGCGTCTTGCCGAGTCCCGACTCCCCGTAGATGAACAGAGGGTTGTACGCCTTCGCGGGCGCCTCGGCGACGGCGACCGCGGCCGCGTGCGCGAAACGGTTCGAGGCACCGATGACGAACGTGTCGAAGAGGTACTTCGGGTTGAGCCGGGCGGTCGGCTCGCCGGGCCCGCTCGCCGGCGCGGGCTTCGCGCCCAGCGTGCCGGGCGTGCCGGGCTGGGCGTGACCGGCCGGACCGCGGTGCGGATGGCCGCCACCGGCCGGTGACTCCGGCATCTCCCGCCGGGCGGGGTCGCGCTGGTCGTACTCGGGGCGCACCTGCTGGTACTCGGAACGCTTCTGCTCGTAGGGCGAGCGATCGTAGGACGGCCGCTCCATGGCCTGCGGCCGGTAGTCCTGCGACGGCGGGCCGTAGGAGTCCTGGGCCGGGGAGGACGGGCCGTAGGCGTCCTGGGACGGCGGGCCGTACGCGTCCTGCCCTGAGGAGCCGCCGTAGGAGTTCTGGGACGGCGACGCGTAAGGGTCGCGCTCGGGGAAACCGAGGCGCTGCTGCTGCCAGCCGTACTCCTCCTGCCCCGGCCGGGGCCAGGCGCCGGGCTCGGGCCGCTGGTACTCCGAGGGGTAGGCCGGCCGCGCGGTGGGCAGCTGGTCCTGGCGGGCGCCCTGGTCGCCCCCGCCCTGGGACTGATCGGCGCGGTGCCGGCCGTAGCCCTGGTACGGGTTGTCGCGCGGGCCGTCGTACGGGCCCGGCTGCTCCTCGGGTTCGTCGTAGCGCGACGGCGTCGACGGGGCGGAGGGCTCCCCCGCGGAGTCGTCGACGGTGATCGCGATCCGGATCGGCCGGCCGCACTCGCGGCTCAGCGTCTCGCTGACGACCGGGGCGAGACGGCCCTCCAGCACGCCCTTGGCGAATTCGTTCGGTACGGCGAGCAGAGCGGTGTCCGCGACCAGGGCGAGGGGCTGGCAGCGCCTGATCCAGTGCTCGTCCTTCACCTCGACCCCCTGGCCGCGGCCCTCACCGAGGAGCTGATCCAGTACGCGTGGCCACACTGCGGCAAGATCGGCAGGTACGTCAGCCACAGGGCACGCTCTCTCGTGGGTCCCACGTTCGTGTGAGGGTGGGACGGTTGGTGATTCGCATCGGGTGGGAGCAGGGACAAAGGAACGAATCGGAGTTCAGCCACGGTAGTCAGGCCGACGGCTGCGGTTCAAGTTGTTGTCCCCAGCCTGTGGACAGTGTCCCCCGACCGGCGTCGGTTTGACCGGATGGCGTAGCCGCGCGTACCGTGACCAGGTCGAGTTGTCGATGGCTGCTGCCGCCTGCCTCCGATGGGCACAGATCACGTCAGGTGATCGGGAAGCGGTGCACTCGGGCGTTGACCGCGAGCTACCTCGTGGGCGCACGGTGACAGCCAGGACGGCACCCCGCCACCACCGATTGATTTCTGGAGCCCTCGAGTGAGCAAGCGCACCTTCCAGCCGAACAACCGTCGTCGCGCCAAGACCCACGGCTTCCGCCTGCGGATGCGCACCCGTGCCGGCCGCGCGATTCTCGCGAACCGCCGCAGCAAGGGTCGCGCCAACCTGTCCGCCTGAGCCTGATCAGGTCATGACGTCGTGCTGCCTACCGAGCATCGGCTGAGGCGGCGCGAGGACTTCGCGACCGCGGTACGACGGGGTCGTCGGGCAGGACGCCCGACCCTCGTCGTCCACCTTCGAAGCGGTGCAACGGACCCGCACGCGCCTGGGGAGAGCGCTCCCCCGACGCGTGCGGGTTTCGTCGTGAGCAAGGCCGTGGGCGGAGCAGTCGTGCGCAACACGGTGAAGCGCAGACTGCGCCATCTGATGCGCGACCGGGTCACCCTTCTTCCCCCCGGTAGCCTGGTAGTCGTACGGGCGCTGCCCGGTGCGGGTGAAGCCGACCACGCACAGCTGGCCCAAGACCTCGATGCCGCCCTTCAACGGCTACTAGGAGGGGGCGCGCGATGAAGTACCCGCTGCTGGCCTTGATCAAGCTCTACCAGTGGACGATCAGCCCGCTGCTCGGGCCGGTGTGCAAGTACTACCCGTCGTGCTCCCACTACGGCTACACGGCCATTGACCGACACGGTGCGATCAAGGGAACGGCCCTCACCGCCTGGCGCATCCTGCGATGCAATCCGTGGTCGCTCGGCGGCGTGGACCATGTCCCGCCGCGCAAGCGTCCGCGGTGGCACGAGATGCTGCGCAACACATGGCGCGCACGCAAGGGCGGGCCCTCCGCCGCCGAAACGGCCACCGGGGAGAATCCTTCTCCGAGCCCGGCCGCAGAGACCCCGTCCCATGCCCAAGGAGCATGATTAGTGGACACGATTGCCAGCCTCTTCAGTTTCATCACCACACCCGTCTCCTGGGTCATCGTCCAGTTCCACAAGGTGTACGGCGCCCTCTTCGGTGCTGACACCGGGTGGGCCTGGGGCCTGTCCATCGTGTCCCTGGTGATCCTCATCCGGATCTGCCTGATCCCGCTCTTCGTGAAGCAGATCAAGGCGACGCGGGCGATGCAGACTCTGCAGCCCGAGATGAAGAAGATCCAGGAGCGCTACAAGAACGACAAGCAGCGCCAGTCCGAAGAGATGATGAAGCTGTACAAGGAGACGGGCACCAACCCGCTCTCCTCGTGCCTTCCCATCCTGGCGCAGTCCCCGTTCTTCTTCGCGCTCTACCACGTGCTCAACGGCATCGCCAACGGTGACACCATCGGTGTGATCAACGAGAGCCTGCTGCAGAGCGCGCAGAAGGCGCACATCTTCGGCGCCCCGCTCGCCGCGAAGTTCACCGACAGTGCCGCGGACGTCACCGCGCTCGACGCCTCGCTGGCCAGCGTCCGCATCGTCACCGCGATCATGATCGTCATGATGTCGGCCTCACAGTTCTTCACGCAGCGCCAGCTGATGACGAAGAACGTCGACACCACGGTGAAGACGCCGTTCATGCAGCAGCAGAAGATGCTGATGTACGTCTTCCCCGTCATGTTCGCCGTCTTCGGCATCAACTTCCCGGTCGGTGTCCTCGTCTACTGGCTGACCACCAACGTGTGGACCATGGGCCAGCAGATGTACGTCATCCGCAACAACCCGACCCCCGGCTCCAAGGCCCAGGGTGCCTACCTGGAGCGCCTGTACAAGCAGGTCACGCACCACGGCAAGACGCGCAGCCGCGGCCAGAGGGCCATCGTCAAGGCGATCGTGGCCAAGGGCCGTGACCGCAACGACTACGAGCGCAAGTTCATCAACGGCCTGAACAAGGCGGGCTTCGCGGCCCAGCCCGACGGCACCGTCGCGAGGGGTGAGGCCCAGACCGCCACCCTCACCGAGGACGGCGAGGCCACGACGGCCACGGCCCGGCGTCAGCAGCCCAAGCGCCAGACCAAGGCCCAGCGCCAGTCCGGAACCACGAAGCCGGCCGGCGAGCCCACCTCGCTGACGAAGTCCGACGAGCCGCAGGACGCCAAGCCTGCCGGTGCCCCCAAGCCGAAGACCGGCTCCGGTGGCCGCAGCAGGGCCCAGTCCGGGCAGCGCAAGGGTGGCCCGCAGCGCCCCAAGTCCCCGTCCAAGAAGTAAGAAGGAGCTCATCCCGTGACGGAAGGCACCACCTCCGCCGCCGCCGAGGGTGCAGACACCCTGACCCGCCTGGAGCAGGAGGGTGAGATCGCGGCGGACTACCTCGAGGGTCTGCTGGACATCGCCGACCTCGACGGCGACATCGACATGGATGTCGAGGCCGACCGCGCTTCGGTGTCGATCATCAGTGACGCGGGCGGCCGAGACCTGTACAAGCTCGTCGGCCGGGACGGTGAGGTACTGGAGGCACTGCAGGAGCTGACGCGTCTTGCCGTGCACCGGGAGACCGGCGACCGCAGCCGACTGATGCTGGACATCGCCGGCTACCGGGCCAAGAAGCGCACAGAGCTCTCCGAGCTGGGCGCCAAGGCCGCGATCGACGCGAAGAACAGCGGTGAGCCGGTCAAGCTGGACCCGATGACGCCCTTCGAGCGCAAGGTCGTCCACGACGCGGTCAAGGCGGCCGGTCTGCGCAGCGAGTCCGAGGGCGAGGAGCCGCAGCGCTTCGTCGTCGTACTGCCCAACTGATTCAGTACGCACGTATCACCGGCCCCGTCTGTCGCGCAGGCGGGGCCGGTCTTTGTCAGCCTGGTGGTTCTGGTGGTCGGCGCGGAACGCGTCGATGCGGTACGGAAGGACGGTCCCCGTGACGGAGGCAGCGGAACTCCCCCCTGCGCCCGAGCAAGCACGCGAGGTATTCGGTGATCGCTTCGCGGATGCGGTCCGGTACGCCGAGCTCCTGGCAGAGGCAGGTGTACAACGCGGGCTCATCGGCCCGCGAGAAGTGCCCCGACTGTGGGAGAGGCACATCCTGAACTGTGCGGTGCTCTCCGAAGCCGTGCCCGAGGACGTGACGATCTGCGACGTCGGATCCGGTGCCGGCCTGCCCGGCATTCCCCTGGCCCTGGTTCGGGAGGATCTGAAGATCACCCTCCTGGAGCCGCTCCTGCGACGCACCAACTTCCTGACCGAGGTCGTCGAGCTTCTCGGCCTGGACCATGTGACCGTCGTGCGCGGCCGCGCCGAAGAGGTCATGGGCAAGCTGCCGCCGGTCCATGTCGTGACCGCCCGCGCTGTCGCCCCCTTGGATCGCCTGGCCGCCTGGGGCATTCCGCTGCTGCGCCCCTACGGGGAAATGCTCGCGCTGAAGGGAGACACCGCCGAGGAGGAGCTGAAGAGCGCCGCCACCGCGCTGAGCAAGCTCGGCGCGGTGAGCACGTCGATCCTCCACGTCGGCGAGGGAGTGGTCGATCCGCTCTCCACGGTCGTGCGGGTCGAGGTCGGGGAGAGCCCTGGGGGTGTGAGGTTCGCCGCGAAGCGGGCCAAGGCGGCCCGGACAGGCCGCACGCGTCGTCGTCGCTGATCCGGATCTCAGAACGGTCGTACTCCACACAAGCTGCCCAACCTACGCATGACGGAGTGTCGCGGCAGTTCGGTCACGGGCGCTGTGCATCGTGTTTCACGTGAAACCTCGCTCATTGCTGCACGGCATCATCAGTCGCGGACGCGTTGCGGCCGAACCTCGCGATCGGAAGCCTCTCGGCTCACTCGTCAGTGGGGCGGAGATGTCCACAGAGGTGGATTTCTCCACAGAAGACCAGGCCTCACTGGTTCGTGACCCCGAAGGCATGGGAGGCTCTGTGCACTGCGAGCCTGAAGTCGAGGAGAGTGAATCCTTGCGGTCCGACGCCAACATCGCGGGACCGATGACCGATCCGGTCCCCGGTCCCCGTACCGAGTCGTTGGGGGAAGATGTTTCACGTGAAACACCGCCTCCGATGGACGACACTCCGATCGGTCGTGCTGCCCAGCTGGCGGTAGAGGCTCTCGGCCGTGCAGGTGAAGGCCTGCCGCGGCCTGAGCAGACCCGCATCATCGTCGTAGCCAATCAGAAGGGCGGTGTGGGCAAGACGACGACGACCGTCAACCTTGCCGCATCGCTCGCCCTGCACGGTGGTCGTGTTCTGGTGATCGACCTCGACCCGCAGGGCAATGCCTCCACCGCGCTCGGGATCGACCATCACGCCGAAGTTCCGTCCATCTACGACGTGCTGGTCGAGAGCCGCCCCCTGGCGGAAGTGGTCCAGCCGGTCCCCGATGTCGAGGGCCTCTTCTGCGCTCCCGCCACGATCGATCTCGCTGGTGCGGAGATCGAACTTGTGTCGTTGGTGGCGCGCGAAAGCCGGCTCGAGCGAGCCATCCAGGCGTACGAGCAACCGCTGGATTACGTCCTCATCGACTGTCCACCCTCGCTCGGCCTCCTGACGGTCAATGCGCTGGTCGCCGGCCAGGAGGTTCTCATCCCGATCCAGTGCGAGTACTACGCACTGGAGGGACTGGGGCAGCTGCTGCGCAACGTCGATCTGGTGCGAGGCCATCTCAACCCCACCCTCCATGTGTCGACCATCCTGCTCACCATGTACGACGGCCGGACGCGCCTCGCGTCGCAGGTCGCCGAGGAGGTGCGCACCCACTTCGGCGACGAGGTGCTACGGACGAGCATTCCCCGCTCGGTCCGTATCTCCGAAGCGCCGAGCTACGGCCAGACGGTGCTGACCTACGATCCTGGATCGAGCGGTGCCCTGTCCTACCTTGAAGCAGCCCGAGAGATCGCGCTGAGGGGCGTCGGTGTCAGCTACGACGGCACGCACGCCCACATCGGCGCTCAGAACAACCCGACCATGGAGGGGATGCAGTGAGTGATCGACGGAGGGGGCTGGGCCGTGGTCTCGGCGCACTGATTCCTGCTGCCCCAACGGAGAGGACACCGGCGCAGACCGCGATGGGCGGTGGAGCCCCCACGACTTCCGCCGGTATTCCGGCCCTGGCGACCGATCGTGGAGTAGCCGCGGCGAAGGTGGCCACGCTGCCCCTTGTTCCACGTGAAACCGAGGAGTCCTCGGCGAACGGTGCGGAGGATGTTCCGGCACCGCCCCTGGGCGCCCATTTCGCGGAACTCCCGCTCGACTTCATCACCCCGAACCCGCGTCAGCCGCGCGAGGTCTTCGATGAGGATGCGCTTCAGGAACTGATCACCTCCATCAAGGAGGTCGGGCTCCTCCAGCCGGTCGTCGTACGGCAGACCGGGCCCTCACGCTACGAGCTGATCATGGGCGAGCGGCGCTGGCGGGCCTGCCGTGAGGCGGGCCTGGAGGCGATCCCGGCGATCGTCCGAGCAACGGACGACGAAAAGCTCCTTCTGGACGCGCTGCTGGAGAACCTCCACCGGGCTCAGCTGAACCCTCTGGAGGAGGCTGCCGCCTACGACCAGTTGCTGAAGGACTTCAACTGCACCCACGACCAGCTGGCGGACCGGATCGGACGCTCACGGCCTCAGGTCTCCAACACGCTGCGGCTGCTGAAGCTCTCTCCGGCGGTGCAGCGCCGGGTGGCGGCCGGTGTGCTCTCGGCCGGCCACGCGCGGGCTCTGCTCTCCGTCGATGACTCGGAGGAGCAGGACCGGCTGGCTCACCGCATCGTGGCGGAGGGACTGTCCGTGCGGGCGGTCGAAGAGATCGTGACCCTCATGGGATCGCGCTCCCAGACCCCGCAGCGTTCCAAGGGGCCCCGCGCCGGAGGTCGGGTGTCACCGGCGCTGTCCGACCTCGCCACTCGCCTCTCGGACCGCTTCGAGACGCGAGTCAAGGTCGACCTGGGGCAGAAGAAGGGCAAGATCACCGTCGAATTCGCCTCCATGGAGGACCTCGAGCGGATTCTCGACAGTCTGGCTCCCGGCGAAGGCCCCGTTCTTCAGAAGGGCCTCGTGGAGGGTGAGTCCGAGGAAGCGGACGACTGAACCTTTCCCCTGGCAGGGTCGCCCACACCCGCCGACTGCAAAGAGCGAGCCTCCTCCGTTGCGTACGGGAGCACGGCTCGCTCTTTGCTTTCACCCGGTGTCGAGAGAGTCGCCTCGTGGATACGATGCGAGAAGCTAGGGCATGGCCACCTGATGCTCTCTCCGTGCGGCAGATGGGGCCGCACGGAGGACGGACCAGGCCGGACTGATGAGCACGGCCGTGGGTATCGGTGCGGTCGGCGGGTTCGTCGGCGGCCCGCTCAGGCAACGCAGCGCTCTGACAGCCGCTCGCGGTGCCGCGGGCGAAGGAAGCGAGGGATCAGCCTTCATGGGGCGTCGGCTCGTACCGCTCACACTGGACAACCTTCAGGACCTTCCCCAGCGCTGCCGCTCATGTGTCTTCTGGGAGCTGGACCCCGTCAGCGGCGAGGCAGCCTTGAGGACGGGCACGACGGCGATGGAGAAAGAGGCCTGGATCTCCGCCGTACTGCTCGACTGGGGCTCCTGCGGCAGGGTCGTTTACGTCGATGACCTCCCGGTGGGCTACGTGCTCTACGCTCCGCCCGCGTACGTTCCCCGCTCGACGGCGTTTCCCACGAGCCCCGTCTCCCCCGACGCCGTACAGCTGATGACCGCGTTCATCGTGCCGGGCTACCAGGGGCAAGGACTCGGCCGGGTGATGGTGCAGACGGTTGCCAAGGATCTGCTGCGGCGGGGCTTCAAAGCGATCGAGGCGTTCGGTGACGCCCGCTGGAAGGATCCGGCCTGCCTTCTCCCGGCCGACCATCTGCTGGCGGTGGGCTTCAAGACGGTTCGGCCGCATCCTTCTCACCCACGGTTGCGGTTGGAACTGCGCACCACCCTCTCGTGGAAGGAAGACGTGGAGATGGCGCTCGACCGGCTCCTGGGTGCCGTGCAGAAAGAGCCGGCACTGCGACCGCTGTGATCAGCTCTCCGGACAAGCAAGTGGGCCGACCCTTTCGGATCGGCCCACTTGTGTTTCACGTGAAACATTCATCGCTTGCGCGATGTTCAGAACGTCACTCGGCGATGAAGTCCTCGAGGTCGCGGACGAGTGCGGCCTTGGGCTTGGCGCCGACGATGGTCTTGGCGACCTCACCGTTCTGATACACGTTCAGAGTCGGGATGGACATCACGCCGTACTTGGCGGCCGTACCCGGGTTCTCGTCGATGTTGAGCTTGACGACCTCGATCTTGTCGCCGTACTCGGCCGCGATCGCCTCGAGGGACGGGGCGATCTGGCGGCACGGGCCGCACCAGGCAGCCCAGAAGTCCACCAGGACGGGCTTCTCGCTCTTGAGGACGTCCTGCTCGAAGGAGTCGTCGGTTACGTGCTTGAGGTCGGCCACGGCGGGCTCCTTTAAGTGATGTGTGTGGTGGGGCGGGAGGTCAGACGGCGGTCTTCTCGGGCTCGGCCTGCTCCTCGTCCGCGAGGGCGGCGAGATAGCGCTCGGCGTCGAGGGCGGCGGAGCAGCCGGTGCCGGCCGCGGTGATCGCCTGACGGTAGGTGTGGTCGACGACGTCGCCCGCGCCGAAGACGCCCGTCACGTTCGTCCGAGTGGACGGGGCGGCGACCTTCAGGTAGCCCTCCTCGTCCAGGTCGAGCTGGCCCTTGAAGAGTTCGGTGCGCGGATCGTGGCCGATCGCGATGAAGAGGCCCGTCACCGGCAGGTCGGAGAGTTCACCGGTCTTGAGGTTGCGCAGCTTCAGGCCGGCCAGCTTCGGATCGCCCTGGATCTCGGCCACCTCGCTGTCCCAGACGAACGTGATCTTCGGGTCGGCGAAGGCACGCTCCTGCATCGCCTTGGAGGCGCGCAGGGTGTCACGGCGGTGGACGATCGTCACGGACTTGGCGAAGCGCGAGAGGAAGGTGGCCTCCTCCATGGCGGTGTCACCACCGCCGATCACGGCGATGTCCTGGTCCTTGAAGAAGAACCCGTCACACGTGGCGCACCACGAGACGCCGCGGCCGGAGAGGGCGTCCTCGTTGGGCAGGCCGAGCTTGCGGTGCTGAGAGCCGGTGGTGACGATGACGGCCTTGGCCCGGTGGATGGTGCCGGCCGTGTCGGTCACGGTCTTGATCTCACCGGTGAGGTCGACGGAGACGATGTCGTCGGGGATCAGCTCGGCACCGAAGCGCTCGGCTTGGGCGCGCATGTTGTCCATGAGCTCGGGGCCCATGATGCCGTCCTGGAAGCCGGGGAAGTTCTCCACCTCGGTGGTGTTCATCAGGGCGCCGCCCGCGGTGACGGCCCCCTCGAACACCAGCGGCTTCAGCGAAGCGCGGGCGGTGTAGAGCGCCGCCGTGTAGCCGGCGGGCCCGGAGCCGATGATGATCACGTTTCGGACGTCGCTCACGGCTTGATTCCTCGTCTCTGGTCTGTGTCGATCGACCGGGGGAGCTTTTGGGAACTCTCACCCCACCCAACGGATCCTAAGGGGCGTGCATTCCCGGTGTGTCCGGGCACACCAAGGGGTCGACACCGTACGGAATACCACGCTCGGCAGGGACGAGGCCGGGAGGCGTCAACGACGGGTGTAGGAGTCCTTCAGGAGGACCTTCGCCGTGCCGGACGACGGTCGGCCGACGCAGGTCGCGTCCATCAGGTACGCGGTGACCCGCGTGCTGTCGGAGCTGTCGGGGAGGACGACGAGGAGGGCCTCCCTTCCGCGGAACGTGCCCTCCTCGACGGCCAACGCCGCGTCCTTTCGGTCCATGCCCTTCTGGACACAGCCGGGCACCGTGGGCTGTTGGAGGACTCGGGGACCGCTGGTCTCGGGCTCGCCCTGCATGCCCAGCGTCTGTGGACTGGAAGCGGAGGAGACGGCGAGGAGATCGGCGACCTGCTGCTCCAGACCGCTCTCCGAAAAGGTGTCCGACACGGTGGTCCGTGAGTCGGGTGCCGAGGTGCTGGATTCCTCGTCGCCGGTCAGTGATGTCACCAGGGCCGACCCGAGGCCCAGCGTGGCTGCGGCGAAGACGGCTCCCAGGACAGCGATCCTCCGGCGCCCACTCCGACGGCGATTCTTCCGCCCGAGCCCGCCGGCAGAAGGACGAGCCCGCCCTGCGGGCCGCGACTGCGCCGCCGATGTTTCACGTGAAACATGCGGAGCGGTACCGCTCGACCCGGGAACGGTCGCCCCCGCCGGGCCCGGAGGGGACGGGGCCGTGGCGCTGAGCAATGCCTCGGCTGCGAGTGCGGCATCAATGCGTTGGGCGACATCATCCGGCATCCGTGCTGGTCCGGACAGCCTTCCCAGGGAGTCTCTGATCTCCTCCAGTGACGCGTGGACGTCCGCACAGAGCACGCAGGAGTCGAGATGCCGGCGCACCTCCGCGCTACGGGAAGGAGTGAGCAACCCTTCGGTGAGCTTGGAGATCTCCGCGACGTCCGGGTGTCCGGCCGTGTCCGTCGTCGATGTCACGTTCGCCCACCTCCGCCCTTCACAGCAGCTGAATCGCCGGTATCGGCGCCGTTCGGACCCCTCTCCCGGGGGTCCGCTGCCGGTGGGACGGATGTCCCCTCCGCCCGGTTCCGTCCCTGACTGCTTTCCCTCACCTCGTCGGAACGCGCCGGCCGCAGATGGGTGAGCAGCGGCAGCAGTCTCGCTCTGCCACGGGCGCAGCGGCTTTTCACCGTCCCTGTCGGCACGTCGAGGATGCGGGCGGCCTCTGCGACGGGGTAGCCCTGCATGTCGACCAGGACGAGTGCCGCACGCTGGTCGGGCGGCAGGGTGCCCAAGGCTTCGAGGAGCTGACGGTGCAGGTCGTTGCGTTCGACGGGAGCCGAGGCCGATTCGTGCGGCTCCAGCAACTGCTCAAGATGCTCGGTGTCGTCGACCGGGGAGGTCTTGCGGGAGGCCGCCTTGCGGACTCGATCCAGACAGGCGTTCACGGTGATCCGGTGCAGCCAGGTGGTGACGGCGGACTGACCGCGGAAGGTGTGGGCGGCCCGGTAGGCGGACACGAGCGCGTCCTGAACCGCGTCAGCGGCCTCCTCGCGGTCTCCCAGTGTCTTCAGGGCCACGGCCCACAGCCGGTCGCGGTGACGCAGCACGAGCTCACCGAAGGCGTCGGGATCGCCCTCCACGTGGCGGGCGAGGAGGTCCTGATCGCTGATTCCGTCGTAGTCGGCGCCTGCTGCCATCGGACCCCCTCCCTCTGGGCGACCTCACCCCGTGAACTTCACGTCCGTGATGGCCTGTTTGTAGCCGGAGCCGCTGAAGCCGTCGGTGGGGGCATAGGGTACGGCGGTGATCCAGAGCAGCACGTACTGGGTCTTCACCGCCTTCGACGCCTTCACCGTCAGGGAGGTACCGCTGGCGTCGGCGGTGCCGATCTCCTTCATCCCGCTGATGCCCGTGGACGGGGTCAGCGCGTCCGTGGCGTAGAGCTTCACGGTCGTGTGATCACCGGAGTACCGGAGGCCTATCGACGCCGCGGAGATCTCCTGGGCCGATCCGAGGTCGTAGACGATGCCCACACCGGGCTTGTACGGAGCGAGGCTGGGGCCTTCTGTGTAGCGCTTGGTCCGCCAGTAGGTGGAGCTGTCGCCGTCATAGGTGTTGGCGACGTCCTCCGCTGCCTGAGCGGAGCCGCTGGCGACGTACTCCTGTGAGCCCTGGATCCTGAGCTGCTGGACCGGCTTGGGCGCGGCGCTGTTGTTGTCGTCGGCGTCCGTGGTCTGCGTCTGGTTCGTGTCGTCGGTGTCGCCCTGGTCCATCAGGGCGTCTGCGAGCTGCCAGCTGCCGAGGCCGAGGGCCGCGATGAGCAGTGCGGAGACCGCCCACTTGAGTGCCTTGCCGGTACGGCTCTGCAGCGGGGGAGGCGGGGCCTGTACCGGCTGGGTGGTGCCCGGGTGCGCCGAGGGACGTCCGTAACTGCCCTGCTGGTAGGTCGTCTGCTGGTACTCGGGAGGTGCGGTGAAGGCGGGCTCCGGCGGGCGGATGCGGGGCATCTCACCGATGGCCTTGACCAGCTCCTCGGGAGTGGTGCAGGCGGACTCGTGCC
Organism: Streptomyces sp. NPDC014882; assembly: GCF_043081325.1. Classification (NCBI taxonomy): domain Bacteria; kingdom Bacillati; phylum Actinomycetota; class Actinomycetes; order Kitasatosporales; family Streptomycetaceae; genus Streptomyces; species Streptomyces sp. NPDC014882. The sequence continues at coordinate 520,237 of NZ_JBIBWL010000003.1, forward strand.
GGGACGCGGTCGCCCCGTTGTTGACGAGCGCGCGCATCGTCAGCTCCGACAGGCCGCGGTGGACGCCGGCACGCACCTGGTCGGGAGGGATCAGTCCGATGTCCTTGGGCAGTCCGGACAGCCCGTAGGCGTCGTTCTCGTACGGCCAGCGCTGGGTGAGCGCCGCGTACAGCAGGGCGCCGATCGCCTCGGTGTCGGTGCGCTGGGGGGTGTCGGAGCTGATGCCGCGCAGCGCCGCGTTCACGGCGAGACCTCGGATGCGCCACTGGCCCGTGGAGGTGCGCAGCACGGCGTTGGGGTTCAACCGCAGGTGCGCGAGCCCTTCACGGTGGGCTGCCGCCATGGCAGAGGTGATCTGACTGACCATCTGGTAGGCGTCGTGCGGCTCCAGCGGCCCGGAGGCGAGGAGCGTGGTCAGTTCGGTGGCGTCGGGCAGCCATTCGTGGACGACGTAGACGAGGTCGTTCTCCTCTACGGCGTCCAGAACCTGGACGAAACGAGGGTCGCCGAGCAGGGCGGAGGACCGGGCCGCCGCCAGGACGGAACGGGCCCGTGGATGATCGGAGGGCAGTACATGGACGCCGACGGCACGGCGGAGTTTCTCGTCGACCGCACGCCAACTGCTGAAGCCGTCCAGACGGGTGACGCAGTCTTCGAGCCGGTAGCGTCTGGCGAGCTTGTGGCCGCTGTGCAGTTCTGGCGCCGAGGACTTTCCGGGACCCACTGCCCCGCCACTCCCCTGCGCCTGGTCGCTGTCCGTGTCCCGCTCCCGGTTCTTGGTCACACCGTCGGCCGTGGACTGGTCCGCCTGTGCGGTCAGCGGCTCGTCACCGCTGTTGTCTGCCACGTCGACGGCAGCCGTACTCGGTTCCGCCACCGTCGTTCCTGCCTCCCCATCCATGCGCGCCGTCCGACCCCGTGCGCGCCGTCCGACGCCGAACCCAATTGTGCCCACAGTCCGGCGCTATGCACGACACGCGGCGGCGGACGATGGTTGTGCGCCTACCCCTGGCTCAGCGCCCCAGGCGCCCGCGCACCATGCCGACGAGCGAGTTGAGCTCCTCGATCCGCATGCGGCGGGCGGCCACGAAGAAGACGCCGAGCAGGACGGCTCCACCCGCCAGCAGCGCGGCGAAGGAACCGAGGACGCCCTGGCCGAGAGTCCGGGCGATGCCGTAGCAGGCGGCGCCGCTGAGCAGGGCGGCCGGCACGGCGGCGATGCACAGCCGCGCGTACGTCCGCAGCACGCGAGCACCGTCCAGGTCCCCGCCGAGCCGCTTGCGCAGACGGTTCCAGGCGACGCCGACACCGATGGCGTAGGCCAGGCCGTAGGAGGCGGCCATGCCGACCACGGCCCAGCGGGCGGGGAGCAGGAAGTAGCAGGCGGCGGAGGCGGCTGCGTTGACGGCCGCCACGATCACCGTGTTGTAGAAGGGGGTCCGGGTGTCTTCGTACGCGTAGAAGGCACGCAGGACGACGTACTGGACGGAATAGGGGATCAGGCCGAGGCCGAAGGCCATCAGCATGAACCCCATGTTCGTGGCCTCGGTGATGCCCGAGGAGCCGAAGATCAGGGTGCACATCGGGACGCCGAGTGCGATGAACCCGAAGGCGATGGGCACGATCGCGACGGCCGTGGTGCGCAGGCCCTGGGAGATGTCGTCGCGGACGGCACCCGCGTCCTGCTCGGCCGCGGAGCGCGAGATACGGGGCAGCAGGGCGGCCATCAGGGACACGGTGATGATGGCCTGCGGCAGGCCCCAGATCAGCTGTGCGTTGGCGTAGGCGGCGAAACCAGTGCCCTTGACGCCCGAGTCGATGCCCGCGGCGGTGGACAGCTGGGTGACCACCAGCGCGCCCGCCTGGTTGGCGAGGACGAACAGGATCGTCCACTTGGCGAGCATGGCGGCCTTGCCGAGGCCGTGGCCCTTCCAGTCGAAGCGCAGCCGCATCCGGAAGCCGGTCTCGCGCAGGTAGGGAATCATCGCGAGGGCCTGGACGACCAGGCCGAGCAGGATGCCGATGCCGAGGAGGCGCTGGCCCTCCGGCGGGATGTTCGTGACGCTCATGTCGGAGTCCGCCGCGGTGCCGTACACCCACAGGAACATGCCGAGCGTCACGATGATGACGACGTTGTTCAGGACCGGGGTCCACATCATCGCGCCGAACTTCCCCCGGGCGTTGAGGATCTGTCCCATCACCACGTGGACGCCCATGAAGAAGATCGAGGGCAGGAAGTAGCGCGTGAAGGTGACGGCGACCTCGTTGGCCGCCGGGTTGTTCGCGACGGGGTTCGCCAGCATGCGGACCAGGAGCGGCGCGGCGAACATCGCGAGGGCGGTGAGCGCGGCCAGGGCCACCATCACGAGGGTCAGGAGACGGTTGGCGTACGCCTCGCCGCCGTCGTCGTCCTCCTTCATGGCACGCACGAGCTGCGGCACGAAGACGGAGTTGAGGCCACCGCCGACGGTCAGGATGTAGATCATCGTGGGCAGCTGGTAGGCGACCTGGAACGAGTCACCGAGGAAGCCGAGGCCCAGCGCGGAAACGATCATCGCCGACCGGATGAACCCGGTCAGACGCGAGACCATCGTGCCCGCCGCCATCACGGCACTCGACTTCAGCAGCCCCGTGGCCCGCCCGCTCTTCTTCGCGGGGGGCGCCGGGTCCGCCGCCGGGGTGGCGGTGAGGTTCATGGTCTGGTCGACGCCGGACGCCGGCCCCTCGGGCCCCGGAGCACGGACGGCCGTGGGTACCCGGTACTGCGCGGCGGGACCCGGGTCGCCCGGGGCGTGCGCCGGCCCCGGTACCGCGGGCGAGTCCATCGGGGAGCGGGTGCCGCCCTGCTGCTGGTCGCGGAAGAGGTGGGCGAAGGCGTCGGGTTCGTGGCGCTCCTCACCGGAATGCGTGACGAGGTCGTCCACACCCACGAACTGGGTCGTGCGCGGATCGTCGCCGTACGGCAGGTACTGCGTCGGACCCTCCGGCTCGGGCGCCGGGGTCTGGGCCCAGACACGGGGGTCGGGCGCGTACGGGGACTGCTGCGGCCGCCCGTAGAGCGGCTGCTGGGGGGAGTGGGCACCGGGCGCGGGTGGCGGCGGGGGGTGCGCGGCACGGTCGTAGAGTGCCTCGGCGACCGGGTCCTGCGCGGTGAGGTCCTGGGACCGGTAGGGGTCCTGGTCGTAGGCGTCCTGGAGGTACATGTCCGCGGGGTGCTGCGGCGGCACCTGGCCCTGCTCGGGCGGCGGGCCCTCGGGGTGGCCCGAGCTGCCCGCGGCCTGGCCGCGGTCACCGTCGTACGGCGCGTTCATGGTTACCCCACCTCATCGTTCCGGGCCGTCCGGCCACGACATCCTCAACGGTCCACTCTCTCACCCGTCCCGGAAGGGCCGGTGCTTTCCGCTGCGGTGTCCGGTGTCCCGTCACTCGGCTGCACCGGGCCGCCCGTGGCGGTTCGGGCGCCCGACTCCTCGCCGGGACGGCTCTCGGAATCCTGCGCGGTCTCGACGTCGTCGGCTGCCGGGTCCGTTCCGTCGGCGCCGTGGTCCTCGGCTCCCCGGGCCGCGGCGCGCTTGCGCTGGGTGTACATCCGGAAGCCGGCCAGCACCAGCAGCAGGACGCCGCCGCCGATGACGAGCATCACGGTGGCCGTGATCTCGGTGACCTTCACGTCGAAGGTGACCGGTGCGCCGTACGCCCTGCCGTCCTCGGTGTACAACTGCGCGACGACCGCCGCCTGGCCGTTGGCGTTGGCGGAGGTGGTGAACTTCACCGTCGTGCTGTGCCCGCCGGAGACCGCGATGGGCCGCTCGTCGTAGGCCTTGCCGTCGATCTCGAGACGGGTCGGATTGGTCGAGGTGAGCCGCAGCACCAGGTGGTCGACACCCTGGACGAGGTTGTTCTGCACGGTCACCGGGATGGTGGCGCTGCGCCCGGAGAGCTTCAGCTCCGACTTCTCGATCAGTTTGACCTGGCCGGCGAGCGTGGCGAGGTAGGCCTGGAGACCTTGGCGGAAGCTGCTCGCCGCGGTGGTCCGGCCCCGCCAGGAGGTGGCCATCTCACGGTTGACGGCCCGCCCGAAGGGAGTCACCACCCGGGACTCGTTGGTCAGGATCACCTTGAAGTTGTCGAGCCGGTCCTGTGTGGTCGCGATGTCCACGAAGGCCGACCGCGACAGCTCCCGCTTGGCGAGCGAGGTGGGGTACGCCGATCGCGGCGGCACCTTCGTCGTGGCACCCGGGTCGGGCTTGGCGGTGGCGGCCGCCGTGAGCTGCTGAGCCTGCGACCACGTTCCACCCTGCAGGGCGGTGACCGCTTCGGCCATCGCCTGGGCCTGGGCCGCGGTCGGCATGCGCTGAGGGGCCACGACGATGCTGCGCTGCTTGTCGGACTGGAGATTCAGCGCCAAGCTCTGCGCCAGGAACTCCTGCACGGCGAGCGCGGACGCGGAGGCCGTCGTCAGGTCTCCCTGGAACGCCTGTGACAGCCGGGCGTCCGCCACCACCGCGGTGGTGCCGCCGCCGATGGGACGGGCCGCGGAGGGCGTGTACGACAGGCCGCCGTTCTCCGTCAGGCTGTCACTGCGCGCGATCACCTTGTCGGCGCCCGCGGAGGTGGCGACCTTGACGATCGACGGGTCCACGGCACCCTCGACCGGCCAGGCGAAGTCGGTGCTGGGAGTCACGTGGAGGATGGTCTCCACCGTGCTGGCGGCGACGTCCGTGGCTGCCTTGAGCTGACTCAGGGAGCCGGTGACGCTGGTGCCGCTGTGTGCGAGGGAGGCCAGGTCGGGGTCGGCGTAGGGCAGGGCGACGACCTGCTTGCCCTGCACGGCCTCCTGCAGCTCGGCGAGCCACTGACTGGCGACGGCCTGGTGCTTGCCGGGCGTGGTGGTGTCGCCGGCGAGGACGTCGTACTGCTCGGTCATGGCGCTGACGGAGGCCAGCAGGTCCGGGTCGATCACCCAGGTGACATCGAGGGCCCTGCCCAGGCTCAGGAGCTGGTCGAGGCGGCCGCCGGGCGAGATCTCCGCGGCGAGATCCTCGTTGAGGAAGACCGGCGTCTGCTGTTCGTCGGACCCGGTCTCGGCTGTCATGTGGACGTTGGAGACCAGCGGCCACAGCATCGTCGTACGGGTCCTGCTGTCGGCCTGGTCGGGCTGCCACGGCAGGAACGTCCGCTGGATGCCGAGCATCCGTTCCCACGGCTTCGCGGACGTCTCACCCGAGAGGGAGACACTCAGGGGATACACACCGTCCGCCCCGAGGTCGAGCTCGTCCACGGGTACGGAGATGCTGAACTGCTGGGCGACCCCGGGAGCGAGCTTGGCGAACTCGGCGACGTACTTGTCGCCCACCTCGGATCCGGTGACGCTCGACAGGTCGTCGGGCCGCTTGGCGGTGCTGTCGATCGCCGAGCGGGTCGTCAGAGCGGACCCCAGGCGCAGGTCGACGTAGGCGTCCGTGACGGCCTGCTTGCCTTTGTTGGTCACCGTGCCGGACACGGTCAGTGTGTCGCCCTCGGTGGGAACGCTGGGGGTGAGTGAATCGACGGCGACGGCGACCGTACCGGTGTCGGAGGCCGCCTTGGCGGAGGTCTGTCCGGCGGCCGACGCCGCGGACGCGGGCAGCTGGAGCAGGCCGGCCAGCAGAGGCGCTCCCGCGAGCAGTGCTCCGGTGCGCCGCAGCCACCGGCGGGCAGGTGAGGGAGTCGTCCCCGGGAAGTCTGCCGCCTCGGCCACGCGCTCGTCCGTCCCTCGTCGTCGTCAGTGGTCGTCGGTATGTGCGTCCACGCATGGTAACGATGCCCGCTGAGGGTAAGTGCCGCGGTCCGCTCCACAAGATCAGCTGCGACCGGTCACGTGTCCTCTATCGGTATGTACGAGGAGAGACAGGTTTATGTGACACGGAAGAAGGCGATTGCGACGCTTTTGAGCGAGGTGGCTGTCCTCTTTATAGGGGCGCCCGTGTCGCGCCGGGCCACGTACCCTCTTCTGTTGTGCCGAACGCCAACGAAGACAACCTCAGTGCCCTGAGTCAGGTGCAGCATCGCGCGGTCAGTGAGCTGCTGCGGGTGGCTCCTGTCGCCGACGACCTCGCCCGCCGTTTCCGGGAAGCGGGGTTCTCACTCGCCCTGGTCGGAGGCTCTGTCAGGGACGCGCTGCTCGGCCGACTCGGCAACGATCTCGACTTCACGACGGACGCTCGCCCCGAGGACGTGCTGAAGATCGTCCGTCCCTGGGCGGACGCCGTGTGGGAGGTCGGGATCGCCTTCGGCACGGTGGGCGCGCAGAAGGACGCCCGCGTCGGAGATGTCGATCGAAGCTTCCAGATCGAAGTGACCACCTACCGGTCGGAGGCCTACGACCGCACGTCCCGCAAGCCCGAGGTGTCGTACGGCGACTCCATCGAGCAGGACCTGGTGCGGCGGGACTTCACGGTGAACGCGATGGCCGTGGCACTCCCGGAGAAGGAGTTCATCGACCCGCACGGCGGCCTCCGGGATCTCGCCGCGCGAGTGCTGCGCACCCCGGGCACGCCGGAAGAGTCCTTCTCGGACGATCCGCTGCGGATGATGCGCGCGGCCCGTTTCGCCGCCCAGCTCGACTTCGAGGTGGCCCCGGAGGTCATCACGGCGATGACCGAGATGGCCGGCCGGCTTGAGATCGTCTCGGCCGAGCGGGTGCGGGACGAGTTGAACAAGCTGATCCTTTCCACGTATCCCCGCAAGGGCCTGACTCTGCTGGTCGACACCGGGCTCGCCGAGTACGTGCTGCCGGAGTTGCCCGCCCTGCGGTTGGAGAGCGACGAACACCACCGTCACAAGGACGTCTACGAGCACACGCTGATCGTCCTGGAACAGGCGATCGCGCTGGAGGAGGAGGGCCCCGACCTCACCCTCCGTCTGGCAGCGCTGTTGCACGACATCGGCAAGCCGCGAACCCGCCGGTTCGAGAAGGACGGTCGGGTCTCCTTCCACCACCACGAGGTGGTCGGCGCGAAGATGACCAAGAAGCGCATGACCGCACTGAAGTACTCCAACGAACTGGTGAAGGACGTCTCGCGCCTGGTCGAACTGCACCTGCGCTTCCACGGCTACGGCACCGGTGAATGGACGGACTCCGCCGTCCGCCGGTACGTACGGGACGCCGGGCCGCTTCTCGAGCGTCTCCACAAGCTGACCCGATCCGACTGCACGACGCGCAACAAGCGCAGGGCGGCAGCGCTCTCGCGTGCGTACGACGGATTGGAGGAGCGCATCGACGAGCTGAAGGAACAGGAAGAGCTGGACGCGATCCGTCCGGACCTCGACGGCAACCAGATCATGGAGATCCTTGGTGTCGGCCCCAGCCCTGCCGTGGGCAAGGCCTACAAATACCTGCTCGAACTCCGTCTGGAGAACGGTCCGATGGAGTACGACGCAGCGGTGACGGCGCTCCAGGAGTGGTGGGCCAAGGAAGCCTGAGATGTGCGGCAGGGGCATGTTTCACGTGAAACACGCCCCTGCCCGGATGCACTGAGGGGCGGTGTTTCACGTGAAACACCGCCCCTCCTCCGTGACTGCCTTACTTCGAGTAGTCCTTCAGGCAGAGCAGGAAGTTACTGCCGTCACCGGTCTCGGTGTACGTGTACTGGAAGTCCTTGGCCTCCGTCGCGCACTTGGTCTCGGCGCTGACCTGAGAGAAGTCGCCCTTGACCTTGGCCAGCACCACGTACTGGGCCTTCGACGAGCTGCACTCGACGACCTCGAGATCGGGGTCGTTGTCGTTGGTGCTGCCGCGGTGCATGCAGTCGCCGATCGCCGCGGTGTTGGCATCGTCCCGGCTCGATATGAAGGCGGCGATGCCCGCGCCGATGACGACCAGGACGATCACGATGGTCTTGATCAGCTTGAAGCTGACCTTGCGGCTGGGCGGCGCCGGGGGGACCGCGCCGTAGGGGGCTGCAGGCTGCTGCGGGAAGCCGGGCTGCGGCGGGTACGGAGCCTGCCCCTGCGGCTGGCCGTAGGGCTGCTGGCCCTGCTGCGCGAACGGATTCTGGCCCTGGGGCGGCGGAGTCGTCACTGGGGGTCCCCCTAGAGAACATAGATGTGCGACGCGTGTGAGACGCGAGATAAGACGCACGTAAATTACCGGCCACCACTGACAACGCTGTACCCCAGGGGAGGTCTGTGGCATTGATGTGACACTTACTGGCGTTCAAATCTGGCCATAGCGACAGAAACAGATCCGTAGATAACGGCGACCGTGACCACCAGGACCGCGGAACGCCCGTCCGGCGGCAACATCAGGGCGGCCACTCCGGCAGCGCCCACGAACGCGACGTTGAACAGCACGTCGTAGAGGGAGAAGACGCGGCCGCGGAAGCCGTCTTCCACGGAGAACTGGACGATGGTGTCGGTGGCGATCTTCGCGCCCTGGGTGACGAGCCCCAGGACGAAGGCCGCGACGAACGCGGTGGCTTCGGCGAACGGAAGCATCAGCGCGAGTTCCAGCACGGCGGCCACGGCCGAGCAGACGACGATCCAGCGGCCCGGTCCCAGCTGCCCGGTGGCGGACGGTGTCACCACGGCCGCCACGAAGAAGCCCACGCCCGCGATGCCCACCGCCAGCCCCAGCAGGGCCAGGCCCTCCTCCGGGTCGGAGGACCAGGCGTAGCGGCAGAGCATCAGTGTCATGACGGTCAGGGCGCCGTAGCAGAACCGCATCAGCGTGATCGCGCCGAGCGCCCAGGCGGCCTGGCGGCGGTCCGGCTCGGCGAGGTGCCGCAGACCGGCCGTCAGACCGCGGGCCGTTCCGCGGAGGGTGGCCATGAGGCGGGGCGGGATCCCGTCCCGTTCGGGGCCCAGCAGATCGACCGCCAGGCGCAGGGACACCAGGGCGGCGCACAGGTACAGCGCTGAGCCCAGCAGGACGACGGCGGCGTCGGAGTCGGCGGCCAGCAGCCGGACCATGAAGGCGAGCCCTCCGCCGGCGGTCGCGGCGAGCGTGCCCGCCGTCGGTGAGAGGGAATTGGCGATGACCAGGCGCTCGGTGTCGACCACGCGCGGCAGCGCCGCCGACAGACCGGCGAGGACGAAGCGGTTGACCGCGGTGACGCAGAGAGCGGAGGCGTAGAAGAGCCAGTCGGGAACGCCGCTGACGATCAGGGCGGCCGTGACCGAGGACAGCAGGGCCCGTAGGAGGTTGCCGTAGAGGAACACCTGGCGGCGGCGCCAGCGGTCCAGCAGGACACCGGCGAAGGGGCCGACCAGGGAGTACGGGAGGAGCAACACGGCCATCGCGGAGGCGATCGCGGTGGCCGAGGTCTGTTTCTCCGGGGAGAAGACGACGTAGGCCGCGAGGGCGACCTGGTAGACGCCGTCAGCGCACTGGGAGAGGAGCCGCACTGCGAGCAGACGCCGGAAGTTCCCGAAACGCAGCAGGACGCGCAGATCGCGGACGACGGCCATGGGGGACAGCCTCACATACGGCGAAGCCCCCGGATCACATGACCCGGGGGCCCTCGTCAGCCCTGGCAGGAGCAAATTTCAGCGCTGCCGGACGCAGCGCGGTGTGCCGTACCGAGCCGACGCGCGGCCCCTGGAGGCGTCCGCGCGCCGTGCTCGCTCGAATCAGCGCTCGACTTCGCCGCGGATGAACTTCTCGACGTTCTCGTAGGCCTCGTCGTCGAAGTACTGGACCGGCGGGGACTTCATGAAGTAGCTCGACGCCGACAGGATCGGGCCGCCGATGCCGCGGTCCTTGGCGATCTTCGCGGCGCGCAGGGCGTCGATGATGACACCCGCGGAGTTCGGGGAGTCCCAGACCTCGAGCTTGTACTCCAGGTTCAGCGGGACGTCACCGAAGGCACGGCCCTCGAGACGGACGTACGCCCACTTGCGGTCGTCGAGCCAGGCCACGTAGTCCGAGGGACCGATGTGGACGTTCTTCTCGCCCATGTCGCGGTCGGGGATCTGCGAGGTGACGGCCTGCGTCTTCGAGATCTTCTTGGACTCGAGGCGGTCGCGCTCCAGCATGTTCTTGAAGTCCATGTTGCCGCCGACGTTGAGCTGCATGGTGCGCTCGAGCCGGACGCCGCGGTCCTCGAACAGCTTCGCCATCACACGGTGCGTGATGGTGGCGCCGACCTGGGACTTGATGTCGTCACCGACGATCGGCACGCCGGCCTCGGTGAACTTGTCCGCCCACTCCTTGGTGCCGGCGATGAAGACCGGGAGGGCGTTGACGAAGGCGACCTTGGCGTCGATGGCGCACTGGGCGTAGAACTTCGCCGCGTCCTCGGAACCGACGGGCAGGTAGCAGACGAGGACGTCGACCTGGCGGTCCCTGAGGATCTGGACGACGTCGACCGGCGCCTCGGCGGACTCCTCGATGGTCTCGCGGTAGTACTTACCGAGACCGTCTAGGGTGTGGCCGCGCTGGACCGTGACGCCCTTGTTCGGGACGTCGCAGATCTTGATGGTGTTGTTCTCGCTGGCACCGATGGCGTCCGAGAGGTCGAGGCCGACCTTCTTCGCGTCGACGTCGAAGGCGGCGACGAACTCGACGTCGCCGACGTGGTAGTCCCCGAACTGCACGTGCATCAGGCCCGGGACCTTGGACGCCGGGTCGGCGTCCTTGTAGTACTCGACGCCCTGCACCAGCGACGCCGCGCAGTTGCCCACGCCGACGATGGCTACGCGAACCGAACCCATTCCGGTTGCTCCCTGTGTGTACGAGTGAGGCCCTGAGTGGGCTCTCACGTGGCGGTTTCGCCGGGCGTATCCGTCCCGGGGGTCTCCCCGGGACGGGGCAGGCCGCCCGTCGATCCAGATGTGGTGTTCTGCTGAGCGGATCCCCCGGGACCGGACCCCTTCAGGTCCCGTCCGGCCCGCTCGCTCTCGATGAGCTCGTTCAGCCAGCGCACTTCGCGCTCCACGGACTCCATTCCGTGGCGCTGGAGCTCAAGCGTGTAGTCGTCGAGGCGCTCCCTGGTGCGCGCCAGGGAGGCGCGCATCTTCTCGAGGCGCTCCTCCAGGCGGCTGCGACGGCCCTCCAGGACGCGCATGCGCACATCGCGGGAGGTCTGGCCGAAGAAGGCGAAGCGAGCGGCGAAGGTCTCGTCCTCGTACGCGTCCGGGCCCGTCTGGGAGAGAAGTTCCTCGAAGTGCTCCTTACCTTCTGCCGTCAGCCGGTAGACGATCTTGGCGCGGCGTCCGGTGAGCGGAGCGGCCAGGGCATCCTCCGGGCTGTTTCCCGCTTCTTCGATCAACCAGCCGTTGGCGACGAGCGTCTTGAGGCAGGGGTAGAGGGTTCCGTAGCTGAAGGCACGGAACACGCCCAGTGAGGTGTTGAGACGTTTGCGCAGCTCATAGCCGTGCATCGGGGACTCGCGGAGCAGCCCGAGGACGGCGAACTCGAGGATTCCGGAACGCCGGCTCATCGTCGCCTCCTCTCTCCCGCGCCCCGTGGAGACGGGCCCGCTGACGGTCTTATGCCGTGCTGATGTATCGACTCGATACATCAGCACGATAGAACGGCCCCGCGACCGGGACAAGGGGGGCGAGAGTGAACGGGATCACATCACGGATTCATTGCGGGCAAGTTGCCTGGTTTGAGATGAACTTCGGAGCTGGACGGGTTTTGAGGGTGCGTAGTCTGTGCGCCATGCAAATCACCGGGACTCGCGAGACGTCGGGGGGCGTCGAGTTCCCCGGTGCGGTACGGGTGAATGCGCCAGCGACCCCATCCGTACTTCGGGGGGACAGGAAACCAGCCGCCGTTTCCAGGCGCGCACGGATGCGCCTGCCCGAGGAGTAGTCGTTCGATGAGCGAGCACCGTCGCAAACCGCCGCAGCCGCAGGAAGGCGGACGTGCCGCGACCCGACGCGGCCAGTCCGGCTCGTCCTCCGGCCGCCGTGCGGCACCGCGAGGCGCCACCGGGTCTCCTTCCGACTCGTACGGGTCGGGTTTCCACGGGCCGGGAGGCGAGGACCCGTCGTCCGGCGGCCGCGCCGACGCCCGGCGCGCGGGTGGCCGGCGCAGAGCCGCCGAGCCGACAGGAGGCCGCCGAGGCGGACCGTCCGGCCCTCCGAGCCGGGGTAGAGGGCGTTCGGCACCCGCCAAGAAACGCCTGATCGACTATCCGCGCGCCGACAAGTACGGCTGGCGGCGCTGGGTGCCGTCCTGGAAGCTCGTCACGGGCCTGTTCGTCGGCTTCATGGGCAGCCTGGTCGCCGTGGCGGGCGTCGGGTACGCCATGGTCGGCATCCCGAAGGTCGACGAGACGGCCACCGCGCAGAACAACGTCTACTACTGGAGCGACGGCACCCAGATGGTTGCCACCGGTGGTGAGACGAACCGCCAGATCATCGATCTCTCACAGATCCCCGAGGCGATGCGCTGGGCGGTGATCTCGCAGGAGAACAAGACGTTCTACGACGACAGCGGCATCGACCCCAAGGGCATCGCGCGCGCGGTGTTCAACATGGCGCGGGGCGGGCAGACCCAGGGTGGCTCCACCATCACCCAGCAGTACGTCAAGAACGCCATGCTGAACGACCAGTCCCAGACGATCTCCCGGAAGTTCAAGGAGATCTTCGTGTCGATAAAGGTCGGCGCGGAGCAGGACAAGGACGACATCATCGAGGGCTATCTGAACTCGGCGTACTACGGGCGCAACGCCTACGGCATCCAGGCCGCCGCCCGCGCGTACTTCGACAAGGACGCCATCAAGCTCAACGAGGGCGAGTGCGCCTTCCTCGCCGCCACGCTGAAGGGCGCCACTTACTACGACCCCGCCGGCGCCACCTCCATCGACGCGGCCGCGACGCCGGAGGCCAACCGCAGGCGGGCTCAGGCCCAGATGCAGGACACCCTCGACAAGATGGTCGAGTACGGCCACCTGGACGCCGCGAAGCGGGCCCAGTTCCCCACCCTGCCCAAACTGGAGAACCCGCGGTCCAACACCCAGCTGAGCGGTCAGACCGGCTACCTCGTCGACCTCGCCAACGGCTACGTGATCACCCACAGCAAGGAAACGGGGATCACCCAGGACAAGCTCCAGCAGGGTGGCTACTCGATCTACACGACCTTCGACAGGAAGAAGGTCGAGCAGCTGGAGAAGGCCGTCTCCGCGGTCCAGAAGGACAACATCAAGCCGAAGGAACGCCCCGACACGGACACCCACGTCCAGTTCGGCGGAGCCTCCGTGGACCCGGCCACCGGCGCCATCCGGGCGATCTACGGCGGCGAGGACGCGACCAAGCACTTCACCAACAACGCCGACCAGACCGGTTCCCAGGTGGGCTCCACGTTCAAGCCGTTCGTCCTCGCGGCAGCGATGACCTGGGGCGTCCGCGACAAGGACCTGGGTTCGTCGCAGGCCCAGGACGAGCGCACCATCGTCTCGCCCGAGAGCCTGTTCAGCGGCAAGAACAAGCTCAAGATCAAGAACTACGACGGGACGATCTGGAAGAACGAGAAGGGTGAGGAGTGGCTGCAGACCAACGACGGCCAGGCCTCCCACGGCAGCCCGCCCAACTACAAGATCGACCTGCGGGAGGCGATGCGCGAGTCGGTGAACTCCGCCTTCGTCCAGCTGGGCATGGACGTCGGCCTGGACAAGGTGAAGGAAGCCGCGGAGAGAGCCGGTATCAAGGAGAGCAGCCTCACCGGCGCCGACTTCCCGTCGTTCTCGATCGGAATCTCCGACCCGAGCGCGATCCGGATGGCCGGCTCCTACGCCACCTTCGCGGCCAGCGGCAAGCAGCGCGACCCCTACTCGGTCCAGAAGGTCACGAGCCAGGACGGCGTGATCTACACGCACAAGACCGAGACGAAGGAGGGGTTCACCTCCGAGGTCGCCGACAACGTCACGGACATCCTGAAGACCGTGGTCGAGAAGGGAACGGGTACCGCCGCGCAGTTGCCCGGCCGTGAAGTGGCCGGCAAGACCGGCACCACCGACGGCAACAAGTCGGCCTGGTTCGTCGGCTACACGCCGCAGCTGTCGACCGCGATCACCATGTTCCGGTACGACGACGACGAGACCAAGAAGAACCGCACGTTCCTGGAGATGTTCGGAACCGGTGGCCAGAAGAAGATCCACGGTGCCTCGTTCCCGGCGGAGATCTGGCACGACTACATGGCCGAGGCCATGAAGAACCTGCCGAAGAAGAGCTTCCCGGCACCCCGGCCCATCGGTGAGGTCCTCAACGAGGACCCGATCCCGTCGCCCAGCCCGTCGGTCACGGAGAGCGAAGAGGCGAGCCCCTCGCCGTCTCCGACCCCCTCGAAAACGCAACAGCCTGAGCCATCGCCCTCCCCGAGCGACACCTGCAACAACTTCTTCGGTTGCGACAACAACTCGGGTGGCGCGAACGGCGGGGGCAACACCGACGGCGGCACCGGCACGACGAGCCCCTCACCCTCACCCAGCGACACCGGGGACGTCACCAAAGGCAACAGCAACGGCGGCTTCTTCGGAGGATCGAGCGGATAGCCGGGCAATCGCCCCACCCATGCGTTTCACGTGAAACACGCGGATGTTTCACGTGAAACGAGGGCCGCCTCACCGGACCAGGTGAGGCGGCCCTCGGCGTTTTCCTGGGTCCGTACGGCAGGATGTGGGCCATGCCCAGTGCAGAATCGACGCCAGTGCGCGTGCGCGAGCCTGATCCGGTGCAGCCGACCATGAACGACGAGGTGGCCGCGGCCGGCAGTGAGCTGATCGGCGGCCCCTTGGGGCGGCGAGCCGTGACGGGGACGTCCTGGCTGTCGCCTGTACGGGTGGTCGCGCTCGCGGCCATCGGGATGTTCGTCCTCGGTCTGATCCAGAAGGCACCCTGTTACAACGGCGGCTGGTTTTTCGGCGCTGTCTCCCAGTACACGCACGCGTGCTACTCGGACATCCCGCACCTGTACCAGGGGCGTGGTTTCGCCGACGGACTCGTGCCGTACTTCGACAAGCTCCCCGGCGACATGCAGTACCTCGAATATCCGGTCCTCACCGGAGTGTTCATGGAGGTGGCCGCCTGGCTCACGCCGGGCAGCGGCAGTGCCCAGCACCAGGGCCAGTGGTACTGGATGGTCAACGCCGGGATGCTGATGGCGTGCGCGGCCGTCATCGCCGTCTGTGTGACCCGGACGCATGCCCGGCGTCCCTGGGACGGCCTGCTGGTGGCCCTGGCACCCGCGTTCGCGCTCACCGCCACCATCAACTGGGACCTCCTGGCGGTCGCTCTGACGGCCGCGGCCATGCTGATGTGGTCACGCGGACGAGCGCTGGCGTTCGGCGTCCTGCTGGGGCTCGCCACCGCCGCCAAGCTCTACCCCGTCTTCCTTCTGGGTCCGCTGTTCGTCCTGTGCTGGCGAGCGGGGAAGTGGCGGGACTTCGGCACGGCCCTGGGGGGCGCGGTCGTCGCCTGGCTGGTGGTGAACCTGCCGGTGATGCTCTTCGCCTTCGAAGGCTGGTCGAAGTTCTACACGTTCAGCCAGGAACGAGGAGTCGACTTCGGGTCGTTCTGGCTGATCCTGGCCCAGAACTCCAGCGACCCCCTCACCACCGACAGCGTCAACACGCTCGCCACGATTCTGGTCGTGGCGTGCGGACTGGGGATCGGGGCGCTGACGCTGACGGCTCCGCGGCGCCCCCGCTTCGCCCAGCTGGCCTTCCTGATCGTGGCGGCCTTCATCCTCACCAACAAGGTCTACTCGCCGCAGTACGTCCTGTGGCTCGTGCCGCTGGCCGTGCTGGCCCGCCCCAAGTGGCGGGACTTCCTGATCTGGCAGGCCTGCGAGGTGGCGTACTTCCTCGGCATCTGGCTGTACCTCGCCTACACCACCAGCGGAGACGCCCACAAGGGACTGCCGACCGACGGCTATCACTGGGCCATCGGTGTCCACCTGCTGGGAACGCTCTACCTGTGCGTGATGGTGGTGCGGGACATCCTGATGCCCGAGCGGGACGTGGTCCGCCAGGCCGGGGACGACGATCCCTCGGGCGGTGTGCTCGACGGCGCGGAGGACGTCTTCGTCCTGAGGACGACGGCGCGTCCCGCCCGGCACGCGGACCACTTCGAGGGGCCGCAGGTGGAATGGGGCAAGCGGGACACCGTCGACGGTTCGCCCTGAGCGAACGCACCGGAGGAGCCCGACGGACCACGTGAAAGGCCGTACACGGAAGTCCCGTGTACGGCCTTGCGTCGTTGCTGCGATCCTCAGCGGTCCACGATGCGGTCGAACTGCGTGGTGGTGTGACGCAGATGAGCCACCAGCTCGTCGCCGACCGTCGGCTCCGGCGCGTCCGACGGGACGAACAGGATGGACACCTGCATGTGCGGCGGCTCGGCGAACCATCGCTGCTTGCCGCCCCAGACGAACGGCGAGAGGTTCCGGTTCACCGTGGCCAGGCCGGCGCGTGCGACGCCCTTGGCGCGCGGCATGACGCCGTGCAGGGCCTTGGGGGCCTCCAGGCCCACCCCGTGCGACGTACCGCCCGCCACGACCACCAGGAAGCCGTCGGAGGCCGCCCTCTGCTGCCGGTAGCCGAACCGGTCTCCCTTGGCGACACGCGTGACGTCCAGGACGGCGCCGCGGTACTCGGTGGCCTCGTGGTCACCCAGCCACAGCCGTGTGCCGATGCGGGCACGGAAGCGGGTCTGTGGGAACTGCTGCTGCAGACGGCTGAGTTCGTCGGCCTTCAGGTGGCTCACGAACATCGTGTGCAGCGGCAGCCGGGCCGCGCGCAGCCGGTCCATCCAGCCGATGACCTCCTCGACGGCGTCCGAGCCGTCGGTGCGGTCCAGCGGCAGGTGGATGGCGAAGCCCTCCAGGCGGACGTTCTCTATGGCGGCGTGCAGTTGCGGCAGATCCTGCTCGCTGATGCCGTGCCGCTTCATCGAGGACATCACCTCGATCACCACGCGCGCGCCCACGAGGCCGTAGACACCGTCGATCGACGACACCGACCGCACGACCCGGTCCGGCAGCGGGACGGGCTCCTCACCGCGCCGGTACGGCGTCAACACCAGCAGGTCACCGCCGAAGAAGTCCTTGATGCGCGCGGCTTCGTAGGTCGTACCGACGGCGAGGATGTCCGAACCCAGCCGCGTGGCCTCCTCCGCCAGCCGCTCGTGCCCGAAGCCGTAGCCGTTGCCCTTGCAGACCGGGACGAGTCCCGGGAACTGCTCCTGCACGTGCTTGTGGTGCGCCCGCCAGCGCGCGGTGTCGACGTAGAGCGTGAGCGCCATGGCCGGACCTGGAACCTTTCTCGTGGCTGCGGTGTGTCAGAGGTGGGGAGCTGCCGGGGCGTACGACGCCATCGAAGCAGCTGACGGATGATCAGCGACGCGACATGTAGATGTCGAGCGCCTTGTGGAGCAGTTTGTTCAGCGGGAAGTCCCACTCGCCCAGGTACTCGGCGGCCTGCCCGCCCGTGCCGACCTTGAACTGGATCAGGCCGAACAGGTGGTCCGACTCGTCCAGCGAGTCGGAGATGCCGCGCAGGTCGTACACGGACGCGCCGAGCGCGTAGGCGTCGCGCAGCATCCGCCACTGCATCGCGTTCGAGGGACGGAACTCCCGGCCGATGTTGTCGGAGGCGCCGTAGGAGTACCAGACGTGTCCGCCGACGATCAGCATGGTCGCCGCCGAGAGGTTCACGCCGTTGTGCCGGGCGAAGTACAACCGCATGCGGTTGGGGTCCTCGGTGTTGAGGGCCGTCCACATGCGCTGGAAGTACGACAGCGGGCGTGGCCGGAAGTGGTCGCGCACCGCGGTGATCTCGTAGAGCCGCTGCCACTCCTCGAGGTCGTGGTAACCGCCCTGGACGACCTCGACGCCGGCCTTCTCGGCCTTCTTGATGTTGCGGCGCCAGAGCTGGTTGAAGTTCCTGTGGACCTCTTCGAGGGAACGGTTCGCCAGCGGCACCTGGTAGACGTAGCGCGGCTGGACGTCGCCGAAGCCGGCGCCGCCGTCCTCGCCCTGCTGCCAGCCCATGCGCCGCAGCTTGTCGGCCACCTCGAAGGCCCGCGGTTCGATGAAGTCGGCCTCGACGTCCCGCAGTCGCTTCACGTCGGGGTTCTGGATGCCCGCCTTGATGGAGGCGGCCTCCCAGCGTCGGATGATCACCGGCGGGCCCATCTTCACGGAGAAGGCGCCCTGGTGCTTGAGGTGCGCGAGCATCGGTTCCAGCCACTCGGTCAGATTCGGCGCGTACCAGTTGATGACCGGCCCTTCGGGCAGGTAGGCGAGGTAGCGCTTGATCTTGGGGAGCTGGCGGTAGAGGACGAGACCGGCACCGACGAGTTCACCGGTCCTGTCGTCGAACCAGCCGAGGCTCTCCGACCGCCACTCGGCCTTGACGTCTGCCCAGGCCGGAACCTGCATGTGGCTAGCCGCCGGCAGGCTCTGGATGTATGCCAGATGCTGCTCGCGGCTGATCGTCCTCAGGGTCAGGCTCATTCGGGGCGCTCCTCGGGCTGGTGTGTCCCCATGGGTACAGGGGCTCCGGCTCTCGCGCCGAAGCCTACTGCGCCTCGCGAGCGCCCCGACTGGGCGTACGGCTCCTTTGCCCCGGCCGGTGGACGGCCGGGGCGTTCCGCCGGGACACCGCCGTTGTCGTGCGGGGCCGGCGGCCGACGCCGGCGGGGGCGCCGGGCCGGTGGCGGTCAGGTCACCAGAGGCCACCGAAGAGGCCGCCGTGTGCCATACCGAGGAAGAAGCCGACGCCGGAGGCACCGAGCCCCAGGATCAGGCCGAAGCGCTCACGGGTGGTCTCGGAGACCCACTGCCCGTATGCGCCGGTGAAGATCCCCACCAGGCCGGCCCACGAGCTGAGCAGGTGGAGGCTGTGGAACATCGCCGTGATGAAGGCCACCGCGCCCAGGGCCAGGGTGACGGCCATGAGCGTGTCCTGAAGCGGATGGGGCCTGCCGTCGGTGGCGAGCAGAGAACCGGCGGTGTTGGGTCGCAATGCCTGTGCCATGAGGCACCTCCTGCGGAGAGCGGCGCACTGTAGCGCCATACACACCCGATGCGTACAGATTGACGGGCTCCGGGGCCGGATTTCAACCGGAAGCAGGTGTGCAGGTAGTCTGTACCGTCTGCACCGGTGTCTGCCCAGGCACAGCCAGGGACTCCGCCCAGCTCAGAGCGGGAACGTCGCGACGCGACCCCCGATTGTCAGTGGCGGCCGATACCGTTGCGTACGCATCACAACCCTCCTGCCACGGAACGACCGTGGCCGTTGAGTCCAAAGGAGGTGGGTTCCACATGCGTCACTACGAAGTGATGGTCATCCTCGACCCCGATCTCGAGGAGCGCGCTGTCTCCCCGCTGATCGAGAACTTCCTCTCCGTCGTCCGTGAGGGCAACGGAAAGGTGGAGAAGGTCGACACCTGGGGCCGTCGTCGTCTCTCGTACGAGATCAAGAAGAAGCCCGAGGGCATCTACTCGGTCATCGACCTGCAGGCCGAGCCTGCGGTCGTCAAGGAGCTCGACCGCCAGATGAACCTGAACGAGTCGGTCCTCCGGACCAAGGTCCTCCGCCCCGAGACCCACTGAGCTTCCCCGCTCACCTGGTCTCGGGATTTCGAGTAGCAGCACCAGCAGCCAGCAGCAGCAAACCCGCCGAGAGGTTCCCCCATGGCAGGCGAGACCGTCATCACGGTCATCGGCAATCTTGTCGATGACCCCGAGCTGCGCTTCACCCCCTCCGGTGCGGCGGTCGCGAAGTTCCGTGTCGCGTCCACTCCCCGCACGTTCGACCGTCAGACCAACGAGTGGAAGGACGGCGAGAGCCTGTTCCTGACCTGCTCGGTCTGGCGTCAGGCGGCGGAGAACGTCGCAGAGTCGCTCCAGCGGGGCATGCGCGTCCTCGTGCAGGGCCGGCTGAAGCAGCGGTCCTACGAGGACCGCGAGGGCGTCAAGCGCACGGTCTACGAACTGGACGTCGAGGAAGTCGGCCCCAGCCTGCGCAACGCCACGGCCAAGGTCACCAAGACCACCGGCCGCGGTGGCCAGGGTGGCGGCGGTGGCTTCGGCGGCGGTGGCGGCGGTGGCGGCGGTGGCGCCCAGGGCGGCGGCTGGGGCGGCGGCCCCGGCGGCGGTCAGCAGGGCGGCGGCGCTCCCGCCGACGACCCGTGGGCGACCAGCGCTCCCGCCGGTGGCAACCAGGGCGGCGGCGGTGGCGGCGGCTGGGGTGGAAACTCCGGCGGCGGTGCCGGTGGCGGCTACTCGGACGAGCCCCCCTTCTAGGCCTTCGGGCCCGGTTCTCCGGGCCGGTTCAGGTCGAGGGCGGGTCGTATCCCAACTTCTTGATCACACAGGAGAATCACCATGGCGAAGCCGCCTGTGCGCAAGCCGAAGAAGAAGGTCTGCGCTTTCTGCAAGGACAAGGTCACGTACGTGGACTACAAGGACACGAACATGCTGCGGAAGTTCATTTCCGACCGCGGCAAGATCCGTGCCCGCCGCGTGACCGGCAACTGCACGCAGCACCAGCGTGACGTCGCCACGGCCGTGAAGAACAGCCGTGAGATGGCGCTGCTGCCCTACACCGCCCAGGCGCGATAAGGGAAGGGTGACCGAAAAATGAAGATCATCCTCACCCACGAGGTCTCCGGCCTCGGTGCCGCAGGCGACGTCGTCGACGTCAAGGACGGCTACGCTCGCAACTACCTGATCCCGCGGAACTTCGCGATCCGCTGGACCAAGGGCGGCGAGAAGGACGTCGAGCAGATCCGTCGCGCTCGCAAGATCCACGAGATCCAGACCATCGAGCAGGCCAACGCCGTGAAGGCCCAGCTCGAGGGCGTCAAGGTCCGCCTGGCCGTCCGCTCCGGCGACGCCGGCCGTCTCTTCGGTTCCGTCACCCCGGCTGACATCGCCTCGGCGATCAAGGCTTCCGGTGGTCCCGAGGTCGACAAGCGCCGCATCGAGCTCGGCTCTCCGATCAAGACCCTGGGCGCCCACGAGACGTCCGTGCGTCTGCACCCCGAGGTGGCCGCCAAGGTCAGCCTCGAGGTCGTCGCGGCCTGATCGCTGTGCTCGGCTTGTAGAGCCGAGAAGGGGCCGCACCCTCCAGGGTGCGGCCCCTTCCGCGTACCTCGGTCGATCCGCAGGCATTGTGACGGGGACGTTTCACGTGAAACGCCGTTTTCGTGGGCAGCGGTCAGCGGGTTGCTCCGGTGACCAGCCAGCGCCCTGAGCGGGTGCGCAGCCAGAGGGTCAGCATCCGGACCGCCATCATCAGGGTCATGGCCCCCCACAGCGCGGTGAGGCCGCCCCCCAGGGTGGGAACCAGCAGCGCGACCGGAGCGAAGACCGCCAGGGTGAGAACCATTGCCCAGGCCAGGTAGGTGCCGTCGCCCGCGCCCATCAGTACACCGTCCAGAACGAAGACGACGGCACAGACCGGCTGGGACAGGGCCACCACCAGCAGGGCCGGCAACGCGACGTCCTTGACCTCCGGATCTCCGGTGAACAGGGGCAGGAACAACGGCCGGGCCAGGACCACGAGCAGGGCCAGTACGACACCCACGGCAAGACCCCACTCCACCATGCGGCGGCAGACGGCCCGGGCGCCATGGGGGTCGTCGGCACCGAGATAACGTCCGATGATCGCCTGTCCGGCGATGGCGATGGCGTCGAGGGCGAAAGCCAACAGGCTCCACAGTGACAGGACGATCTGATGGGCGGCGATGTCCGCGTCGCCGAGGCGGGCGGCCACAGCGGTCGCGATCATCAGCACGGCTCGCAAGGACAGGGTACGTACCAGCAGGGGTGCGCCCGCCCGAGCCGACGCCCGGATGCCAACGACGTCGGGGCGCAGGGTGGCGCCATGTCGGCGGGCTCCCCGGATCACCACGACGAGATAGGCCGCTGCCATGCCGCACTGGGCGATGACCGTGCCCCAGGCGGAGCCGGCGATGCCGAGACCCGCGCCGTAGACGAGACCGACGTTCAGAAGGGCGTTGGCCACGAAGCCCGCGACGGCGACGTAGAGAGGCGTCCTCGTGTCCTGGAGGCCGCGCAGAACGCCTGTCGCGGCGAGGACGACCAGCATGGCGGGGATGCCCAGCGCGGAGATGCGCAGATAGGTGATCGCGTACGGAGCGGCCGTCTCCGAGGCGCCGAACAGTTCCACGAGGGAGGGGGCGGAGGGAAGGACGAAGGCGATCACGGTCGCGCCGAGCAGCAGTGCCAGCCAGATCCCGTCCATACCCTGACGGATGGCCGCCGGGAGATCGCCGGCGCCCACGCGGCGGGCGACGGCCGCCGTGGTGGCGTAGGCGAGGAAGACGAAGATGCTGACGGCTGTGGTCAGCAGAGCGGAGGCCACGCCTAGGCCGGCGAGTTGCGCGGTGCCGAGATGGCCCACGATGGCGCTGTCGGCCAGGACGAAGAGGGGCTCGGCGACGAGCGCGCCGAAGGCCGGGACCGCCAGCGCGACGATCTCCCGATCGTGCTGTCGCCGGGTGACCTTGGGGATCGCAGGAGCCGGTGTCATGGCGCCCAATCTAATCGTCCACAGGTAAGAGATGCAATTGACCAATGACCCTTACTTGGTGACTCGCTGTGTGTGCTCACCTGCACCCTTCGCAACGAACGTGATCCGACTGGGGAAGTTTTTCTTCTGCACAGTCGGTGGATGGTAAAGGTGCTGGTCAGAGAGGTCGTATGGGGCGAGAAGAGGGCTTGTTCACAGGGCTGTCCACCGAGTCGTGCACAGGTTTTGAGCAGTTCTCCACAGCATCGGGGTCACTATCCACAAGGCCTGTGGATAACCAGATTGGCTGACGCCGTCGTCGGGCCTACCGTGGTCCGGCGCCCGCTCCGTCCCACGGCTGTGAAAGCCGCGCAAAACCGACACGCTCGAACCGGAGTTGGGCCTCTTAGTTGTCAGTGCCGTGCCGTAGAAATGTGAGGCGCGGCGAGGTCCGCTCCGCGGACGGGAGGAGGTGGCTCGGTTGAGCATTTCCGAGCCCTTGGACGATCCGTGGGCCGACAGCGGTCCCAGTGATCGTCTGCCCTCTTCCCGCCGACGTGACGGAGGCCGCGGACGCGACGAACAGCACGACCGGGGCCGGGACAGTGGCGAATGGGACGGCGGCGGGACCCCTTTCGAGCGGGTACCACCGCAGGACCTCGACGCCGAACAGTCCGTGCTCGGCGGCATGCTCCTGTCGAAGGACGCCATCGCCGACGTGGTCGAGATCCTCAAAGGCCACGACTTCTACAAACCGGCGCACGAGACGATCTACCAGGCCGTCCTCGACGTCTATGCCAAGGGCGAACCGGCCGACCCCATCACGATCGCCGCCGAGCTCACCAAGCGCGGCGAGATCAACAAGGTCGGCGGTGCCTCGTATCTGCACACGCTCGTGCAGACCGTGCCGACGGCGGCGAACGCCGAGTACTACGCGGAGATCGTGCACGAGCGCGCGGTCCTGCGCCGCCTGGTCGAAGCCGGCACCCGCATCACCCAGATGGGGTACGCGGGCGACGACGACGTCGACGAGATCGTCAACCGGGCCCAGGCCGAGATCTACGCCGTCACCGAGCAGCGCACCAGCGAGGACTACCTCCCGCTCGGCGACATCATGGAGGGCGCCCTCGACGAGATCGAGGCGATCGGCTCGCGCAGCGGCGAGATGACCGGTGTACCCACGGGCTTCACCGACCTCGACTCGCTCACCAACGGGCTGCACCCCGGCCAGATGATCGTCATCGCCGCCCGGCCCGCCATGGGCAAGTCCACACTCGCCCTCGACTTCGCCCGCGCGGCCTCGATCAAACACAACCTGCCCAGCGTCATCTTCTCCCTGGAAATGGGACGCAACGAGATCGCGATGCGCCTGCTGTCCGCCGAGGCCCGTGTCGCCCTGCACCACATGCGCTCCGGCACGATGACGGACGAGGACTGGACCCGTCTGGCCCGCCGGATGCCCGAGGTGTCGTCCGCGCCGCTCTACATCGACGACTCGCCGAATCTGTCGATGATGGAGATCCGCGCCAAGTGCCGACGGCTCAAGCAGCGCAACGACATCAAGCTCGTGATCATCGACTACCTCCAGCTGATGCAGGCTGGCGGCTCCAAACGCTCCGAGAGCCGTCAGCAGGAGGTCTCGGACATGTCCCGTAACCTCAAGCTCCTCGCCAAGGAGCTCGAGGTCCCGGTGATCGCGCTCTCCCAGCTCAACCGTGGTCCCGAGCAGCGCACGGACAAGAAGCCGATGGTGTCCGACCTCCGTGAGTCCGGCTCCATCGAGCAGGACGCCGACATGGTCATCCTGCTGCACCGCGAGGACGCGTACGAGAAGGAGTCGCCACGCGCGGGCGAGGCGGACATCATCGTGGGCAAGCACCGTAACGGCCCGACAGCCACGATCACTGTGGCCTTCCAAGGGCACTATTCGCGCTTCGTGGACATGGCGCAGACCTGATCGCGTGCTCTGGGCGAAATGGGCTCGACGCGGGCCGCGACGCCGGATGGACTGGGGTCATGACGACACCTCTGGAAGAGCTGCTTCCCGGCACCCGACGGGCGCTGCTGCACCGGATCGCCGTGGCCCAGTCCGAGGGCCGGGCGCCCTCGCTCGTCGCCGCGGTGATGCGGGACGGGCAGGCCGTGTGGCACGGGGCGCGGACCTCGGTCGACGGGCACGTTCCGGACGAAACGGTGCAGTACCGGATCGGCTCGATCACCAAGATCTTCACCGCCGTTCTCGTGCTGCGGCTGCGCGATGAAGGGGCGCTCGACCTCGAGGACCCGTTGGAGAAACACCTTCCGGGTTCGGGCACCGGGGAGGCAACCGTCGCCCAGCTCCTCGCGCACACGGGAGGCTTGGCGGCCGAGTCGCCCGGCCCGTGGTGGGAGCGGACTCCCGGCTCGTTGCGTCCCCGCCTCTCCGACGTCCTCGGTGATCAGGCCGCACTGCACCCGCCGGGGCGTCGTTTCCACTACTCCAACCCCGGCTACAGCGTCCTCGGCGCTCTCGTCGAAGAACTTCGCGGTGCTCCGTGGAACGAGGTGCTTCAGCGGGAAGTGCTCGAACCTCTGAATCTTGCGCGTACGAGTGTGCGGTCGATTGCTCCTCACGCGGGAGGCTGGGCGGTGCATCCCTGGGCTGACGTGATGCTTCCCGAACCCGCCGAGGATTTCGGCCGGATGGCCGCGGCCGGTCAACTCTGGTCCACGACCGGCGATCTGGCGCGGTTCGCCGCCTTCCTGGTCCGAGGGGACGACAGGGTGCTGGGTGCGGAGACTCTCAAGGAGATGCGGACGCCCGCGGCGCCGGCCGACGTCACCGACCTCGCGAGCGGTGGCACGTACGGGCTCGGTATGCGGATCGAGAACCTGGGCGGCCGGGTGCTCGTGGGGCACTCGGGGTCGGTGCCGGGGTTCCTGGCCGGTCTCACGGTCAGCGTGGCCGACGACGTCGCCGCCGTGGTCCTGGCCAACTGCACGTCGGGACCGATGGTGACTCAGGTGGCCGCCGACCTCGTACGCATCGTGGCCGAGGCCGAGCCGCGGATCCCCGAGCCCTGGCGGCCGTTGCGGGACCTCGATCGGTCCGTCCTGGAACTGGCGGGCCAGTGGTACTGGGGGACCAGCCCGTTCGCCCTACGGGTCACGGCTGACGGCCACGTCTCGCTCGGGCCGCTCTCCGGTGACGGGCGGCGCTCGCGATTCCGGGCGAACGGCGACGGAACGTGGTCGGGCCTGGAGGGCTACTTCGCCGGGGAGACTCTGCGGGCGGTGCGGCGCCCGGACGGCGCCGTGGACCATCTCGATCTCGGATCGTTCGTGTTCACCCGCCGACCGTACGACGATGAGGCCGACGTGCCCGGTGGTGTGGACGCGGAGGGATGGCGGGGGATCGGCTAGCGCTCGGCGGAAGGAGGCAAGGTGCCGCGTTTCACGTGAAACGCGGCACCTTGTCCTGGGGAGGCCCGGCGGCTGATCTCACCGCCCCTCAGAGTTGGAGCTTGAAGCCGAGGTGCGAAGCCTCGAAACCAAGCCGCTCGTAGAAGCGGTGGGCGTCGGTGCGCGTGCTGTCGGAAGTCAGCTGGACCAGTCGACAGTCCTCCCGCCGGGACTCCTCGATCGCCCACTCGATGAACCGGGTGCCGAGGCCGCCGCCGCGCTCGTCGGCGTGAACACGTACGCCCTCGATGATCGACCTGGTCGCCCCGCGCCGGGAGAGACCCGGCACGATCGTCAGTTGGAGGGTGCCCACGACGCGGCCCTCGCGCACGGCCACGACCAAGCGCTGGTTCGCATCGGCACTGATTCGCTCCAGCGCCCTCAGGTAAGGGGCGAGGTCGTCCGGTGCTTCACGCCGCGCTCCCAGAGGATCGTCCGCGAGCAAGCCGACGATCGCGGGAATGTCCTCGGCGACGGCGGCGCGTATTTCAAGATCTCCCATGACCGCACCCTATGCAGCGGCGGGTGCCTTCAGGGATTCCACGACCCGGACCAGTGGAGCCAGCTCCGGGTTCTTCGCCGCCTCGTCCAAGGCCTCGCGAAGGGCGGTGTCGTTGGTCGGGCGGGCCTGCTCCAACAGCTTCAGGCCTGGCTCGGTGACGTTCGTGTAGATGCCGCGGCGGTCGGTGGGACACAGGTATCGCTCGAGCAGGCCACGGTTCTCGAGGCGGGTGACCAGCCGGGTGGTGGCGCTCTGGCTGAGGACGACGGCGTCGGCCACCTGCTTCATCTGCAGGTGCCCCCCGTCGCCGTCGTGCTGGCGGCTGAGCACGTCGAGGAGGGAGTACTCGCGCACGCTCAGGTCGTGCCGGGCCTGGAGAGCGCGCTCGATGTGGGCCTCGATCCTGCCGTGCAGCAGGGAGAGGGCACACCAGCCCTGAGCGAGAGCGGTGAGTGCGGGGTCCGTCGCGGTCATGGGTGTTCTCCTCCGTCCCGGTACGGCTGGATCCCAGGATAGAGCAATGCCGCAATAGACCGCTGTTGCACATAGCCCGCGTCTGCAATTATTGTGAACGCTCGTAAGGCGTTTTTGCAATCTTCTGGAAGGTTCATCCCACCATGCCTCTGGCGCTCCTGGCCCTCGCGATCGGGGCCTTCGGCATCGGCACGACCGAGTTCGTGATCATGGGTCTGCTGCCCGAGGTCGCGGGCGACTTCGACGTCTCCATCCCCACGGCCGGCTTCCTGGTGACCGGTTACGCGCTCGGCGTCGTGCTCGGCGCCCCGCTGATGACCGTCCTCGGCACCAAGGTGTCCCGCAAACGGATGCTGATGCTGCTGATGGGCCTGTTCGTCGTCGGCAACCTCCTGTCGGCCGTCGCCCCGGCTTTCGCCGTCATGCTGATCGGCCGGATCGTCGCCTCCCTCGCCCACGGTGCGTTCTTCGGCATCGGCTCGGTCGTCGCGGCCGACTTGGTCGCCCCGGACAAGAAGGCCGGCGCCATCGCGATGATGTTCACGGGCCTCACCGTCGCCAACGTCGTCGGCGTTCCGTTGGGCACACTCGTCGGGCAGACCGTCGGCTGGCGCGTGACCTTCGGAATCGTTGCCCTTCTCGGCGTCCTCGGACTGGCGGGCATCGCCAAGCTGGTGCCCGAACTGCCCCGCGCGCAGGGGGTCCGCCTGCGACACGAACTGGCCGCGTTCAAGAACACGCAGGTCCTGCTCGCCATGGCGATGACCGTCCTGGGCTTCGGAGGGGTCTTCGCGGCCATCACCTACATCGCACCGATGATGACCCACGTGGCGGGCTTCGCCGAGGGTTCCGTCACCTGGCTGCTCGTCCTCTTCGGGCTCGGCATGGTCGGAGGCAACCTCGTCGGCGGCAGGTACGCCGACCGCGCTCTGATGCCGATGCTGTACGTCTCCCTCGGCAGCCTGGCGGTCGTCCTGGCCCTCTTCACCTTCACCGCGCACGACAAGGTCCTCGCGGCGGTCACGATCGTCCTGATCGGTGCCCTGGGCTTCGCCACGGTCCCACCGCTCCAGAAGCGCGTCCTCGACCAGGCGCACGGTGCTCCGACACTCGCCTCGGCGGTGAACATCGGTGCCTTCAACCTCGGCAACGCCCTCTCCGCCTGGCTCGGTGGCCTCGTCATCGCCGGTGGCCTCGGTTACACCGCGCCGAACTGGGTCGGCGCCGCCCTTGCCGCGACGGCTCTCGCTCTCGCTCTCGTCTCGGCCGCGCTGGAGCGCCGCGACAACACCGCCGGCGTCGTCGTCACCGGACGGACCCCGGCCGAACAGTCGGCAGCCGTCCACCACTGAGCCGTGACGGACGCCTGACCGGGGCTGTGGACGTCGGGCGGCCGGCTGCCGGAGCAGAACGACGGCCTCGCCACCGCGGCCCTGGAAGCGCGGGCCTGGCCTTTCCTCTTGATGACGTGTGGACCTGCGTCCTTCCGGAACGTGCGTGCACGCCGGGGTCCGAGACCTTTCGGACACCGGCCCCCGCGTCGCTGTCCGTCTCAGCCGGCCGCCACCGTGAGTGGAGCGAACCGCCGCCTCCAGTCGCCGGGCAGTTCACTGAAGCCGTAGGTCATGACGGTGTTGAAAGCGACCGACGACAGGCCTCGCTCCTTGACCCAGGCCAGCAGTTCCTCGTGCCGGACGTCGATGTCGATGCGCAGTGGTCGGTCGGAATGCTCGGCCAAGGACGCCAGGAGTGCTTTCGCCGTCCCGGTGTCGCGGGCGATCAGCGGTCCCACGACATGGGTGTCCATATTGGGCCAGGCGGCCGCGTAACCGATGATCCGGCCGCCGTCCTCGGCGACCCGCACCTGGTCGGCGAACGCGGGCAGCCGCGCGATCACGGGAGTGCGGTCGGCCCCGAACACTTCCTCGTCCAGGCGCAGGATCGTCGTGAGATCCTCCGCCGTGGCCGCTCGTGTCATGACGCCGGGCCTCGGACCGCCGGGTGTGAAGCGGCCGACCACCATCTCGGCACGGCCCGTGGCCTTGAATCCCAGCTCCTCGTACAGAGGGCGGCCGTTCGGCGTCGCATGCAGCGTCAGCGGCGTCGTGCCCATCACGGAGGTGATGTGCCGCATGAGTCGACGGCCGACGCCCTGCCGGGTATGCCGTTCCGCGACCAGCACCATGCCGACGGCACCGAAAGCCGGCTGGCCATGGGGGCCGTACTCGGTGACCACGCAGGCGCTGACGAGGCCCCCGTCCGGGTCGTCGATGCCGTAGCCCTTTCCAGCGGTGAGGAGGAAGCCCCACTTGTGTTCTTCACGGGGCCACCCCCTGTCCTCGGACAAGTCGGCACAGGCGATGAGGTCACGGTGCGTCAGACGACGAATGGGGAGAGCTGCGAGAGAAGGAGTCGGCACGCAGGTCAGGCTGTCCGACCGGAACCTCTGACGTCCACCTGTTTCCCCACAGTCGTATGTGCTTTTGGCCAACCAGCGGTCCTCAGCACGGCATGCGGACAGCCAGGCCTCGTTTCACGTGAAACATCTGGATCCTGGGCAGCCTGTCGGCGGTCCGGGAAGCCGACGGAAGCCGACCTGAAATCCAGAGCCTCATCCCAGGTCGGGTGCATGCATGGCACGGACACCCTCGATGTTGCCGTCGAGGTAGTGCCGCAGAGACAGCGGCACGAGGTGGACGGAGGCGATGCCGACCCGAGTGAACGGCACGTGGACGATCTCGTACTCTCCGACGGGTTCGTCGATCTCAGGACCGTGCCGCAGGGCGGGGTCCATGGACTCCAGGCGGCAGACGAAGAAGTGCTGCACCTTCACGCCGGTCGCACTGCCGTTCTCGCCGATGTGCTCGACGGTGTCGACGAAGCAGGGGACGACGTCGGTGATCTTGGCACCGAGTTCCTCGTACACCTCGCGATGCAGGGCGTCGACGACGGTCGTGTCCTCGGGCTCGACTCCGCCGCCGGGCGTGACCCAGTAAGGATCTAGGCCGGGCTTGCTGCGTTTGATCAGGATCAGGTCGTCGCCGTCCAGCAGAACGGCGCGCGCGGTGCGCTTGACCACAGGTCGGACGGTCATGAGGGGAATGTGGCCCCGCTGGTTCCACGTGAAACATCCCGCATCGTCGCCACGCGGACCCGGTCCCCGGTGGCGGGAAGAGTCGCTTCAGCACCAGTGGGCCGCCGCCCTCAGCAGCCTGTCGTGCGCCCGCGCGATGAGCGGCATCGCCAGCGTGCCGGTACGCACCACCAGGACGTAAGTCCGCAGCGGTGGCACCGGCGGACGGTGCAGCTCGACGACGTCTCCGCGGTCCAGGGCCGCCACGCACAGATAGCGGGGCAGCACCGCCAGACCCGCACCGGCGGTCACGCAGGCCAGGACGGCGCGCAGGTCGGGGACGATGACGGCACCGGCAGTCGCGGGCCGGGAGTCGAAGACGGACGCCCAGTAGCGGGAGACGAAGGGCAGCGACTCGTGGACCTCGACCACGGGCAGGCCTTCCAGGGCGGCTGTCTCCGCGCCGTACGGCTTCTCGGCGTGGATCGGGTCCACCCGGCCCGGCGCAGCGATCAGGACGTGCTCCTCGTCGCACAACGGGGTGGCGGTGAGCAGGGCTCCGCGCGGTCGGGCCGTGGTGATGGCGAGGTCGTGGTGACCGGCGGCCAGCCCGTCCAGAACTTCCTCGGCGGTTCCGAAGGAGGCGCGCAGGGCGAGCCCATGCCCACCCTCGCCGGTCAGCTCGGCAAGAGCGGGAAGGGCCCGTTCTGCGGTGAACTCGGGTGGCCCGGCGAGGTGCAGCGTCCGTACGGGGGAATCGTCGTCGAGGCCGCTCTCGGTGATCTCCACGAGGGCGTCGAGGTGCGGGGCGGCCTTGTGGGCGAGCTCGTCCCCGATGGTCGTCGGTGTCACACCGCGGGCCTGGCGCAGGAACAGGGGGCGGCCGAGCTGCCTCTCCAGGGTGCGGATCTGGGAGGTGACGGCCGGCTGTGACAGGCCCAGCAGGGCGGCGGCGCGGGTGAAGGAACCGGCCCGGTGCACGGTCACGAAGGTGCGCAGCAAGGCCAGATCCATAGTGAGCGCTTCCCTCCCCTGCCTTTCTCGCGGGCTGGCGACAGGGCACAACCATAAATAAGTCGATAGGTCTCTGTCGCTCCCGTGATTGGACACTGACACTGAGTCAACTAGCCTGTTTCGCACGGTTCTTAGCGTGTGGAACCGCTGACGGTCCGAGCCACGAGGGGGGAGGCTCGGACCGTCCCCCGTACGGCGCGGGACACCCGGCGGGCATCCGCGAGCCGGTCATCGCGCCGACTCCTCCAGCGCGCGCAGCACGTCTGCCACCAGATCCTCCGGGTCCTCGGCGCCGACCGACAGCCGGATGAAGCCTTCGGGCACCGCGTCCCCGCCCCAGCGCCCACGACGCTCGGCGGTGGAGCGCACCCCACCGAAGCTCGTCGCGTCGTCCACGAGCCGCAGCCTGTCGAGGAACCGCTCGGCACGCGCGCGCGTGGGCAGCGTGAAGGAGACGACGCAGCCGTAGCGCCGCATCTGCCGCGAGGCCACCTGGTGCGACGGATCGTCCGGCAGCCCCGGGTACCGCAGGCCGGTCACCTCGGGCCTTTCCCGTAGGACCTGGGCCACGGCCAGTGCGGTGGAGCTCTGCCGGTCCACCCGCATCTGCAGCGTGGCGATCGACCGGTGCGCGAGCCAGGCCTCCATGGGCCCCGGGATCGCCCCGACGATCTTGCGCCAGCGCCGCACGGCGGTCATCGGCCCGCCGGAGTGTCCGGTGACGTAGCCGAGCAGGACGTCGCCGTGACCGGTGAGCTGCTTGGTGCCGCTCGCCACCGAGAAGTCGGCCCCCAGTTCCAGCGGGCGCTGCCCGAGCGGCGTCGCCAGGGTGTTGTCGACGGCCACCAGGGCGCCACGCGCGTGTGCCGCCTCGGCGAGACGCCGGATGTCGCACACGTCCAGGCCCGGGTTCGACGGGGACTCGATCCACAGCAGCTTCGCCCCGTCGAGGGCGCCGAGCTGGGCGTCGCCACCGGTCGGCGCGGTGCGCACCTCGATGCCGTACGCCTCCAGCTGGGCGCGGACCAGGGAGAGCGCCTGATAGCCGTCGCCGGGCAGGACGACGGCGTCCCCGGCGCGCAACTGGGAGAAGAGCACGGACGAGATCGCCGCCATGCCGGAGGCGAACACGAGCGTTTCGAAGCCGTCCTGCCCCGGCGCCTCCAACTCGCCGACGGCACGCTCCAGGTGCGTCCAGGTCGGGTTCTCGTCACGGCCGTAGGTGTACGGCCCCGTGGGCTCGCCGGGCAGGTGGAAGTGCGCGGCGAACACCGGGCCCGGCAGGGTCGGTTCGTACTTGACCGGCTCCGGAAGACCCGCCCGCACCGCGCGCGTGCCCTCACCTGATCCTGCGGCGGCGCCTCCGGCCGTGAGGGAGTCACTCATGCCACTCGTCCTTCCACGTCCGCGCGAACCGCGGCGAGCAGGCCCGCGCTCGCCTCCTCCACCATCTGCAGACACTCCTCGAAGCCGTCCCGGCCCCCGTAGTAGGGATCGGGGACGTCCAAGTCGGTGGCGGCGGAGTCGTACGCGCGCAGCAGCCGGACCTTCCGGGCGTCCTCGTCGGTCGGGGCGAGGCGGCGCAGGGCCTCGAGGTGTCCGGCGTCCAGGGCGATCACGAGGTCCAGGCGGGCGAACCAGGACTGTTCGAACACGCGGGCCGTGTGCTCGACGGCGTATCCGTTCTCCTCCAGGACGGAGACGGTGCGCGGGTCGGCCGCCTCGCCCACGTGCCAGTCGCCCGTGCCGGCACTGTCGACCTCGACCAGGTCCTGGAGGCCGGCCCCGGCGACGTGCGCGCGGAAGACGGCCTCGGCCATCGGGGAGCGGCAGATGTTGCCGGTGCAGACGAAGCAGACGCGGTACCCCACGGTGCGCTCAGTCCTCGTCGGGCAGGACGACGTTGAGCGCCCAGGAGACGACGGAGATGATCAGACCGCCCAGGACCGCGGTCCAGAAACCCTCTACGTGGAAGCTGACGTCGAGCTGGTCGGCCAGCCACGAGGTAAGCAGCAGCATCAGAGCGTTCACGACCAGGGTGATCAGTCCGAGCGTGAGGATGAACAGGGGGAAGGTCAGCACCTTCACGACGGGCTTGACCAGGAAGTTGACCAGGCCGAACAGCAGCGCCACCACTATCAGGGTGCCGACCTTCTCGCCCGTGCCGGCACCGGTCAGCGTGATCTTGTCGAGCAGCCAGACGGCGACCGCCAGGGCGCCCGCGTTGGCGATCGTCTTGACTACGAAATTCTTCATGTGTCTGATCGTGGCAGAACTGATCGACCAAGAGGGCGGACGAGGGCGATGAAGGCATTCCGGTTGGATGAACTGGAGGCGGAGAGAGCCGCCAACGACGGCGCCTACCTGCAGTTTCTGCGCGAACGGAACATGTCGGTCGGCCTCTACGCACTCGATGCCGGGGCCCACGACCCGCAGGACCCCCACCACCAGGACGAGATCTACTTCGTCGTGAGCGGACGCGCCTCCCTGACGGTCGGTCTGGAGACCACCCAGGTCGCGCGCGGAAGCGTCGTGTACGTGCCGGCCGGAGTCGCCCACAAGTTCCATCACATCAGCGAGGACCTGCGAGTCCTGGTGGTGTTCTCGCCGCCGGAGGGCTGAGCGTCTCCACCCGGCAGCGGAGGTGCCGCCTCGGGGTTCCCTCAGGGATCGGTCAGGGGAGGACCGGGGGTGCGCGGCCCCCGCAGGCGCCCCTCGGGATCTAGCATCGACGGCAGGACATCGAAGGAGCCGGGCCGTCGGTGGTACCGGACACCGGACAGACGAGGACGAGGACGATGCGAGAGATCTTCGCGGGACTGCCGTGGTGGGTGAAGTGGGTGGCGGTGCCCGTCATCGCGTTGGTCGTGTTCGGCGGCCTGATAGCGAGCGTCGTCGGCTTCGTGATCGGCCTGCTCTTCAAGCTGCTGGTCTTCGTGGCGCTGGTCGGGGGACTGATCTACGTGGTCCGGAAGTTCACGGCGGGTTCCTCCTCGCGCGGCGACTGGTGAGCCGTGCGGAGAGAGGGCGCCGGTAACAGCGATCGCCGGTTCCCTCGGCCGGGGGAAGTTTTCCGGACGGCGGGACCGTCGGCGGTGGCGGGCCGTTAAAGTCCGGAACCCTTCGCGGGGCCACACCCCGCGAGCGGCGTTCCTCCCTCCCGTGTTTCCCGCACGGGCCGCCCTCTCGAACTTCGGGAGTGACCCTTGGCCACGGTTGACACCGCAGCATTCGCGGCACCTCACCCACCTCCCCTCCGCACCCGCTCCACCGCCCCCCTGCTCCAGAGGCCCGCGGGCAGAGGCGTCCCCGAACAACCGCAACCCGCGGCGACGCTCATCGGGTCCGTGCAGCGCGCCATGCGACTGCTGGAATCCGTGGCCCTGCATCACGAGGGGGCTCCGGCGAAACAACTCGCCCGCGAGACCGGCCTGGCGCTGCCCACGGCGTACCACCTGCTGCGCACCCTCGTGCACGAGGGCTATCTGCGGCGCGACAGGGGGATGTTCTTCCTCGGGGAGGCGGCCGAGAGACTGGGCGGCAGCGGAGCCGCGCAGAAACGTCGCAGCACCATGGCCACCACCCTCGCGCACTGGCGCGATTCGATCGGTGCTCCGGTGTACTACGCCCGCTACCAGGACGGCGAGATCGAGGTCATGTGCGTCTCCGACACCCCGGGCCATCCGGCGGTCGCGGAATGGGCCGACTTCCGTGAGACAGGACACGCGCACGCCATCGGGCAGTGTCTGCTGGCCCAGTTGGACGAGACGGCCCGCCGCGACCACCTGGACCGTCACCCCGTGCAGTCGATCACGCCGTACACCGTGCGGGACGATCACACCCTGTTGCGGCGGCTGGCCCGCATGCGGCGGATGGAGGCGGTCGTCGAGCGGCAGGAGTACGCGCTGGGCACGGTGTGTGCCGCGATCCCGATCACCGTGGGCACGACCGCCGCCACGGTGGCCATTTCCCTCCCCGCTCATCAGGCCGGCCGGCTGCCGACGGCGGTACAGCGGCTGCAGAGCGAAGCCGGACGGATGCTGGGGTCACTTGCTGTCTCTATCAGTATCTGAAAACTCACTCCTTGTGATCTATTGTGCACTTTCAGCAAGATGCCAGCAGTGTCAGGGGTTGATTCCCGGCCAGTCGACGGCAATGACGGGACAGGGCGATGCGCGAGTCCGTGCAGGCAGTAGAGGCAGAGGTCATGATGAGCTTTCTCGTCTCCGAGGAGCTCTCTTTCCGCATCCCGGTGGAACTGGGCTACGAGACCTGCGATCCGTACGCCGTACGGCTCACTTTTCATCTTCCCGGCGATGCTCCGGTGACCTGGGCGTTCGGGCGTGAGCTGCTCATCGACGGGGTGGGCAGACCGTGCGGTGAGGGAGACGTGAGGGTCTCGCCGGCCGACCGGGACCTTCTGGGCGACGTGCTGATCCGGCTTCAAGTGGGCGGTGACCAGGCGATCTTCCGTTCGTCAGCGGCCCCGCTCGTGGCCTTCCTCGATCGCACCGACAAGCTGGTGCCGTTGGGGCAGGAGGGCGCTTTCGCCGACTTCGACGCCCATCTCGACGAGGCCTTGGGCCGGATCCTGGCGGAGGAACAGAGCGCCGGGTGAGGTCTGGTGGGGATGGGTGGGGGCGCGCCGGTGCAGTAACGCTTCTGCTGGACCGGCTGAGAGGCGCCCTACAGCCGGTCCGCACCGATCGGTCCCGATCGGTCCGCCCCGATCGGCGAAGGGGCGCGCGCGAGGAGGGTGACGGCCCGGGTGTGCGAAGGACATCGCGTCCGGTGGCTCCTTCGCGCACCCCGGAGCGTCAGCGCTTGCGACGCCTGCCTCTGCCGCCCCGGAGGCCCTGCAGGGTCGTGCCCGCCGTACCCGCCGCACCGGCCGGTGGCATCTTCGGTGCGCCCGGCGCTCCCGGAGCTGCCGCGGTGAGCGCGCCCGTGCCCGACCGGTCCGCCGACACCACGAGCGCGGCAAGCGCCGTGGTCACCGGAACCGACGCGACCAGCCCGATCGAACCGACCAGCGTGCGCACGATCTCCTCGGCGACCAGCTCACTGTTGGCGACCGTGCCGACACTGCTCTGTGCGATGGAGAACAGCAGCAGCAGAGGCAGGGCGGCGCCGGCGTAGGCCAGGACGAGCGTGTTGACCACGGACGCGATGTGGTCGCGGCCGATCCGGATGCCCGCCCGGTACAGCCCTCGCCAGCCCATCGTGGGGTTGGCCTCGTGCAGTTCCCAGACCGCCGACGTCTGGGTGACCGTCACGTCGTCCAGGACGCCGAGCGATCCGATGATGATTCCGGCGAGGAGCAGGCCGCTCATGTCGATCGACGGGTACAGGCCGTGGATCAGACCGGTGTTGTCGTCCGTGTTGCCGGTGAGCGCCGCCCAGTCGACGAACCAGGAGCCGAGGACGCCGATCAGCAGCAGGGAGATGAGGGTGCCCAGAACCGCCACGGAAGTGCGGGCCGACAGACCGTGACACAGATAGAGAGCGATCAGCATGATGGCGCTCGCCCCCACGACCGCCACCGCGAGCGGGTTCGACCCTTGCAGGATCGCGGGCAGGACGAAGAAGTTCAGCACCATGAAGCTGATGGCCAGCGAGACCAGCGCCATGACACCCCGCAGCCGCCCGACGACCACGACGGCGACGGCGAAGATGAGGGCGAGCAGGGTCAGTGGAACGCGGCGGTCCACGTCGGTGACCGAGTACTGAAGGTCCTTCGGTGCGGAGGGCTCGTAGGCGACCACGACCTTCTGCCCCTCGTGCAGTTGCCGTGACTGGTCGGGCTGGACGATCTCGGTGAAAGTACGGCCCGCGTCCGCGCCGGTGTCCACGCGGATCGTGGCCTTCTTGCAGGTGCCGTTCTCCTGCTGGACCGCGGAGGAGCCTTCAGCGGTGGAGGTGTCGCCGGTGGGGGTGCCGCCCGAGGCGTTCGCCGACGAGCAGCTGATGTCCTCGACGTCGGAGACCGTCGCCCGCTGCGTCTGCCGGTCGAAGCCGACACCGGTGCGCTCGTGCGCCGGAGCACCGCCGGGCCACAGCACGACCAGGCCGGCGAGCACGGCCACGGCGAAGGGGATGAGGACGGCCGCGATGACCTTGCGCAGATGCTTGGAGACGGGAGCGGCCGGTCCATGACTGTGGCTGTGTCCGTGGCCGCCGCCCGGACCGGGGACATGGCCGCCGTGCCCGCCGCTGTGCCCGTCACCAGGGCCATGACCGTCATGGGAACCGCGCCCGTCACCTGGGGCGGTGCCGTGTCCAGGGCCCCCACCGGAGCCTTGCCCGCCGCCGGAGCCCTGCCCGCCACTGGAACTCCGCCCCCCGCCGGGGCCCTGTCCGCTCTCAGGACCGAAGCCGTATCCGCCGTCGGGACCGGCACCCGGAGCCGGACCGGCACCCGGACCCGGGCCGGCACCCGGACCCAGGCCGGCACCCGGACGAGGGCCCGGGCCGGAAGCGGAACCGCCACCGGGGTCGTACCCCTGCCCTCGCCCGGGGCGTCCGGCGGGAGGAGTGCCCGGACCGCGGGGCTGTTCGGGCGGCGGGAACGGAGGATGGGGTGTCGTGGT
The DNA here is from genome assembly GCF_043081325.1 of Streptomyces sp. NPDC014882. Taxonomy (NCBI): domain Bacteria; kingdom Bacillati; phylum Actinomycetota; class Actinomycetes; order Kitasatosporales; family Streptomycetaceae; genus Streptomyces; species Streptomyces sp. NPDC014882. The sequence continues at coordinate 557,803 of NZ_JBIBWL010000003.1, forward strand.
CACCGCCCGATCATCGCAAGAACGACCGAGGCCCACTGTTCACCGCGCCACAAAGGACGCTAGCGTGGAGGCACTTTTGCACACGCGGGAGCTCGGAGCACCGGGCTGAGAGGGCGCTGACCTTCGTCTTTGCGATGTTTCACGTGGAACGTCACCACCACCGAGTGATGTCTCACATGAATCGTCGGCAGACGGAAACCGCTGCGTCGACCGCTGAACCTGTTACCGGGTAATGCCGGCGTAGGGAGTAGGTCTCATGACCAACAAGGACACACGCACGCCTGCCTCCGCGCAGACCTCCGACGAGGTCTCCAGCGACCAAGAGGCCGGGAAGTCCGTCGGATGGCACAAGGCGTATGTCGAGGGTCCGCGCCCCGACCTGCGGGTGCCGGTCCGCCAGGTGCATCTCACGAACGGGAAGTCGGTCACGCTGTACGACACTTCCGGCCCGTACACCGATCCGCTCGTCGAGACGGATGTCCGCAGGGGGCTGCCGCCTCTGCGGGAGAACTGGGTCATCACCCGTGGCGACACGGAGGAGTACGCGGGCCGCCCCGTCCGTCCGGAGGACGACGGGATCAAACACACCTCGCCGCGTGGCGGACTGCGCAATCTCGACGCGGTCTTCCCCGGGCGTCCCCGCCTGCCGCGCCGCGGCCGGGCCGGGCAGGCGGTCACTCAACTCGCCTACGCGCGGCGGGGGGAGATCACGCCGGAGATGGAGTACGTGGCCGTCCGGGAGAATGTGGAGCCCGAGGTCGTCCGCGAGGAGATCGCGGCCGGACGTGCGGTGCTGCCCGCCAACGTCAACCACCCGGAGATCGAGCCGATGATCATCGGCAAACGGTTCCTGGTGAAGGTCAACGCGAACATCGGCAATTCGGCGGTGACCTCCTCCATCGAGGAGGAGGTCGAGAAGATGACCTGGGCCACCCGATGGGGCGCCGACACGGTCATGGACCTGTCCACCGGTCGTAATATCCACACCACCCGTGAGTGGGTGCTGCGCAACTCACCGGTCCCCATCGGCACGGTGCCGCTCTATCAGGCACTGGAGAAGGTCGACGGCCGGGCCGAGGAGCTGACCTGGGAGATCTACAAGGACACGGTGATCGAGCAGGCCGAGCAGGGCGTGGACTACATGACCGTCCACGCAGGCGTGCGCCTGCCGTACGTCCCGCTGACGGCGAACCGCAAGACCGGAATCGTCTCCCGCGGTGGCTCGATCATGGCCGCGTGGTGCCTGGCCCACCACAAGGAGTCGTTCCTCTACGAGAACTTCGAGGAACTCTGCGAGATCCTCGCGGCCTATGACGTCACGTACTCGCTGGGCGACGGGCTGCGGCCCGGCTCGATCGCGGACGCCAACGACGAGGCCCAGTTCGCGGAGTTGCGCACCCTCGGGGAACTCAACCGCATCGCGAAGCGCTTCCATGTTCAGACCATGATCGAAGGTCCGGGACACGTCCCGATGCACAAGATCAAGGAGAACATCGACCTTCAGCAGGAAATCTGCGATGAAGCTCCGTTCTATACGCTCGGCCCGCTGACGACGGATGTCGCCCCGGCGTACGACCACATCACCTCCGGCATCGGTGCCGCGATGATCGCCTGGTGGGGCACGGCGATGCTCTGCTACGTCACGCCCAAGGAACACCTGGGCCTGCCCAACCGCGACGACGTCAAGACCGGCGTCATCACCTACAAGATCGCCGCCCACGCCGCCGACCTCGCCAAGGGCCACCCCGGTGCGCAGGAATGGGACGACGCGCTGTCCGACGCCCGTTTCGAGTTCCGGTGGGAGGACCAGTTCAACCTGGCTCTCGACCCGGACACCGCCCGGGAGTTCCACGACGAGACACTGCCGGCCGAACCGGCGAAGACGGCCCACTTCTGCTCGATGTGCGGGCCGAAGTTCTGCTCGATGAAGATCTCCCAGGACATCCGCCGTGAGCACGGAGGCAGCCGGGAGGAGGTCGAGGAGGGCATGGCACAGAAGTCCAAGGAGTTCGCGGCCGCAGGCAATCGGGTGTACCTGCCCGTCGCGGACTGACGTGCGGTGACGGCGCCGCTGCCGTGCCGGTCGGGGGCACGGCAGCCGGGCCGTGGTGTTCGGGGCCGGAGGTGGCCTCGACGGTGGCCAGGACGCGGGCGACCGCCGGTTTCCGTCGGGGGAGGTGCTTCTGGGGTACGGCTCGGCAGACTGGTGCCATGACAGCGCAACCCATGAGCAAGGGCGCCAATCTGCCGGTCGACGTGCCGTCCGTACGCGTCGAGATCAGCTGGTCCGAACAGGCCGGCGGGCCGGACGTGGACGTGTCGGCCCTGCTGCTGACGGCCGCCGGCAAGGTGCGCGACGACGCGGACTTCGTCTTCTACAACCAGCCGCGGCACGCCTCCGGAGCCGTGCGGCACGCGGGGAAGCGGAGCGCCGGCGGCGTCACCACCGACGCGGTCGAGGTGGACCTGCGTTCGCTGGAGGGCGCCGTCACCCGTGTGGCACTGTGCGCGTCCGCCGACGGCGGCACCTTCGGGCAGGTGACCGGTCTGACGCTCAGGCTGTTCGACGCCGGGGGCCCGGTGGAGCTGGCGCGGTTCGAGATGCGAGGGGAGACCGAGACCGCGTTCATCGGCGGTGAGCTGTACCTGAGGGAGGGACGCTGGAAGTTCCGGGCGGTCGGCCAGGGGTACGCCTCCGGGCTCGCGGGCCTGGCCACCGACTTCGGGATCAGCGTCGATGAGGAGCCCGCCGCCACGGCGGCCGGTCCCGGGGCGTCGCCCGTAAGCACGCCACCCCCGCCTCCGTCGGCCGCGCCCCGGCCCGCTCCGGGCGTGCCCACGCCACCGCCTCCCGCTCCGGTCCCCTCCACCGCTGTGCCCGCGTCGCCTTCCGGGGGCACCCGGCTGACCAAAGGCGAGGAACACCTTCCCGTCGACATGCGCAAGCGGCTCTCCCTGCGCAAGCAGCAGGTGGCCGTCAGCCTGAGCAAGCGTGGTGCGGCCGGGGTCAGAGCGCGGGTCGTTCTGGTGCTCGACGCATCGGGGTCCATGTCGTTCCTGTACTCCGGCGGTGTGGTGGCGGACGTGGTCGAGCGCATGGCCGCGGTGGCGGCACAGCTCGACGACGACGGCGAGATGCAGGCCTGGACGTTCGCATCGAACCCGGCCCGGCTGCCGGACCTGCGCCTGGGGGAGCTTCCCGACTGGCTGCGGCTGCATGTGCGGGTGGGCGAGATCAGCCTGTTCCGGCGGAGCAAGAAGCCGCGGAAGGGGTTGCAACCGGGCCAGGTCGACATGCGCTCGGTCGGCATCCAGAACGAGGAACAGAAGGTCATCGCCCAGGTCAGGGATTTCGTCCGGGCGAACCCGGTGGCGGCCCCGACGCTGGTGCTGTTCTTCTCCGACGGAGGCGTATACCGCGACGCCGCGATCGAGAAGGAACTGCGCGCCGCAGTGGAGGAGCCGATCTTCTGGCAGTTCGTCGGACTCGGCCGTTCCCACTACGGCGTCCTCGAGCGGTTCGACACGCTGCCCGGCCGACGCGTGGACAACGTGGGCTTCTTCGCCGTCGACGACATCAGCACGGTCCCGGACCCCGAGCTCTACGACCGGCTCCTGTCCGAGTTCCCGCACTGGCTCACGGCCGCGGGGCAGGCGGGCATCCTCTGACCGGCAGGCCGGATGCCGCCCCTGCTCCGTGCGGCTTGCGCTCCCCGGGCCGGGGGCGCAAGCCGAGGGCCTATTCCGGCCGGTGCTCGGGGCCTCCGAAGTCCGGGCTGGTGTAGTCCGGGCTGCTGAAGCTCGGACGGGAGCCGCCCGACATCCCTTCGTCGGGGCTGCTGAAGCCCGGACGGCCGTAACCGATCTTCGGCAGACGGCCGGTGGGCGCCGGTGGGGCCGGCGCGGGGCCGAGTGCGGCGCGCGTGTCCGGATCGGCGAGGGCCTCGCGCAGGAAAGGCCGGATGCCGCGCTCCAGCAGGGCCTCCTGCCAGGCCTCCTTGGCGCGCTCCACCTCCTCGCTCAGTTCGCCGTACGGGCCGGCCCCCGGGGAGGGCCGGTTGCGCAGGGCGGTGAGCAGGAGGCCGACGGTCGCGACGAGGATCGCGGCCGCGGCCACCGCCCCGAACGTCCACCCGGTGGTGAGCATCGTCGTGGCGAAGGCCGGCTCGGGATCGAGCATCCGCAGGATGTAGCCGACGAGCAGGAAGATCACCGCCGCGGTGCCGGCGAGGACGGGGGTGAGGACGGCGGCGACGGCGACGGCGCCCGCTCCGGCGGCTTCGGCGGCCTGGGCCGCCTCCCCCACGGTGGTGGCGAATCCCATTCCGGTGACGCCCGGCTCACCGGAGCCGGACTCGTGCCCGGCCGAGGAGGGGCTGGACGGTGTCGGACGGCGCAGTTCCTCGCGGACCTTCACGTAGTGCTGGTACTCGGTCGCCGCGGCCGCCGTGATGAGCGCGGAGGCGTTGAGCGCCATGGTGCGCAGCTGTTCGGAGTTGAGCCGCTGTCCCGCGGCGGCCGGTTCCGGGTGGTGTGGTGCGGAGCGCAGCGCCTCGTCGAGGATCCGCTCGTACTCCTGGCGGTCCTCGCTGTGCAGGTGCTGCGGAACGCTGTTCATGTGCATCCCCCGATGCTCCGTAGGGCTTGGGGCTCGCATGCCAACGAGCCGTCGGGCAGAAACGGAGGGGAGCCTGCTACGGATGGACCGATGGTAGAGCGGCGACGGCCCGGGGTAACAGGGGGTTCGCCGAAATTGACCCCGGGCCCACGGCACCGCCGGGCGGGTCCGGCGCGGGCGGAGAGGGACCCGGGAACGGTCAGACGGACAGCGGCAGTTGCTGGACCAGCAGTTTTCCGGCCATCGTCACGCCACCGTCCATCGCGATGGCCAGCCCGTCGGCGTAGACGTGCGGCCCTTCGACCACGGGACGGGTCGATTCCTCGTCGTCCTCGGAGCCGACTTCGCCCAGCAGATACGGAATCGGGCTGTGGCCGTGAACGATGCGGGTGCCGCCGTACGTATCGAGGAGGGAGCGAACGGCGTCGGAGCCTCCCTCGTCGCGGAAGGAGAAGCGCTTGGTGAACTTGCGGAACAGATCCCACACCTCGTCCGCGTCGTTACGCGTGATCGTCTCGCGGACGGTGTCGTTGACCGCCTCGATCGAGTCGCCGTAGTCGAGGTAGGCGGTGGTGTCGGAGTGCACGAGCAGGTGACCGTCGACCTCCTCCATGGCGTCGAGGCGGGCCATCCACTGGAGGTGGTGGTCCTGGAGGCGGTCCATGTCGGACTTCTGGCCGCCGTTGAGCAGCCAGGCCGCCTGGAAGGTGGCGGTGCCCGCACCGGAGTTGACGGGGGTGTCGCCGAACCGCTTGGCCCCGAGCAGGAGCAGTTCGTGGTTGCCCATGAGGGCCTTGCAGTAGCCGCCGGCCGCGGCGGCCTCGGCGGACAGCCGCATCACGAGGTCGATCACCCCGATGCCGTCGGGGCCGCGGTCGGTGAAGTCGCCGAGGAACCACAGCCGGGCGGTGCCCGCGCACCAGTTGCCCGCCGTGTCGACCAGGCCCTTCTCCCGGAGGGCAGCGACCAGTTCCTCGAGGTAGCCGTGCACGTCGCCCACGACGAACAGCGGACCGGGGCCGGCCGCGGCCTGCGGGGCCTGGGCGACGGCCGGGTCGACGGTCACCTGAAGGGTGTCGCCCCGGTTGATGACGGGCAGGTCGCGCTGCGTGGGCGTGTAGCCCTCGGGAGGTTCGAGAGGGTCCTCCAGCGGCGGTACGGCGTTCCCGGGATGCGCGCTGTGGGCGTACGGACCGGTCTCGTGGACGTACGCGGGCACTCGGAAGTCGCGCACCGTCGCCGTACGCTCCACCTCGGGTCCCTGACCGGCCCCCTGAGTCATCAGACCCCTCCACCATCGCGCCGCATCTGCACCGCTTCGGACTGCATGGTCGCCACGGCCCGCGGTGCCGTGCGCCCATCATAGGAACGCGGATCGTGCCGTGTGATGACCCAGGGGTGGTGAATCGGAGCAAGGCTCCTGTTCGCCGCGGCTTTCGCCCCGATTGGGCCGGGCTTCGGCAGTACTCGCTCACCCGGTGCACACCGTGCTCACACCCCCGGCCCACCTGGCGCCGGCCTCGCCGCGCCGTCCGGGAACGTGTCGCGCGACGGAGCGGGACGGGGGCGCGGACCCGGGGCGTTCACCCGTCCGGCGGTTTCCGGGTGGTGCCGGTCGGCCTCACCCCGGCCGCCGTCGGCCGGTTTCCGGGCCCGACGGGCGGGGAGGCGGCCACCGTCGGAACAGGTCTTCTCGACGGGGTCGCCGCCGCGCCCCCTGCCCAGGAACGGAATCGGATCGTCCTGTCTGTCCCGGCTCTCCGCGCCCGCGCACCCGTACACCCCGCCGATCGCCCGCATGTTCCTACTTCTCGTCCGGGACCCGGGGCGGGCTGACCGTCGTGCGCGGCGAACGCCGCTGGGACGAGGTGCGCACGATCAGTTCCGTCGGCACCACCTGCTCGACCGGCCGGTCGGACTCGACGCCCTCGATCGCGTCGATGAGGAGCTGCACCACCGCGGTGCCGATGCGCCGGGGCTTCAGCGACAGCGTGGTGACGGGCGGTTCGGTGTTGGCGTAGACGGTGGACTCGCTGCAGCACACCAGCAGGAGGTCCTCCGGTACGCGCAGGCCGTAGCGGCGGGCGGCGGCGAGGAGATCGGTGCCGTTGGGGTCGAACAGGCCGTAGACGGCGTCGGGACGGTCGGGCCGGGCCAGCAGCCGGTCGGCGGCTACGGCGCCCGCGCACGGATCGTGGGCGGGGTAGGCCTCGTAGACCGGTTCCTGGCCGACGCGCTCGCACCAGTGCAGATACGCGCTGGTCGACAGGTTGGTGTAGGTGTCGGTGGTGGTACCGGTGAGGAGGCCGATGCGGCGGGCGCCGGCGGCGGCCAGGTGGTCGAGGATGTCGAGGACGGCCGCCTCGTGGTCGTTGTCCACCCACGCGGTGACCGGGAGCGGGCCGGCCGGACGCCCGTCGGAGACGACCGGTAACCCCTGCCGGACGAGTTCGCCGACCACCGGATCCTGGTCGGACGGGTCGATGACGACCGTGCCGTCCAGGGCGACGTTCGACCACACGTCGTGGCGCGAGGTCGCGGGGAGGATGACCAGGGCGTAGCCGCGGGCGAGCGCGGCGGAGGTGGCGGCTCGCGCCATCTCGGCGAAGTACGCGAACTCGGTGAAGGTGAAAGGTTCATCCCCGTAGGTGGTCACGGTCAGACCGATGAGGCCCGACTTGCCGGTACGGAGGGTTCTGGCCGCGGCCGAGGGGCGGTAGCCCAGTCGTTCGGCGACCTCGCGGACGTGGCGTCGGGTGGCGTCCGGGAGCCTGCCCTTGCCGTTGAGGGCATCGGAGACGGTCGTGATGGAGACTCCGGCGGCGGCGGCCACGTCCCTGATGCCCGCTCGGCCCGGCCGGTTGCCTCGGCGTGAGGTTTCCGCGCGGCTCACCTGGTGCTTCCCTGCTGCTGTCATGGCGAGCCGATAGTAGGGCTCATCCGGTGGGGTAGGGCGGACGCATATGCACGCGTCGACAGGCACGTTTCTGCATGGCTTTAATGGGTCAACTACCTTGTTTTCCAAGGTTGTTGACTCATTTCATGTCAGGACGTGGTGTGCAGGGAGGGATGAGCCTGCCAAGGCGTCGATGTCTCGAAGAGGTCTCAACTCACCTGCACGAGGGATGCGCGCCACGGCGCGAGCCACCGGCGCGTGGATATGCGTACGGTGCGCCCCCGGCGTGCACGTCTTCGTCCGCCTTCGTGCGGGGATGCCGTTGATGTGGAGGGCGCGTGGTGGTCCGGCACGGGTTTCGCCGGGAGAGGTCCGTCTCCAGCTGTACGCACGCGGGCCGAATCCTCATAAGGTGAGCAGTATTGAGCCGGCGGTGATCACGAGGAGGACTGCGGTGAGCGAGACAAGCCCCAAGCTGCGCGCCGAGCTGGAGGGGATCCCCACCTACAAGCCGGGCAAGCCGGCCGCGACGGGTGGCCCCGTGGCCTACAAGCTGTCCTCCAACGAGAACCCCTATCCGCCGCTGCCTGGCGTGCTGGAGCGCGTCACGGACCTCGCCGGGTCGTTCAACCGCTATCCGGACATGGCGTGCTCGGGCCTGGTGGAGGAGCTGTCCGAGCGCTTCGGCGTACCGGCCTCGCACATCGCCACGGGCACCGGTTCGGTCGGCGTCGCCCAGCAGCTGATCCAGTCGACGGCGGGGCCGGGCGACGAGGTCATCTACGCGTGGCGGTCCTTCGAGGCGTACCCGATCATCACGCAGATCAGCGGTGCGACCTCGGTGCAGGTACCGCTGACGGCCGGCGATGTGCACGACCTGGACGCGATGGCCGACGCCATCACCGAGCGGACCCGGCTGATCTTCGTCTGCAACCCCAACAACCCCACGGGGACCGTGGTACGGCGGGCCGAGCTGGAACGGTTCCTGGACCGGGTACCGGGTGATGTCCTGGTCGTGCTCGACGAGGCCTACCGGGAGTTCGTCCGCGACGCAGAGGTGCCGGACGGTGTCGTGCTGTACCGGGAGCGGCCGAACGTCTGTGTCCTGCGGACGTTCTCGAAGGCGTACGGGCTCGCCGGACTGCGGGTCGGTTTCGCGATCGCCCATGAGCCGGTGGCGGCAGCGCTGCGCAAGACGGCGGTGCCGTTCGGAGTGAGCCAGATCGCACAGGAAGCGGCGATCGCCTCGCTGCAGGCCGAGGACGAGTTGCTCGGCAGGGTCGGTTCCCTGGTCTGCGAGCGCAACCGGGTGGTCGAGGGGCTGCGTGCTCAGGGCTGGACGGTGCCGGAGACCCAGGCCAACTTCGTGTGGCTGAGGCTGGGGGAGCGTACGGCCGCCTTCGCGTCGGCGTGTGAGCAGGCGGGGGTGGTCATCCGGCCGTTCGTGGGCGAGGGCGTTCGGGTCACGGTCGGGGAGACCGAGGCCAACGACATCTTCCTCAAGGCGGCCGAGGTCTTCCGTGAGGATCACTTTTAGGCCTGACCGCTGAGGCGTGCGGAGGGGAGCGAGGAGTCACCTGAGGGTTTGAGGAAGACTCCGTCGCAGGTCACAGTGTTCGGCGTCCCGGTTTCACGTGAAACCGGGACGCCGTTTTTGCGCCAGGGGTCGAGTGGTCCACCTCGGGCGGGTCCGTCGGTCCTCGTGAGGGACCCCCCGCCCATCAAAGATCGAACGGGCATGCGGCATAATTGCTTGTGAATGTGAACGCGTTCACAAGCGTGTCCGGTTGCTCCGATGGCGTGTGTGGCACAAGGGGCAAATCGCCGCTCGCGCGGCTACGTAAGGAGACTGACGACGTGGACCTGGCTCTGGCGCCGGAGACGCTGGCGCGCTGGCAGTTCGGCATCACCACTGTCTACCACTTCCTTTTCGTCCCCCTGACGATTTCGCTCGCGGCGCTCACCGCCGGGTTGCAGACCGCCTGGGTGCGTACCGACAAGGAGAAGTACCTCAGGGCGACGAAGTTCTGGGGCAAGCTCTTTCTGATCAACATTGCGATGGGTGTCGTCACCGGCATCGTGCAGGAGTTCCAGTTCGGCATGAACTGGTCGGACTACTCGCGCTTCGTCGGTGACGTCTTCGGCGCCCCCCTGGCGTTCGAGGCCCTCATAGCCTTCTTCTTCGAGTCCACCTTCATCGGCCTGTGGATCTTCGGCTGGGACAGGCTGCCCAAGAAGATCCACCTGGCCTGCATCTGGATGGTCTCGATCGGCACGCTGCTGTCGGCGTACTTCATCCTCGCGGCCAACTCCTGGATGCAGCACCCCGTCGGTTACCGCATCAACGAGGCGAAGGGCCGCGCGGAGCTCACCGACTTCTGGCGCGTCCTGACGCAGAACACCGCTCTCAACCAGGTCTTCCACAGCTTCTCGGCGGCCTTCCTGACCGGTGGCGCCTTCATGGTGGGTATCGCCGCCTTCCACCTGATGCGCAAGAAGCACATCCCCGAGATGCGGACCTCCCTGCGGCTCGGCCTGGTCACCCTGGCGGTCGGCGGACTGCTCACCGCGGTCAGCGGCGACACCCTCGGCAAGGTCATGTACGAACAGCAGCCGATGAAGATGGCCGCGGCCGAGGCGCTGTGGGACGGCGAGGAGCCCGCACCCTTCTCCGTGTTCGCGTACGGGGACGTCGACGAGGGCCACAACAAGGTCGCTCTGGAGATCCCCGGCCTGCTGTCCTTCCTGGCCCACAGCGACTTCGAGTCGTACGTGCCGGGTATCAACGACACCAACGAAGCGCTCCAGCAGCAGTTCGGACCCGGTGACTACAAGCCCATCGTCCCGGTGGCCTACTGGGGCTTCCGCTGGATGATCGGCTTCGGCATGGCGTCGTTCTCCCTCGGCCTGGCCGGGCTGTGGCTCACCCGCAAGCGGTCCCTGCTGCCGGCCGCCTTGCGGACCGGGGAGGACGAGGTGCCGCATCTGGTCCTGCTGAAGGAGCCCCTCGGGCCGAAGCTCACCCGGCTCTACTGGCTCCTGGCGCTGTGGACCATGGCGTTCCCGCTGATCGCCAACTCCTGGGGCTGGATCTTCACCGAGATGGGCCGCCAGCCCTGGGTCGTGTACGGCGTGATGCAGACGCGGGACGCCGTCTCCCCCGGTGTCTCCCAGGCCGAGGTCCTCACTTCGATGATCACCTTCACCGTGCTCTACGCAGTCCTCGCCGTCGTCGAGGTCAAGCTGCTCGTGAAGTACGTGAAAGCCGGTCCGCCCGAGCTGACCGAGGCCGATCTCAACCCGCCCACGAAGATCGGCGGCGACCCCCGTGACGCCGACAAGCCGATGGCCTTCTCCTACTAGGCCGAGGGAGCTGCACAGTCATGGAACTGCACGACGTCTGGTTCGTCCTCATCGCCGTCCTGTGGATCGGCTACTTCTTCCTGGAGGGCTTCGACTTCGGGGTCGGCATCCTCACCAAACTGCTCGCCCGCGACCGCCCCGAGCGACGGGTGCTCATCAACACCGTCGGACCCGTCTGGGACGGTAACGAGGTGTGGCTCCTCACCGCGGGCGGCGCGACCTTCGCCGCCTTCCCCGAGTGGTACGCCACGCTCTTCTCCGGCTTCTACCTGCCGCTTCTGCTCATCCTGGTCTGTCTCATCGTGCGGGGCGTCGCCTTCGAGTACCGGGCCAAGCGTCCCGAGGAGAGGTGGCAGCGCAACTGGGAGCACGCCATCTTCTGGACCTCGCTCCTCCCCGCCTTCCTGTGGGGCGTGGCCTTCGGCAACATCGTGCGCGGCGTGAAGATCGACCAGGACTTCGAGTACGTCGGCGGTGTCGGAGACCTGCTCAACCCGTACGCGCTGCTCGGCGGTCTGGTGACCCTGACGCTGTTCACCTTCCACGGCGCGGTGTTCACGGCTCTCAAGACCGTCGGCGACATCCGGGAACGGGCGCGGCAGCTCGCGACCAAGGTCGGTCTGGCGACCGCCGTGTGCGCACTGGTCTTCCTGCTGTGGACACAGGTGGAGAGTGGTGACGGCAAGAGCCTCGTGGCCCTGGTGGTGGCCGTCGCCGCCCTGGTCGCAGCGCTCGTGGCGAACCAGGCCGGTCGGGAGGGCTGGTCGTTCGCCCTCTCCGGTCTCACCATCGTGGCCGCCGTCGCGATGCTCTTCCTGACGCTCTTCCCGAACGTCATGCCGTCCTCGCTCGACGCGGACTGGAGCCTCACGGTGACCAACGCCTCGTCGAGCCCGTACACCCTGAAGATCATGACCTGGTGCGCAGGGCTCGCCACGCCGGTCGTCCTGGTGTACCAGGGGTGGACCTACTGGGTCTTCCGCAAGCGGATCGGTACGCAGCACATCGCTGAGGCCGTGCACTGATACCGAGGTGAGGCATGTTTCACGTGAAACGCGCGTTCCGCGTGAAACATGCCTCGTGATGAAAAAGGTGTGTTCCACGTGAAACCGATCGACCCGCGTCTCCTTCGATACGCCCGCGCCACCCGCTTCTTCCTGATGGCGGTCGTCGGCCTGGGTGCTGTCGGAGCGGTGCTGGTGATCGCCCAGGCGATGCTCATCGCCGAGGTGGTGGTCGGCGCGTTCGAGCAGGGCCGACCGGTCGGTGACCTTCGCACGCCGTTGATGTGGTTGGTCGCGGTGGCGGCCGGCCGGGCGCTGGTCTCCTGGCTCACCGAGCTCTCCGCGCACCGTGCGAGCGCCGCGGTGAAGTCGGAGCTGCGGGGCCGGCTGCTGGAACGGGCGGCCCTGCTGGGTCCGGGGTGGCTGAGCGGTCAGCGCACCGGTTCGCTGGTCGCGCTCGCCACCCGGGGGGTGGACGCCCTCGACGACTACTTCTCGCGGTATCTGCCGCAGCTGGGTCTCGCGGTGGTCGTGCCGGTGGCGGTGCTGGCGCGGATCGTGACCGAGGACTGGGTCTCGGCCGCGATCATCGCCGGTACGTTGCCCTTGATTCCCGTCTTCATGGTGCTGATCGGCTGGGCCACGCAGTCGCGGATGGACCGCCAGTGGCGACTGCTGTCCCGGCTGTCCGGGCACTTCCTGGACGTCGTCGCGGGACTGCCCACGCTCAAGGTGTTCGGGCGGGCCAAGGCGCAGGCCGAGTCGATCCGTCGGATCACCGGCGAGTACCGGCAGGCGACCATGCGGACGCTCCGGATCGCCTTCCTCTCGTCGTTCGCGCTGGAGTTGCTGGCGACGCTCTCGGTGGCCCTCGTCGCCGTGACAATCGGCATGCGGCTCGTGCACGGCGAGATGGATCTGTACACCGGTCTGGTCATTCTGGTGCTCGCACCCGAGGCGTATCTCCCGCTGCGGCAGGTCGGGGCCCAGTTCCACGCGGCCGCCGAAGGGCTCGCCGCGGCGGAGGAGATCTTCGAGGTCCTGGAAACACCGATGCCGAGGTCAGGGAAGGACGCGGTGCCGTCGGGTGGCGTGGCCTTCGAGAACGTGACGGTCCGCTACCCCGGACGCTCCGCCGATGCCGTCTCGGACGCGTCCTTCACCGTCGCTCCCGGAGAGACGGTGGCACTCGTCGGGCCCAGCGGTGCGGGCAAGTCGACCCTGCTGAGCGCCCTTCTGGGCTTCGTCCGGCCGGCCGAGGGCCGGGTGAGCGTCGGGGGAGCCGATCTCGCGGACATCGACCTGGAGCAGTGGCGTTCCCGGATCGCCTGGGTGCCGCAGCACCCGCAGCTTTTCGCCGGGACGATCGCCGAGAACGTACGGCTGGCGCGTCCCGACGCCGATGACACCGCCGTACGCCGGGCGCTCGGGGACGCGGGTGCGCTGAGGTTCGTGGACGCGCTGCCGGACGGCGCCGGGACGGTGCTGGGCGAGGACGGGGCCGGGCTGTCCGCCGGCCAGCGCCAGCGGCTCGCGCTGGCACGGGCGTTTCTCGCGGACCGGCCCGTGCTGCTGCTGGACGAGCCCACGGCCGCGCTCGACGGGGAGACCGAGGCAGAGGTCGTGGCGGCCGTACGACGGCTGGCGGTCGGCCGGACGGTCCTGCTGGTGGTGCACCGCCCGGCGCTGCTCGCGGTGGCGGACCGGGTGGTGCGGCTCGAGACGACGGACACGGTGACACGAGGACCTGCGACGGCACCGCGTCAGGGCTCCCGAGCCGTCCTGGACGAAGCCGTGCCCGCCGTCCGGGCGCCGGAGCCGGTACGGGCCGACCCCACCGAGGGCGGGGTCCTTGCCCGGGTCCGGGGTATGGCGGGTGCCCGGCGCGGACGCCTCGGTCTCGCGCTGCTCCTCGGCAGTCTGGCCCTCGGCAGCGCCGTGGGCCTCATGGCCACCTCCGGCTGGCTCATCTCCCGTGCCTCGCAACAGCCGCCGGTCCTCTATCTGATGATGGCCGTGACCGCGACCAGGGCCTTCGGCATCGGACGGGCCGTGTTCCGGTACGCCGAGCGGCTGGTGTCGCACGACGCCGTCCTGCGGATGCTCGCCGACACCCGGGTCGCCGTCTACCGGCGGCTGGAGCGGCTCGCCCCCGCCGGGCTGCGCACCACCCGTCGCGGCGACCTGCTGACGCGCCTCGTCGCCGACGTGGACGCCCTCCAGGACTACTGGCTGCGCTGGCTGCTGCCCGCCGCGTCCGCGGTCGTCGTCTGCGCGGGGTCCGTCGCGTTCACGGCGTGGCTGCTGCCGGAGGCGGGGGCAGTACTCGCCGCGGGGCTGCTCGCGGCCGGGGTGGGCGTCCCGCTGGTCACCGGTGTCGTGGCACGCCGGGCCGAGCACCGGCTGGCCCCCGCGCGAGGTGCGCTCGCCGTCCGCGCGGCCGACCTGCTCACCGGCACCGCCGAACTGACCGTCGCGGGCGCTCTGCCGGCCCGTACGGCCGCGGTCCGGGCGGCGGACTCCGCGCTCACCCGGATCGCCTCGCACGCCGCGACCGCCACCGCGCTCGGCGGCGGGCTGACCGCGCTCGTCTCCGGTCTGACGGTGGCCGGCGCCGCCCTCGTGGGTGCGCAGGCCGTTGACGCGGGACGGCTGAGCGGAGTGACCATGGCCGTGGTCGTCCTGACCCCGCTCGCCGCCTTCGAGGCGGTCATGGGCCTGCCGCTCGCGGTCCAGTACCGCCAGCGGGTGCGCAGGAGCGCGGAGCGCGTGTACGAGGTCCTGGACCTTCCCGAGCCGGTGCGGGAACCGGAGCGGCCCCGCAGGGCGCCCGCTTCGCCGTTCCCGCTCGTCCTCGAAGGTCTGTCGGCCCGCCACGCGGGGCAGGAGCGGGACGCGCTCGCCGGCGTCGACCTCACGGTGGAGCAGGGCCGGAGGATCGCCGTCGTCGGGGCCTCCGGGTCCGGCAAGACGACACTCGCACAGGTGCTGCTGCGCTTCCTGGACCCCCGAGCGGGCTCGTACACACTCGGCGGGGTGGACGCGTGCGCCCTGGACGGGGACGACGTGCGGCGACTGGTCGGGTTGTGTGCACAGGACGCCCACCTCTTCGACAGTTCGGTCCGCGAGAACCTGCTGCTGGCGAAGAAGGACGCCACCGAGGACGACCTGCGGGACGCGCTGGCGCGAGCCCGGCTGCTGGAATGGGCGGACGAACTGCCCGACGGACTCGACACACTCGTCGGCGAGCACGGCGCCCGGCTCTCCGGCGGACAGCGCCAGCGGCTCGCCCTCGCCCGCGCGCTCCTCGCCGACTTCCCCGTCCTGGTGCTCGACGAGCCCGCCGAGCATCTCGACCTGCCGACCGCCGACGCGCTCACGGCGGACCTGCTGGCCGCCACCGAAGGCCGCACCATGCTCCTCATCACCCACCGGCTCGCCGGACTCGACGCGGTGGACGAGGTGGTCGTCCTGGACGGGGGACGGATCGTGCAACGCGGCGCGTACGCGGAACTGGCCCTGGTGGAGGGACCGCTGCGCGAGATGGTCGAGCGTGAGGAGGCGGCTGAGCTGCTGGTGGGGTGAACCCCGCCCCTTCCCGCGGTCGGCGCGGCGGCCGCGCCGCCGTCTCGAGCGAGCGCCCGGCACGGCCCGCACTCGGCCATTCGGAGGCGCCGGTCCCCCAGGCGCATGACCAGAACAGGACCTGAGGCGGTCCGCCGGGACAGGATCGCTGACATGTGCTCATCTCCCCGTCGTCCGCTGCTGGTTCCGGCCCTGTTGTGCGCGGTCCTGACGCTGGTGGCGTTGCCCACGACCGCCGACGGCGAACCGGGCGGTGACGGCTCCGGCGGACCCGGCTCCCGACTCAGCGCACAGGTGGCGCGGCTGTACGAGGAGGCGGCCGTGGCCACCCAGCAGTACCAGGAGGGACGCGTCGAGGCCGGGAAGCAGCGGGCGAAAGCCCAGCGGCTGGAGCAACTCCTCGACCGCGAGCGGCAGGAGATCACCGTGCTGCGTGAGGACCTTGGCCGGATCGCGCGCGCCCAGTACCGCGGCAGCGGAGGACTGCCTGTCGCCGCGCAGCTCGTCCTGTCGAGCAGCCCCGACGCGCTGATGCGGGGTCAGCACGTCCTCTCGCGGACGAATCTGGTGGTGGACAACGCGATCGGCAAGAGCCGGCGGGCCGAGACCCGGCTGGCCGCCGACGAGGCGAGGGCGACGCGGGCACGACAGGCGCTGGAGCGGCACAACGCCGAACTCGCCGCGCTGAAGACGGGCATCGAGCAGAAGCTGGAACAGGCGCGGTGGCAGTTGCAGGGGCAGGCGGACGTCTCGGTCGCCGCCGGTGCCTGCCGTGGCGCCGAGCGGTTCGACCGGCCACCGGCCCATGACCGGCGGGAGTGGGTGGTGCCGGTCGACGGCTACATCCTGTCCGCGAGTTTCGGCAGTGGCGGCGCCCGCTGGGCCAGCCGGCACACCGGTCAGGACTTCGCGGTGCCGATCGGGACGCCGGTGAAGGCGGCCGGCGCGGGCCGTGTGGTGCGGGTGTCGTGCGGCGGGGCCTTCGGCATGGAGATCGTGCTCCAGCACCAGGGCGGCTACTACACGCAGTACGCCCACCTGGCATCGGTGGCCGTCGACCAGGGCGAGAGCGTGTCGGCCGGACAGTGGATCGGGCAGTCGGGCACCAGCGGCAACTCCTCCGGCCCGCATCTGCATTTCGAAGTGCGGGTCACTCCGGACATGGGGTCGGCCGTCGACCCGGTGCCGTGGCTGGCGGCACGCGGGGCACCCGTGAGGTAGTCCCGCAGCGCCTGGTTCAGCCGGAAGCCTGGAGCCGTTCTGCGATCAGGCGCTCGATGACGACGGCTACCCCGTCGTCGTTGTTGGCCACCGTCCTTCCGGAGGCTGCCGCGACCACATCCGGGTGCGCGTTGCCCATGGCGTACGAACGGCCCGCCCAGGTGAGCATTTCGACGTCGTTCGGCATGTCCCCGAACGCGACGACCTCCTCGTGCGAGATGCCCCGCTCCGCGCAGCACAGGGCGAGCGTGCTGGCCTTGGAGACAGCGGGGCCGCTGATCTCCAGCAGTGCGCTGGGGCTGGAGCGGGTGACGTTGGCGCGGTCGCCGATGGCCAGCCGGGCCAGCGTCAGGAAGGCGTCGGGGTCGAGTGTGGGATGGAACGCCAGGATCTTCAGGACCGGCTCACCCGCTCCCGGGGCGTCCGGTGCCAGCAGCTGCTCGGCGGGCGCGAGAGAGTCGGGGACCTCCAGGTGCATCCGGGGATACTCCGGCTCCTGGTAGAAGCCGTACGTCTGCTCGATCGCGTACATGGTCCCGGGCGCCGCCTCGCGCAGCAGCCGTACGGCGTCCAGTGCGTTCTCGCGGGCCAGCTCGCGCACCTTCACGAACCGGTGAGTGCCGGGACCGCCGTGCAGATCGACCACGGCGGCGCCGTTTCCGCAGATCGCCAGGCCGTGTCCGTGGACGTGGTCGCTGACGACGTCCATCCAGCGGGCGGGGCGGCCGGTGACGAAGAAGACCTCGATGCCCGCCTCCTCGGCGGCGGCGAGGGCCTCGACGGTGCGTGGGGACACCGACTTGTCGTCGCGCAGCAGGGTCCCGTCGAGGTCGGTGGCGATCAGCCGCGGCGGGGTGGTGGCGGCCGGGGTCTCGGGCTCTCGCGTTGCTGAGGTCACCCGGTCATTCTCCCGTATCGATGCGCACGACCGTGCGAGAGCCCGCACATATGAGTCACGACGGTCGACACCGCAGGTCGGCGGGGGTGACCGGTAGCGAGGTCAGCGCAGCTGCGCCGGGGCCTCCATGACGATCCGCTCGAAGACCTTCTGGTCCGCGGCGAAGTCGGACTCCGGGATGGGCCAGTGGATGACGATCTCCGTGAAACCGAGCGCCAGGTGGCGGCCCGCGAAGTCCACGAAGGCGTCCAGGGACTCCAGCGGCCGACCCCGGTCCGGAGTGAACCCGGTGAGCAGGATCTTGTCCAGGGTGGTCACGTCCCGGCCGAGCGCCACGCAGGCGTCCGTGAGCTTCTCGACCTGGCCGCGGATGGCCGCGACCGACTGCTCGGGGGTGCCGTTCTCGTACAGCCTGGGGTCGCCGGTGGTCACCCAGGCCTGGCCGTGACGTGCGGCGAGCCTCAGTCCACGCGGACCGGTCGCGGCGACGGCGAAGGGCAGCCGGGGGCGCTGCACGCAGCCGGGGATGTTGCGCGCCTCGTGCGCCGAGTAGAAGTTGCCCTCGTAGGACACCGAGTCCTCGGTGAGCAGCCGGTCCAGGAGGGGCACGAACTCGCCGAAGCGGTCGGCCCGCTCGCGGGGCGTCCACGGTTCCTGTCCGAGGGCGGTGGCGTCGAAGCCCGTGCCGCCCGCGCCGATCCCGAGGGTGACGCGGCCGCCGGAGATGTCGTCCAGCGAGATCAGGTCCTTGGCGAGGGTCACCGGATGCCGGAAGTTCGGCGAGGTCACCAGGGTGCCCAGACGCATTCGCTCGGTGGCGGACGCGGCGGCGGTCAGTGTCGGGATCGCGCCGAACCAGGGGCCGTCCCGAAAACTGCGCCAGGACAGGTGGTCGTAGGTGTACCCGGTGTGGAAGCCGAGTTGCTCGGCGCGCGTCCAGGCCGAGCGGCCGCCCTCGTGCCAGCGTCGGTGCGGGAGGATCACGGTGCTCAGTCGCAGACTCATGTCGTCGAGCGTATGCGGCCGCCGGCGTTTCACGTGAAACCGGCACCGTGCGTGCCGGACGAGCCATGCGGTGAGTCCCCGGACGGCCAGGTGCACAGATCGCGCGGAAGTGGCGGGACCGGGAACGAGAGAAGCTCAGTGCGGGCCGGGAAACCGCAGGTAACGCGGTGGTACGGCTTTCGCCAGCCAGACGCCGTTCGCACTCACGTGAAAGACGTGGCCGTCGCGGTGCATGGCTGCCGCGTCCACGGCGAGCACCACCGGCCGCCCCCGGCGCGCGCCCACCCGGGTCGCGGTCTCGCGGTCGGCGGAGAGGTGCACGTCGTGCCGGTTCATGGGACGCAGTCCCTCGGCCCGGATCGCCTCCAGGTGCCGGGCCACGGTGCCGTGGTAGAGGTACGGCGGCGGGGCCGCCGTCGGGAGGGCGAGGTCCACGTCGACGCTGTGGCCCTGGCTGGCGCGGATGCGTGTGCCCTCGACCGCGAAACGCTTCTTGTCGTTCGTGGCGACGACGTGATCCAGCTCGTCGCGCGTGAAGGGGAAGCCGTGGGCCGCGGCTGCCGCGACGAGCGTCTCGATCTCGACCCAGCCGGCCTCGTCGAGGGTGAGGCCGATGCGCTCGGGCTGGTGGCGCAGGTGCTTCGCGAGGTACTTCGACACCTTCACGGTGCGTCTTTCGTCCATCCGGTCAGCATGACGGGAGAGACGGGGATCACGCATGGAGTTTTGTACCCGATGTTTGATCCACAGCAACGGCAGTTATCCACAAGCGACTTGGCGAATCTGTGGACAACCGCCGTGCCGGTGACGGCGTTCCGTCGCCATCGTTTGATGTCAAAGGATTTGGTGCGACGGGCTCGAAGGGGAGAGCTCCCGAAGGGCTTCGCGACCCTCCCCGCGACCGGTCGGCACGTCCCTCAGAGCCGGGGCTCCACCCGCGCGAGTCGCCTCGACAGCGCCGGAGCGAACCGGGACAGGACGTGGAGAACCCTCGCCTCCGGTGTCACCGGCACCACTGCCTCGTTGCGGACCACCGCACGCAGAATCGCGTCGGCGACCTTCTCCGGAGGGTAGTTGCGCAGCGCGTACAAGCGCGTCGAGCGCTTCTGCCGACGCCTCTCCTCCTCCGTGTCGACACCGACGAACGTCGCCGTCGCGGTGATGCCGGTGTTGACCAGGCCGGGACAGACCGCCGTCACCCCGATGTCCTGTCGGGCGAGCTCGGCACGCAGGCATGCGCTCAGCATCAGCACCGCGGCTTTGGCCGTGCTGTAGGCGGGAAGCGAGCCGGACGGCTGGAAAGCCGCCGCGGAAGCGGTGTTGACGATGTGGCCACCCTGACCGCGTTCCGCCATCTGCCCGCCGAACAGGCGGCAACCGTGGATGACCCCCCACAGGTTGACGTCCAGGACGCGGCGCCAGTCCTCCGCAGTGGTGTCGAGGAACGAACCCGACAGCCCCACGCCCGCATTGTTCACCAGGACGTCCACCACACCGTGTTCGGCGAGCACCTTCGCCGCCAGCTTCTCCATGGCCTGTTCGTCGGAGACGTCCGCCGTCTCCGCCCAGGCACCCGCGGCCCCCAGGAGACGGGCCGTCTCCGCGGTGTGGAGGGCGCTTTCGGTGTCGCGGTCGACCGCCACCACCCGAGCGCCCGCCCCGGCGAACGCGAGCGCCGTCGCCCGTCCGATGCCGCTTCCCGCACCGGTGACCAGCACCAGCTGCCCACCGAACCGCTCGGCGTACGGCCCGTCCGTCCTCGGCCGTGGTTCTGCCTTCCGCGTGTTCCCGCCGCTCTCCGTCGAGTTCACGAACTCCGCGATCCAGGAGGCCAGCTGATCGGGGCGGGTGCGCGGCACCCAGTGCTTCGCCGGGAGCGTCCGGCGCGTCAGCCGGGGAACCCACAGCTCCAGCTCGTCGTACAGCCGCTCGGACAGGAAGGCGTCCCCCAGGGGCGTGATGAGCTGCACGGGCGCGTGCGCGTGGGCGTCCGGGCGCGGACGGCGCAGCCGGGGGCGGACGTTGTCGCGGTACAGCCAGGCACCGTGGGCGGCGTCGGAGGGCAGCGACGGCGTGGGGTACTCGCCGGCGGGGACCTTCTCCAGCCGCCGAAGGATGCCCGGCCAGCGCTTGCCGAGAGGGCCGCGCCAGGCGAGTTCGGGCAGCACGGGGGTGTGGAGCAGATACACGTACCAGGACTTCGCGCCCTGGCCCAGGAGCTGGCCGACGCGGCGCGGAGTGGGCCGGGTGAGACGCTTGTTGATCCAGTGACCGAAGTGGTCGAGGGAGGGGCCGGACATCGACGTGAAGGACGCGATCCTGCCCTTGGTGCGCTCGACCGTGACGAACTCCCAGGACTGCACCGAGCCCCAGTCGTGCCCGACCAGATGCACCGGCCGGTCCGGGCTGACCGCGTCCGCCACCGCCAGGAAGTCGTCCGTCAGCTTCTCCAGGGTGAACCCGCCCCGCAGTGGCCGCGGCGCGCTGGACCGGCCGTGGCCCCGGACGTCGTAGAGGACGACGTGGAAGCGGTCGGCCAGCAGGGGCGCGACCTCGGACCACACCTCCTTGCTGTCCGGATAGCCGTGCACCAGGACGACCGTCGGTCGCCCCGGATCCCCCAGTTCGGCCACGCACAGCTCGATCCCACCGGTTCGTACCCGGCGCTCGCGCGCGCCCTCCAGCATCGTCACTCCGCCTCCGCCTCCGCCGGACGCCGCAGCCGCGGCAGACCGCTCCGGTTCCCGATCCACTTCCGTCAGCTTGTCCCGGAGCGGCCCCACGCGCAGCTCCTCGCCCTGCGTCCGCGCGGCCTCGCGCTCCGTGGCTCCGGCCCTGGACGCCTCCGCCCCGAGCCGCCTCCGTCCGGGCGCGCCCGTCTCGCCGCGCCGGTCCGGCCGGCTGCGGTACGCGTCCGTAACGTGACCCCGCCGAATCTGACACTTGTTAGAGAGAGCGTCAACAGGGTCGACGGGACGCCTGGTTCCCGCGTGGTCTAGATCCCAGGATGGGGAACCCCTACGGGCCCGTACGTCTCGAGTCTGAGACGAGGACAGCTCCACGGTCTGACGACCGGCGTGGTCCACGTCACTATCGTCGAGGACGTGACTGTGATCGCGACCGAAAGCCTGAGCAAGCGGTTCCCCCGGGTGACCGCTCTTGACCGGCTCTCCGTGGACGTCGGGCCCGGTGTGACCGGACTCGTCGGTGCCAACGGGGCCGGCAAGTCCACACTGATCAAGATCCTGCTGGGTCTGTCCCCCGCCTCCGAGGGCCGCGCCGAAGTGCTCGGACTCGACGTCGCGACCGAGGGCGCCGCCATCCGGGAGCGCGTCGGCTACATGCCGGAGCACGACTGCCTGCCGCCCGACGTCTCGGCCACCGAGTTCGTCGTGCACATGGCCCGCATGTCCGGCCTGCCGCCGACCGCCGCGCGCGAGCGCACCGCCGACACCCTGCGCCACGTCGGGCTGTACGAGGAGCGCTACCGTCCCATCGGCGGCTACTCCACGGGCATGAAACAGCGCGTGAAACTCGCCCAGGCGCTGGTCCACGACCCGCAGCTGGTTTTCCTCGACGAGCCGACCAACGGCCTCGACCCGGTCGGCCGCGACGAGATGCTCGGCCTCATCCGCCGCATCCACACCGACTTCGGCATCTCGGTCCTGGTCACCTCCCACCTCCTGGGCGAACTCGAACGCACCTGCGACCACGTCGTCGTCGTCGACGGCGGCAAGCTCCTGCGCTCCAGCTCCACCACCGACTTCACCCAGACCACCACCACCCTCGCCATCGAGGTCACCGACACCGACGAGCACCCGGACGGCACCCGCGCGGTCCGCCAGGAGCTGCACGCGCGCGGGGTCGACGTCCTGGACGCCGAGAGCGGACTGCCCGGTGCGGGACACGTCCTGCTGCTCACCGCACAGGGCGAGGACACCTACGACGTCGTACGGGACGTGGTCGCCGACCTCGGCCTCGGCCTGGTGCGCATGGAACAGCGCCGGCACCACATCTCCGAGGTCTTCCACGACAGTGACGAGCAGCGGAAGGAGGCCGTCGGCCATGGCAGTTGAGCACCCGGTGACCACCCCCTCGGGCGACCAGACCCGCATCCACAACATCGGCTACCGCAGTTACGACGGCCCCCGCCTGGGCCGCGCCTACGCCCGCCGTTCCCTCTACTCGCAGTCCCTGCGCGGCGCCTACGGCCTCGGCCGCTCGGTGAAGTCCAAGGTGCTGCCGATGCTGCTGTTCGTGGTGATGTGCGTGCCCGCGGCCATCATGGTCGCCGTCGCCGTCGCCACGAAGGCCAAGGAACTCCCGCTGGACTACACCCGCTACGCGATCGTCATGCAGGCCGTCATCAGCCTCTACGTCGCCTCGCAGGCCCCCCAGTCCGTCTCGCGCGACCTGCGCTTCAAGACCGTGCCGCTGTACTTCTCCCGGCCGATCGAGACCGCCGACTACGTCCGCGCCAAGTTCGCGGCGCTCGCCTCGGCCCTGTTCGTCCTCACCGCCGCACCCCTGCTGGTGCTCTACGCGGGCGCCCTGCTGGCCAAGCTCGACTTCGCCGACCAGACCGAGGGATTCGCCCAGGGACTCGTCTCCGTGGCACTGTTCTCCCTGCTCCTCGCCGGCCTGGGACTGGTCATCGCGGCGGTCACCCCGCGCCGCGGCTTCGGCATCGCGGCCGTCATCGCCGTCCTGACCATCTCCTACGGCGCCGTCTCCACGCTCCAGGCCATCGCCGACGCCCAGGGCAGCACGGGCGCCATCCCCTGGATCGGCCTGTTCTCGCCGGTCACCCTCATCGACGGCGTGCAGTCGGCGTTCCTCGGCGCCGCTTCCGCCGCTCCGGGCGGGATCGGCCCCTCCTCCGCGGAGGGCGCGGTGTACGTCGTCGTCTGCCTGGGCCTGATCGCCGCGTGCTACGGACTCCTGATGCGCCGCTACAAGAAGGTGGGACTGTGACCACGCTCTCCCTCGACCACGTCTCCCGCTGGTTCGGCAACGTGGTCGCCGTCAACGACATCACCATGACCGTCGGCCCCGGGGTCACCGGCCTGCTCGGTCCCAACGGCGCCGGAAAGTCCACCCTCATCAACATGATGGGCGGCTTCCTCGCCCCCTCCACCGGCACCGTCACCCTCGACGGCCGGCAGGTCTGGCGCAACGAGGACATCTACCGGCACATCGGCATCGTCCCCGAGCGGGAGGCGATGTACGACTTCCTCACCGGCCGCGAGTTCGTCGTCGCCAACGCCGAGCTGCACGGCCTCGGTGCCAAGGCCGCCCAGAAGGCCCTGGCCACGGTCGAGATGGAGTACGCGCAGGACCGCAAGATCGAGACGTACTCCAAGGGCATGCGCCAGCGCGTGAAGATGGCCAGTGCCCTCGTCCACGAGCCCTCGCTGCTCCTGCTGGACGAGCCCTTCAACGGCATGGACCCGCGCCAGCGCATGCAGCTCATGGACCTGCTGCGGCGCATGGGCGACGAGGGCCGCACCGTGCTGTTCTCCTCGCACATCCTCGAAGAGGTCGAGCAGCTGGCCTGGCACATCGAGGTCGTCGTCGCCGGACGCCACGCGGCCAGCGGCGACTTCCGCAAGATCCGCCGGCTGATGACCGACCGCCCGCACCGCTACCTCGTGCGTTCCAGCGACGACCGCGCGCTCGCGGCCGCGCTGATCGCCGACCCGTCGACCTCCGGCATCGAGGTCGACCTCGCCGAGGGGGCGTTGCGCATCCAGGCCGTCGACTTCGGCCGCTTCACCTCGCTGCTGCCGCGCGTCGCCAGGGACCACGGCATCAGGCTGCTCACGGTCTCGCCGTCCGACGAGTCCCTCGAGTCCGTGTTCTCGTACCTGGTCGCGGCGTAGGAGGCCGAAGATGTACGACCCCACAGTCGCCCGACTCACGTACCGGGCCCTGCTCGGCCGACGCCGGGCCCTCATCCTGGGCGCGCTGCCCCTGTTGCTGATCGCGATCTCGGTGGTGGTGCGCGGCCTCGCCGGCGCCGACGACCAGACCGCGTCCGACCTGCTCGGCGGGCTCGCGCTCGCCACCATGGTGCCGATCATCGGCGTCATCGCCGGCACGGGCGCGATCGGGCCCGAGATCGACGACGGTTCCGTGGTGTACCTCCTGTCCAAGCCGCTGAAGCGGCCGACGATCATCTTCACCAAGCTCATCGTGGCCATCGCGGTGACGATGGTGTTCTCGGCGCTGCCCACCCTGATCGCCGGGTTCGTCCTCAACGGCAACGGACAGCAGATCGCCGTCGCCTACACGGTCGCCGCACTGGTGTCCTCCATCGCCTACGCGGCGCTGTTCCTGCTGCTGGGCACGGTGTCCCGGCACGCGGTGGTCTTCGGCCTCGTCTACGCCCTGGTGTGGGAGGCGCTGTTCGGTTCGCTGGTGCCGGGCGCGCGCACGCTCAGCGTCCAGCAGTGGTCGCTGGCCGTCGCCGACAAGGTCGCCGGCGGTGACCTGATCACCTCGGACGTCGGACTGACCACGGCGACCGTCCTGCTGGTGGCGGTGACGGTGCTGGCCACCTGGTACGCGGGACAGAAGCTGCGGGCGCTGACACTGGCGGGGGAGGAGTAGGCGGCGCGTCCCCGCCAGGCCCTTCGAGGGACGCTGACGGGGGTCCGATCTCCGCCCGGGCACACCGGGCGGACGGACAGAGGCCGTGAGGACGGCGGGAGGCCGGGACGGTGGACGGGGCGGCGCGGTTCGGCGGTCGTGAACGCGGGGCCGACCGCGGGCGGTCGGGGGTCGGCACGCCAGACCGGGCTGCGGACCGGTCCTCGGAGCGGCCCTCGTCGGACCGGCACCCTCGGGACCGGGCCGCGGACCGGTTCGGGGACCGGTCCGGGTACCCGGCTGCGGGGCAGGAGCCGGACGGCGGCTGGGGCGATGTCGTTCTCGACGAGGACTTCGTACGGGCCGCCGAGACCTCCGAGCCGTCCGCCCGTGCCCGGATGCCCGCCGCGCGCCGGAGCGCGCAGGCGCCCGAGCCCCGACCGTGGCGCTCGGCCGAGCCGCCGGCAGGGTGGCTCTTCAGCAAGCCACGTCGGTGCCGGTGACGCCGCGGGGAGAGCGGCGTCCAGCCGATCCGGTCCGTCCGGACACCGGACCCGGCGAATCCCGCTATTCGTGCATTTGTTTTATTCAGTGGCGTCCCTCTCGGCCCGCGGGCAGGATGGTTGTCGTCCGCAGCGCCGGTGAGCACGGCGCCACATGCTGGGAGAGGAGCAGGGCGATGTCCATGCACGGCAGTACGTCCGGCTCCCGACAGGGCAGCCGAGGGCGGTCTCCGGAGTAGTCACCTCTCCAGGGAGTCCGCCCCGCACGGGGAACTGCCCGGGGCGGCCGCTTCGAGCACGCGATGTCGCTCTCGCGTGGGCCGCCCACCCGGAGGATTGGCCGAGTGGTAAGGCACCGGCTTGCTAAGCCGTGGTCGGGGGGAACCCCGCGCACGTTCGATCCGTGCATCCTCCGCAGGACGTCGTCCCTTCGACCGGGCCGAGGGCTTCGGCCGGGGTACGTCGAGAAGCCCGGCGGGTTGCCTCCCCGCAGCCCGCAGCCCCGTCGGGCTGCGACCGCCGCCGCTGCCGGGCAGGTGGCCCGGTCGGGCGCGGGCAGGGGGTGGCTGGTCGCGCAGTTCGCCGCGCCCCTGATCGCCTGCGGCGATCCCCCTCGCAGCCCTCGTGTGACGGAGCCTTGCCGTCAGCCCGTCAGCCCGTCAGCCCGTCAGCCCGTCAGCCCGTCAGCCCGTCAGCCCGTCAGCCCGTCAGGCCTGCCGCCCGGCCGTGTGCTTCGCCGTGCCTACGCCAGGAGCTTTTCCAGCACCACCGCGATGCCGTCCTCCTCGTTGGAGGTGGTCACTTCGTCGGCCACCGCTTTCAGCTCCTGGTGGGCGTTGGCCATGGCCACGCTCCTGGCGGACCAGGCGAACATGGGGATGTCGTTGGGCATGTCGCCGAAGGCGATCGTGTCGGCGGCCTTCAGGCCCAGGCGGCGGGCCGCCAGGGAGAGACCGGTGGCCTTGGACAGGCCGAGGGGGAGCAGTTCCACGATTCCCGCGCCGGCCATCGCCACCGAGACGAAGCCGCCCGCGGTCTGACGGGCCGCCTCGGCCAGCTCGTCGTCCGACAGCTCGGGGTGCTGTATGTAGATCTTGTTCAGCGGGGCCGCCCAGAGGTCCGACGCGTCGGTGAACGGCGTCGAGGGGAGCGTCTCGGTGACCGCGTAACCGGGGCCGACGAGCACCTCGCCGTCCAGCCCGTCCCGGCTCGCCGCCAGGTACAGCGGGCCCACCTCGGCCTCGATCTTGGCCAGTGCCACCCCGGCCAGCTGCCGGTCCAGGGTCACCGAGGTCAGCAGGCGGTGCGCGCCGGCGTCGTAGACCTGGGCGCCCTGACCGCAGACCGCGAGGCCGTCGTAGCCGAGGTCGTCGAGGATGTGCCGGGTCCACGGGACGCCGCGGCCGGTCACCACGATGTGGGACGCGCCCGCCGCGGTGGCCGCGGCGAGGGCGTCACGGGTGCGGAGGGAGACCGACTCGTCGGAGCGCAGCAGCGTCCCGTCGAGGTCGGTCGCGATCAGCCGGTACGGGAACCCCGGGGCGGCCTCGCTCACTTGGCCACCGGCTCCAGGACTTCCCGGCCGCCCAGGTAGGGCCGCAGCACCTCGGGCACGCGCACGGAGCCGTCGGCCTGCTGGTGGTTCTCCAGGATCGCCACGATGGTGCGCGGGACGGCGCACAGAGTGCCGTTGAGCGTGGCCAGCGGGCGGACCTGCTTCCCCTCGCGGACGCGGATCGACAGGCGGCGGGACTGGAACTCGGTGCA
Source organism: Streptomyces sp. NPDC014882 (assembly GCF_043081325.1). Lineage (NCBI taxonomy): Bacteria > Bacillati > Actinomycetota > Actinomycetes > Kitasatosporales > Streptomycetaceae > Streptomyces > Streptomyces sp. NPDC014882. The sequence continues at coordinate 585,254 of NZ_JBIBWL010000003.1, forward strand.
GTCCGACGTCGAGGTCAGTTCGCGGTACTTGCCCTGCGTCGGGATCCAGGCCTCGCAGTCGAACTTGCGGGCGGCCGAGGAACCGAGGTCACCGGAGGCGACGTCGATCACGCGGAACGGCAGCTCCAGCGAGCTCAGCCACTGCTTCTCCCACGCCAGCAGGCGCTGGTGCTCGGCCTGCGAGTCCTCCGGAGCGACGTAGGAGAACATCTCCACCTTGTCGAACTGGTGGACGCGGAAGATGCCCTTGGTGTCCTTGCCGTGCGAGCCGGCCTCGCGGCGGAAGCACGGGGAGAAGCCGGCGTACCGCAACGGCAGCCGCTCGGCGTCGATGATCTCGTCCATGTGGTACGCGGCGAGGGCGACCTCGGAGGTGCCGACCAGGTAGAGATCGTCCTGGTCGAGGTGGTAGACGTCCTGGGCTGCCTGGCCGAGGAAGCCGGTGCCCGCCATGGACTGCGGGCGGACCAGGGCCGGGGTCAGCATCGGCGTGAAGCCGGCCGCCGTGGCCTGGGCGATCGCCGCGTTGACCAGGGCCAGCTCCAGCAGTGCGCCGACGCCGGTGAGGAAGTAGAACCGCGAACCGGAGACCTTGGCGCCGCGCTCGACGTCGATGGCGCCCAGCAGCCGGCCGAGCTCCAGGTGGTCCTTGGGCTCGAAGCCCTCGGCGCCGAAGTCGCGGATCGTGCCGTGCGTCTCCAGCTCGACGAAGTCCTCCTCGCCGCCCACGGGCACCTCGGGGTGCACGAGGTTGCTGAGCCGGAGGACGAGCTCCTGGGTCTCGGTGTCGGCGGCGTCGCGCTCGGCGTCGGCGGCCTTGACGTCCGCGGCGAGCTGGCTCGCCTTCTTCAGGAGCTCGGCCTTCTCGTCCGGAGCGGCCTTGGGGATGAGCTTGCCGAGCGCCTTCTGCTCGGCTCGCAGCTCGTCGAAGCGGACGCCGGACGACCTGCGCCGCTCGTCGGCAGACAGGAGAGCGTCGACGAGCGCGACGTCCTCTCCACGGGCGCGCTGGGACGCGCGCACACGGTCGGGGTCCTCACGGAGCAGGCGAAGGTCAATCACGTGGTCAAGGCTACCGGTGTGGGGTGACGGCTCACGACTCACTATTGCGGAACACGCCTCACGGTCCGCTATGAGGCAAATGCCCTGGGAGTTCCCGTGTGCGGGCCGGACGGGACGGCGTCGCGGCGCCGTGGTCGGGCGTGGACTCGACTTCCCTCTGCGGAGCGGTACTTGAAGGCGGTTGTCCACAGGGGTGCATGCTCTCGAAAAGTTATCCACAGGCTGTGCGAAAGATCTGTGGATATCGGAATCGATCATTCCGGTAAGTGTTCGGCGGGGTGAATTCCTTGGCCAAACCCCTTCCGCGCTCACTTTCAGGTGGAAAAGGGTCACTCCAAAGGGTTGATCGAAGGAAATGGATGGACGAAGAGAGGCGCGGCGCGCGGAGTGCCGACCGGGAGGCCCTAGGGGTATTTGTCGACTGAACGGTGCTTCGGTGTCGACTTGTCCCCAGGTCGAGATGAGGCCCTGTGGATAACCTCTGTGGATAACGAAGATATGCAGGTAGGACCGGCCCGACGCGGTTCAGAACCGGCCGTCCTGGCAGCGCGTGACCCATTCCGCCGCCGCCATGAACTCGCCCTCCGAGGTCCCCGGCAGTGGTGCCCGCACCTGCGCCGCGGTCACGTCCGCACGCGGGTACGAGCCGAGGAAGCGGACGTCTCGGCAGATGCGCTTCAGCCCCATGAGCGCCTCCGCCATCCTGCGCTCGGAGATGTGACCGGCCGCGTCGATGCAGAAGCAGTAGTTGCCGATCCCGGCGCCGGTCGGCCGCGACTGGAGCACCATGAGGTTGATGCCACGGGTGGCGAACTCGCCCAGCAGGTCGCGCAGCCCGCCCGGATGGTCGTCGCGCTGCCACAGCACGACGGACGTCTTGTCGGCGCCGGTCGGCGCGGCGGGCCGGGCCGGCCGGCCCACCAGCACGAAACGCGTCTGCGCGTTCTCCGCGTCGTGGATCTCCGTCTCCAGCGCCTCGAGGCCGTACCGGGCGGCCGCGAACTCACCCGCGAAGGCGGCGTCGTAACGGCCCTCGCGCACCAGGCGCGCGGCGTCCGCGTTCGAGGCCGCCGACTCCCACACGGCGTCGGGAAGGTTGGCCTTGAGCCAGTTGCGCACCTGCGGCTGCGCGGCCGGGTGGGCCGAGACCGTCTTGATCTCGGACAGCTTCGTGCCCGGCTTGACCAGCAGCGCGAAGGTGATCGACAGCAGGACCTCGCGGTAGATCATCAACGGCGTGCCCGCGACCAGTTCGTCGAGGGTCGTGGTGATGCCGCCCTCGACCGAGTTCTCGATCGGCACGAACGCCGCCTCGGTCTCGCCGGTCCGGACCGCGTCGAGGGCGGACTGCACGGACACGTACGGAATCAGCTGCCGGGTGGCCGCCTCCGGAAGCGTGCGCAGGGCGACCTCCGTGAAGGTGCCCTCGGGGCCGAGATACGCATAGCTCGCTGGCATGGCCTCACCCTAATGGGCCTTGCGGGGCGAGGAGCCGGCGTCTCACGGGTGCCCCTCACGCGAGTGAACCGGCGTGACCCGTCTCCGGTGTGCCTCACCCCTCCAGCAGCCGCTGCCCCACGTACTCGCCCTCCGGCGCTCCGCCCGGCACCGCGAACAGGCCGCTCGACTCGTGCCGGATGTACGTGGACAGCGCGTCCCCGCGGTCCAGCTTGCGCTGCACGGTGACGAATCCGCGCAACGGATCGGCCTGCCAGCAGACGAACAGCAGGCCCGCGTCCGGCACCCCGTCGGCGTCGATGCCGTCGTGGTACGAGAACGGTCGGCGCAGCATCGCCGCGCCCCCGTTCTGGTCGGGGCGGGTGATCCGGGCGTGGGCGTTGACCGGGACTACCAGATCGCCGTTGGCGTCCGTCTTCTCCAGGTCCATCTCGGTCGTCTCGGTCCCGCCGGACAGCGGCGCCCCGTCGGATTTGCGGCGCCCGATGACCTGTTCCTGCGCCGTGACCGACAACTGCTCCCAGTCGTCGAGGAGCATGCGGATCCGGCGTACGACGGCGTAGGAGCCGTTGGCCATCCATGCCGGGTCGTTCGACCCCGACTCCGGCACGAAGATCCGCCGGTCGAAGTCGGCGTCCGCCGGCTTCGGATTGCGGGTGCCGTCCATCTGTCCCATCAGGTTCCTGGCCGTCATGGGGTGGGCGGTCGCACCCGGTGTGCGGTTGAAGCCGTTCATCTGCCAGCGGACCTTCGCCGCCCTGCCCGCGTCCTTCTGGATCGCGCGCAGGGCGTGGAAGGCCACCAGGGCGTCGTTCGCGCCGATCTGCACCCACAGGTCGCCGTTGCTGCGGGCCTTGTCGAGCCGGTCGGAGGAGAAGTCGGGCAGGGGGTCCAGGGCGACCGGCCGCTGCTTCTCCAGGCCGGTGCGTGCGAAGAAGCTGTGGCCGAAGCCGAAGGTGATCGTCAGCGACGACGGTCCCGCGTCCCGCGCGATGTCCGTGTCGTCCTGCGCCGCGGCTTCGCCGGCCATCAGTCGCCGGGCCGTCTCCGACCAGCGGCGCAGTAGTGCCGCGGCTTCCTTGCGGCCCGCGCCCGCCGCGAGGTCGAAGGCGACGAGATGACCGCGGGCCTGGAGTCCCTGGGTGATGCCGGGCTGATGTTTCACGTGGAACATCGCCTGACCGGACCCGATCGAGGACAGCGGGGTGGCTTGCGCCGGTGCCGCGACGTAACCGGCCGCTCCGCCCGCGGCGCCGACCACGAGCCCGGTGGCCCCGGCGGTGCCGAGCAGCTTGCGCCGGGTCAGGCCCGCCCGGGGTGCGTCGGGGGGCAGGGGCTTCTCGGGGGCCTTCGGAAGGGTCTGGTCAGACATGGGTCGTTCAGCCGATCTGCGCGTTCTTGGAGACGGTCGCCTGGTCGATGTCGGAGGTCCGTACGGTCACGGCGATCTGCCATTCGCCGGCCATGGGGATCTGGACCGCGTTCGCCGACCAGTGGCCGGTGGTGATGTGGTCGGGGGTGACGGGCAGCGGCCCGATCTTCTTGCTCTCGAGGGTGAAGGCGACCTTCACCTCGGGCACGTCGAAGGCGCGCCCGTTGGGCCGGGTCACATAGACGTGCATCTCGTTGGCGCCGGTCCGCGCGGGGTCGATGTCGACGCTGACGACGCCCTTGCCGTCGGTACCGCCGGTGTCGAAGGACATGTCGAGGGTCACGGCTCCCGAGGTGTCCGACGAGGCAGCCGGGGCCGCAGTGGCCGCCTTGGCGTCCTGTTCCGTACGGCCGGGTTCGGTGGAGGTCAGCAGTGTGGTGACGGCGAGCAGGACGACGGCGACGCCCGTCTCGGCGAGTACCGAACGGCGCAGGCCGAGCCGGTGGGGGTCGGCGTCACGCAGCCGCTTCTGCCGTGTCGCGTCCACGGCGGCCCGCTGCCGCGCGAGCTGGACGGCCCGCGCGGCAGCGGCAGACCCGGACCCGGACGCCTTTCCGGCATCCGTATGGGCCACGGCCCCTGCGGCCCCGGTTCCCGCCGTCTCCGCAGACATCGTCCCCGTGGCTGTCGCCTCTGCTGCCGCCGCCTCTGCTGCTGTCGCCTCCGCGGCCGCCGCCCCCGCGGTGGCCGCCTCCGCAGTGGCCGCTCCGGCCCCCGCCGTCTCCCCCAGCCGGTTGGTCCACCGCCGCGAGATCCAGGCGACGCCGACGAGCAGTGCCACCAGCCCGATCTTGAGGAGCAGGAGCTGCCCGTAGCGGGTCTCGGTGAAGGCGGACCAGGAACCGAGCTGGCGCCACGACTGGTAGACACCGGTCACGACGAGGGTGACGACACTGCCGAAGGCGACCCGGGAGAACCGGCGGACGGCCGACGCCTCCACCGGGGCGTCGCTCCGGTACAGCGCCACCAGGAGCGCGCACAGCCCGCCGAGCCAGGCGGCGACGGCCAGCAGGTGGACGACGTCCACCGGCATCGCGATGCCCGGCTGGAGTCCGGTGGAAGCGTGCTCGGCCATCGCCCAGCTCGCCGCGAGCCCGGCCGCCACGACGGTTCCGCCGATGGCGAGTCCGAAGGTCAGGTCCCGCTTCTCCGCACCCTCCCGCTTGTCGTACGCGCCGAAGAGCACGGCGATGAACAGTGCGGCCGCGGCGAGCAGCAGCAGCCGGGAGACGAGCGCGGCGCCCGGCTTGGTCTGCAGGACCTGCCCGAGCAGTTCGAGGTCGAAGACGTCGCCGACCTTGCCGGAGCCGGTGTAGGAGCCGCGCAGGAGCAACAGGAAGAGTGTGGCGGAGGTGAGCGCGAGCCAGCCGGAGACGACGAGCCGCTGGACGGCCCGCACACCCGCACCGCCCGGCCAGCAGCCCAGGACGAAGGCGGCCCCGCCGGCCAGGACGATGAATCCGGCGTACGACAGGTACCGGCCGAAGCCGTACAGCCTGCCGACGGCTCCTCCGCCGGCCTCCCGCGCGGTCGCCGGGACACTGGTCGCGGAGGGGGCGCCGATGGAGAAGGTGTAGGCGCCGGCGACGGGATGGCTGTCCGCGGACACCACCTGGTAGGTCACCGTGTACGTGCCGTCGGGCAGCCCCGAGTGCAGGGGCACGGCGTAGGTGGTGCCGCCGACGGCGGACGGCTCGCCGGTGTCGACGCGCCCGCCTTTCGGGTCGAGCACGCGCACGGAGTCGGCACCCGTGGAGACCTGCTCGGAGAAGGTCAGCGAGACCCGGGCGGGCGCCTTCTCGACCACCGCCCCCTGCGCGGGGTCGCTGCCGGTCAGCGCGGCGTGCGCGAAGGCCTGCCCGGCGCCGGCGAGGAGTGCGCCGGTGACGGTCAGGAACAGCAGCACCAGCGTCCGGATCCTGGGGGCGATGGTCGTGGGCAAGGCGGTCCCTCCCTCAGCTTCCGGTGTCCGGGGTGTAGGTGGCGGCTTCCACCGGCATCTCGACCTCGACTGTTCCGGAATCGGCGAAGTGCAGTTCCACGGTCACCTTCTCGCCCTGCAGCGGCTTCCGCTTCAGCTTTTCGAACATCAGGTGGTTCCCGCCGCTGGCCAGCCGGAGCCGGCCGCCCGCCGGCACCTCCAGGGAGTCGACCTCCCGCATGGCTCCGCCGACGGTCTCGTGGACGGTCACGCTGCCGGCGGCATCGCTGGTGACGGAGGTCAGCTCGTCCTTCGTGCCGCCCTCGTTGGTGATGGTCAGGAAGCCGGCGGCCATGGAGGCGGAGACCGGTTGCGGCATGTAGGCGGCGCTGACGGACAGCTCGGCCGCCGAGCCGGCGGAGTCGGAGCCACAGCCCGCGAGGACCAGGGCGGCGGTCAGGGCGCAGGGCAGTGCCGCGACGCGGACGGCGGGCCGCTTCACGGGTTCTGCCCCTTGACGATCCTGGGCAGGTCCTTGATGTAGTCGTCGACCTTGGCGTCCTCGCCGTAGAGGACGTACCCGCCGTCGCTCTTCGGGGAGAAGGCGATGACCTGGGTGCCGTGGGTGGAGACGACCTTGCCGTTCTTGTCCTTGTGCGGCGGCTCGATGGAGATGCCGAGGGAGCGCGCGGCGGTCCGGATGGTGGCGAAGTCGCCGGTCAGGCCGACCACCTGGGAGTCGATGCCCTTGAGCCAGGCGGCGAGCGCGGCCGGGGTGTCGCGGTCCGGGTCGGTGGTGACGAACACGACGCGCAGGGCGTCCTGGTCCGCCTTGGGCAACTGCTTCTTCGCGACGGCGATGTTGTTCATCGTCAGCGGGCAGACGTCCGGGCAGTGGGTGTAGCCGAAGTACACCAGTGTCGGGCGGCCGGCGGTCTCCTCGCGGAGGTCGTAGGGCTTGCCCTGGGTGTCGGTCAGGACCAGGTCCGGCTTGGTGAAGGGCTGGTCGAGCACGGTCGCGGCCTGCTGCGAGGAGTCCTCGGAGACGACCGCGGCGGGGCCGGCACCGCTGTCGTCACCGCCGCAGGCGGAGAGGGTGAGGGTGGCCGCGGCGAGCAGTGCGGCCGCGGCGAACGTCTTCTTGCGCATGGAGAGATGTCCCAGTGGTGTGAACTCCGGTGCGCGCCGGGGGCGTGGAGGCCCCCGACGCGCACCGCGGACGAGCGGGCCTCAGGAGGCGTCGGCGGCCCGGCGACGGGCGGCGAACACGCCGTAGGCCCCACCGGCGACCCCGACGACGATGCCGGCGACGCCCAGGACCCGGGCGGTGGTGTCGGTGCCGTCGGAGGAGCCGGCGGCCTCGGTGGTGGCGGCCGGCTCGGCGTCACCGGACTTGCCGGACGACTCCTCGGCGGACGAACCGTGGGCGTGGCCGTCCTCGGCGGCGGACAGGGCGAGCACCGGTGCCGGGTTCGCCGGCTCCTCGGCGCCTTCCTCCGGCACCTCGATCCAGCGCACGACCTCCTTGTTGGAGTACGTCTGGATCGCCTTGAAGACGAGCTGGTCGGCGTCCTCGGGCAGGGCGCCGATGGAGACCGGGAACTGCTGGATGAAGCCGGGCTCGACGCCCTTGCCGTCGGCGGTCCAGGTCACCTTGGAGACGGCCTCGGAGATCTGCCGCCCGTGCACCTCCAGCGGCTTGGCGAGCTTGCTCTTGGTGATCGTGATCTTCCAGCCGTCGATCTTCTGCGGCATCACCGAGGAGAGGGGCGCGTCGGCCGGGAAGTTGACCTCCAACGCGGTGGTCGAGGCGTTGTCGCGCTCGTTGGGGACGCGGAAGTTCACGACGGCGTAGCCGCCCTTCGCGGCCGTGCCCTCCGGCTGCACGCTGACGTGCGCGAAGGCGGGCGAGGACAGGACGAGAACGGCGGAACCGGCCACGGCGACGGCGGCGGCGGCGGCGAGGCGAGAAACCCTCAGGACAGGCTTCATGACAGGGAGCACTCCACTTCGAGTGAGGTACGACGGGGGAAACGGTGAGGTCCGACCGCGCGGGGGTCGGGCGTGGGCACGCGAAGGCGTGCGCACGCGCGCGTGCCGCACGACGGCGGCCGCCCCTCCCCGTGAAGTGGAGTGCCGGTCGTGTCGTGTCAGGCCGCGAGGACGAGAACGGCGGCGGGTGGACCGCGCCTGACCACCGTGTGCTGGAGCGCCTCGACGGGCGGCCTGGGGGAGGGGAGCAGCGCGGTGCGCGGAACGCGCGGACCGGCCTCCGGCAGGGCGGGCAGTCCGGCGAGCAGGGCGCGCACCAGGGCGAGCGCACCGCGCAGGGACCGCACGGACGCGGCTTCGGCGACGCCGTGCGCGGACAGGTCCATGAGCCGCAGCAGGGCCGAGTCGCCGCGCCGCAGCAGCCATCCGGCGGCGACGGCCGCGAGGACGTGGGCGAGCAGCATCGGCAGGGACGGCAGCAGCGCCATCGACGAGCCCGTGGTGTCGGCCACGGCGTCCGCCGGATGGTGCACGGACCCCATACCGGCCCCGGTACCCGTGCCGTCGCCGCCCGGCTGGAGCCGGGCCTCGACGAGGATCCTCTGGGCCTGCGCCGGGCTCAGCGCTGCGGCGGTGGCCCCGCACACGAGCCGTGCGGCCCGCTCGATCAGCGCGGCGTCGGAGGCGGTGGTGGTCGTCGTGGTCGACGCGACGGCCGTCGACGCGTGCTGGCCGAGGCCGAACAGGGTGTGCAGGGCGGTCTGTCCGACGGCGAGCAGCGCCGCGATGCCCGGCAACGACCGCTCGCGCCCGGCGAGCGGCACCACGACCGCGAGGACTCCCAGGAATCCGGCGCCCAGCGTCCACAGCGGGACGGCGGCGCAGGAGGCGAGCGTGTGCCCCGCCCCGGCCAGCACGACGCAGACCGCGGCGAACACCGCGGCCCGCAGCAGCCGGAGAGAGCCTCCGGAGCGCGCCGTGCGCTGGTGGGGGTCGGTCATGGCGGGCTCATCATCGCACTGGCCCCGCGGCTGCCGTACGCCAGGCCCCCGGGTCCGCGGGATTCCCCCGCACCCGAAGACCACCTCCTGGTGCGACAGGTGCGCGTGATTCCTCCAATGCGCTCATACACCGTTCTTCGCGGACCACACATCCCCCGTATGGGCGGCGTCACGCGGAAATCGTGCTTACTCAGGGTGCAGGGCGGCAATACGTATCGGTATGTCGAGCCGCGGCCTGGAGGCTGGAGCATGAGCATCTGGTGGTCACTCCATCTGCGGCGCGAGGCCGCGAGCGTGCCGCTGGCCCGGCGTCTGCTGCTCGGCGCGATGGAGACGGCGGGTGTCGACCCCGACGTCTCGTACGATCTCTCCGTCGCCCTGAGCGAGGCCTGCGCCAACGCCGTCGAGCACGGGGGGCGGAGCGCGGCGCACGGCGGCTGTTCGGAGGCCTACCGGGTCACCGCCTACCTCGACGGAGAGAAGTGCCGCATCGAGGTCGCCGACTCGGGCCCCGGCTTCACGGCCGGACGTCCCGCCCCCGGTCCCGTCCCCGTGCACACGGATGCCGAGGCGGGCCGCGGCCTGTACCTCATCCGGGAACTCGCCGACCACGTCCACATCGGCAACGAGTCGGGTCTCGGCGGGGCCGTGGTCAGCTTCGACAAGATCCTCAAGTGGCGCGAGGACGCGCCGCTCATGGCCGTCTGATCCCGGCCGTCTGATCCCGGCCGTCCGAGCACCGCGGTCCGAGTAATGCCGTCCTACGTCCCGTCTGCACGGCACTGACCGTGCTCGCCGCCGACCTCCACGCGCGCGTGGAGCCCGCGCGGCAGCGCCGGCCCGCCGGCGGGCGCCCTGTTCGTGGACACCTTGCCGCTCCCGCCCCGCAGCCCCGGCTGACCGGGGCCGGCCGGACGGCACCGGGTCCCCCGGCGGCTCCCTCCCGCCCGGTGGCAGCTCGCCGGGGCGCCGGTCCTGCCGTGCGCGGGGCCGTCGGGGGTGGTTCGTCCGTCGGCGGATGCTCCGCCGGTCACGTCGGGGAGGGCCCGCCGACCGGTGCCGAGCGGGCGGTGTGCGGTTCCCCGGTGTCCCCCTCCCGCCCGGTGTCCCCCTCCCGCCCGGTGTCCCCCTCCCGCCCGGCGTCCCCCTTCCGCCCGGCGGCGGCCCGCCGGGCCGCCGGGCCCATGGCGTACGAGGCCGTCAGGGTCAGACCGGCGAGCAGCAGCCAGCCCGGTGGGCCCCACTCCACGAGGAGGGCGGTCAGGAGGAGCGGGCCGAGGGTGCGGGCGACGGTGACGCCCGTGCCGAACAGCCCCTGGTACTCGCCCACGCGGCCGGCCGGGGCCAGATCGAAGGAGAGCTGCCAGGAGCCCGCCGACTGCCCCATCTCGGCCGCCGCCTGGAGCATCGCCCCCACCACCAGGACGCCCGCCGCCACCCGTGCGGAGGTCCCGGCGGACAGCGCGAACACGGCGCAGGCGGCGCACATCACCCAGCCCGCCCGCCGCAGGACGTGCGTGGCGCCGGCCAGACCGGTGACGCCCCGCGCCACCCGCACCTGGAACACCGTCACCGCGGCGGTGTTGAGCACGAACAGCGCGGACACCAGCCAGGCCGGCGCCCCGGTCCGCTCGGTGATCCACAGCGGCAGGACCAGGCTGAGCAGCGGCAGTCGCAGCAGCAGCACGGTGTTCAGCAGCGCGACGACCGCGTACGGCCGGTCGCGCAGCGCGCCGAGACCGCCGCGCGGGCGGGCCCGGACGGACGCGACGCGCGGCAGGGCGAGGAGCAGCAGCGCGCACACCAGGAAGCTCGCCGCGTCGACCGCGAACACCGCGAGGTACGCCGCCCGCGTCCCGGCGTGCAGGGCGAGCCCGCCGAGTCCGGCGCCCACCGCCAGCCCCGCGTTGAGCGTCGACTGGAGCCGGGCCAGCAGGCCCGTCCGCTCCCCGGCGGGCACCAGCCCCGCCAGCAGCGCCTGCCGCGCCGCCGCCAGCCCCGACTGGGCGGCCGCGTACGCGCAGGCCACCAGCACGAACGGGACGAAGCCGCGCACGAGCGTGAAGGACGCCACCGCCGCCCCGGTCGCCAGCGCCAGCAGCACCGCCGTGCCGCGCGGACCGCGCCGGTCGGCCAGCCTGCCCAGCGGAAGTCCGGCCAGCGAACCGGCCGCCCAGCCGATGGTCAGTCCCAGCCCCACGCGCGCGGGAGCGAGACCGACGACCTGGGTGAAGTAGAGCGCCGACGTCGTGTAGTAGGCGCCGTCCCCGACGGAGTTGCTCAACTGGGCCAGGGCGAGCAGCCGCTGCGGCGGCGTCTTGGTCATGCTCACGAAGCTAGGGACCCGGTGGGCCCGTCGACAGCACCAATCCGGTACCGGCTCATTGGTCCACCAGGCCGGTGCCGGAGTGCCGTTCAGGCCCCTTCCAGCACCTTCACCAGCACGTCCAGCGCCTCCGGATAGGCCCCCTCCCGCGGTGTCCCGTACCCCACCACCAGTCCCTGCGGCCGCCCCCCGGCGTCCTCGCGCGCGTGCCAGTGGTCGCCGAGCAGGCCGACCGCGAGGCCCTCGGCCTCCGCCCGTCCCCGTACCTCCGCCTCGTCGCGGACCTCGACCAGCGCGTGCAGGCCGGCCGCGATCCCGCGCACGCTCCTGTGTGCTCCCAGCCGGTCGAGGAGCAGGTCCCTGCGGCGCCGGTAGCGCAGCCGGCACGCGCGCACGTGACGGTCGTAGACGTGGCCGGAGATCAGTTCGGCGAGGGCCAGCTGGCCGATGGTCTCGGTGTGGTGGTCGCTGTGCAGCTTGGCGTCGGCGACGGTGTCGACGAGGTGCGGCGGCAGCACCATCCAGCCCAGCCGCAGCGCCGGCCCGAGGGTCTTCGAGGCGGTGCCGAGGTAGGCCACCCGCTCCGGTGCCATTCCCTGGAGGGCGCCGACGGGCTGCCGGTCGTAGCGGAACTCGCCGTCGTAGTCGTCCTCGACGATCAGCGCGCCGCGCGCGCGTGCCCAGTCCGTCAGGGCCCGCCGCCGCTCCGGATGCAGTGTCACACCGGTCGGGTACTGGTGCGCGGGCGTGACGACCACCGCCCCGAGGTCGCCCAGCTCCCGTGTGCGCACCCCCCGCTCGTCGACCGGCACCGGCACCACGTGCCCGCCGTTGCGCCGTACGACCTCCCGGTGGAACGGCAGCCCGGGGTCCTCCATGCCCACCGGGGCACCCTCCAGCGCGCGCGTGAGCAGCGCGAGCCCCTGTACGTACCCGGAAGTGATCACGATCCGTTCCGGCGGCGCGATCACCCCGCGCGCCCGTCCCAGGTACCCCGACAGCGCCGTCCGCAGCTCTGCCCGGCCGCGCGGATCGCCGTAGTCGTAGGCCGGGGAGGGGGCCGTGGCGATCGCCCGGCGCAGGGCGCGCAGCCAGGCTGCCGCCGGGAAGGCGCCGACGTCGGGGCTGCCGGGCCGCAGGTCGAAGCGGGGCTCACGCGCGCGCGGGTCGGCGGCCGGCGGGTCGGCGGCGGCGGAGGGCAGCGCGGCGACCCGGGTGCCCGAGCCCTGGCGTGCGGTCAGGTAGCCCTCGGCGACGAGCTGGTCGTACGCGGCCTTGACGGTGTTGCGCGAGATGCCGGCCTCGGCCGCGAGCCGCCGGGTGGCCGGCAGCCGGGTGCCCGGGGCGAGCCGCCCGCCCCGCACGGCGTCCCGCAGCGCCCGTTCCAGCCCGGCCCGCCGCCCCTCGCCGCCGTCGGTCTCCAGGTGCAGGTCGACACCGGACCCCGGCCAGGAGTCGTCCACGAAGCCCTCCCCCAGGTGCGTGCACGTGCGTGTGAGGCGGACACGGCGACGGCCGGGCACCGCGCCGGTGCCCGGCCGTCGGCCCGCTGTCAGCCCTTGAGCGCGGCCATCCACGCCTCGACCTCGGCGGACCGCCGCGGCAGGCCGTCGGACAGGTTGCGGTTCCCGTCCCGGGTGACCAGGATGTCGTCCTCGATCCGGACGCCGATGCCGCGGTACTCCTCGGGCACGGTCAGGTCGTCGGCCTGGAAGTACAGCCCGGGCTCGACCGTCAGCACCATGCCCGGCTCCAGCGTCCCGTCGACGTACGACTCCACGCGCGCGGCGGCGCAGTCGTGGACGTCCATGCCGAGCATGTGACCGGTGCCGTGCAGCGTCCAGCGGCGCTGCAGGCCCAGCTCCAGCACCCGCTCCACGGGCCCCTCGACCAGACCCCACTCGACGAGCCGCTCGGCCAGCACGCGCTGCGCGGCGTCGTGGAAGTCGCGGTACTTGCCGCCGGGCCGCACGGCCGCGATGCCGGCCTCCTGGGCGTCGTACACGGCGTCGTAGATCTTCCTCTGGATCTCGCTGAAGCGGCCGTTGACCGGCAGCGTCCGCGTGACGTCGGCGGTGTAGTACGTGTGCGTCTCCACGCCCGCGTCCAGCAGGAGCAGGTCGCCGGAGCGCACGGGCCCGTCGTTGCGCACCCAGTGCAGCGTGCAGGCGTGCGGGCCGGCGGCGGCGATGGTGCCGTAGCCGATGTCGTTGCCCTCCACGCGCGCGCGGAGGAAGAACGTGCCCTCGATGTAGCGCTCGCTCGTCGCCTCGGCCTTGTCGAGGACCCTCACGACGTCCTCGAAGCCGCGGACCGTCGAGTCGACGGCCTTCTGCAGCTCGCCGATCTCGAACTCGTCCTTGACCAGGCGGGCCTCGGAGAGGAAGACGCGCAGTTCCTCGTCGCGCTCGGCGGTGACCTTGTCGGTCAGCGCGGCCTCGATGCCGGCGTCGTGGCCGCGCACGACCCGCACCGGGCCGGTGGCCTCGCGCAGCAGGGCGGGCAGCTCGCGCACGTCGGCGGCGGGGATGCCGTACAGCTTCTCGGCCTCGGAGAGGGAGTGCCGGCGGCCGACCCACAGCTCGCCCTGGCCGGAGAGCCAGAACTCGCCGTTCTCACGGTCGGAGCGGGGCAGGAGGTAGATCGTCTCGGTGTGGCCCTCGCCCCGGGGCTCCAGGACCAGTACGCCGTCCTCGGTCTGGTTGCCGGTGAGGTAGGCGTACTCGACCGAGGCGCGGAAGGCGTACTCCGTGTCGTTCGAGCGGGTCTTCAGGTTGCCGGCGGGGATCACCAGGCGCTCGCCCGGGAAGCGCGCGGAGAGCGCGGCGCGGCGGGCGGCGGTCTCGGCGGCCTGGGCGATCGGCTCCAGGTCACGCAGCTCCGTGTCGGCCCAGCCGGACTTCATGTTCTCGGCCAGCTCGTCGGACACGCCCGGGTACAGGCCGTTCTTGCGCACCTTGATCGGCTCTTCTTCAGCGGTCTCCGGGGTCTCCGGGAGCTCTTCCGCCACGGTCATCCTCCTCGATACGGCACTGGACCCCCTCCATCGTACGGTCGTACGGAAGGGGGCCCAGGGGCGAATGACCTCTTACCGTTCCGGCGACGGGACGGGCCGGACGCCCCGCTCCCGTCCTCACTCGAAGCGCGCCGCGAGCAGGACGACGTCCTCCGCGCCGTCGGCCGTGTCCAGCCCCTCGGGCAGCACCGTCCGCAGCACGTGGTCGGCGACCGCGCCCGGGTCGTGGCGGATCGGCCGCGGGACCCCGGCCGCGGCCGCGTGCAGCCGGGCGAAGGCACGGTCGACGGGGTCGCCGGTACGGTGCAGCAGGCCGTCGGTGTAGAGCAGCACCGTCTCCCCGGCCTCGGCCTCCAGCTCCACGCTCGGCGCCTCCCAGCAGGCCAGCATGCCCAGCGGCGCGGACACGGACGTCTCGACGAACTCGGTGCGCCGCGCGCCCACCAGCAGCGGCGGGCAGTGCCCGGCGCCGGCCAGGGTGATCCTGCGCAGCGCGGGCTCGCAGTAGGCGAACAGCGCGGTGGCCGACCGCGCGGGCTCGGTCAGCCGCAGCAGCAGCTCCAGGTCGGACAGGACGGCGACGGGGTCCTCGCCCTCCATCACGGCGTACGCCCGCAGGGAGGCGCGCAGCCGGCCCATCGCGGCCACCGCGCTCGGCCCGGAGCCGGAGACGGAGCCGACGGCCAGGCCCAGTGCCGCGTCGGGCAGCGGCAGCGCGTCGTACCAGTCGCCGCCGCCCCGCGGACCGGTGCGGTGCCGGGCGGCGAGCTGGACGCCGGCCACCCGCGGCAGCCGGGAGGGCAGCAGCTCCTCCGTCATCGTCGTCATGCACGCGCGCGTGCGCTCGAGTTCGAGGAGGCGTGCGAGGTGCTCGGCGGCGTGGCGCACGTACAGCCCGACCAGGTGGCGCCGGCGTTCGGCCGGCTCGGCGGGCTCGTCGTAGAGCCAGACGGCCGCGCCCAGCCGGTCGGCGCCCTCCCCCGCGGTCAGGGGCAGGGCGTAGCTGGCGGCGTAGCCGAGGCGTGCGGCCACCTCGCGGTGCCGGGGGTCGAGGCCGTCCTCGGAGAGCAGGTCGGGCTGGGCGATCCCGCCCTCGCCGCCGGGCAGACCGTCGAGGATGCGGCCGTACGACAGGGAACTGCGCGGCACGGTCTCGATGTGGCCGAGGTCGGCGCGGCCGAGGCCGAGGCCGATCGTGGTGTCGGGGCCGAGGCCGTCGGCGGGTTCCAGGACGACGAGCCCGCGCCGGGCGCCCACCAGGGCGGATCCGGCCCGCAGCACCTCCTGGAGGGCGTCGGGCAGCGTGGCCGTACGGGCCAGGCGTTCGGTGAGTTCGTGGAGTGTCGTGAGGTCGGAGACCCAGCCGGCCAGCCGGTCCTGGAGGAGCGCTCCCGCAGCCGGCGGAACCGGTGGGGCGGCTGGTGCGGGTGCGACAGTGTGGGCGGGCGAGGGAACCGTTGAATCGATTCCGGCCACTTTCGAGGGGTGGGGGGCGTTCATGGCGTCCGGCTCTCGGACCGGTGCGTATTGCTCAGAAGCATCGCAAACCCCCATGTCGTTCTGCGCCGCCGGCGGTGCCTCCACATGTACACGCACTCGTGAGGGGATGTCCAGCATTGTCCTGCTGGGATCGCTGGTGTCCGCGGGGTCGGAGGGTTCGTCGGTCACGCTTCGTCCGGCTCCCTTGCGTAATGGCGAAGTTGGCTGAAAACTGCATCAGGCAACGGGTGTCTGCGGTCGACTGGGTTTGCTCCGCGGAGCGTCACAG
Organism: Streptomyces sp. NPDC014882; assembly: GCF_043081325.1. Classification (NCBI taxonomy): domain Bacteria; kingdom Bacillati; phylum Actinomycetota; class Actinomycetes; order Kitasatosporales; family Streptomycetaceae; genus Streptomyces; species Streptomyces sp. NPDC014882. Next base: position 601,230 of record NZ_JBIBWL010000003.1, read on the forward strand.
CGGTCGTGATGGGTACGTACTCGGTGAGGACCAGGGGTCGTCGGGAGCCACTCGGAACCCGGTGACCCGCCCCGGCGTCCTAGCCACCGACGACCGTGCCCCATCCTCCCGTGGTGGAGGCGGAGAGAAATACGCGGACGGCAAAACGCCAGACTTCGCCACCCCACGCCAGGCCCATGATCGAGATGGGCGCAGTAGGGGACGGAGTGGCCGCGCAAGCACGGCCAGTGCATGACCCCTCAGGGGTTTCCCTTGTCTCGGACAGGGGTGTGATGCGCCAACAGGTACGCACAGTGAAGAGATCGACACATGGCGTGATGTGACCCACGGTGTTGCCAGCGGTGCAACGGAAAGGAACGAGCGCTCATGCGCGAGATCCTCGGAAGGCGACGCAGGCTCCTGTCCCGGCGCGGCGGCGGGAGGCCTGAACTGATCGACGCGGCCCTCACCTTCGCGACGGAATGGCAGTGGCCCGTCCTCCCGGGCGTGACGGCGGACCCGCGGGGGACCTCCCGGTGCGGCTGCCCCGACCCGGAATGCTCGGTGCCCGGCGCCCATCCCTTCGACCCCGGCCTTCTGACGGCCACCACCGACGCGCGCATGATCCGCTGGTGGTGGGCCAACCGCCCGACGGCGCCGATCGTCCTGGCCACCGGCGGGAAGGCGCCCTGCGCGGTCAGCCTGCCCGCCCTCGCGGCCTCCCGCGCGCTCGTCGCGCTCGACCGGCAGGGCATGCGCCTCGGTCCGGTGGTCGCCTCGGACACCCGCTGGTCGATCCTCGTACGGCCTTACTCCATGGAGCAGTTGGGCGAGCTGCTGTACGCCAAGGACTTCGTCCCCGGCTCGCTGCGCTTCCACGGCGAGGGCGGCTACCTCGCCCTGCCCCCCTCGCGGACGGGCCTGGGGGACGTCCGCTGGGAGCGCGCGCCGCTGTCCGGTTCGGCCTCGCCCTGGGTGCCCGACGTGGAGGCCGTCGTGGACGCCGTCGTCGACGCCCTCACCCGTACGGGTGTGAGCGCGCCCGAGTTGTGAGGATGTCGGGCGCCCACCGGACGGGATGCCCGCCTTCGCTCGTTATCTTCCGCACCATGCAGCGACATTCCGGGGGACCGCCCCCGGGCCCCCGATGGCTCCGTCCGCTCGGCCTCGGGGGCGCCGTGGTGTGCGTGATCGCCCTGCCCCTGGCGATGGCGTCCGCGGGGCCGACGGGTGACGGACCCCGTCCGGCGGAGCGGCGGGCCGCGGCCCCCGGTGCGGACGACCACCGCGTCGGCCGGCGGCCGGCCGGCCCCGGTGCGGACGCCGGGGCGCTCCCCGCCGAACCCTCCCGCACGCCCCTGCTGCTCGGCCTCGGGACGGCCGCCGCGGCCCGCTGCGGTCCCGAGGTCACCTCCCCCGAGGGCGTCGAGGCGCAGACCTGCGTGCTCGCCCGGGGCGGGGACACCTGGGCGCGCACCTACTACCGCAACACCACCGGCAGCGCCCTGGAGGCCGCCCTGAGCTTCCTGGGGCCCGGCGGGCGCACGGTGCAGACGCGGTGCGCGCTGGGTGCCGACGACGAGCCGGGCACCTGTGAGACACCCCGTGGACGAAGCCGGGGCGGGCCCGCGGAGTACACCGCGGTGGCGGAGTTCGCGCGGGTCGCCGGTGCGGGGCCGCTGCTGTTGCGTTCCGGCAGCAACTCCGGTGGGGGCGAAAGCAGTTGAGGGACCATGCCGGGCGGGCCCGGCGCTGAGCGCCGTGCCAGGTGGCGGGGCCGGGAGGGGCCGGGCATGGAAAGACCCGGTTGCTGGCGACGGGGGATGCACCAGCAACCGGGCTGTTGGAACGGTAACAAGAGATCGGCTCCAGGCAAATTCGATCTCATGTTTTCATCGGCTTTCCGGACACCGGCAGATCGGCGCTTATGGCGTCGACTCGCCTTGCGTGAAAGGGAGTTGTGAGCGGAGTCACGCCACTGGTCCGGTCCGGCGCGCCGGACCGGCCGACGCGCCGCACCGCAACGTGTCCGGGCGTCAGCTCAGCGTCACCTGCCGGTTGGTCAGGCCTCCGCGCGCGCGGCGCTCGTCGGTCGTCAGGGGGGCGTCCGAGGCCAGCGCGGTGGCGAGCCGCTCGGCGAACTCGGTGGCCGGCTTCTCCACGTCCGCGGCCGAGACCCCGCTCGGCAGGTCCCAGACGGGCACGGTCAGGCCGTGCGCCCGGAAGGAGCCCACCAGCCGGGTGCCCTCGCCCAGGCTCGACCGACCCGCCGCGTGCAGTCGCGCGAGCGCGTCCAGAAGCTGCTCCTCCGGATGCGGCATGACCCAGCGCAGGTGGTTCTTCTCCGGGGTCTCGCACCAGTACGCGGCGTCGACGCCGGTCAGCTTCACGGTCGGGATCGCCGCCGCGTTGGCCCGCTCCAGGGAGGCGGCCACCTCCGGCGCGGCGTTCTCCGGGTCCGGGACCCAGAACTCGAACCCGCTGTGCACAACTGGCTCGAAGACGCCTTCCGGGTCGAGCAGATCCTGCATCCGCGGACCGTCGGCCGGCGCGCGCCTGGCCTGCACGGGCGTGCCCGGTTCCGCGGCCAGCGCCCGCAGGAGGGTGTCGGCGAGGTCACGGCTGATGTCGCCGGAGGGGGTGTCGTTCTGCAGTCCGAGGAGGACCGAGCCGTCGTCGCGGCGCAGGGCCGGCCAGGCCATCGGCAGCACCGTGGCGAGCGTGACCGAGGGGACGCCCTCGGGCAGGCCGTCCTTCAGGGGCAGTTCGACCGTGGCGGCCGGGACCAGTTCGCGCAGCGCCACCCAGTCGCCCTCGCCCGGCAGGCCCTCGAAGGGGCGCTGGACCAGCTCGGTCACGGCGTGGGCGGCGGCCCGGCCGTGGCAGGCCTTGTAGCGGCGGCCGCTGCCGCAGGGGCAGGGCTCCCGCGCGCCGACGACCGGGATCTCTCCCTCGGTGAGCTGCGGCCGCGTGGCCTTCGTCTGAGGTCGCTTCTTGGCCATCTGGGTGTCTCCCGGGTACGGCTCGTCTGGTACTGGCGCGAGCCTAGCCGTTCGCACCGGCGGCCACCGGACCCTGTGGACGACGACCGGACCTGTGGACGGCCGGCGGCGCCCCTCCGCTGTCCGCCTCGCCCGAGGGCCTGACCGGCGGGCCGTGCCGGAGACGCGGAGGCCGACACGCCCTCCCCCGAGGGGATCGCCCCCGGAGACGTTCTCGTCGGCTTCCGACTCCCCACGCTCGACTGCGCTCGCGCGGGGGCACCCCTCATCGCGCCGGCGCCCTCCGCCGCCTCGCAGCCGAACGCACCGGCCACCGCTCCCCCGGGCCCCGAGGCACGCCGCTCTCCTCCGACTCGACCCGCCGGACAATCCCTAGTCGAGGTCGTCGAAGGCGTCCGCGAAGTCCAGGCCCGGTATCGAGGCCACCGGTGGCGCCCCGATCCGGGAGGCGAAGTCGTCCCGGCGGCAGCCCGCGTCGGGGTCGTACACGTCCGCGTGGACGACGACCCACACCGTGACCTCGCCGCGGGCGTCGTCCCGGACGCCCCAGTCGTCGGCCAGCGCCGTGATGATGTTGAGTCCGCGCCCGCCGTGGGCCGTGACGGAGGGGGTCGCCGGGGCCGGGCGGGTCGGCCCGCCGCCGTCGGTCACCTCGACGACCAGCCGGCCGGCGGGGTCCACCCGCCATGCGGCCCGCACGTCGCCGTCCCCGGCCAGGGCGTCGCCCAGCGGACGGCCGTGTTTGCACGCGTTGCTCAGAAGTTCGGAAAGGATCAGTACGGCATCGTCGATGACCGCCTCCGAGACCCCGCCCGTACGCAGCTGATCGCGCATGCGGTGTCTCGCCTCACCCACGCCCGCAGGGCCATGGGGTACGGCCATGCTCGACGACGTGGGCACCTCTTGTGCCACCACCAACGCCACCCCCGAGACCTCCTTCGCCCCACGCCACGGTGTGGATGCCCCCTTGGCCTGTACCGGAAACCGGCCAATCCCCGTCCCGTGACGCACTCGCAACGGTCGAACACGAAGCGAATGCGCCGGAGCACTCCTGGTGAGCAGAAGGTCGTCGTGTGGCTGGATTTCTTCAGTATGGCTGAGAAGTGAGGATGGTTCAGGCGGTGCTCGTGGTCAAGGGGCGCGGACGGGGCCGGTGGGGCTTCCGGGACTTTCTGTTTCTTCCTACGGGAGCGGCGCGGGTGCCGTCCGGGGGAACGGAGCGCTCGGCGGCCCGGTCAGCGGCCCGGTCAGCGGCCCAGTCGGTCCAGCACGCCGCGCGGACGGTTCGTGATGATGGCGTCGACGCCCAGCCGGACGCAGAGGTCCACGTCCTCCGGTTCGTTCACCGTCCACACGTGCACCTGGTGGCCGGCCCGCTTCAGCCGCTCCACGTAGGCGGGATGACCGCGCACGATCCGCATCGAGGGTCCCGCGATCCGCACGCCCGCCGGCAGTCTGCCGTCACGCAGCCGGGGCGAGACGAACTGCATCAGGTACACCGTGGGCAGCGTCGGCGAAGCGGCACGCACGCGATGCAGCGAACGCGCCGAGAAGCTCATCACCCGCACCGGGGAGGCGTCGGCCGTGGCGGGGGCGTCCAGGCCGAACCGCTTCAGGAGCACCAGCAGCCGCTCCTCCACCTGCCCCGCCCAGCGCGTCGGGTGTTTGGTCTCGACGGCCAGCTCCACCCGGCGGCCCGCGTCGGCGACCAGTTCCAGCAGCCGTTCCAGGGTGAGGACGGAAGTGGCGTCCCGGTCCTCCGGCCGCACCTCCCAGTCGGGCTCCTCGTCGCGCGTGTTCCAGGCCTCCCGCGCCGCCCGCGTCTTCCAGGAGCCGAAGTCCAGGGCCGCCAGGTCCGCGAGCTCCAGCTGGGAGACCGCGCCGCGGCCGTTGGACGTACGGTTGACGCGGCGGTCGTGGACGCAGACGAGGTGGCCGTCCGCGGTCAGCCGCACGTCGCACTCGAGGGCGTCCGCGCCGTCCTCGATCGCCTTGCGGTACGCGGCCAGGGTGTGTTCGGGGGCGTCCTCGGAGGCCCCGCGGTGGGCGACGACCTGGATGCCTTGCTGCTGCCGTGCGTGGGTCACCGCGTCATGGTGCCACCGGTGCGGGGTACGCGTCCGGCGGGCGGGATCGAGGACGTCGGCGGGCGACCGTCTGAGAACCCTGTGAGAACCCGATGAGATGTTCCAATGATGTGCTGTTTATGCAGCAACATGCACCATATAAAGAATGGTCGCGGACCCACAGGCACCGCTTATGGTGCTCTGACGGCCCGTGGGAAAAGCTGACATCTGCACAAGCACATGCACAGCTGCAGCGCGCCGGGTCGACGACAAGCGTGAGCGAGCGTGACCGAGTGCGACCGAGAAAAACAGCCGTGGACCGAGGAGAAGAGCTGTGAGCACCGAGAACGAGGGCACCAACGAGGGCACCCCGGTTCCCCCGGCCCCGTCCGCACCTCCCGTGCCGGTGGAGTCTCCCACGGCCTCCCTCCAGCAGGCCGCCCCCGACACCGGCGCGCCCACCACCCCGCTGCCGACGACGCCCCCGCCGGCCGCGCCCCACGCCCCGCGGGGCGGCGCCCCCGAGGGCGACTGGCCGCCGCCCACCGCCCCCGGCTCGGCCGCCCCGGCGGACGCCGCCTGGCCGCCCCCGCAGCCGCCCGCCCCGGCCTACGCCGACGACGGCTTCGGCGCGCACTCGACACATCCCGGCGGCCCCGGAGACCCCGGCGGTCCCGGAGCCGGCCCCGCCGTATGGGGCGCCGCCCACCAGCCGCCCGCCCCGCCCAAGGCCCGCCGCGGCCGCGGCGGACTCGCCGCCGCCGTCCTGGTCGCCGCCCTCGTCGCGGGCGGTCTCGGCGGCGGCCTCGGCTACACCCTCGCCAAGAACGACGACACCGGATCGACCACCGTCTCCGCCTCCGACAGCGGCGGCTCCGTCAAGCGCGACCCGGGCACCGTCGCCGGCGTCGCCGCCAAGGCCCTGCCCTCCACGGTCACCATCCAGGCGGAGTCCAGCGACGGCGAGGGCGGCACCGGAACTGGCTTCGTCTTCGACACCCAGGGCCACATCGTCACCAACAACCACGTCGTCGCCGACGCGGTCGACGGCGGCAAGGTGACCGCCACCTTCCCGAGCGGAAAGAAGTACGACGCCGAGGTCGTCGGCCACGCCCAGGGCTACGACGTGGCGGTCATCAAGCTGAAGAACGCCCCCTCCGACCTCAAGCCGCTCACCCTCGGCGACTCCGACAAGGTCGCCGTCGGCGACTCGACGATCGCCATCGGCGCGCCCTTCGGCCTGTCCAACACGGTCACGACCGGCATCATCAGCGCGAAGAACCGCCCCGTGGCCTCCTCCGACGGCACCGGCAGCTCCTCCTCCTACATGAGCGCCCTCCAGACGGACGCCTCCATCAACCCGGGCAACTCCGGCGGCCCCCTGCTCGACGCCCAGGGCAACGTGATCGGCATCAACTCCGCGATCCAGTCCACCGGCAGCGGCGGCCTGGGCGGCACCACCCAGTCCGGCTCGATCGGCCTCGGCTTCGCCATCCCGATCAACCAGGCCAAGTACGTCGCCCAGGAACTCATCAAGGACGGGCAGCCGGTGTACGCCAAGATCGGCGCCTCCGTCTCCCTGGAGGAGTCCACGGGCGGCGCGAAGATCACCGACCAGGGCGCGGGCGGCGCCGCCGCCGTCGAGGCGGGCGGTCCCGCGGCCAAGGCCGGCCTCAAGCCCGGCGACGTGATCACCAAGCTCGACGACAGGGTGATCGACAGCGGCCCGACCCTCATCGGTGAGATCTGGACCCACAAGCCGGGCGACAAGGTCACGATCACCTACGAGCGCGACGGCAAGACCCGCACCGTCGACCTCGTCCTCGGCTCCCGCAAGGGCGACAGCTGAGCACCGGCGTCCCCACGGGGCGCCACACGCCCACGGCCACCCGTTACTCTTGTCCCCGCGTCGTCCGGCCGAGGCCGACGCGGGGAGGCGTGCCCGAGCGGCCTAAGGGAACGGTCTTGAAAACCGTCGTGGCAGCGATGTCACCGTGAGTTCGAATCTCACCGCCTCCGCTCCGAGAGCAGAGAAAACGGCCTCTGACCTGGTGAAACGGTCAGGGGTTGTTTGCGTGCCCGCTCCCTGTGACCGCCCGGTGCCCCGTGGTCTCCCGCTCGATCGGGCACGGGCGGGGCACGGCGAGGCGGCCTGCGGGCCCAGGGCTTCGGCTCAGACCGCGGACCAGGGCGCCGCGGGCGGGAGCGGCTGTCGGGCACGCCGGCCGGCCACGTAGCCTCCGACACCGGCCAGGGTCAGCACGATCCCGAGGCCCCCCAGTGCCGCCGACACCGCCGGCACGGTGGAGTCCTCCAGCACTCGTCCCCGTACTCCAGAGGCGGCGACACTGCCCGACTGCTCGCCGAGGTGGAAACGCGAGTCGTTGGAGTTGTCCCGATGGTCGCCCAGCAGGAACAGGCGTCCCTCAGGCACCGTCACGTCGTACGGATCGACCATCAGGTTCTCTTCGCCGTCCGTCACGTACGGCTCGTCGACCGGCTTCCCGTTCACCGAGACCCGGTTCCCCTCACCCGCCACGTGATCGTCCCCCATCCCGATCACCCGCCCCAGCACTGGTCCGAGCCGAGTGTGTTCGGGCGCCTCGACGAGCAGCACATCGCCCCGGCGTATTTCGCCCGCGTCGATCCGCTCGATGAACAGCCGATCGCCCTGGCGGTACGTGGGTCTCATCGAGTCGCCCATGACCCTGACCATCCCGTAGTTCGCGAGGGTGTACACGGTGGTCCCCACCAGGAGGGTCGACCCGAGTGGTACCAACACCCGGGCCGCACCTCTCCACCTGCCGACTGCTCTTCGCTGCTGCATGATCAACCTCTTCGTGAACTGCCCGACGGCTGTGCGGGCCGACAGAGACTACGAGGCATCGGGGCGGGAACGCAGCCGGCTCCTCCCCGAGCCGGCTGCCCGCGGTCGGCGCCTCTCCCCGGACCGCCACCCGCCCAGGCACGCCACCCGAGTGGCCCGCGTGCGCGGTTCAGCGGGTGTGACGACGCTCCTGGAGCACATGGGGGCACGTGGGGGAGGGTGACGGGGACGACGGCTTCGCGGAGGGGTCCCCACGAGCCCGGCCGGCGGCGGAGTCAGAAGCGGCCGTGATCGCCGAAAGGCCTTGAGGGCCGTCGTGGCAGCGATGCCACCGGGAGTTCGGATCTCACCGTCTCCGCTGGTCGCGGAAGGGCCGGCCCGAAGGGTGTCCCTCCGTGAGGGGCGCCCTTCTCACGTGCCGTCCGCCGTGTCGGGGGCCGGCCATGTGGTCGCCGGGCTCCGAGGGCGTGCCGGGCCGGCGCTCGTGGACGGCCGTGGTGGGGAGGCGGGCGGGCCGCCGGGGGTCACGTGCGGGCGCCGGCGGCCGGGTCGTGCAGGCAGAGCGCGATGTTCCGGACCGCGGCGGTGAGTTCCTCGATCACCCTGGCCGCCTGCTCGGCGTTGTGGAAGGCCGGACGCCCGGCCAGGGACACCAGTTTCTCCGCCGCCTGGAGGGCCTGCCCGGCCTCCTCGGCGGGAGAGGAGGGGGCGGGGACGGTCGCCTCGGCCGCGGGGGGCTGGTGCGGCGCGGCGGGCCGGCCCGCCGCGATCGGGTCCGCCGCGGGGGCGTCGGAGACCGAGCGCACGCCGGAGAGCGAGCGCGCACCGGAGAGCGGGCGCGCACCGGAGAGCGCGGGTGCGCCGGGGAACGGGGTCGCACCGGGGGCCGCGGGTACGCCGGGGGCCGCGGACGTCGGTTCGGAGGCGGTCGGTGCCGGCGGGGCGGCCGGCATCGCGCCGGTCCGTGCTTCTCCCCGGTACCGGTCGAACGGCACGTGGAAGACGCCGGAGTCACCGGTCACGGAGACGCATTCCTCCTCCACCGGCCGGGACGGTGCGACCGGCCCGGGGTGCGTGCTGCGGGAGATCCGCTCGGCGTGCGGGCCCAGGTCGGGCGCGTTGCGGGTCCGGGGCAGCACGAACTGCTCGAAGCCGGGGAACGCCGGCGTGGTGGAGTGCGCGGCGGGACGCGGGTTGTACTCGGTCTGCCACTGCATGCGGTAGCAGTCGACCTGGTCGGCGCAGGCGGCACGGGCGTGGAAGACCGCCGTGTCCTCCCCCAGGGGCGGGTACCAGAGGTTCGGTCCCGGGAAGCGGACGGTCCGCACCCGCGGCCTGATCGGCTCGGCGCACCCCATGCAGCAGCCCTCCGGCACCATGAGCGGAATGCCGCCGTTCTGCTCCGGCCAGCGGGGTCCGCCCTCCCAGCGGTACTCCCCGTGCCGGCAGGGCGGCAGCTCGCCGCAGGCGCGGCAGACGGCGTAGTGCTCCGGGAGGACCTCCCAGTCGTGGCTGGCGGGGGCGCACCAGTGCTTCGGCGTGGACCGGGGCAGGTTCTCGTTGCGCAGGACGAGGACCACCGGGCGCTTGTAGAACTCGGCCCGCTCGGGAGCGGGTTTGCCCGCCTGGTTGTTGGCCCGGCGCAGTTCGTTGGCGTGCCACCACAATTCCACGTGGTCGCGCCACGCCTTCTCGTAGATGTCCGGCCACCGGTCGCCGGTGTAGCTGTCGATCTCCAGGATCCGCCACGCCTGCCGGTCCAGTACCACGATGGAGCCGGCCCGCAGCCGCATGTGCGTTCCGTTGTCACCCTCGTCAGGCCAGTCGTGCCGACCGATGCGGGTGGGCTGGTCTGGGTGCCATCTGCGAGCCTGCATGTCATGCTCCTCGGCACGAAACTTCATAGTTTCAACTGGGGCAGTTGATGACATTCTGAACAATCTGGACGTTTAACCCGGGGTAGACACGCGCACACTGTTGACCGAAGACGGCCGGAAACGCTTTCCGCGACACCGATTCCTTTGGAAACACCCTTGGATGCGGGCTTTTTCGGCCCTCGGGCGGCATCGGACCCCGGCATTCGGGCGAGCACGGAACAGTGGTCCCGTACCCCGCCGCCCCGCCTCGACGCCCACCGTACGGGTGATGACGCTTCGGTGGACGGCCCTCCGTACGTGTGTATTGCACCGTGTCGCCGTCACCGCGCGCCCTCGTGGTCCGGTGAGGGGCGGTCACGGGCGGCGGGATCGGCCGGGCGCTCGGCCCTCGGAGGACGTGGTGCCGCGCGGACGGCGACCGGGCCGCGAGCCCGCCCCCTGTGGACCGGCCGGGCCGGGCGCTCGGGGCCCGTACGGAGCCGGTGCCCATTCCGTGAGGCGTCGTGGGGCCGGAAGGCGGCGTGGGCCGGAAGGGGTGCCGCCCTCCCAGGCGGCACCCCTTCCGTGTTCCCCCGTCACAGTGGCTCGTGGGGGCCGGCGGACCGGCGAGGGGTGTCGGGGTGCGGCGGGGGCCGGAGGCGGGCCATGCGGGCCGCCGAGGCCAGGGTCGAGCGGGCCTCCCGGAGTGGGAGGCCGGCGCGGACGGCCGCGTCGACGAGGGCTTCGCCGAGGTCCTCGCCGATGCCGTCCTCGTAGGCGCGGCAAGCCGCCCAGTACAGGCGGGTGTTGCGTTGTCCCCGGTGGGCCGCGAGGACGAACTGGACGAGTCCGTGGCCGTGTGCCCCGTCGGCAGCCGGGGGCGTCCGGTGGGGGAGACGGGGCGGGGGGAGGAGCAGGCGCAGGAGGGCGCGGGGGCAGGGGGCGGGGACGAGGTGCCCGGTGCCGGGGGCGACGGCGTACACGCCGCGGTCGGTGCGGGAACCGGGGCCCACGAGGTAGCCGCCGGCGCCGCGGATGTCGATGCCGGGGGCGAGGCGGCCGGCCGAGTTGGGGACGACGACGTCCGCGGGGCCGGTGAGCCAGAGGTGGCGGCCGCCGGAGGGGGTGAGGACGACGACCGTGGGCGGGATGGTGAAGAGGTGGCGCAGGGCGAGTTCGCGCAGGGCGGCGGTGGAGTCGGTGCCGGACTTGGTGTCGAGGTCGACGCCGATCAGGTGGTGCGGGGGGAGTCCGCAGGCGATGCCGTAGCCGGTGGACCAGGGGGCGGCGGCGAACAGTTCGCGGATGCGCGCGGGGTCGGTGCTGGCGTCGTACACGCCGTGGCCGGGGCGGCCGCATTCGCCGTGGCAGGGCGGGGCTGCGGGGTCGTCGCGGTGGGGGGAACGCAACGCGGGGAGCTTGGTCCGGGACAGGGGGATGACGGCCAGGCCGCGTTCGGCGGCCGACAGGGCGTGGGCGAGGGCCAGGGTGCCGGCCTGCCGGGGGTACCGGTCCGTGATGGCCATGGCTCTATTTTCGTACGTGAGTTCGAAAAAAGGAAGGGGGAGGGCCTTCGCCGCGATGGTCCGGCGGGCCCGCCGGAGGTGGAGGCGGCGGTCCCGCACGGTCGCCGTACGGCACCGCGGAGGCCGTGCGGCGACCGTACGGGACCGTGCGGCACGTCCGTGAAGAGGGCCGGAAGCCGCCCGTGCCACGGTCGCGGCGGGGCGGGGCGCCGGTCTCGGGGTCGGCGTCGGCGGCAGGGGACGCGCTGAGGCCGGGCTGGGGCCGGGCCCGGGGCCGGGCCCCGGGCCGAGGTGTGCCGGTGTCGTCGGCGTGCGGCCCCCAGGGGGGATCCCGCAGGAGCGGGCGTCGTCTCGTCCACCTTCAGGAGGTGGGGCCGGCACCACCCCTACAACCTGAGGGGGACCCGCCTTCGGCACCTGCGGCCGATCCGCGGGAGGCGGGGGCGAACCTAGCGTGGAGCCCATGACCACACCCGTCTGCACCCGCGCTTCGAACGGCAAGACGCGGCCTTCCCCGTACCCGTCCTTCACGTCGTACGTCAGCGCCCGTCAGCCGGTGCTGCTGCGCACCGCGCGGTCGCTGACCGCGAACCCGTGCGACGCCGAGGACCTGCTGCAGACCGCGCTCGCCAAGACCTACGTCGCGTGGGAGCGGATCGAGGACCACCGGGCGCTCGACGGCTACGTCCGCCGGGCCCTGCTGAACACGCGCACCTCGCAGTGGCGCAAGCGCAAGGTCGACGAGTTCGCCTGCGAGGAGCTGCCGGAGCCGCCGCCCGGCGACGAGGACCCGGCCGAGCGGCAGGCGCTGCACGACGCGATGTGGCGGGCGATCATGAAACTCCCGGCCCGGCAGCGGGCGATGGTCGTCCTCAGGTACTACGAGGACCTCAGCGAGGCGCAGACGGCGGAGGTGCTCGGCGTCTCGGTGGGCACGGTGAAATCGGCGGTCTCGCGGGCGCTCGGCAAGCTCCGGGAGGACCCCGAGCTGGTCGTCGTCCGCTAGCGCGCCGACAGCGCGGTACGGCGTGGGCGGCAACGTGACCTGATCGAGCCTTGCCCCCTAGTGACATACCGCTTGGTATGTGCGCAGAATCAGCGCAACCGTTACCACCGCGTAGGCAATGTCGCCGCACCTGGGAGGACGCCGTGCTGAGCACCATGCAGGACGTACCGCTGCTGATCTCAAGGATCCTGACCCACGGGTCGACGATCCACGGCTCGTCGCAGGTGATCACCTGGACCGGTGAGGGCGAACCGCAGCGGCGCACCTACGCCGAGATCGGCGCCCGGGCCGCCCAGCTGGCGCACGCCCTGCGCGAGGACCTCGGCGTCACCGGCGACGAGAGGGTCGCCACCCTGGCCTGGAACAACGCCGAGCACGTCGAGGCCTACTTCGCGATCCCCTCCATGGGCGCGGTGCTGCACACCCTCAACCTGCGCCTGCCCGCGGAGCAGTTGGCGTGGATCGTGAACCACGCGGCCGACAGGGTCGTCATCGTCAACGGCTCGCTGCTGCCGCTGCTGGCCCCGCTGCTCCCGCACCTGAAGACGGTCGAGCACGTGGTCGTGACCGGTCCCGGCGACCGCTCGCTCCTCGCGGACGCCACCGCCCGGGTGCACGAGTACGAGGACCTGATCGCCGGGAAGCCGGCCGTCTACGACTGGCCCGAGCTGGACGAGCGGCAGGCCGCCGCCATGTGTTACACCTCCGGCACGACCGGCGACCCCAAGGGCGTGGTCTACAGCCACCGTTCGATCTACCTGCACTCCATGCAGGTCAACATGGCCCAGTCGATGGGACTGACCGACCAGGACACCTCCCTGGTGGTCGTCCCCCAGTTCCACGTCAACGCCTGGGGCCTCCCGCACGCCACCTTCATGACCGGCGTCAACATGCTGATGCCGGACCGCTTCCTCCAGCCCGCGCCCCTCGCCGAGATGATCGAGAGCGAGAAGCCGACCCACGCCGCCGCGGTGCCCACCATCTGGCAGGGACTGCTGGCCGAGCTGACCGCCAGGCCGCGGGACGTCTCCTCCCTCACCCAGGTCACCATCGGCGGTTCGGCCTGCCCGCCCTCCCTCATGGAGGCCTTCGACCGGCTCGGCATGCGGGTCTGCCACGCCTGGGGCATGACGGAGACCTCCCCGTTGGGCACCATCGCCCGCCCGCCGGCCGCCGCGGTCGGCACGGACGCGGAGTTCGGGTACCGCCTGACCCAGGGCCGTTTCCCGGCCGGGGTCGAGGCCCGCCTCACCGGGCCCGGCGGCGAGCGGCTCCCCTGGGACGGGGAGTCCGCGGGCGAGCTGGAGGTCCGCGGTCCGTGGATCGCCGGCGCCTACTACAACGGGCCCGACGCCGAACCCCTGCGGCCCGCCGACAAGTTCAGCGAGGACGGCTGGCTGAAGACGGGGGACGTCGGCACCATCTCCGCCGACGGCTTCCTCACCCTCACCGACCGTGCCAAGGACGTCATCAAGTCCGGCGGCGAGTGGATCTCCTCGGTGGACCTGGAGAACGCGCTGATGGCCCACCCGGCCGTCGCCGAGGCGGCCGTGGTCGCCGTCCCCGACGACAAGTGGGGCGAGCGCCCGCTGGCCACGGTCGTCCTCAAGGAGGGCGCCACCGCCGACTTCGAGTCCCTGCGCGCCTTCCTCGCCGAAGAGGGCGGCGTCGCCAGGTGGCAGCTCCCGGAGCGCTGGACGATCGTCGAGGCGGTCCCGAAGACGAGCGTGGGCAAGTTCGACAAGAAGGTGCTGCGCAGGCGGTACGCGGCGGGCGACCTGGACGTCACGCGGCTCTGACCCGGCTTGGGCATCACCCGGCTCTGACCCGGCCTGGAGGCCGCCAGGCTCCGATACGGCCTGGAGGCCGCTCGGCTCCGGCGCGGCCTGGACGTCACCGGGATCCGACGCACCCCGTCCGCCCGGCAGGGCACCTCGCGGCCCCTGCCGGGCGGACGGCTGTGCGCGGAGGGCCGACCGGTGCCGACCGGCGCCGGTCGGTGCTGGCCGGGGACGTCTCCGCCGGCGGGGTTCCGTCCGGCGACGGCGTCCTGACGACCCGTCGTTCCGTCGCCGCGGTGCCCGAGGGCTACGCCCGCTTCACCGCCGTGGTCCCCCAGCCGGCCGTCAGCCACAGGCCCGCGATCGCGACCACGCCGGTCCAGCCGAAGTGGGCGAAGGCGAGGCCCGCCAGGGCCGAGGCGGTGGCTCCGCCGGCGAAGCCCGCCACGACGTAGGCGCTGTTGGCGGTGGCCGGGGCGCCGGTGGTGGTGAGGGCGAGGGTCTGGTTGGCGACGTGGGAGGCGACGAGGGCCGTGTGGATCACGACCGCGGCCACGAACAGCGCGGCCATCACCCGGCCGCCCAGCCAGAACAGCGGCACGGACACGGCGGCCAGCAGGTAGGCGGCGCGGACGACCTTCGCGGCGCCGAAGCGGTCGACCAGGCCGCCGGCCAGCGGGGCGACGACGCTGGCGGCGAGGCCGAAGAGGCCGAACAGGCCGGCGGTCGCGGTGGAGAGGCCGTACGAGCCGCCCGTCAGCAGCAGGGCCAGTGAGGTCCACAGCGCGCTCCAGGCGCCGTACATGCCGGCCTGCCGCACGCACGCCCGCCACAGGTCGGGCGACCGGCGCACCAGGCCGGGCATGGCGCGCAGCCCGGCGAAGAGGCCGCCTTCACGGGGGCGACGGCGTTCGGAGGGCAGGGCGGCCGCGGTGAGCAGGCCGAGGACCGCGGTGAGGCCGGCGGCGCCGACGAACACCGGGCGCCAGCCGAAGGCCTGCCCGGCGAGTCCGCCGAGGACGCGGGCGGCGACGATGCCGGTGAAGAGACCGGCGATGACGGCGGCGACGTGCCGGGCCCGGTGGCGGGCGGGGGCGCGTTCGGCGACCAGCGGCACCAGGAGCTGCGGCACGACGGTGGCGGCCGAGGCGACGAACACGGCGGCGGCGAGCGCGGCCGTGCCGGCCGCCGCGGCGCCGGCGACCAGCGCCGCCGTGGTGACCAGCGAGAGGGCCGCGACGAGCGGGCGGCGGTTCACGCGGTCGCCGAGCGGCGCGAAGAAGAGGAGGCCGGCGGCGTAGCCGAACTGGGCGACCGACGCGATCCAGGCCACGGCCGAGGGCGCGGAGCCGAAGTCGTGGGCGATCAGGGGGAGGAGCGGGGCGGCCACGTAGATGTTGGCGGCGGTGACGGCGGTGCACAGGGCGACGAGGGGGAGGAACAGGCGCTGGGCGGGCCGGGCCCGCTCGGCGGGCCAGGCGTGCTGCTGCTGTTGCTGCCCGGCGGTGGCTGTGGACGGCATGGTGGACGCGCTCCTTCGAGCCGACTCCAATAACCAACCAGTTGGTTGGAACGATGGGGGAACAGTCTCGGCCGCGCGTCCATTCCCTGTCAACCAACCAGTTGGTTACCCGCGCGCTACCCTGACCCCATGGCAACGACCAGGACCCCCCGCGACCCCGAGGCCACCAGGGCGCGGATCTTCGAAGCGGCGGTCGCCGAGTTCGCCCGGTACGGCATCGCGGGCGCCCGCGTCGACCGCATCGCCGCCGAGGCCAAGGCCAACAAGCAGCTGATCTACGCCTACTTCGGCAACAAGGCGGAGCTGTTCACGCAGGTCCTCGGCCGCCGCATGGTCGACCTCGCCGCCGCCGTCCCCGTCGACCCCGACGACGTCGAGGGCTGGATGGACCGGCTCATGGACTACCACGCCGCCCACCCCGAACTCCTGCGGCTCCTGTACTGGGAGGGCATCGAGTACGGCACCGCCGAACTCCCCGACGAGGCCGAGCGGCAGGAGCACTACGCCCGCAAGGTCGCCGCCCTGCGGGACGGCCAGGACCGCGGGGTCGTCGACGACGCGATCCCCGCCCCCGATCTGCTGTTCCTGCTGGTCGCGCTCGCCAACTGGGCCACCGTCGTCCCCCAGATGCGCCGCATCCTGGTCGGCGGGGACGACTCCGACCGGGACCGCCTGCGCGCCTCCGTGAAGGAGGCGGCCCGCAGACTGGTCGCCCGTCCGTGACGGAGGGCCGGCCGTGTCGGGGACCCGCTCGTGAGAAGGACCGGCCCGTGACGGGACCCGGTGGTGACGGGGCCCGCCCGTGAGGAGGGCCGGTCGTGTCGGAGGGCCTGCTCCTGACGGGACCCGCCCGTCAGGAGGGCCTGCCATGAGGGAGGACCGTCCGCGAGGAGGGCCCGCCCGTCACGGAGGGCCCGCCCGTCACGGAGGGCCCGGCCGTGACGGAGGCGTGATCCCTCAGTTGGTGCCGATCCGCGCCAGCAGGTCGACGATCCGGACCTGCACCTCCTCGCTGGTGGAGCGTTCCGCGAGGAAGAGGACGGTCTCGCCGGAGGCCAGCCGGGGCAGGTCCGCCTGGTCGACGGTGGCCGTGTAGACGACCAGCGGCGTGCGGTTGAGCTGCCGGTTCGCCTGCAGCCAGTCGACGATCCCGGCCTGCCCCCGGTGCACCTGCATCAGGTCCATCACGACCAGGTTCGGCCGCAGCTGCCCGGCGAGCGCGACCGCGTCCGCGTCGCCGGCCGCCCGCGCGACCTGCATCCCGCGCCGCTCCAGCGTCGCGGTCAGCGCCAGAGCGATCTCCGCGTGCTCCTCGATCAGCAGCACCCGCGGCGGATGCTGCTCACTGTCCCGCGGCGCGAGCGCCTTCAGCAGCACGGCGGGATCGGCGCCGTACGCCGCCTCGCGCGTCGCCTGCCCGAGTCCGGCCGTGACCAGCACCGGTACCTCCGCGGCCACCGCCGCCTGACGCAGCGACTGCAGCGCGGTCCGGGTGATCGGACCGGTCAGCGGGTCGACGAACAGCGCGGCCGGGAACGCGGCGATCTGGGCGTCGACCTCCTCGCGCGAGTGCACGATGACCGGCCGGTAGCCGCGGTCGCTGAGCGCCTGCTGCGTACTGGCGTCCGGGGCCGGCCACACCAGCAGCCGACGCGGGTTGTCCAGCGGCTCCGGAGGCAGCTCGTCGTCCATCGGCTGCGGCCGCGGCGGATCGGCCACCTCGACGGCCCCGCCCGGCCCGTCCAGCGGCTCCGGCCCCTCGGCGGCGTTCTTGTCCGGCGCCCCTATGGCGTACGACCGCCCGGCCCCCTCGGTCCCGGGCGCCAGCCGCACCTGACCGGCCAGGGACTGCCCGGCCGCGGGCTGCCCGGGAAGCGGTTGCCCGGGAAGCGGCTGGCCCGCGAGCGAGGGATGCGCGACGGGCGCGCCCGGAGCCACCGGTGCCTGCGGCACGGCGGCCTGCTCGGCCGCCGGGTGCGGACGGGCCGTCTGCTCCTGCGCCGCCGCCGCGTCGGGCCGCGTGCCCAGCTTGCGGCGCCGCCCGGAGCCGTTCGGGTGGTGCGGTGCGGGGGTGGCGGAGGTGGGGTGGGGGGCCGCGGGCTGGGCGGCCTGCGGGGGCTGCGCGGCCTGCTGCAACCGCTGGACCGGCTGGGCCTGCGGTGCTTGCTGCGCCTGCTGCACCTGCGCGGCCTGCCGGGTGAAGGGCACGCCCTGGCCCAGTGTCCGCACGCTGAACGCGCGGCCCTGGGTGGAGTCGGGGTCGACGGGCGGGACCGGCGCGGCCTCGGCGGGCAGGGGCTGGGCCACCCGCGGCTGCGCGGCGGTGGCCTCGGGCGGCAGCGGGGTGCCCGAACCGGGGGTCGGCGTCACTGGGACGGCCGCTTCGGCGGGGAGCGGCCCGACGGGCGGGACCTGCGCGGGCGCGCCCGCCTGCCCCGGCACGGTCGGTACGGCCTGGGGAGCCGGACTGCCCGGAGCTGCCGGAGCTGCCGGAGCGGGCTGACCGGTCGGACCGGCCTGACCGGGGATGACGGGCTGCCCGGTGGCCGGCCCACCGGGCAGCGGCTGCGCGGGCACCGGCACCGCCTGCCCGGGGAGCACCTGACCGGGCACCGGCACCGCCTGACCGGGCACCGTCTGACCGGGGAGCGGCTGAGCCGGAAGCGGCAGTTCCGCGGCGACCTGGACGGGCGTGGACGGTGCGGGCGCGGAGCCCTGCACCTGAGACGTCTGCCCCTGCGGAACTTGAACCTGCGGAGCTTGAACCTGCGGAGCTTGAACCTGCGGCGCCTGCACCCGAGGCGCCTGCGCCTGTGCCGGAACCGCGGCGGTCGCGACGCCCTCGGCCCCGGTCCCCTCCTCCGTCACCGGCCGGCCGCCCGCCCGCCGCCGGCGGCCCGTGGGCGCGGTGGTGGGGTGGGGCTGCGGCGGGGTGTGGTCGTCGGCCTGGCCGTGCGGGACGGCGTCGTGCCGGCCGTGGTCGATCGGCGAGTCGCCGGACGCGGCCTGGGCGGGGACCTGGGCCTGCCCGGGAAGGGGCAGCGGAACGGGCCCGGCAGCCGGTACGGCGTCCTGCGCCGGGACGGGAGCGACCGGCACCGGCCCCTGCTGCCCCGGAACCTGCCCCGCTTCCGGCGCCTCCGCGCCGGCCGCACCCTCGGCCGGACGGTCCGCCTCCGCGGGCGGCAGGGCGAACACCGTGCGGGGCCCCGCCTCCTGCGCGGCGGCGCGTTCGTTCGCGGCGGTCAGGGCGCGTCGGCGGCGGCCCGTCGGCTGTCCGGCGCCCTCCGCGGGCACCAGGGCGCCCGCGAGCGCGGGCAGGGCGGGCGGCAGGGCCGCCTGCGGTTCGTCGCCGTCGTGCGGGGCCCGCCGTCCGCCCGGCGCCGGTACGCCCTGCGGCGGGACGGTGCCGCCGAGCCCCGTGCCCGAGGCGGCGGTGCCCGCCGCGTGCTCGGCGGCCGTAACCACGGCGCCCTCGCTCACCCCGGCGCCCTCGCCGGACCGCGCGTGCCGTCGACCGGTCCCGCCGGAGGCGTCGGCCTCCTCGACGGGGACCGGGGCCGGCGTCTCCCCGGCCACCGGCCCGCGCCGGCGGCGCCGGCCGGTCGGTACCGCGGACTCGCCCTCGGCGCCGACGGGCGCCGCGCCCGCGACCTCGCTCTCCAGGAAGGCGTCCACGGAGGACCGCCGGGCCCGCCGCCGCCCCGCGCCGGCGTTCTGCCCGTCGGCCGTGTCGGACGTGTCGCCCGCGGCGGCACCGTCGGCCGTCTCCGCGGCCCGGTCCGGCGGACCGGCCGGCAGCGCGACGGCGGACCCGACGACGGGAGCGGCGACGGCGCCCGCCCCACCGCCCAGCGGGACCTCGAGGACGTACGCGCTGCCGCTCATGCCCGGCACCTCGTGCGTCTGGAGCACGCCGCCGTGCGCCCGCACGATCCCGCGCACGATCGGCTCGTGCACCGGGTCGCCGCCCGCGTAGGGGCCGCGCACCTCGATGCGGACCACCTCGCCGCGCTGGGCGGCGGCCACGACGACCGTGTTGTCCATGTAACCGCCCGCCGAGACGGGGGCGTTGCCGGTGGCGTCGACGCCCGCGACGTCGGCGACGAGGTGGGCGAGCGCGGTCGCGAGGAGCCGCGCGTCGACCTCGGCCTCGATGGGCGGCGCGTGCACGGCGAACTGGACCCGCCCGGGCCCGACCAGTTCGACGGCCCCGTCGACACCGGCGGCGACGACGGCGTCGAGCATCACCTTCGTACGGGTGATGGCCTCGCCGCCGGTGTCCAGGCGCTGGTAGCCGAGGACGTTGTCGATGAGGGTGGTGATGCGGGCGTACCCGGCCGACAGGTGGTGCAGGACCTGGTTGGCCTCGGGCCACAGCTGCCCGGCGTCGTCGGCGGCGAGCGCCGACAGTTCGCGGCGCAGCTCGTCCAGGGGGCCGCGCAGCGACCGGCCGAGCAGGGTCAGCAGCTGGTCGTGGCGGGCGGCGAGGGCCTCGTACCGGTCCTTCTCCCGCTCGCCGAGCGCGGCGTAGCGCTCCTCACCGGCGGCCAGCTCCTCCTGGTGCCGTTCCTGCAGCTCCTCCACCTCGGTGACGTGCCGCTGGCGCAGCGCGGTGAGGTCGGAGGCGTGCTCCTCGGAGAGCCGCTCCAGCTCGTCCCGGTGCCGCTTCTCGACGGCGTCCTTCTCCTCGGCGAGGGAGTCGTAGGGCCGCCGGTCGGTGAAGGTCATCACGGCGCCCACGAGCTGGTCGCCGTCGCGGACGGGCGCGGTCGTCAGGTCGACCGAGACCTTGTCCCCGCTCTTGGCCCACAGCACCTGCCCGCGCACCCGGTGCTTGCGCCCGGAGCGCAGGGTGTCGGCGAGCGGCGACTCGTCGTAGGGGAAGGGGGAGCCGTCGGCGCGGGAGTGCAGCACGAGCGTGTGCAGCTCCTTGCCGCCGAGGTCGCTCGCCCGGTAGCCGAGGGTCTGGGCGGCGGCCGGGTTGACCAGCACGATCCGTCCGTCGGTGTCGGTGCCGACGACACCCTCGGACGCGGCCCGCAGGATCATCTCGGTCTGCCGCTGCGACCGGGCCAGCTCGGCCTCGGTGTCGACGGTGCCCGACAGGTCGCGCACCACGAGCATCAGCAGCTCGTCGTTGGCGTAGCCGTGGCTGTCGTAGGCCTGCTGGCCGTTCTCGAGGTTGGCGCTGGTGACCTCGACGGGGAACTCGGTGCCGTCGGTGCGCCGGGCGGTCATCCGCGTGGGCTTGGTCCGGCCGCGCGGGTCCATGTGGTCCGGGCGCCGCATCGAGCCGGGGATGAGCTTGGAGTCGAACTCCGGCAGGAGATCGAGCAGTCCCCGCCCCACGAGGGCGGTACCCGGTGTCTCGAACGCCTCCAGCGCGATGGTGTTCGCGTTGACGACGGTCCCGTTGGCGTTGACCAGGACCAACGCGTCGGGCAGTGCGTCGAGTATGGCTGCGAGGCGAGCAGCGCCTCGGGATGGCCTGCTGCTCACGAGTCGCTTCCTCCCTGTTACCGCACCTTGCCGACCGCCCGGGCCATCTTGCCAACCCTCCCGCAGCGTGTCACGCGAGCGAGTCTAAGGGCTGGGGCCGTGCTCGGGGCGCCGGATGAGAGGCAGCTCGCACGACGAAGTGCCTCAGAACGTGCGACCGCCCGCCCCGCCTTCGCGGGACCTTCGCGTGACGTCCACGCGACGGGTGCTTCCGCCACGGGAAACCTGTGCGGCTCCGGTGGGGTGCGGGGACGGGGGCGGGAGGTGCCGGACCCGGCGCTCCGGAGGGCGTCCTCGGCGGGTGTCCCCGGGCGCCGTCCCCCGGCCGCCGTCCCTCGGGCGGCGGCGGAACGGAACCCGGTCGACCGCTCCGGCGCCCGTCAGGGGCGGGAGGGCGTCCGCCCCGCCCCGGGCAGCAGCGGCACGAACCGGTCCCAGCGCTCGATCTGGCACCCGTTGCCGCGCTCGAACACGGTGTCGACGGGTCGTCCGGCCCACCGGCCGGTGACGTGAGCGGTGGCCGGACCGCCGTACCGCATGGTGCACACGCTGCCCTCCGGCACGGGCGCGAAGGGATCCCTGCCCCACCGGGTGTTGCGGTCCACGGCGGCGCAGGCCCCCGGCACGTCCGGGTGCGTCCCCCGGTCCGGGCGGCACCGCACCGTGAAGGTCCCGTCGGCGCCCCCGCCCGCGCCCCGGACCGTCACGGTGAGGTGATCGCCGGAGGCGGGCCGGTCCTCGTCGCGGACGGGCGGCGGCGCGAGGCGCGGCGGTACGAGGTGCGGCGGGGGGAAGTGCGGACGGACCGGACCGGGCCCGGCGTGGGCGGTGACGGAACCCGCGCCGAGGGAGCCGGCGACGGCGGAGGCGGCGGAGAGGGTGAGAGCGAGCCGCCGCAGCGGGGTGACCTGGACCATGACCTGCCTAACGCCCCACCCCCGGCGACGTTCCGCCCGGCGAATGCCTTTGCCCTGCGGGCCGCCCGCCTAGTACCGTGGACGCCGATTGGTGACACGACGCTCGACTGTGTCATCATCTGCACGCGCCACTCGCAGACACGCGAGCGGCTGTGTGGAGGCGTCGCCTAGTCCGGTCTATGGCGCCGCACTGCTAATGCGGTTTGGGACTTCAATCCCATCGAGGGTTCAAATCCCTCCGCCTCCGCTCCACTTCGAAGCCCCGGTCCTCCGCGACCGGGGCTTCGTCGTTCCCGGGCTCCTGTTCCGCACCCCCCGGATCGGGTCTTCTCGCAGGTCACAAGGGGTAGGGGAATCGGATTTCACATGGCGGCGGCAGTCATGTAATGTTCTTCCTGTCGCCGGGAACGAGCCGCAAGGGCCGGGAGCGGAGACGGAAAACAAAAGAAGAACAAGCACTCGTAGCTTAACGGATAGAGCATCTGACTACGGATCAGAAGGTTGCAGGTTCGAATCCTGCCGAGTGCACACAGATCGAAGGCCCCGCCGGTCCGTCCGGTGGGGCCTTCGACGTCGACCGGTGACATCGACGCCCAGGGTGCTCCTCCCGGATCTTCGTCCGCCGCCCCACGGCGTGACCGGCGGAAGCCCCCGGGAGACGGAAGAGGCGTTCGAGCGCTGCCGGGCGGCCGCGTGCAGGCGCATACTGGGGGCAATGACAAAGCCTGCTGCATCGAAGCGCCATCTGCCCACCAGCCCCTTCAAGGCTCCGGTCGCGCCGCCGCCCAAGCACTTCGCCGTGGGTGACCAGGTCACGCACGACGTGCACGGCCTCGGCCGGGTGATCGGTATCGAGGAGGGAATCGCGGTCCTCGTCGATTTCGGCTCGGCGCAACACCGGATCCTCACCCCGTACCCCAAGCTGACCAAGCTGTAGAACCCGCGGTGCCCGCCCACGGCACTCCGGCTTCCTCACGGACCTGTAACGAATGGGAGTCCTCTCATCGACTCGACCTCGCTGTTCTCCGCTCCGGAAGGAGCGCCGCGCAGTTCCCTCGCGACCTCGCCGCCCCCGGCGGCGAACCCCTTCCAGGCACCGGACTTCGGAGACTTCACGGAGTCCGCGGAGCCCGCGGAGAACGACCACTTCCCGCTCGAAGACGTGCCGGAGTTCGTCCCCGACCGGCGTCCGGCTCGGCGCAGGTCCGCCTAGCTGCCACCCGGGGCCGTCCGGCCCGCGGTCCTGCCCGGGCCCCGGGGCCCGGCCCGGCCTCCGCCCCGGTACTCGCCCCGCCCCGGCCCGGTCCCACGAGCCGCGCGGGTCTTCGACGAGGGCGGCCGGGGCCGCGGTGCGGCTCGTCGGCGTCGCCTGAGCCGGCCGGGCGGGACTCGCCCGGCCGTGACGTGCGTGGTCGTGACCTACGGGGCCCTGACGTGCGTGGTCGTGACGTGCGTGGCCGTGACCTACGGGGCCGTGACGTGCGTGGCCGGTCGGGACGCGGGCCCACCGCCCCGCCGGTGCCCCCGCGCGACTTCGGCCCGGTCACCCGGTCGGAGGCCCGCGGCGTGCGGGTCCGCGCGAACGCCCCGGACCGCGGCACCGGAAACCCCTCTCCGAGCCGACCGCCGACTGCCGGCCGCGCCGTGATCACTCCGGCGGGCCGGCGGGCCTGAGCCCGATCCGGCCGCCCTCCCGCAGGCCGTGTCCCCCGGTGCGGATCCGGTGTCCCGGGGGCGCCGCACCCGTACGCACCGGCACACCTGGTTCCGGAGGCTGCCTCAGCAGGCGCCGTCCGTCTTGAGCAGGTGTTCCTCCGCCCAGCGGCCCAGTTCCTGGAGGGCGGGGCCCAAGGCGGTCCCGGCGTCGGTCAGGCGGTACGAGACGCGCAGCGGGGGGCCCTCGTCGACCTCGCGCACCACGAGGCCGGCGGCGCCCAGTTCGGTCAGGCGGTCGGACAGCATGCGTTCGCTGATGCCGGGGATGCCGCGGCGCAGATCGGCGAAGTGGACCGGACCCTGCATCAGCGCGGCCACGATCATGCCCGTCCAGCGCTTGCCGAGCAGCCCGAAGACGCTGGTGATGCCGTCGCCGACCCGGCTGCACGCCCCCGGCTCGTGATCCGTCCTCGTTGTTTCCGCCATGCCCTCAGGGTACCGCTCTGCCGTTCGGGGGTGAAAAAAAGTAAGTAGCTGTGCTATTAGTTGTCGCGTAGTTATTGATAGCTACCTACGGAAACGTACCCCCACCCTGGAGTGCCCCATGGCCACGCTGCTGCACCTGGACTCGTCGCTGCTCCCCGCCTCCGCCTCCGCGTCCCGCGCGGTGACGGACGCCTTCCGCAAGTCGTGGGAGGAGCAGCACCCGCAGGGCACCGTGAACTACCGCGACCTCTCCGCGGAACCCGTCCCGCACCTGGACGCCCTCGCCGCCTCGGCCGGCTTCGCCGACCCGGCCACCCACACCCCGGAGCAGGCCGCGGCGTTCGCCGAGCGGCTGAAGCTGGTGGAGGAGCTGGAGGAGGCGGACGCCGTGCTGATCGGCGCCCCGATGTACAACTTCACCATCCCCTCGACCCTCAAGGCCTGGCTCGACCAGGTCCTCCTGATGGGCCGCACGGCCGGGCCCGACTCGACCCTCAAGGGCCTCCCGATCACCGTCGTCGCCAGCCGGGGCGGCTCCTACGCGCCGGGCACCCCGCGCGAGGGCTTCGAGTACGTGCAGAACTACCTCGAGGCCGTCCTGGTCGAGATGGTCGGCGCCGAGGTCGACTTCATCGTGCCCGAGCTGACCATGGCCGCCGTCAACCCGGCGATGGCGGACCTGGTCCCCCTCGCGGAGGCGTCCCGTGAGCGCGCGCTGGCCGACGCCGCCGAGAAGGCCAGGCGGCTCGTCGCCCGCGTCGCCGCCTGACGTCCTCCGCCCGGACCGGTTCGCGCGACGGCGGACGGCGGACGGCGGACCGGCCGTTCGGCCCCGGCCCGCGGGGAAGTCGCCGAGACTGGGCGCATGGAGTTCTTCTGTCATCACCGCGACCGGCCCGGCTCCCTCGCACTGCGCACCGAGCTGCTGGAGGAGCACTGGTCCTACATGGACCGGTACGAGACGGAGATGATCGCCCGGGGGCCCACCTTCGACGGGGACGTGCTCAGCGGCAGCGTGCACATCCTCGACCTGCCGGACCCGGCCGCCGCGCGGGCGTTCGCGTTCGACGAGCCGGGCTACCAGGCCGGCGCCTATCGGGACGTGCTGCTGCGGCGGTGGCGCAACCTGCTGGGGCGCACGATGTGGGACTTCCCCGGCGGCCGGGACGGGGGCGAGCGGTACCTGGTCCTCGGGCTCGGCGCGGGCGAGGCCGCCGACCTCGACGTACCGGACGACCGCGACGAGCTGATCGCGTACGGGCCGCTGCTGTCCGACGCCGGCGGCGCCTGGCTCGGTACGGCGGTGCTGCTCCGCGCCCCGGACCCGGACGCGGCGCGCGCCGTGCTGAGCGCGGACCGGTACGCCGGCATCGAGGTCCACGCGTGGGAGTTCGGGGGACGGCGCTCCTGATCCCGCTCGCGTCCGGGCCTCGTCGGCCTCGTCGGCCTCGTCGGCCTCGTCGGCCCGTCGGCCGGACCGGCGGAACCGGCTCCGCCGTGGTCGTCCCCGGGCTGCCGGCCGGTCCGGCCTCCCGGCGGGTGGCCGCGGGGCGTTGTCAGTGGGGGCGCCTACCGTGGTGGGTGATGGCACAGGCATGGAAGTGCGCGGGGCTGCGCTGGTCGGGGACGGGGCCCGAGCTGCTGTGGGACGGGGGGCGCCGCAGCCCGCTGTCGTGGGGGAAGCGGGTGGCCTTCGGGGTCGCGGAGGGGGGTGTGCGGACGTGCGCGGGTGCCCGGGGGCACCCGTGCCCGGTGCGGGCGGTGGTGCCGGCGCGCGGCACGGGGGCGCGCTGCGAGGAGTGCGGGCGGCTGGACCGGGCGCACTCCGTCGCCGCGGACGGCGTCGCCGACGACCCGCGGCCCTACCGCGTGTACCTGGCCTGGTTCGGGCCCGGCCTGGTCAAGGTCGGGATCACCGCGGCCGGTCGGGGGCCGGCACGGCTGCTGGAGCAGGGTGCCGTCTCCTTCAGCTGGCTCGGCACCGGCCCCCTGATGGCCGCCCGGCGCACGGAGGAACTGCTGCGGGCCGCGCTGCGCGTCCCGGACCGGGTCCCGTACGCCGAGAAGCGGGCCGTCCGCGCCGAGTTGCCCCGCGAGGAGGGGGAACGGGCGCTGGAGATCCGCGAGTTGCACGCCAGGGCGGCCGGACTGGAGGGATGGCCCGAGTCGTTGGCACGGGAGCCCTTCCGGGCCGTCGACCACATGGGGGTCTTCGGCCTCGCGGGGGCGCCGGCGGCCGTCGGCGCGGTGAGCGAGCTGGTCGCCGGGGGCGCGGTGAGCGGGGAACTGGTCGCCGCCGCCGGCCCGGATCTGCATCTGGCGACGGCGGCGGGGGTCGTCGTGCTGGACACCCGGCTGCTGCGGGGCTGGGAACTCGTCCCGGCCGGGGGGACGGCCGGGACGAGCATGCCGGTGCGGGAGTTCGGAAAGCCGACGGCATCCCTCCAGGACGAGCTGTTCTGAGGACCGGGCCGCCCGCGGCGGCCCGGTGACAGCCCCGCGAACCGGTCTTCGCCCCCACCCCGGTTTTGCCGAACCGGCAAGTCCCCTCGCGCCGTTGTGGCGCGTCCCCGCAGGATGCCGGTGACGGGGCCCCGCCCGGACGGACTCCACCGGACGGGGGCGGCCCCGCGGCCGGACGGCCCGGCGCCTTCCGGGCCCGGACTTCTGGAGCTCTCATGCCGCAGCAGACCTCGGACGTCGTCCACCGGACCGTTCCCTCCCCCGCGGGCCGGATCCATCTCGTGGAGCAGGGCACCGGCCCGCTGGTGCTCCTCGTGCACGGATTCCCCGAGTCCTGGTACTCCTGGCGCCACCAGCTGCCCGCCCTCGCGGCCGCCGGGTACCGTGCGGCCGCCCTCGACGTCAGGGGGTACGGCCGCTCCTCCCGGCCCGCCGCCCCGGAGGCGTACCGCATGCGGGAACTGGTCGAGGACAACGCCGCCGTGGTGCGCGCCCTCGGCGAGGAGCGCGCGGTGGTCGTCGGCCACGACTGGGGCTCGTCCGTCGCCGCCCACTCCGCGCTGCTGCGCCCGGACGTCTTCCGCGCGGTCGGCCTGCTCGGCGTCCCCTACACGCCCCGCGGCGGACCACGGCCCGGCGAGGTCTTCGCGCGGATGGCGGGCGCGCAGGAGGAGTTCTACGTCTCCTACTTCCAGGAGCCCGGCAGGGCCGAGGCCGAGATCGAGCCCGACGTGCGCGGCTGGCTCGCCGGCTTCTACGCGGCCCTGTCCGCCGACACCATGCCCGCCCCCGACGCGCCGAGCCCGTACTTCGTGCCCCGCGGCGGCCGGATGCGCGACCGCTTCCCCGCCGGCCGGCTGCCCGGCTGGCTCACCGAGGAGGAACTCGACTTCTACGCCGCGGAGTTCGAGCGGACCGGGCTGAGCGGGGCACTGGCCCGCTACCGGAACATGGACCGGGACTGGGAGGACCTCGCCGACCACGACGGCGCCCCCGTCACCCAGCCCTCCCTGTTCGTCGCCGGCCGCCTGGACGCCTCCACCACCTGGCTCGCCGACGCGATCGACGCCCACGCCACCACCCTGCCCGGCCTGGTCTCCTCCCACCTGCTCGACGGCTGCGGCCACTGGATCCAGCAGGAGCGGCCCGAGGACCTCAACCGCATCCTCGTCGAGTGGCTCGCCGCCCTCCCGCACTGAGCCCCGGGCGGCCCCGTACCCGGCGGGGCCCTCAGAGAACTCCCAGGAACTTCCAGGAACTCCCGGGAACCCGCAGGGGGTCCGCCGCACGGAGCCGGGCGCTCCACCGGACCGTCCCGGCCGCCCCACCGGGGCGAACGCGGAGGAGGGGCCGGCCGGCCCGCGTCCCCCACCGCGCCTCCCTGAGAGGTTCCTGTGGGTTTCTCAGGGAAATCACAGACGGCGGAAAGCGCGTTCTCAGAGGACCCCGACAGGGTGTCCCGCATGACCACGACCTCGCCCCAGGGGCGCACCGAACTGCTGAGGCCGGACGGGAGCCCCGTCCGCGTGCTGGTGGTGGACGACGAGCTGTCGATCACCGAACTGCTGTCCATGGCCCTGCGCTACGAGGGATGGCAGATCCGGAGCGCCGGTGACGGCACGGGCGCCCTCCAGACCGCCCGCGAGTTCCGGCCCGACGCCGTCGTCCTGGACATGATGCTGCCCGACATGGACGGGCTGACCGTCCTCGGCCGGCTGCGCCGCGAGCTGCCCGACGTCCCCGTCCTGTTCCTCACCGCCAAGGACGCCGTGGAGGACCGGATCGCCGGCCTCACCGCCGGCGGCGACGACTACGTCACCAAGCCGTTCTCCCTGGAGGAGGTCGTGGCCCGGCTGCGCGGCCTCATCCGCCGCTCCGGCGCCGCCGACCGCCGTTCCGAGTCGGTGCTCGTCGTCGGCGACCTCGCCCTGGACGAGGACAGCCACGAGGTCTCGCGGGGCGGCGACGACATCCACCTCACCGCCACCGAGTTCGAGCTGCTGCGCTTCCTGATGCGCAACCCGCGGCGGGTGCTCAGCAAGGCCCAGATACTGGACCGCGTGTGGTCGTACGACTTCGGCGGCCAGGCCAACGTGGTCGAGCTGTACATCTCCTACCTGCGGCGCAAGATCGACGCGGGGCGCGAGCCGATGATCCACACGCGGCGCGGCGCCGGTTACCTGATCAAGCCCGCCGCGTCATGAGCGGGCGCCGACGGCCGCACGCGCGGAGGCGGTTCGGCAGGCCCCGCAAGCCCCGCACCCTGCGGACCCGGCTCGTCGTGGCGTCGGTGGTGCTGATCGCGGTGGTCTGCGCGGTGATCGGCACGGTGACGACCCTGGCCCTGCGCTCGCACCTGTACGAGCAGCTGGGCGATCAGGTCGCCGAGGCCGGCAAGCGGCTGTCGGGACCGCCGTTCGGCCGGGACGGCGACAAGACGACCCTGGCGGAGGACCGCGTCGACGGCTTCGTCACCAACGGTCCGACGCAGGAGCGGACCGTGGCCGCGGAGGTCGCCGCCGACGGCACGGTCTCCAGGGCCGTCGTCGCCGAGCGGGTCTCCGACGACATCCGCCAGCGGATGAACGCCACCACGCTGAGCGCGTCCCAGCGGGCCGCCCTCGAGGGCGTGCCCCTGGCCGGCACCCACACCGTGACCCTCCCGGGCCTCGGCGACTACCTCGTGACGTACGTGCACGGAGACGACGGCTCCGGCTACTACGTCGCCCTGCCCACCGCCGCCGTCGACAGCACCGTCAACACGCTGATCCTCGTGGAGGTCAGTGTCACCGCCGCCGGCCTCGGCGCCGCCGTCATCGCCGGCTACGTGCTCGTCGGGCTGGCCACCCGCCCCCTGCGCAAGGTCGCCGCCACCGCCACCCGGGTCTCCGAACTCCCCCTGCACACCGGCGAGGTCAACCTCTCCGAGCGGGTCCCCGAGTCCGAGACCGACCCGCACACCGAGGTCGGCCAGGTCGGCGCCGCGCTCAACCGGATGCTGAATCACGTCCACGGCGCCCTGCACGCCCGCCAGGAGAGCGAGACGCGGGTCCGCCAGTTCGTCGCGGACGCCAGCCACGAACTCAGGACCCCCCTGGCCTCCATCAGGGGGTACGCCGAACTGACCCGCCGCGGGCGCGAACGGGTCGGGCCCGACACCCGGCACGCGCTGGGCCGGATCGAGTCCGAGGCCGGCCGGATGACCTTCCTCGTGGAGGACCTGCTGCTGCTCGCCCGCCTCGACGCGGGCCGCCCGCTCCGGTTCGAGCAGACCGACCTGGTCCCCCTCGTCATCGACACCGTCAGCGACGCCCGCGCCGCCGGGCCCGACCACGTGTGGCGCCTCGAACTCCCCGAGGAACCCGCCCCGGTCTCCGCCGACCCGGCGCGTTTGCAACAGGTCCTCGTCAACCTGCTCGCCAACGCCCGCACCCACACACCGCCGGGCACGACCGTCACCGCGCGCGTGCAGCGGCGCGGTCCCTGGGTGTGCGTGGACGTCCAGGACGACGGCCAGGGCATCCCGCCGGACCTGCTCCCGCGCGTCTTCGAACGGTTCGCCCGCGGCGACTCCGCCCGTTCCCGCGCCACCGGCTCCACCGGCCTGGGCCTGGCCATCGTGCAGGCCGTCGCCGGCGCGCACGGCGGCGCCGTGACCGTCGACAGCGTGCCCGGACGGACCGCCTTCACCGTGCACCTGCCCGCCCTCGCCCCCGCTGTGCCCCGGCCCGCGCCCGAAACCGACCGGCGACGCGACTCACAGGGCCGGCACAGCACCGGCACATGGGTACGACAGGGCGCCTGACGAGAGTCGTCGACATGCGAACCGACTCTTCTCCCGGCACCCTGCCGGCGCGGGAGCACCTCCCGGCCGCCACAGCCGGTACGCCTGTCCTGGACGTGGTGATCCCCGTCTACAACGAGGAGAGGGACCTCCGGCCCTGCGTGCACAGGCTGCACGACCATCTGACGCGGACGTTCCCCTACCCGTTCCGCATCACCATCGCGGACAACGCCTCGACGGACGGCACCCCCGACGTGGCGCGGCTGCTGGAGACGCGGGTTCCGGAGGTGCGGTCCGTCCGCCTGGAGCAGAAGGGCCGCGGCCGGGCGCTGCGAACCGTCTGGTCGGCCTCGGACGCCCCGATCCTCGCCTACATGGACGTCGACCTGTCCACCGACCTCAACGCGCTGCTGCCGCTGGTGGCGCCGCTGATCTCGGGCCACTCCGACCTGGCGATCGGCTCCCGGCTGGCCCGCAGCTCGCGGGTGGTGCGCGGGGCCAAGCGGGAGTTCGTCTCCCGCTCCTACAACCTGATCCTGCGCGGCTCGCTCCAGGCCCGGTTCTCGGACGCGCAGTGCGGCTTCAAGGCGATCCGCCGCGACGTGGCGCGACTCCTGCTCCCGCTGGTGGAGGACACCGGCTGGTTCTTCGACACTGAGATGCTGGTACTCGCCGAACGAGCCGGTCTCCGTATCCACGAGGTGCCGGTCGACTGGGTCGACGACCCGGACTCCACGGTGCACATCGTGAGGACGGCGACCGACGACCTGAAAGGGGTATGGCGCGTGGGCCGGGCGCTGGCCACCGGTTCGCTTCCCCTGGACCGGCTGACCAGGCCGTTCGGCGACGATCCCCGCGACCGCGAGATCATGGACGTACCCAAGGGCCTGGCCCGCCAGCTCGTCGGCTTCTGCGTCGTCGGTGGCCTGTCCACCCTCTTCTACCTGCTGCTCTACAGCGGTTTCCGGCAGTTCTCCGGCTCCCAGACGGCCAACGCGCTCGCGCTGCTCGTCTCCGCGGTCGCCAACACCGCCGCCAACCGCCGGCTCACCTTCGGGGTGCGCGGCCGCACCGGCGCCGTCCGCCACCAGGCCCAGGGGCTCGTCGTCTTCGGCATCGGCCTGGCCCTGACCAGCGGTTCCCTCGCCGCGCTCGACGCGGCGACGTCCGACCCGGCGCACGCCGCCGAACTGGCCGTCCTCGTCGTCGCCAACCTCGCGGCGACCGTGCTGCGCTTCCTCCTCCTCCGCGCCTGGGTGTTCCCGGACCGGCGGGGCGACGAGGAGCCCCCGGCCCCCGCCCCGGACCCGTCCCCGGGGCAGGCCGCCGCCTCACCGGCGTACCCCGCCCCCGGTGCGCTGCCGCAGCGGCCGCACCCCCACGCGCCGCACCCCCACACCCCGTCGCGTCCCCCCACTCCGCCGCACGACGGCGGTGCGCACCGGTTCCGCGCCGGCGGGGCCGCGGACGCCACCATGCGGCTGCGGCCGGTGCGCCCCCACGACACCGACCCGGGGGACGCCCGATGACCACCCGCCTCGACGGCGCGGCGCGGCCGGCCGACGGCCCGGCCGCGCCGGTCACCTGGGGCCCGCCCGAGACCGCCCCTCCCGCGGCGCCGCGGGAACCCGGCGCCCCCGCCCCCGCCCCCGGCGCCGGCGAGCCGAAGCAGCCCCTCGCCCGCAGGCTGTGGCGCGGCCGGCCCGAGGATCCCCGCTGGGCGCGCCCGGCCCTCCTCGGCCTGCTGCTCGCCACCTGCGTCCTGTACCTGTACGACCTGAGCGCCTCCGGCTACGCGAACTCCTTCTACTCCGCGGCCGTGCAGGCAGGCAGCCGGAGCTGGAAGGCGTTCTTCTTCGGCTCGCTGGACTCGGCCAACGCCATCACCGTCGACAAGCCGCCGGCCGCGCTGTGGCCGATGGCGCTGTCCGTGCGGGTCTTCGGCCTGAACGCGTGGGCGATCCTCGTCCCCGAGGTGCTGATGGGCGTCGGCTCGGTCGCCGTCGTGTACGCCTCCGTGCGCCGCCGCTTCGGCCCCGCCTCGGGCCTGATCGCGGGCGCCGTGCTCACGCTCACCCCGGTCGCCGCCCTGATGTTCCGGTTCAACAACCCGGACGCCATGCTGGCCCTGCTGATGGCCGTGGCCTGCCACCTCGTGGTCCGCGCCCTGGAGGACGGCCGCACGAAGTGGCTGGTGTGGGCCGGTGTCGCGATCGGCTTCGCGTTCCTCGCCAAGACCCTCCAGGCCTTCCTGATCCTGCCGCCGCTGGCGATCGTGTACGCCGTCCGCGCGCCGGTTCCGCTGCGTCGGCGCTTCTCGCAACTGGCCCTGGCGACGGCCGCGCTGGTCGTCTCCGGTGGCTGGTGGGTCGCGGTCGTCGAGCTGTGGCCCGCCTCCTCCCGCCCGTACATCGGCGGCTCGCAGACCAACTCCTTCCTGGAGCTGACCTTCGGCTACAACGGGCTCGGCCGCCTCAGCGGCGACGAGACCGGCAGCGTCGGTGGCGGCGGCGGTGGCGGCACCGGGCAGTGGGGCGAGACCGGCTGGGACCGGATGTTCAACTCCGAGATCGGCGCCCAGATCTCCTGGCTGCTGCCCGCCGCGCTGATCCTGCTGGTCGCGGGCCTGGTGGCCACGCGCAAGCGGAAGCGGACCTCGGCGACCCGGGGCGCGTTCCTGGTCTGGGGCGGTTCGTTGCTGATCACCACGGTGGTCTTCAGCTACATGGCGGGCATCTTCCACCAGTACTACACGGTCGCGCTGGCCCCCTACCTGGCCGCCGTGATCGGCATGGGCACCGGCCTGCTGTGGGAGAGGCGGTCCGAGACCTGGGCGTCGCTCACCCTCGCCGCCGCCTCGGTGGCCGCCGCGGCCTGGGGGTACGTCCTGCTCGACCGCACCCCCGACCATCTGCCCTGGCTGAAGTGGCTGGTGCTGGTCGGCGGCCTGACGGGCGCGCTCGGCCTGGTCTTCGCCGGCCGGCTGACCCGGCGGACCGCCCTCGCGGCGGCGGCCGTGAGCGTGGTCGCGGCGCTGGCCGGACCGACGGCGTACACGCTGAGCACCGTGGACTCCGCGCACACCGGATCCATCCCGACGGCGGGCCCGGCGGGCGCGTCCGTGATGGGCGGCGGCCGGGGCGGTCCCGGCGCCGGCGGCTTCCCCGGCGGCGGCGCGCCCGGCCGGCAGGGCCAGGGCCAGGGCCAGGGCCAGGGCCAGGGGCAGGGGCAGGGCCGGCAGAACGGCGGCTTCCCCGGCGGGGGCATGCCAGGTCAGCAGAACGGCAACGACGGCACACAGGGCCAGGGCCGGACCGCTCCCGGCGGGCAGGCCGGCGGCGAAGCCGGCCCGGCGGGCGGCGGCGGAGGCGGCATGGGCGGCCTCATCAACGGCGCCACCGTCACCGACGAGGCCAGGAAGCTGCTGGACACCGACTCCGACCGGTACACCTGGGCCGCCGCGGCCATCGGCTCCCAGAACGCCGCGAGCTACCAGCTGGCCACCGGCGACCCGGTCATGGCCGTCGGCGGCTTCAACGGCACCGACCCGTCCCCGACGCCGGCGCAGTTCCAGCAGTACGTCGCCGACGGCAGGATCCACTACTTCATCGGCGGCGGATCGGGCGGCGGCACGGGCGGCGGCGCCGACGGCGCGTCCGCACGGATCACCGAGTGGGTCGAGGCCAACTTCCAGCAGATCACGGTCGGTTCGGCCACGTTCTACGACCTGACGCGCGAGACGGCCGGCTGAGTCCGGCAGGTGGCCCGGGAGGCGGCCGGGGAGGGGCGGTGACCGCGGTCACCGCCCCTCCCCGCGTGGTGCCGCCTAGCATCGTCATCAGCGGTGACCCGGAGAACCCCAGGAAGGTGCGCCATGGCGAAGGCTGCCGAGCAGGCCGGGCGGACCAGCGTGTGGCTGGAGGGCAGGGCGCGCCGGGGACGGGGCGGAAGCCAGCCGTCGGGGCTCGACCGGGACCGGATCACCGGGGCCACCGTACGGCTGCTGGACGCGGAGGGCCTGGACGGGTTCTCCATGCGCCGCCTGGCGGCCGAGCTGAACGTGACGGCGATGTCCCTCTACTGGTACGTCGACACCAAGGACGACCTGCTGGAACTCGCCCTGGACGCGGCCTACGGCGAACTGGGACTGCCCGACCCGGAGGCGGCGGACGAGGACTGGCGCGGGCGGCTGCGGGCGCTGGCGTCGGCCTACCGGACCCTGCTGGTGCGGCACCCGTGGCTGTCGCCGCTGACCGGGCGGTACCTCAACATCGGGCCGAACTCCCTGGTCTTCTCCCGCACGGTCCAGCGGGTGGTCCGCCGCACGGGCCTGCCCGACCACCGCATCACGAGCGCGATCGCGGCGGTCTTCCAGTTCGTGTACGGCTACGGCACGATCGAGGGCCACTTCTTCGGCCGGGTCGCGGACGCGGGCATGACCCCGGACGAGTACTTCCAGCACTCCATGAGCGAGGCGACCGAGGCGCCGCGGACCGCCGAGGTCGTCGAGGAGTCCAGGAACCTCATGGCGGCCCGCGGCGGGGACACGGTCGCGGAGATGCTGGACCGCGACTTCACCTTCGCCCTGGACCTGCTGGTCGCGGGCATCGAGGCGATGGTGGAACGCGGCTGAGGCCGCGCCGGACTCCGTCCGTCGGCCGGGGTGGTGGTCAGTCCCGGGGGG